>JBEEFP010000089.1:0-160193 GCA_041166085.1 Actinomycetota bacterium
CCGCGCGCTTCGACCCCTTCGGCAATCCCGAGTCGGCCCAGGCCGCCGACAACCCCTGCAGCTCCGGCGCCAAACCGCTGAATGCCGTTTGGTATCGCGGGGGACGCCGGGAGAGCTCGACGGGGGACTACCAGCTCGGCTCGAGGACCTACGACCCGGCCAAGTCGACCTTCCTGACGGCCGACAGCTTCCGGGCAGACCAACCCCAGGCGAACCTGTCGATCGGCGTCGACCCGCTCACCCGCAACACCTATGGCTACGTCAACGGCGACCCGGTCAACCTTGTCGATCCCACAGGGCCACGGCGTGAATTTCATCGACAAGGGCTGCTCCACGTCCCAGTGCGAGGCTGGTCATCGCCGCAACGCGGAGATCTTCGCCGCCCATTTCAACGCCTCCAGTGCGAACGTGCTCGACCTCACCAACCCCGAGGTGGCCGGGGCGTGGGGCTACAGCGGTGGACCGATCACAGCGGACACGATCGGCATCGGTACCAAGGCGTCCGAGGCTGGCTTCGCCGCCATTCGCTTCTAGTCCGAGCGCGGCGCAGGGGTGAACTGGGCCATCCTCGACAGCTTCAGTCGTCTCCTGTCTCCTCAGACGATCACGCCACTCCCGTGAACCTGCAGCTCGTGACCTACGTGTGCGGGAAGTGCGGCTCGCGATTTCCCTCGGGCGAGATCTTCGGTGGCTACGGAACGCTTCTGCTACGGAGCGAAGGAACGGGCCGCGCCGCAGTGGTCGAGACCATCGCGGATCCGGCCTTCGGAGACATCTCCCAACTCACCGAACGTTTGCCGCTCGCCGCAGACCTCGGTGAGCGCAAACGGGGAGAGCTCGCGCGCTTCCTGTTCGGAGCCACCGCCGACCGAGGTGCTGAGGGCGGGCGCTATGGAACCGACGTTCCTCCTCGTTGCCCCGTATGCGGCTCGAACCGAATGGCCGACTGGCAAGTGAATGAGCCACCGACGTTCGTAGACGTCGACTTGCCATCGGTGTCTCACCATCGCTGGGACGGCCTCACCGACGAGGAGAAGCTGCGCGAAGCGGAAGAGGCCGCAAGTGACTTCTTGTCGTCTTGACTCGATGCACGTGTAGACGACGCAGTGGTGCGTCGTCATCACGCTGCTCAGCGTGCTCGGAGTCACTGGAAGTCGGCGGCAGTAAATCGCTCCCGGGTGAAGGCCTCGAAGAAACCGTCCCGCGGCACGGATCGATTCCGTAACGCCGATTGCCTCCGCGACGCTCAACTCGCCCATCGCTACTGCCTCGTCGAGTACTGAAACCGTCTCGAGGGCTTGTCCGATACCGAGTCGTCGCTGGGCGAAATCGTGCGCGGCGTTGTCGTCAGTGACGAACGCACCAGAAAGCTTGTCCGCGAAATAGATCGACTCCGCCTCGCCGGCATGTCCCGTAGGTGGGCGCCGACCGTCGTTCAGCCCTATCCAATTGGTCATGATCGGGGCCTGATCCGCCGTTTGTGGCATCACGGGTTTGTCGAGCCAGGGATGCGTCAGCACGGTGCGACAGCTTGGGTCCCATCCAGCCCCAGCGGCGATCTCCGCCTGGACAGCCTCCGTCCATCGCGGGGGCGCGAGGTGCCCGTGCCTCGTCTCGAGGATGTCGACCCCTGGGACACCCTTGTCTGCGCCGTCGACACCGTCGAAGCGAGATGGTCAATCCAGCGTCGGGCGGGCGGCGCCACAATCATCAGTCTGGCTGTGCACGACCTTCTCTACTCGGTATTGCGCGTCGTGCCCAGCGGGCGCTGTCTTCTCTGCAAGCATCCTTACGATCCCGAGCTAGCCATGACACAGCGCGCGGCCCGATGGGGGGTGCCACTCGAGACCGTTCGGGAATGGACTGCCGCTGGCCGGATGGTGGTTGCCGAGATGATCGACTTACTAGCGCGCACCCAGGCCAAGCCGGCATCGGCGTTCGGCGAGCTTCTTGGCGTGCCCTTCACCGAGACCCCTCGGCTCCCCGAGTGTGGTTCAAAATCACTGCGAGCCGATGTGCCAAGCCAAGCGCCTGTTCTTCCGCTGGCCACGACAGCGGTCGCCGCGATAGGTGCAGCGGAAGTAGTCAAGCACTCAAGCGGTCTCGCACCACTGGACAACTGGCTAACCCACGACCTTCCTCGGAACCCGTCGGGGCCCTGGTCGAACTCTCGGCGTCCACACGACGAGTGCGATCACGGGGTGCGTTAGCGGCGGATCCTGTTGAGCACGACGAGGTCGTGGGCGACGAATCGGCGCGTGGCTCGCTATTACCGGCGGGTTCTCGTCGCCGTTGCCTTCGCAGGGATGCATTCCCGGGGAGTGGATCCGCGGCGGAAGGCGAGCGTGGCTCGCTCCCACTCCGCTCCCATGGATTGTCCGTGGAGGGTTAGGATTTGGCCGTTGACCTGGGCTTTCGGGGTGCTAGGCAGCAGCCTGCAAAGCCCTTGCCGCCGTTCGATCGGGCGCGGCACTCCGGCAACCGGAACGGCGACCCACAGGGGGATTGGGCCGCGGATGGGCCGCGGGACATCAGGCTCGAGCGTGAACTGATGGGATTCGACGCCCACGATTCCGACGGCGGGCGGATCCGTGCGGTAGCTCGGGAACAGGTGCCCACGTGGTCCCAGTCCGAGCGGGGTGCCGCCGACGCTTGGAGTCGCGGAAATAGGTGCATCCTGGGAGGGATGGTGCGCTCAGAGGATCTGGCTGCGTTGCTTGGCGCTCTTCGGATCCTTCAGAGGGAGCGCGACTGGAAAAGGGCTCCCGCCCGCCGCATTCCGGGATCGGTTGCGGGTTGGATCGTCCCCGCACCGGGCGAGCCGGCGGAGGCAAACGGCTTGCGCCCACTCGGTGCGGCGCTGGCGGACGTGGGTGATGCCATGGCCGCGGCTCCACTCCTCCCTCACCATCGCATGGTCCTGCGGGGTTGGTACGGCATCGATACGTTCCCCGCCGATCTCACTGGCAACGATGGCCTCGCTGGGCGCACGCCGGGGGCGTCCGGAAAGACGCTCCGGCGGACAGCGGCGTATCAGGCCCGTCGGGCGGCATTGGCTGCGCTAGCCGAGGTATTCGAGCCACGCCAAGGACCCGAGGTAGTCGTCGCGCCCGTCCCCGACCCCCGAACCGCCCGCTGGTTCCATGATCCCTTCCACGGCGCCTACCGGGCGGTGCTGCTGCGACGAGCCTTTGAGCGCGCCCGAAGTCGGTGTGCGTTGGGACCTCCTTCTGAGGAAGGATCCCTCACTGCGGAGCTACACCTCGCCCTGGACCGGCTTGAACGTTCGCGGCCTGCCGCAGTCGTGCCTCCTGACCAATACCGCGCGGGAGCTCAGCTGGCGATCGCGCTCTGGCAAGTCGTCCATGCGGCTTCGGAGCACGCACCACAGAGTCACCTGCCGGCAATAGACGCGGTCGCCAAGGAGCCCCTCCTGGTGCCAGCCGGGGCCGACGACGAGGGGGTCGCGGCGTACCTCGCCGGCGAGCGCACGACAGAAGCGTTGGCGGCGGCGGTCGGTTTCTGCCGCTCTCTGGCAAGCACCGATCCGGAAGGCGCGCTCAAAATCGTTGACGGCGTACTCGCAGCAGCCCGCCTCGCGGGCGATTCTCGCATCCTGGCCGCCGCCCTGCGCGCTGCCGCTGAAGTCGGATGCAAATGCGAGGATTGGAGGGTGGTGGGTTGGGCGGAGGAGATGGTCGCCGTGTCCGGCACCACCCAGGAATCTCTAATGGCGCTCAACGATGCCATCATCGTCGCTGGCGCCCACCGGCGCTTCCAACTCGCCTCGTGGTTGGTCGAGGACATCAGCGACCGCAACCTTCCTGAGGCGCGATGGGAACCCGGACGAGTGCCGCGCGTGGAAATTGCCGAGTGGGAGTACCAGCTGCGGCTCTGCGGGATGGGACAGGATCGTCGCCGGCTCGAGATGGCGTTCCTGACCGGGGAGCGCCCGTCTGTGGGGTCAGCCCTCGCGGAAATGGCGGATCTCCGCGTTGCATGCGAGTCGCTGCCTGGCTTCGATGGGCAGCGCTCGGAAGAAGGCGACGCCGACGCCGGCTACGTGTCGCGCCTGCACTACCGCACCGCGGAGTTTCATCTCGCAGACGCGCACCGACTCGAACTTGAAGGACTCGATGCAAGCCGCGATGCGGCGGTTCAGCGCGCCCTCTCCCTGCTCGACCAGGCCGAACAAGCCCTGGGAGCGAATGCGACCGAGGCCCCCGTGCATCGTCGCCAGGTGATAAAGGCGCGCCTCTGGGCCGCATGCCTGAAAGGACAGGGGGCACTCGCAAGTGCCCTCGCCGGAGAGCTACTCGATAGCGGCTGGGTGTTGGCGCGCAGTTGCCTGCCGATCGCAGCGGTGCTTGCAGAGACTGCGACGACCTCGGAGAGTCCTGCGCTGACACGTGCAGTTCGCTCTGCCGCTCTTGCCGCGCTCGAGACCGAGACCCTCGCGTATCGCCCCGTCATTAGCGATGTCCATCGACGTCTGCAACTCTCCTCGTTGGGTGGACGGAGCGCTCGCCCGGTGCGGTCGTCCCGCCCCGGGGATGCTTAGCTCGCGTCGGCTACCGGAAGGTCCGGCTCCACCACTCGGCCGTCATCGGGTCGCTCACTCAGGCTCCTCGACAGGTCGGCGGTGATGAAGCTTCGCAGCAACCACCGGTCCCTCCCGTCGTGGCGGGCGGCAAAGGGCGAGCGTCCGTGGAACGCCTCGTGGTTGGCGATGAGCAGCAGATCCCCCGGCTCGAGGTAGATCTCCACGGCAGCGGCGCTTGCTGCGGCGTGCAGGGACGCAAGCGCAGCCTCGGCATCCGGGTCGAGCCCGCGTGTCTCGGCGAAGTCACACCGCGTCCGCGGTCGCCGCGGCGTTCCTGACAGCACGGCCATAGGCCCCGCGTACAGCTTCTCCTGCGGAGACCTGTCGCGCACGAACGAGAGGTCGACCGAGGTCTGGAAGCGAGCGGAGGCAAGCAACTCTCGCGACGCGGCGTCGATCTGCGCCAGTGCCCGGCCCACGCCCGCGAGCAGGGTGGCACCACCGCCTCTTGGATCAGCCCGGAGACAGAACAGCGAGACGAAGTCCGGCCTGGCCTCGGTGAACGCCGTTTCGTTGTGCACGACCAGGAGCACTTCGCTGGAAATCGACGACTGTTCCTCCTCGTGGCCGGCGACACCCAAGATGTCGTGGATGATTCTGCCCCGGAGCTCAGCCGAGAAACCGAACTGGTCGCCGAGCGCCGCTACCGCGATGCTCATCACTCGCGCCGCCGGAAGATGGATCCCCATCGCCTCGTCTGCGCTGTCCGGAGTTGGTGGGACAACCCCGGTCGGCAGGCCGCGCACGAGAAGGCCTCCCGAAGGGTGGCCATGTCGGCGAAACGACAAGAGGGCCCTGCGTACGGGCTCTGTGAGGGTAATGGCGAGCCCCTGAGCCTCCAGCACGAAGGCGTCGGGGTCGATGACCGGATCGAAGGCAGCGAGACGCTCCGCTTTCATTAGCAATTGCTCAGCGTCCTCGGGCGGGACGTGGACGGTGGGGACGGCCGGCAGCAGCGTCGTGGCCATCTTCTTGCCTCCTGTTCAGCTGGGTCGTGGGTGCAACTGGTTGTGCAGGACCGAGGGTACGAACGGCTCGGCAGGCCGGGGTCTCACGCCCGCGGAATCGTTCGCTGCGCTCGCGTTTCGCCGGCACTGCGTAGTTGTGCGTTGACACTGGTCAGCCAACCAAACCCGTCGAACTCGGCGTTGAAGCCAGCGTGTACATCTGCGACCCCCAAGCGCGGCGACCGTGGCCCCGAACGATCGAGACGGCCAATCCCGGTCGTTCCTTCGTCCCACCGATCTGACCCCTCAGCTAGCTCGCGGATTACACGACAGTTCGGTTGCGAACGTCACGCGACTGTCGTCGTTCGCCCCCATACGCGAGATTCCATTGACGTAGGGAGTCCACGTGCGCCAGCGCAACGCGGCGTTGGTCTCGCAACGGATGAGGCCGGACGAATGGCGGAGGCTCCGATCTTCACGTCGATCCTCGCGGTAAGCGCCAGAGGCTGAGGAGCGCCGAGATTCCGACGGCGCTTCCTCGTTGGCCGTTTTCACATCGCCTAGTTGCCTGGTGCACATGGCACCTCGCCCACCAACACCCAGTCTTCGGTGTTGTCTGCGCGCGGCAATGGACCGCCCGCGAACCAGAGGGTCCACGGCGGCGGATGGCGAAGAGGAAATAGTCGAATTGGGGGGTTCCCAACCGGCGTCGGTGCTTGGTACATTGCCGCCGGTTGGGGGAGGCGGTAGCGACCTTCTACGCCCCCTCGTGATAACGGCGGCTTTGATCTCGGGGGGATTCTCCAGTGTTTGCTCGTTCGCGGCGTTTAGCCGCGCCTACTTCTCTTGGTACGTCCGCGTCAACGGCCCGCTCGGCACCCGCGGCCGAGTCGCTGGATGATCGGAACCGAGCCCGTACGAGGTACGCGCTGCGGCGGGCGCTCGTCGCGGTCGCCATGGGCGTGGCCGTCATCGGGGCGGAGCTGGCGTTCGTGCCCGCCGCTGCGGTTGCCGATGCTGCGCCGAGCTCAGCAGCCGAGCTCCCGGCGCTCGCGTCGGACGCGCCGGCCGATCCGCCGCCGCCGCCCGTCCTCGGGAACCATGAGATCAGCGGTGATGGCAAGGCCAAGCCCCGAACGCCCGATCTGACGGGCACGAAGGAGGTCGTGTCCGAGCGTGGCAGGCGCATCACCGTCGTCGAGGACGAAGCGGGGCGTCGCACCGCGCGTCTCTTCACCCGTCCGGTGAACTATCTGGCGCCTGGCATGCAGTGGAAGCGCATCGACTCTCGCCTGGTCGACGACCCTGACAACCCCGGCATGTGGCGCTCGAAGGCCAACGACTGGGTGGCCCGCTTCGGGACCTCCGGCCTCGAGGTCGAGACCAACGGACAGGTCTTCAAGATGGTGCCCGAGGGTCGGGCCGAGACGCTCACGCCCGTAGTGGATGCCGAAGCCGGCACGGTCACCTACAAGGACGCGTGGCCAAGCGCCGACCTGCGCTACACGGTCGAGCCCGATGCCGTGAAGGAAGACATCATCGTGAAGGGCAAGGGGCGGACCGACTTCGCGTTCGACGTCGACGGCGCCGACTTCGCGCAAGAGGGCGAACGCCTGGCCGCCACCGGAGCACTTGTGGGCAAGGTGGCGCTCGCCGCGCCCGAGGTCTTCGACCACAACGGCCGACCGACCGACGCCGCCAAGCCCAAGTCGCAGCGCCAAGACCCGACATCGCAGACGCCGGAGCAGGCCGCAGCCCACCCCGGGCCTCGGAGCCGGGTCGCGGTGTCGGTCGACCAGGGCTGGCTGAATGGCCGCAGCGCGTCGCAATTCCCGGTCACGATCGACCCGACCGCGGTGCTTGACCCCGGCTTCTACCGCGACTACCGCAGCGACGGTCCGACCTGTGACGCCAACACCTGTGGCGTGCGGGTTGGCAACTCCCGCGCCGCGGGCGACACCCACTGGCGCACCGTCGCCGACTTCGACTACCAGGACCTCTTCGGCGATCAGATCCTCGGCGCGAACCTCAAGCTGACCAAGGTGCCCGGATCGGCCACCGGCACCGACGTCTCGACCGTTGTCGCCGTGCACGAGGCTTCCTCGTGGGGCTACGCCGGCAAGGGCCAGTACCTCGCCCAGTCCAACATGACGACCAGCGCCACGTTGTCGAGTGCCGCGCTAACCGCGCTGCTGAACACCTGGACCACCAACTCCACCCCCGATCGTCACCTGATGATTGTGGGCGAGGAGAGCGCCGGGCTCTACACGTACAAGAGCATGGACGCCGAGCTCGACGTTTCGTATTCGATTCCGGTCATCGGCGTGCCGATCGGGCCGGCCGATGGCGCAACCGTGACCACATTGACTCCCCAGCTCGGCGTCCATCCCGGCGGTGACGGCGTGCAGTACGAATTCGTCGTCGCGACGAACCCCGCGGCGGTCAAGACGGCGTCCAACGCGACGAGCTTCATCTCCCTCAAGAGCACCGCCCGCACCTGGAACGTCCCGGCCAACTTGCTCAACGACGGCGTCACCTACTTCTGGGGTACCCGCACCACCAACGCCGACGGCTTCGTCACCTTCCCCAAGGACGGCTTCATCAACAAGTTCCGCATCGACCGCCGCCTGGGCGACGACGGCACCCAGTCCTACGACGCCATGGGCCCCGTGAAGGTCGACCTCGCCACCGGCAACGCCCTCATCGGCGTTCAGACGCGTTCGGTCTCGACCGTGGCGGGACCGGTCGGCCTGTCGCTCTCCTACAACTCCCTCGGCAAGGATCCGGTCGGCGCCTACGCTGGGGCGACGAAGATCCTGCCCGCGGGCTGGACGATGTCCATTGGCTCCGACACGCTCGACTACGCGGGCGCCCGCGTGGCGCCCGACTCCGTCGTGCTGTATTCGCCCGAGGGCGTGGTGCACGAGTACAAGGCCTCGAGCGGCGGGTTCACGCCGCCGGCGGGGGAGCACGGCGTGCTCTCGACGAACCCCGACGGCACCGTCAGCCTGCTCGAGGAGGACGGGTCGCTGTATGCCTTCAACGCCGACGGCACCCTGAAGTCGGCCACCAGCGGTGAGGACGATCTCAAGCCCGCCGCGTGGACCTACTCATACTCCGGCGGCAGGCTGACCACGGTGACCGATCCGGTCTCCGCCCGTCCCGTCGCCACGCTCAGCTACGGCTGCGACCCCAATGGCGCAGCGTCCAATCCGTCCGGCTTCGACGCCACTGCGCCGACCAACATGTTGTGCTCGGTCACCCTGCCCGGCGCGACCCCCGGGACAACCGACATCATCTCGCTGTGGTACGTCAGCGGCCGTCTCGCTCGGGCGGAAGAGCCCGGCGGTCAGGTGAGCGACTTCGGCTACGACGCCCTGAACCGCGTGGTCAGCGTCCGTGACCCGTTGGCAGCCGACGCGGTTGCCCATGGCGACCGCGCCGACGACAGCACCACCCAGACCCAGGTCGCCTACGTCGCCGATGCCGCCAATCCCGACCGCGACGGGCGCGTCGACTACGTGCAGCTGCCCGCGCCCAACGCCGGCGACTCCCGGCCCAAGCACACCTACACCTACCGCACGGCTGAGCAGACGGCGGGCTTCTTTGCCTACACGTCGACTTGGACCGGGGGCGTGGATGTGGCCGTCGGCAACATCGCCCCCTCGAGCCCGGGCGACGAGCTCGTCACCGCACCGGGCGCTGGCGGCGGCCCGGACGTGCGGACATTCAAGGCCGACGGGACCCAGCTCGCCACCGAGTTCAACGCCTATGACGCCACCATGTCCCTCGGGGTAAACGTTGCCACGGGTGACCTCGACGGCAACGGCACCGACGAGATCGTCACCGGCGTCGGCCCGGGAGGGGGGCCCCACGTGCGCTGGTTCAACGCGGACGGGACCCTGTACCAGGGTTTCAACGGCGTGTTCCCCTATACGAATTTCACGGGCGGCGTGGACGTGGCCACCGGTGACCTCGATGGCAACGGGACCGACGAGATCATCACCGGGGCGGGCCCCGGTGGCGGCCCCCATGTCAAGTACTTCGACGCCGCCGGCAACGAGCTCGGCAACTTCTTCGCCTACGACGCCGCTTTCGCCGGCGGCGTACGGGTCAGCGCCGCGGATGTCGACCACGACGGCAAGGACGAAATCATCACCGGACCCGGTTCGGGAGGCGGCCCCCACCTGCGGGTGTGGAAGCGCCAGGCCGACGGCAGCATCGCCGAGGTGCAGAGTCTCGGGGTGTTCGCCTTCGACACCGGCTTCGACGGCGGCCTCGATGTCGCCGGCGCCCGCGGCCGGGATCTGGTGAGCGCCGGCACCCTGACAGAGGACGCCGCCGTGCGCATCCCTGCCGTCGCCTCGTGGTTCCGCCTGCCCTTTGACGACTTCCGGGGCGGCGCGCACGTCTCGGCGGGTGACACCGACGGCGATGGCGTCGCCCAGCTCGCCGTCGCCGCGGGCCCGGGCGGGGGGCCCCATGTCAAGGTCCTCGGCCCCTACGGGGTGACAACGGTCGACGTTGCCGGCACTGCTGCCGCGGTCGATCAGCAGGTCGTCTACGACGACGCCCTACGCACCGTTGAAACCACCGACGCCACCGGGAAGCGATCGACGACGACCTGGGATCCCGACAAGGACCAGGCCCTGGCCGGCACCGATCCCGCCGGGCGCATCTCCACCACGACCTATGACGACCAGGACCGTGTCATCGCAACCGCCGGGCCCGCGCTGCCCGGCACCGCGGATGCGGCCACGCCCAAGACGACGACTGCCTATGACGAGAACATCACCGGCCTCGCCGCCAGCTACTGGAACAACACCGCGCTCACGGGCCCCCCGATCAGGAAGCTCACCGCCTCGCCCTTGAACTTCGACCTGGTTGGTGCGGCGCCGACGACCGGGATCAACGCGGACAACTTCTCGGCCCGCTTCACCGGTGACCTCAAGATCCCCTCGTCGGGTGACTACCAGTTCAGGGTGACCAAGGCAGACGACGGCGTGCGCTTGTTCATCGACGACCAGCAGGTGCTCGACCAGTGGAGCTTCCTCGGTAGCGCGGGGACGCCGGTGACGAGGACCTTCAACGACCCCGCACCGAACACGTGGCACCGCATCCGCGTCGACTACAAGGAGGAGACCGGCGGCGCATCGATGAGCATCGAGTGGCTCCCGCCCGGCGGTGCGTGGCAGGCCATCGACGCGGCCAACCTCCGCCCCGGCTACGGCCTCGTCACGACCTCGACGACCCAGGACGCCACCGCCGGCTCGGAGGTCACGACCACCAACTACGGTCAGCGGCCCGAACTCGGCCTCGCGCTGACCACGACGACCGACCCCGCCGGCGCCAGCCTCACCACGGCCACGAGCTACGAGGACGCGGTGACAGGGATCTCGCGGCGGCTGACCAAGACGCTGCCGGGCGGCAACATCCGGTCCTACGCGCACTACGGCATCGCCAACGGCGGGTCCGCGGAGACCGCCGACGATCCCTGCACCACCGGAACCCAGGTCTACAACCAGGCCGGCCTGCCCAAGACCGAGATCGGTCCCGACCCCGACGGCGCCGGCACTGGGCTGCCTCGCCAGGAGGAGACCGTCTACGACGAGGCCGGGCGGGTCATCGCCTCCCGCGCCGGCAGCATCGGCGCCCAGGGCGCCTGGAGCTGCACCAGCTACGACGCCCGGGGGCGGGTGGGACAGCGGGTCGTGCCGGCCTGGGACCAGGAGCCCCAGCACACCTATGACTCCACCTACGCGGTTGGTGGGAACCCGCTCAGCACCAAGGTGACCGACACGGTGGCCGGGCAGATCGTGGGGACCATCGCGACGGTCACCGACTTGCTCGGCCGGGTCACCTCCTACACCGACGTGTGGGGCAAGACCACCACAACCGCCTACGACCAGGCCGGGCGGGTCACCCAGACTCAGGGGCCGGCGGGGACGGTGGTGCCGAGTTACGACGACGCGGGCCGCGTCACCCAGCAGAAGCTCGACGGGTCGACGGTGGCCCAGGCCACCTACGACGCCGCCGGTGAGCTTTCCTCGGTCGACTACCCGTCGGGCAGTGGCAAGGCCGGCAACGGCACCGGGCTCACCGTAACCCGCGACGCCGTCGGGCGAACGAGCGCGCTGACTTGGAAGAAGGGCTCGAACCTCATCGCGTCTGACGCCGTCACCTACAGCCAGGGTGGCAAGGTCGTCGACCAGTCCGTTGACGGCGTCGACGCCAACCCGTCCGGTGCCAACTTCACCTATGACGGCGCCGGCCGGCTCACCCGGGGCTACTCGGGGGCCGACTACTACGACTACGAGTACGCGCCGACCGGTGGCTGCGGAGCGTTGACGACCGCGGGGAAGAACACCAACCGCACCGCGGCACGCAAGAACGGCGTCGTCACCGCCAGCTACTGCTACGACTCAGCCGACCGGCTCTTCTCGACGACCGACACCCGGTACAACGCGGTGAGCTACGACGACCGCGGCAACACAACGGCGCTCGGTGGCCAGGTGTTGCGCTACGACGGCGCCGACCGTCACATGGCGACCGAGGTCGGGCCGACCAAGATCCATTACACCCGCGACGCGACGGACCGCATCGTCGCCCGGGACGTCACGGGCGCGCCCGCGGGTCCGAACACCGTCACCCCGGCCTTCCGCGACGCGTCATCGGCGTCGAACGGCGCCGGCGGCACTTCGATCGTGCTCAACAAGCCGACCGGCACCCAGCCCGGCGACGTGATGGTGGCCCAGGTGGCGGCCGGTGGCGGTTCGGGCACGACCATCACCGCACCGTCGGGATGGACGCAGCTCGACTCCAAGAACAACGGCACCTTGGTGGCTCAGAAGGTGTTCTGGCGTCTGGCAACCGGCAACGAGCCCGCGAGCTGGACCTGGACGCTGTCGAGCTCGCAGGAGGCCTCCGGCGGCGTGCTCGCCTACAGCGGCGTGGAGCAGGTCACTCCGCTGGATGTCACGGCCAACAACAAGACCGCGGCCGCGTCGACCAGCCACGTCGCCCCTGCAGTGGTGACGACCAAGGCCAATGACGAGCTGGTCACCTTCTACGGGCTCAAGACGGGAACGACGATGACGGCGCCGAGCGGGATGACCGAGCGCTTCGACCTCGCCTCCACTGGCGGCACCGTCGCCAACCAGCTCACCGCCGGAGCCGACGACCAGCTGGTGGCGATCACCGGCAGCACCGGCACCCGCACCGCCACCTCGGCGGCCGCGGCCGACTCGGTGAGCGCCAGCTTCGCCCTCAAGGCCATGCCGTCGTACTCCACCATTGCATTCCGCTCCGCGTCGTCGGCCACCAACGGCGCCGGCGCCAGCTCGCTCGCCCTGCAGACGCCGACAGGCGTCGCAGCCGGCGACGTCATGATCGCTCAGGTGGCCGCGGGGGGAGGGTCGAACACCACCATAACGGCGCCCGCCGGCTGGACGGCCGTCGACACCAAGAACAACGGGACCAAGGTCAACGAGATGGTGGCCTGGAAGGTCGCGACGGCCTCCGAGCCGGCGACGTCGGCGTGGACGCTCACGGGCACGCCGGAGGCATCTGGCGGGGTGGTCGCGTACTCAGGCGTCGACGGCACCGCGCCGGTAGACGTGTTCAGCGACACCAAGAGCGCGAGCAGCGGGACGAGCCACATCGCCTCGACCGTGGTCACGCCCCGCTCCAATGACCAGCTACTTAGCTTCTTCGCGCTGAAGACGGGGACAAGTCTCACGCCCCCGACGGGCATGACCGAGCGATGGGACGCTGCCTCCACCGGCGGCACCGTTGCCAACCAGATCACGGCATTGGCGACCGATCAGGCGGTGGCTGCTCCCGGCGACACCGGTACCCGTACGGCAACCTCGGCGGCGGCCGCGGACTCGGCCATGGTGACCGTTGCCTTGAAGCCCGCCGCACCAGCAGCCAACGAGCCGACGAGCTTGCGCTATGGGTTCTCGGGTGACGGCGATTCGCCGGACTTCACGATGGACGGCGCCAACAACGTCATCGAGCGCAGCATCGGGCTGATTGGCGGAGTGACCCTCACCAAGCGGAGCCCCGCCGACGTGTGGTCGTACTCCAACATCCACGGTGACATCATGGCCGTTGCCGACGGTTCAGGAAGCAAACAAGGCACGACGATGCGGTATGACCCGTTTGGCGGAGATCTTGGCGCACTGCCGGACAACGCAGCTGGCAACTACGACTTCGGCTGGCTCGGGTCCCAGGAGCGGGGCCTTGAGCATTTGCTCCCTGCTGTCGCAACCATCGAGATGGGCGCTCGGCAGTACGTTCCGGGACTGGGGAGATTCCTCCAGGTGGATCCCATTGAGGGTGGCTGCGCAAACGAGTACATGTACGTCCACGGAGATCCCGTCAACGCATGGGACTTTAATGGTAAAGCGAATTGCGACTCCATTTTCCAAAAGATACGACGTGCGCTCTTTGGAGATTCTTATGGCGCCCGTGGTCAGACGGGGATGAAGGGCGTTGTTTCACGGTGGGTGAAGCAGAAAGCGAAGATGTCGAAGGATTGGGGCCACAAGCAGGCGTACGAGAACGACCAGAAGTACCTGCGGAAGCAGATTAAGAAATATGACGACAACAACTGTTGGGATGGACCGAACGCCGGTCGTCAATCCAGTTACGTGCGCGTCGCTCGGCAGTGGGCACATAAGCAATACCCTTGGCCCACCTATACGTTCAAGCTGGGTCCACTGAGGTGGTCGCCGATCATGTCGTGAACAATCTTCAGCGGCTATTAGACGACGGTCGTGTCGATGACGCGATCAGTGCAGTTTCGGCTGAGGACGTCGCTGACCATTGGATTCGGTACCACAGCCGTACGCCAAAGCCGGAGGATTCGTGGTGGGCAGTCGAGCTTTGGCTAACACCTGAGTGGTGGCAGGATCGATCGCGAGTCCGACGAGGGTTGCGTGCATTAGTGGAACGCGCCGACGAGGCGGCACTCGGTGCAATTGGCGCTGGCCCTCTGGAGGCGTTCATCGGTGACGATGAGGCAGACCTGCGTTGGTTGGAGCGGATGGCACAGGAGGACGCCAAGTTCGCGCGAGCGTTGTCGAACGTGTGGATGGACGACCTCCCAGAAGCGATCCTTCGACGGTTGGAGCGGGCAGCAAACGGCGGCGGCGGTGCTGATCCGTTGGCATGATGGGAATGCACCCGTGATTCAGCTTGCGGCCTCAGGTCACTCGATCGGTATGCTCCGCACGTAGCCGACGACGGTGAGTTGCTGCATACGTCCCACTCGGCGGACTCGCTTAGGAAGCCCGTCGTCCAATGCCGGGGGACCTGCCTTGCCCCCTGACACAGACGCGATCGCCTCGGGACAGGATTGCGGGGGGGATCACGAATTCACGCGGATCTGAGTGGAGTCGTTGGGATCTCCACGTACACACTCCCTGATTCGCCCGTGCCCGCCTCCGGGCGTGGGGGAGTCGACCCTGGGCTCGCTTCGTCTCGGATCTTGAGCAGCCCCCGTCCGACTTCCGCGTAATTGGCGTTAACGACTATCTCTTTCTCGACGGGTATCGACGGCTCCGCCAGCTGAAGGGGCATCCGTCTGGTTGCCCGACTTTCTTCGCTGAGACGGATCGCTACCCGCGTCATCGCCCGAGTGTGGCCTGCGATGCCCGCTAGTAACCCCTAATGGGCGTCCTGCGTCGGCGTACTGGTCCGTCGAGCTACAGCTTCTCCGGTGCCTAGGCGGCGCCGAGTTCGGCTGCCCGTCGACCGCTCCTCGGGTTGCCTGATCCCCTCGGTAGACACACGCCGCGAG
This sequence comes from Actinomycetota bacterium, assembly GCA_041166085.1. Taxonomy (GTDB): domain Bacteria; phylum Actinomycetota; class Acidimicrobiia; order Acidimicrobiales; family JAFATL01; genus JBEEFP01. The sequence goes on from JBEEFP010000089.1 coordinate 15,356, forward strand.
CGGCAACGAGAGATCGAGATCCTGTCTGCGGCGCGGGAAATCCCCCTGAAGGGGTGGACGACCAAATTCGGTCCTTAGAGGAGACTCCCGATGCACGTCGAGCCCGAAGCCGGTGGCGAATCGCAGGGTCAGAAACACAATCGCGATGTAGGACGTCTATCAAGCGCCGCTGGTAGGGCCTGCTACGGGTCGGAGAGCAAGCCTGTCCTACCGGCCCCATCTCCTCACGAAGGGCTGCACTTCACATCACATGAGGAGGAGACGTGACATTCGACGACACCGTTGAGTTCAGCCCCGAGGAGGAGCTGCTGATCGCGGCCCTGGGGGAGGGACTCACCCATCAGGCAGCGGCGGCAGTGGCTGGCGTCTCAACGAAGACGGTGCAGCGCAGGCTGCGGCATGGAGCCTTTGCTGCAGCTGTCTCGGCACACCGGCAGGAGCGAGTCAGCGAAGTGTCCGGCATGCTGATCGGCGCTTCGGTTGCTGCCGTCGCAACGCTCAGCGCAAGCCTGTCGTCGGATCTACCGGGCGAACGGCTGACGGCTGCGAAGACGATCCTCGACTTGGGCCGGCGCTTTCACCGCGAGGCAGTCCTGGAGCAGGAGCTGCGAACTCGACTCGAGTTGCTCGAGGCAGCGGCGAATGGCGAGACCGGTCATGGCGCTTGAATCCTTCGGTCGCCGGATCGCGAGGTTGGAGGCAACTCCCGCGCCAGTGCCGCGCTCGGACGCTGATTTGATCCAGCTGCTTCGTGACGGGGAGGCGACGGCCGGCGACCTCGAGCAGTTGTTCGCAGTTGTGGGTGATTGCGTACGAGATGCACTGTTGCTCCAAGCGGCTGACCGCGCCTGGGCCGAGGTATCCGAGGCGCATGTGCCTCGCAGGATCCCAGTGCACCCTGTTGATTTTGGGATCGAACTGCTGATGTGGCCACCCGAGGAGGACCCCGGTCCGGAAGCAATCGAGCAACTAACCCAATGGGCTGAGGCTGTGGTGTGGGAGCGGGCGAAAGCCAAGTTCAGGCCGCCGCTGAGGAAGATGCTATTTCTGAATTGGGCGAGAGCAACCTTGGTCGTTCGTGCCCTCGGTGATGACGCCGGCCATGAGCTCAGGCTCGCCGTCGACGACCTGCTGAACACCGGAGAACTGGGTCGTGACCCACATCTCGCGGACAATCGGGTGTCTGCTCTGGTTCAGCCGCTCAAGCTCCCCTTTGATGGCCGCCTTGTGTTGATGGAGAAGCACCCGGATTAGCTGGACATTGGTGGACACAACTGGACGTCCAGACAAGAGCGCGTTCCGAAACGCGCCGCGTCCGTTCCGCAATGTGGCCCCGCGGGCCTGTGGCCTGCGTCTATGCGGTTTTCGTCCGGCCCCACGGGGGCTCATGACGAAAACGTCCTGGTCAGAGGGCATCCTCGCCATCCAGCTCCCTTGGTCTGCTGTCGCTTAGGCCGCGGTTAGGCCGCGGGAGCTGGGGGACACGCAGGCTACCGAACGCAAGGAACCGCGAAGCGGTCTAGCTGTCACTCGTCTGCGATTCCCCGCAACGAGTCCGCGAGTTCGGCGAACTCGGAGAGGGCCGCTTGGAGGTCCTCGACGATCTCGGCTGCGAGGACGGCCGGCGACGGCAGGTTGTCGGAGTCCTCGAGGCTTTCGTCACGAAGCCAGAAGATGTCCAGACTGGCCTTGTCTCGACCCACAAGCTCGTCGAAGGTGAATCGGCGGAAGCGGTCGCTCTCCTTCCGCGACTTTCGCTTGCCAGGCCGGTAGCAGTCGACGAAGTCGTCGAGGTCAGCACGGGTGAGCGGGTTGGTCTTCAAGGTGAAGTGCTTATTGGTCCGGAGGTCGTAGATCCAGAGCTCCTTCGTGGACGCCGTATCGGAGCCCGGCTTGCGATCGAAGAACAGCACGTTGGCCTTTACGCCTTGGGCGTAGAAGATCCCGGTCGGGAGTCGGAGGAGGGTGTGCACGTCGCACTCGTCCAGTAGGCGGCGGCGCACGAGCTCGCCGGCGCCGCCTTCGAACAGCACGTTGTCGGGTACGACCACCGCCGCGGTGCCCTCGACCTTGAGCAGCGTGCGGACGTGCTGGACGAAGTTCAGCTGCTTGTTCGACGTCGACGCCCAGAAGTCGTCGCGTACGACGGTAAGACTCTGACGCTCGGCCTTGCCTTCGCCGTTGAGGATCGTCACCGAGGACTTCTTCCCGAACGGCGGGTTGGTGAGCACCATGTCGAAGCGCTCACTTGGGTCGGCACGCAACGCGTCGTCCACATGGACGGGACTGTCGGAGTCCGGGGTCTCGATGCCATGGAGCAGCAGGTTCATCGCGCACAACCGAGCTGTGTTGTCCACGATCTCCCATCCGGTGAACAAGCCCGATCGCAAGTGGCGCTTCTGGTCGGGATCGAGGTTCCGGTTGTTTCGCAGGATGTAGTCGTAGGTCGCAAGAAAGAATCCGCCGGTGCCACAGGCCGGGTCACAGATCCGCATTTCCGGATCGGGTCGCATGACGTCGACCATTGCCGAGATCAATGCGCGGGGCGTGAAGTACTGGCCGGCGCCCGTCTTGGTGTCGGCCGCGTTCTTCTCGAGCAAGCCTTCGTAGGCGTCGCCTTTCACGTCAGCGTCGAGCGACATCCACTGCTCGCCGCCGATCAGGTCCTTGATGAGCCGCTCGAGCTTCGCTGGGTCTTGGATCCGGTTCTGCGCCTTTCGAAAGACGATGCCGAGCATGTCCTGGCCCCGACCGAGGTTGTTGAGGATCCCGATGTAGTGAGCCTCGAGCGCCTCGCCCTTGAGTTCGAGCAACGACGGCCAGTCCATGCCCTCGGGAACGATCCGATCGAGTCCGAGCAGTCGCTGCTCCTCGGCCATCTTCAGGAAGAGCAGGTATGTGATCTGCTCGAGGTAGTCCCCATACGACAGCCCGTCGTCGCGCAGGATGTTGCAGTAGTTCCAAAGCTTGTCGACGATCGCCTTGCTATCGCTCACGATGCCGAGACCTTCGTCGTCTGCCGGGACAGTGGAGCGGCAGCTCGGTCAGCCCGAATGCGTTTGAGGAGCGCCGCCGCCGGTTCTTCTGACGAGTCTTGCGGGACGAGCCGACCCGAAAAGGCCGCTGTCAGAATGGAGCGGCGAACGGATCGTTGCCGAGCTTCGGCAGCCCGAAGGACGGAGCGCAGACGGTCGATCGCGTCCAGGCCGGCCGTGAGCCTCGAGACCACATTGACCTGATCCGACAGAGGGACCAGTGGGACCTCCACCCGCGCCACCTTGGCGGTGCTCAAGGTGTATAGCCCGCTCGTCGAACTCGCCACCGCTGTCAGTTGCTCGCGAGTTGACCGTGCGTTCCAATACAACCCGAGGAACCGGGGATCGAGCGACGAACCAGGGCGAACCCGGATGAGGTGGTTCTGATGGACGCAATCAGCGATCTCGCCCTGCCACACGGCTGAGCGTCCGATCTGGCCGGGACTTCCGTTGCCTTCAACCACGAGCAGGTCGCCAGGTTCGAGTCGATACTTTGGAAGCTCGCCCTCGAAGAGCTCGATCTCGTGAACGTCGCTGAGATCAAGTCGGTTGTTGCCCACGTTGGCAACCCGAAGGAACGGCGCGGGATTCTCCCTTGGTCGACGCTTCGGTTGCTTCTGAATTCCACCCCGGACCTCAGCGAGCTGACCGACCGGAACTCGATCGTCGAAGGCTCGGAAGGCGTCATCGACCATGCGAGTCTCAAGGGCCTCAAGCCGAAGCTCCGCTGACCGCAACCAGTCATTGGCAGCGTCGAGGCGCGAGAGATGTTCCTCCATGGCGGCGACGATCCGGTCCTGCTCCCTACGGCCGGGCAGCGGGATGGAGAGCTCCTTGATGCCCGTCATGCCGAGGCGCGGTCGGCCTACTCCGTGGGTCTGCTTCGACACTGCCACGCGAAGAGCGGGACGCTGCAGCGCGTAGTTCACGTAGCGCGGATTGACTGCTGGATGCAGCCGTATCCGGATGCAGTCGGCCTTCACAACGGCCGGACCGACATGCTCGGGCACGACGCAGCTTCGGGGCAGATCCTGGCCGAGCGATGCCACGACCAGATCGCCGGCCATGACCTCGTGGGCGCGAAGTGATTCGAAGTGTCCTTCGCTGATGTGGGCCTTCTCATCGATGAACTCGCCAAACCCAATGTTCTGTAGCCGAATGACACGCGGGCCCGTGTCCGTGTAGTGCGAACTCTTCAGATTCGAGCCGAAGGGCCCGTCGGTCATGGCGCGAGCTTCGGCCGCAGCAAGAGTCTCAAGCGTCGACCGGGCCCAGCCGTCGGGCAGCTCGCTCACGCTGCTACTACGTCGGTCAGCTCGGATAGGAGGGCATCGAGCTCAGAGCCGAAGAGTTCGCGTGCACGGTGCAAGCCGCCGCGCTGGCTGAAGGGTGGATCCATGAACTCCCGCGACTCGATCGACAGGCTGGCGGCGAGGTGGTCGCAGATGAGTCGGAGCCAGTCGAGCTGATCGTCAGTGAATGTACGCCCGGCGCTCTGCTGCACGGCCAGCCACGCATCGAAGCGCCTTTGAACCTCATCGGGGAAGGGTGCCAGCTCGCCTTCGCCATCGAGCGTGAACCGGACCAGCGAGACGATGTTCGTGAGCAGGGTGCCGGCTGACCCTCGGACCTTCGAGGCGTCCAGCGTCTCGTAGGCCTCCCAAAGCCGCTCGGGCGTCCAGCGGTGCGGTGGCCTGCGTATCGCGTCGGCCAGCTCTCTCACGTCGCTGTAGGTGAGCCGCTGTGAGTAGGGCTTGCTGTAAAGCACCTGGAGGGCCGTGATCTCGTCCTTGTGCTCGTCGAGAAACTCGCGAAACGACTCGATGGTCTGCGCGGCCCGGGCCTTGGCGTCAACCACGAACTCCGCCGTGGTCACCTCGTCGATGCTGATCTCGTCGATGATCTGCTCGAAGGTCTTCTGCACGTCGACGAGCTCCTGTCGCAACGCGGGGTTGGCCGCCAACGGCTGGACTGCGGCGCTGAGCAGCCCTGCCTTGGCCTTGGCGACCGCCTCCTCCAGCGGCTCGGACGAACCCGTCGCCTTCTGGGCTTCGGCGACGTGGCGGTCAGGGTCGATGGCATCGACGAGCCGGTGCCCGATCGCCGAGAGGGTCTGGCCTGCGACATCTTCGAGGCGTTTTCGGTCTGCCGTCCCGATCCGGCTGTCGATGCGGGCCAGCCGGGAGGCGAGGGTCGAGACGAGGTCTTCGCTCACCTGGCCGAGGGACACCTGTTGGAGCAGCTGGGCAAGAGTCACGCCCCGCTTGCGCTCAAGCGGAGTGGCCTCGATGAGCTTGGTCTCGGTGACGCCGACCGCGTCAACGAGCACGAACCTGTCCTTGTGGACGGCGTCCGGGGTGACGACACGCAGATCGTCGTCAGTGATCGTGCGCACGCCTCGGCCCTTCATCTGCTCGAAGAAGTTGCGGCTGCGGACCATCCGCATGAAGACGACCAACTCGAGCGGCTTCACGTCGGTGCCCGTGGCGATCATGTCGACCGTGACCGCGATGCGCGGGTTGTAGGTGGTGCGGAAGGCTTGGAGCAGGTCCTCGGCCTTCCTTCCGTCCGACGACTTGTAGGTGATCTTGGCGATGACGTCGTTGCCCTTGCCGAACTCGTCACGGACGATCCGCACGATGTCCTCGGCGTGAGAGTCATCCTTGGCAAAGATGAGCGTCTTGGGGATGTGCTTCAGCCGGCCGTGTTCATCGACTTCGCGGTCGGGAAACATCGCGGGCAGGTTGTCCCGCACCGCCCGCACCACCGTACGGATCTGGTCTTTGGCGACCACGCGCTTGTCGAGCTCCTTGGCCTCGTAGCTGAGGTCGTCGTCGACGGTTTCGAGGCGTTCCTGGCGCGTCTCGCGGTCGCGAAAGGTGGTGCAGTACCCGGCCTCGATGGTGGATCCGCCTTCCCCGATCGCTGTTGCGAGACGGAACACGTCGAAGTCGACGTTCACCCGGTCGGCCACGGCCTGCGGGAAGCCGTATTCCATCACCAGGTTCTTGTTGAAGAAGCCGAAGGTCTGCGTGCCTGGTGTCGCCGTGAGTCCGATGAGGAACGCATCGAAGTACTCGAGCACCTGCCGCCAAACGCCGTAGATCGACCGGTGGCACTCATCGACGATGATCACGTCGAAGGCCTCGATGGGAAGCGCTGAGCTGTAGTCGACCTCCACAGGGCGTGCCGGGGCCACGTCGTAGCCGCTCGCCTCGTCGGCCGACTCGTCGAGCTCGGCCTCCCCTCGCAGCATCGAATAGACGCGCTGGATGGTGCCGATGCAGACGCTGGCGACCGGATCAAAGCGGTTGTGGGTCAGGTGCTGGACGTTGTAGAGCTCGGAGAACTTCCGGCCCGAGCCCGGCACCTCGAAGCCTTGGAACTCCTTGAGCGTCTGGCGGCCCAGGTTGGCCCTGTCGACCAGGAACAGGATCCGCTTGGCCTGGGCGTTGCGGATCAGCCGCTCGCAGATGTTCGCAGCGCAGAAGGTCTTGCCGGAGCCCGTCGCCATCTGGATGAGCGCCCGGCTGTGGTTGTCCTGCAGGGAACGCTCGACGTTCCGGATCGCCTCGGCCTGGGCGCCGCGGAGCCACGCCGGGCCCTCCTCCAGCTCGGGCATGGCCGGGATCCGGGCACGGAGGCTCCCACCGCCGTGGTTGATGTGATCCTCGATCTGCCATTGGAGGGTGTCGGGCTGGTGGAACCAGTACACCCGCCGCGCCGTCGGCTCGGGATCCATCCGGCACGTGAAGTAGGTCTCGGTCCCGGTTGACTCGTAGCCGAACGGGAGCAGCCCGCCGACGAGGAACGCGGGTAGCTCGCCCGGGATGTGGCCCTGGTACTTCAACGTCTGCGGCTCGACGCCCGAGAGCGTGGTGCCCGCCTTCTTTGCCTCGATCACTCCGACCGCCTGGCGGTTCACGAAGAGCACGTAGTCGGCCGGGCCCGCGTCCGTCGGGAGTTCCCGGACGGCAACGCCCATGCCGGCGTAGAGGTTCACGGCTTTGTAGTCCTGCACGATCCAGCTGGCCGCCGTGAGCATCTCGTCGATACGCCGGCGCGCTCGCTGCTCAGGATGCAGGTAGTCGGGCTCGTCAGGTGCCGTCATGGTCGTCGATCGAGGCTACGCACCCGCTTGCGGCGCCGCCGGAGCGAGCATATCCCGAGATATTCCACAAAATGAAGAGTATTCTTCGTTTTGTGGATAAACGGCCAGCGCCCTCACTCCTGCCCATCCTGCGTTCGCAGCAGCAGGGCGAGATCCTCGCGCTTCTCCTCGGCGATCCCGATCTCGAGCTGAGCCTGACCGAGCTTTCCGATCGGACGGGGGCTCCCCATCCCTCCGTGCACAGGGAGATCAAGCGGGCCGAGTCGGCCGGCCTCGTCACGAGCCACAAGGTCGGCAACACCCGTCTCGTGCGGGCGAACACGGACAGCCCGTACTACGCGGGGCTCGCCGACGTGCTCACAAGGGCCTTTGGCGTGCCAGCGGTTCTCTCCGAGGCGCTCCGCTCCGTCCCGGGAATCGCAGAGGCGTACGTGTACGGCTCATGGGCGGCTCGCCATGCGGGCCAGGGCGGGGCGCGACCGGTCGGGGATATCGACGTCCTCGTCCTAGGCAAGCCAGAACGCGACGAGCTCTACAACGCGGTCGCTGTCGCAGAGAAGCACCTTGGTCGTCAGATTCAGGCGACCGTCCGCGACCGAGACTGGCTCCGATCTGGGTCGGGCTCCTTCCACGAGACTGTGACCGGCAGGTCGATGCTGAGGCTCGACCTCTGACGGCTACACGAAGCGGTCTGGAGGCGACGTCGAGAAGAGCGCTTTGACGCCGGTGATTGCGCCCGCAGCCTTGTCGATCGCCCACTCCGCATCGGCTCGAGTGATCGGAGCCGCCGAAGGATCGAAGTACTGGGCCGTGTGACGGGTGCGTCGCATGCGTTCGAAGGTCGGCTTGGCGAATTCCGCCACGTCGCCCGCGAACTGCGCCGACACGGCGTCCTCGACAGTCACGTGGGAGCCCTCCCCGCTCGTCGCCCGCAGCCCCTGGTGCACGAGCAGCGACTCAGCGGTCATCCGGTAAGCGTCATAGGCGGCCGCATACGCGCCATCGACGTCGTCCAGCTCGAGTGCCGCTCTCGCAGTGAGAATGCGACGAGTAGCACGCTCGATCTGCACGCTTGCCATTGCGCCCACGTCGCCCGTCGCGATGGGCTCGAGCCGGCTCCGTTCGAGGAGGTATTCGACTGCCCGTTCGCCCTTCGGCCAACGTCCCACCTCTACGTCCTCAGCTTCTGGCGTGAGGTGCGAGCGCCCGCTCCGGCCATCCGGCGACCGTAGACCTTCGACGTCACCGGCGTATGACGCCGCCGGGAGTCCCTCGCGACGTTTCCGCGGCAGCACGGCGCGGGGCTTCCCGAGCCTCGGCCTCGCCCAGGACCTCGGCGTAGGCGGCGTCGATGCGCTCGGCGAGGCGATCGTGCTCATCTTCGAACAGGTGCCCGTAGCGATCGAGGGTCGTTGTAATCGATCGATGGCCGAGGTGGCTTTGGATCGCCTTCGGATGGGCACCCTGTGCGATCAGCAGGGCCGCACACGTGTGACGGAGCGCATGTAGGCCCATGTTTGGAAGACCGGCCTCCACCAGCGCGGGCTTCCAGACTCGTCGAGCGAAGTTCGAGTACCGGATCGGCCCGCCGGTCGGGGCCTGGAACACGAGGGATTCGTCGTTCTCGAGCGCGACGAGCTGTTCGCCGAGGCGGTCACGCAGGAACCGCGGCAGCGTAACCGTCCGACGCTGGTGTGTCTTGGGCGCACCGAAGTGCAAGGTGCCAGAGACGTCGGCGACGCTCTCCGCGACGATCAACCGCGACCGGAGCAGGTCGCAACGGCCGCGTCGCAATGCCGCGGCTTCGCCAAACCGGAGCCCGCCGATGGCCAGCACCTCGACGAAGAGTCGATACCTCGCGTCGACCACGTTCAGAAGGGCGCGCAGCTGCTCGGGCCGGAGGAACGCCATATCCAACTGGGGGAGGCGCGGCAGCTTCACACCGACGCATGGGGACGTGGCCAGACGGCCGTTGCCGACGGCGGCTTGAAGGATCGAGCCGAGCACGTGATACGCCTGCCGGCAGCGAGAGGCGCTGAGGCCGTCGGCTTGCATCGTCGAGAGCCACTCCGCGACGTCGATGGGGTGAATGGCGCCGATGGCGGTCCGCCCGAACGCGGGGAGGATGCGGGATCGCAGCAGCGATGCGTACCCGTATCTCGTCTTCGGCTTGAGGTGTGTCGTCGTCGCGAACCAACGCGCCGCCCAGTCCTCGACGCTGATCTGTGCACGAGTGGGATCGATCCAACTTCCGCGCGCCTTGTCGACCTCCACCTGGGCGAGGAACTGGTCGGCATCGACTCGGCGTGCGAAGGTCTTCGATCGCTCGCGGCCGTCGGGGCTGCGGTACCTCGCCCGCCAGCTCAGCGTGCCCGCCTGCAGTCGCTTCTCGATGTGGGCCATCGGACCCGTCCTTCCTGACGCGGGCATCGCGGCAGCGACGCCTGGTTTGGGAGGACGGCCAGCTACTGCATGCCCGAGCCGTCGAGGGCAACACCACCAAATTTACTCCTCGCCGTCGCCGAGTCGACGGAGGTTCGCCGGCCACCGACCATGACTCGCTACCGAGTCCGCGGTGTGACTACCCAACCACCGCGCGACGTCCTCGGAGCGGTAGCGGACGTGTCGACCAACGTGGACGAAGACTGGACCTCGGCGCTGGTAGCGCCAGTTCGCGAGGGTGCCCGTCGGCACGCCCAGGTACTCGCTCAGGTCACCCGGAGTCATGAGCACGCACAGCTCTGTCGGCAGCGCTGCCCGGCTGCTCATCGATTTCTCCCGGGACAGCGGCGTGACACACGCGCGATTCGGGCCCGCAGGTGCCCCGGAGGGGAACCTGCCAAGGTGTGTCCGAGGGGATGGGGCATACGGGCGGCGCTGTCCCGTGTGGTCGTGGGGGTCTGGCGGGACGCCGGGACGGGTGCCGGGACAGAGGGTCTCGGGCGTGTTCCGGTCTTCATTAGGCCGGATCGATGTTGCAATCGCCAGTCGTGCGCCGACATGCGGTTGGCACCCACGGCGATCGTGTCGGCCAGATTCATCAGGCGAGATGGTGATGGCGGGGCCAGCTCGTGGACACTTGGGTGATCGCGGCGGCGGTGTTCGTTCATGCATGACTAGGCCGTCCATCGCCCGTCGGTCTCGCCATGCAGCTGGAGCTCAGCTCACCGGGACGCCCGGGGCGGTCCCGCACGCCTCTGACCAGGAACTTCCCGGTGCCCGGGGACCGATTCCTACTCAGGAGAATCGCGCACGGGACGCGACCGGGACGGCGGAGGACGCGACGTCGGATCGACGGGACGGTGCGGGAACGCGGGCGGGAACGGGACGGCCAACAATCAGCGCGTTCGTAGGGAACCGCACACCGGAAGGACACCCATGACGAGCGCGCATGCAGGATCGGCCACGTCGAGACACGACGACTGGCTCGTCGAGCCGCCCAACACCCGCACCAGACCGATGGCTGCCACCCGATGCTGTGCTAGCCCAACCAGCGGCACCGCTCCGGGCCCGTTGAGGAACGCCATCTCGACAATCCCAACGTCCCAGGACCCGTCCCCGCGTCCCGCCGGATCGCCACGACACGGGACCGGGGCGCCATAACACCCCATCCCTTCGGACAGACCCTTGCAGGTTCCCCTCCGGGGCACCTGAGTGGCCCTCGCGTCGCGCCGTGGGTTGTCCCGGCTGCGTCCCGGATCATCCGTCGATCGCCGGGCGAGACGGCCGAAGACACACGCAGCGAGTATCTGTGGCGGCGTCGGGTCACCCGACACGGCTGCGGCGTCTGGTGCTATCAGTCCGATGTGTCCGCAAACCCGCAGGTGAGCGACGAGTTCTCGGGAATCCCGCGCAGTTTGCGTATAAGACAAGCATGGAGACGTTCATCGCCCGCCCCTGCGTCGGCCCGTTCCGGCACCTCCTTCACCATCGCATCAGCGACAACTTCATGGCTCCCGTCATGCTGGTGTGCGGACTGAACCCGGCCGGCAGTGACGACAGGACATGTCGTGCCTCAAGCGCCTGCCGAGGCGTCGCGAGGTTGGCGAAGCGCCTCGGCGTCGGCAACGTCGTCTACGTGAACGTGATCCCGCGGATCACTCCCAACGCCGCTGCTCTCGACGCGACGATCAGGTCGCTCATCACGCAACACGGCCGGAGTCCCGACGCCCTCTCGAGAGTGAGGGAGGCGCTCATCGGACCCGAAGCCGACGCTGCCATCGTGGAGGCTGTCCACCACTCGGACTTCGTCGTGGTCGGTTTCGGGACACCGACCAATGCGTTCTGTGAACAGCGGGCCCGCGAGGTGTTCGAACACCTGAGCGCCAAGGACGTCTACGCAGTTGGCCCGCTGAACAACGGGGGCTGGCCGCGGCATCCGAGCGCCCGTCACGGAGGCTGGCCGAACGACGCACCGCTGACGCCCTGGTCCCCGCCAGTATGAGCGACCGAGCGACCCGCTTCCGGCGTCACGTGCTACTTCGATCCCGCTCCGACGCCGCGCTTCTGGGCACCGATCGGTGGTTGCCCAGCCGCGCGCGGCGGGCATGTTTGGGCGCGTCGAGGGTGAGTGAGTTCGTCGTGGGCGTCCCGGACGGTGCGTGGCTCTGCAAACGACGGGCCCTGCTGAACACCCACAGAACCTGCACAGAACCAATGTGAGCAGGCAGTATCGGATACTGGCCGCTCGGTTCTCGAGCGGGGACATGCTCATCTTGCCAAGCTTGGGGCTGAGTCCTGGGAGTTGGTGCAGACGTCGGAGTCGGCCCCAACGTGTCACACCTAACGTGGAGAATCCCCTCATGAACGTGTCGTCAGCTCGCGCATCAGCGGGGTTGCGCTTCGACACCCCGGGCGAGCTTCTAGGAGCGCGCCGAGCAGATTTGCGACGGGTCACGCAGGCGCATGGTCAGGCTTCCAGGCAAGAAGCTGGGGTGGCCTATCGACATGGGTGATCGCCTCGTCCGCAAGCTGGAGCGAGCTGGGGAGCTTCGGTTCTGGACATCGCGCGCACGTAGTCGACAACGGCGACTCCAGTGGTCGCGCCGTCTGGCAGCGGCGCGCGTACGGGCTGACGACAAACGGGAGGACAGCCGACTCGTCCCGCCGGTCCTGCGCCGGGCGATCGTCGCTGCGTTGGGCGCCGGCGCACTCGTCGTCGCGGTCGAAGCAATGGCGTCAGCGCTCTCACGCTGGGGGCCGCAGTGGTTTCATCGAGTCTCTACCAAGGTCGAGGCGACGTCGTTCGAGACCCTGGTGGCGGCCGTCATCGGCGCAGAGGTGTTCCTGCTTGCGATGTTTTACGCGACCGTCGGGGTCATCGCATCGACGTCGTACCAGAGCGTTCCGGGTGAAATCCGACAGCTGTTCGTGCAAGAGCGCGGTAGCCGGCTGTTCACGCGGAGCGTGGTCCGTGCCCTTGTCGTCGGCGTCCTAGTTCTTGCGATGCCGATCGTTGGCTACAAGCCCTACGGACTCACCGTCGTTGTGTTGGTCGGGCTGGTTGTGTTCTCAGTGCTCAACCTTGTTGCTCTGGGCACTGGTCTCTTCAACTTCTTCGACGTGTCGTCGTTGTCGACGCCGCTGCCGAAGCGCTTTGCCAGAGCCCTGAGGCTCGCTGCATCGAGCGGCGACGAAAAGGCCAGTGAGGTCGAGCAACAGCTGGCACATCGTGAGGGCGCAGAAGTGCTCCAGTACTACCGACAACTCGCCACGCTCCTAAAGGAACGAACATCCAACGAAACGGCCGCGCCACGCCGGGTGTTGCACCAGCTCGTTCTGATCGCCGAGCTCAACTCCGCGATGAAGTCGCAGATTCCCTCCGACAGCGGCTGGTACGCCAGGATCCCAGCGCACCGCAACTGGCTCACACTCGATCACAGTCGACTCGGGATCGCGTTGTCTACGCGCACGGGCGTACAGCCAGACTTGGTGCCCGATCGCCTTTGGGTCGAGCGTGAGATCTCGGCGCGTGTCCAAGACCTTCTGCCACTCCTCCTCACGGCAGCGGCATGGGCGCACGCGATCGAGATCACGGATGAGTTCACGCGCGTTCTTGCGAGGATGTCGGCAAGGCTGCAAGTCGAGGAGGCGAGACTCCTGGTCAGAGTCATGACGAAGTGTCTGGCGGACGCTGTCGCCAACACGCCGCACGACGACCCTCGAGCGGGTATCGAGCATGAAGCCGGAACGCTCCGCACGTTCCGCCTTGCCGCTGCCGAACGCTCCGTCCTGACACTCACAGCCGTATGGCTTGGCCTCGTACGGGCGGCAGAAGCCGTCTCGGAACCGAGTCTCAAGACGGTTTGGGCCAAGGCAGTTGAGGAATCGGCAGCTCCATACACAGTCGCGGCACCGCGCGAACTTCTGTCGACGCTTGAAGAGATCGCGGCCGGCATCGCGCTCGAGAGACGCGCCGAAGGTCACCGCGTGACACCCAGTTGGTGGATTCACCACTACGCGGCACGATCTCTGCTGCGGCAGATCCTCACCGCCACGGACGAGCTCCTCGGTGAGGTGCAACATCAGATTGCGCGTGTCGTTGCGGTGTCCATCGACGACGACAGCGAGCTGGGCGCCGTTATGGCGTTCGATGCACTTGAGCTGGTGTCAAAGGTCAGATCGCACTTCCCTGCGATCGGGGACGCTGTGTCGGTGCTCAGCGAATTCAGAAGCTCTCAAGCAGGCGACGATCTCTGGCCTGTAACTGACCACCTGTCGGACCCAGCTGCAGCGTTGGAAGACGAGCTGCTTCGGTACCTGGCGAAGGTCAGCGTGAAGCTGGACACCACGACTCACGACACCGCGCGACCGGACCTGTTCGGGCAGGCCTACAAGATCCTTTTCGATGCCTGCTTCAGCGCGATCCTCGACGGTGCCGACGACCTGGCGCGCGTTCTCTTCCCACCTGTTGTCTTCGCGGCCGACCGTGCACGCCGGCGATTGGTCGACGACCTCGCGGACCAAGGACTGCAAACGCGGTTCATCTTCGCCACCGAACCACTCGTCGACCTCATGGAACTGAGCGGCTACGCGATGCTGATGCAACTGCTCAACAACTCGGGCATCTGGGACGACGTCCAGAACCTGTGGGACGGCATCCTTACCAAAGAGGTAGCACCCGCTCTCGCCGAGCAAATGGCCCTCGTTCAAAAGGAACGGGAAGCGATCTTCGCTCTGACGCAGGGAGGGCTGGAGCGAACCTCGCGACAGATGTTGCTCAACCGACTGCTCAAGAGCCGCGGTGTAGTTGAGAGCCACTACTGGTCGCCGTTCGAGAAGGAGAGGCCGCTATCTCATCCCAGCGCCATCGTGCGAGTATTCGCTCCGGGTGAGATGGGCAGCTTCGAGGAAGTGGCGGACCTGTTTCTCGTCGAGTACCTCATCAAGCAGCCCGGATGCGAGCATTTCGAGCTCTCGCATCGGGCGAACACGCTTCGCGATCAGCTTGAACGCGAACGCGAGCGCGGTGACGGGCCGATCGATGAAGCCGCCACGGCCGACGAGACGACACCGCCTGTGACGAACGTCGAGCACCCCACGCAGGAAGCCGGCGACGAGTGAGAGGGAAGCGGGACGGCCTCGTCAGCACGCGAAAGTCACGGTGGTACTACGTCGACGGCATCGATGACGTTAGGTTGCAAGCTCAGCTGCGCTCTGGTCCGACCGGTGACGGCTACTACGAGCACATGCTCATCGAGGATTCGAGCCACGTCCTTCCTTTCGGTCGCGGACTCGATGAAGGTTTCCGCGCGGAGGTCACGGGTACCGACTCGACGCGTGCCGAGATCCTCATCTGCGACAGCCTTCCGACCCAGTTCGACCGCACACATCTCGCGGATGCCGTACGAGAGTTCATGCAGCACACTGCCCAACTCATAGTCGGGTACGAGTCAGCGATCTACGAGATCGACTACCTGGTCGACCCAGCCGATCCGAAGGCGCCGCCGGTGGCGTTCCGATTCGAACCGTTGCAGGTCGGCAGCGTCGATCGTGTGCGACGTCGAATCGTGCAGTACGTCCCAGCGTCTATGGCCGAGAAGGTCCGTCGTAACGGCTTGGGGTACGTCGAGCTGGAGCGCGATCGGGTTGTTCGATTCGACTTGCCCAAGGACATCGAGAGCGACGTGCGACGATCCGTGCGATTCCTCGCCTCCGCTAGTGAGCAGCACCGTGCCGAGTTCGCTCTCGTAGAGCAGTCGATGCGGCAGCGAACCGACTACGACGCTTCCGAGCATCATCGGATGAGCGGCGAGCTCCTCCTTGAGGCCACGAGACCGATCGGATGGAACGCCCGCGGGCTCTACCGAGACCATGTGCTCGATCCGTACTCGGTGTGGAGGCAGCTTCAGTTCAAGCGGTTCAAGATTCGCCTGCGGGACTCGATCCTCGCCCGGCTGAACGAGGCACTCATAGCGGTGGGAGGGCATTTGGGCTTCGAGGCGCAGGTCGAACTTCTCGACGTGCCCACACACGCCGACGTCGACGCAGCCGAAGCCGATCTCAGAGACGGTCGCCGGCCGCTAACGGACCTGATCGCCGCCGCCTACTGACACGAGAGTCATGGCCGTCGCACGTGGCTGGGTCGGTGGTGACGTAGAAGACTCTGCGGGCGTAGCAGCGATGCCAGGCGAGGGTCACGGCGGCATCAAGGCGGCATCAGGCGGACGCGCCTCTTGGACTCTAGGCCGCGTTTAGGCCGCGAGCGCTTGTGAAACGACGTGATCAGCCGTGAGACGACCAGACGCAAATCCGCTGCTCACAGGCCATTTCTCGCTACGCCACGAGCGCGCCAAAACCGGCCCGATCAAATTAGGAAACCGATGCTCTATCCCCTGAGCTACGGGGGCGGGGATTGAAAACCTGCGCTCACGAGGTTGTTGTGCGCTCGCAGGAACCAGGAGGCTACGCCAGCTGCTGCGTCAGGCCGCACGTCCCCGACTTCGGGCCCAGATGCCGCGGTTCCCTGCACCACCTCGTCATGACGAGCACCTCGCGACCACGCCCCAGGTCCACCTGCGAGTCCGAGCGAGGAGTTCGCGAACGGTTGTCGTCATCGCACGGTCGTTGACGGTCGTGACAGCAACGGCCAGGCACCGGCGACAAAGAGGCTCGCAGCGCCAGTCAGTCCTGCCGTGGTCCCAATGCCAGCCGAGCCACCGCCGGCGAGGCCGACCACAGTTCCTGCCATCCCGGCAACAATCAACGCCGACCCCAACCAGTAGAAGCCGGCAAAGAAGAGGCGGCCGAGCGCAAGGAAGTGTGATCCAACGACAGCGGCCGTCCACGCAATGGCGTAATCGCCGTGACCGGTCGCTGCGAGCAACTTGTTGCCTGCCCCAATGCTCACGGCTTGGACGGCGACGACCGCGAGGTAACCCCGGGACGAGAACATCGATGCAACACTCGATCGTGAAGGCGCAATCGCAGCCGGCCTACTCGGCCGCCGTACGGATGACCACAGTTGAGCGGTCCGAAAGAGGATGACCGCGCCGATTGCGCTCCCGACGACCCGAACAGTCATCGCGGCGGTTCCGTTGAGCCCCGACGCGGCCCAGTGGATCCACACCACACCGAACAGGGCCGAGATCGCTGTACCGACAAGCGCTCCCCTCTCGGGCAGCGACTCGGCGTTGTGCGTGTGGGTCGCCATTGGAGTCGTGGATGGCGCCGATGAACGGCCACGATCATCATCGTCGTGGAGCGACTTCGGAATGCGCATCGGAAACTCCCCGGCGTTGGCCGTGGTCGGCTGCGCGGCACCAGGGTCCAGAGCATCGCTCCCGAACCGGCATCGGCCGGTTCAACACGTGGGGACTCGTGTCGTGTCGAGCTCACCGTATACCCCGCTCTGGCGTCCGGTGACCGGATCCATCGGTGGCCCAGCAACTCCGATGGGCTGGCGCCCTCCACGCATGGTCCGAGGAGCGAACGCCGTCTTGGTGTGTGGAGCTGGTCAGTGGCCGGGAGGCACAGTCGCCGTCGCTGATGTGCCCAAACGCCGGACGGCTCGGTCCGGTCCACCCGACCCCGAGGCCGCGGTGGTCCGGCGGCGATCGGCGCGGTCATGTCAGATGATCATGAACACAGCGTTCAGGCCGGTGAGCTCGAGCAACTTCAGGGTCTGGGGCAGCGGGTTGGTCAACACGAGTTCGCCCCCGCTTTCGCGGACCCGCTTCCGCGCGCCGACGAGCGCACCGAGGCCGGTGGAGTCCACGAATTCGAGCTTCGCGAGATCCATGATCACCCGTCGCTGCCCCTGCTCGAGCACCGAGACGACACAGGCCCGCAACGCCGGTGCGCTGGCCACGTCGAGCTCACCGGTGACGTGGATCGTTGTCGCACGCCCGTCGCGGGACAGCTCCAATTCGAACGGGGTCACGCCTTGTTCCCGGGTTCCGAGGTGTGGGGACGGGAGGCGGTGACCGCCTACACGCCACCGCGGCGAGAGAGCGCCACCACCAACACGACGAGGAGGACGACGACCACGGTGCCAACGCCGATGTACATGCCGAGTTCTTGCCCACGGTCGGGCTCCCTCACACCGTCTCCTGGGTGGCGGTCTCATGACGCCACCAGATGACGCCGGCCAGATCGAACCTCGACGATGGTTCGGCGCGCCGACCCTGATCGGCGAGGTCAGCGGTCCAGCCGCCACGTGACGAGCGACTCCGCTGCCGACGGTTCGTAGGCGCAGAAGTGGCCTGTTCGTACCGCGATGTTCAGGTGGCGGCCAAGGGCAGGGTTGATCTCGGCGATCTTTGCCAGCGCGCCGCGGACGTGGCGGGTCACGTTGACGCGCGCTCGCTCGGCGGCTGAGCCCATGCGCCGGTCACGTCCACCGAGGCCGACGGCACGGGCAAGCTCGTCGATGATCGCGTCCTTTTCGACGCGGGCCTTGGCGGCGCGCTCGTCATCGCCGAACCGCTCGGCCTCCGAGAGCTCGTCGTCGAGGTCTTCGATCCGCGATCGGTACGCGGCCTTCGCCCGGTCGTCGAGCACGGGCCCGCCGTCGCCACCGGCGTGTGTCTCCGCGGTCCCGGCACTGAGCTCGAGGCAGTGGATCTCGACTCCCGGCTGCCGGAGCAGGCGGCTGAGGTAGCCCAGTCCCATGCTGTCCCGGAGCAGGGAGGTTGTTCCGGCGTAGGAGACGCTCCAGAGCTCGCCGTCTCGCACCAGAGCCGCTTCGCGGCTGGAGACCGGTCCCGTCGAGGGCCGCGCCGACTGCTCGGTGCGCGTCAACAGCCACGGCAGACCCATGCGTTCGGCGGTGGCCTGGGCCTCGGCCAGGAGCCGTTCCGCTTCCTGGGCGTCGGCAGGCCGACCCCGGGCCACCAGCACGGCCGCGAGCTCGAATTGGCTGTAGCCGACGTACACGGCAGCTTCGAGCTCCGCGTGCAGGCGGAGGGCCTGGCGGTGATGTGCCGTGGCGTCGTCGGGGCGGCCCAAGACGTTGGCCAGGTTCCCGAGGTGGCGCGACGTCGTACCGAGGTACACCGTGGGCCGCATGATGGGCAAGGCGATGTGCCGGCCCGCGTAGGGCAAGAGGAGCCCATACAGGATGGCAGCGGCATCCCGGTCGCCGATCAGGGCGGCGCTCTCGGCCAGCCAGCCCACGGTCATCAGGGTCATCACGCCAGTCATGCCCGTGTCCCCGACCTCAGCGACGAGGTTGGCGAGCTCCGGTCGGGCCTCTTCGGTTCGACCGGCTTGTATCCGTCCGGCGGCGAGCATGGATCGCAACGCCGAGCGAGCGCGTGGGCGTCCTTCCCCTCCGACCTCGAGCAGGGCCTCGATCTCGATGAGCCGCCCACGCTCCCAGGCGAGTTGGGCCACCTGACCCACGTAGCCAGCGAGCACGTTCGACTGCCCGGGCGATCGGTTGAGGGCGTTCTCGGCCAGCTCTTGCGCTCCGTCGAGGTCACCATGCACCAATGCGAGGACCGGCTCGAAGTCGGCGATCCAACGCAGGACAGGCGCGCCGACGTTGGCGACGCGTTTTCGTAGCCATTCCACCTCTGCCCGGAACTCCACGATGCGTCCGAGCTCGAGGAGTTGGTTCGTGCGCGACGCTCGGGCTCGGACCTCCAGCTCGAGATCGCCGAGGTCGGCGGCCAGTCGGGCCTGCTCGGTCGCAACCGCCAGCGCCTCCTCGGCGACGTCCGGTGTCGCAAGCGGTGGATAGACCCACGCCAGGGTCTCGGCCAGGGTTCGAGTGGACCCCGTGCGGCGAGCGACGGCGATCGCCTCGCGCGCGAGCCTGCGCCGACGCTCGGGGTCGTCGTTGAACGTCAGCTCCTGGGCCAGCCTGCCGAGTACGAGGGCCTTTGCTTCGGAGTCGTCGGGCCCGGCGTGCGCCAGAGCCCGCTCGAGCAGGCGAACGGCTTCTTCGTTGACCACCCCGCCTTCGACGATCAGCCCCGCGTACCACTCGGCCGCCCGGGCCATCAGGGGGAAGTTCGGTAACGCTTCTGCCAGCTCGAACGCCTCTGCACACAGGGCGCGCCCTTCGTCCACCCGTCCGCCACGGACGAGCGCCTCACCCGCGGCAACCAGCAGCTCACATCGTTCGGCGGTTGATGCGGCGGCGGGGACGGAGACCTCGATCGCTCGCTGGTAGAGCGCCGCTGCTTCTTCGTACGCGAGCAAACGACGAGCGCGGGCGCCGGCGGCGACAGCATGGACCAGCCCCTTGGCATGGCGGACGTCGGTCGGCGCTTCGAGGAAGTGCTGGGCGAGCTCGGCCAGGTGCGGATCGAGGTCGTGGGCGTAGACCCGTTCGATGGCCTCCCCGACGCGGCGGTGACGGTCGGCTCTGGCCGCTGGGACCAGCGAGTCGTACAACGCATCGCGCAGCAGGACGTGGGTGAACGACCACGCATCGCCCGAGCCCACGACGATCTGGTGCCGCCGCCCCTCCGCACATGCTGCGGTCGCCTCGGCCGCTTCCTCGACCTCGGCGAGGACGTCGAACCCAAAGTCGCGGCCGATGACGGCGGCGGTGGCCAGCACCTCACGAGTCCGCTCGTTCACGCCGCCCAACCGCCGATCGATGACATCACGAATCGTCGCGGGGATGGCACCGGGCGGGTACGACGTCTCCGGCGCGGCGTGCTCGAAGATGCGGACGAGCTCTCGCGCGAACAGCGGGTTGCCTTCGCTCGTGCGGTTGACGAGCGAGACCAGGGACGCGTCCGGCGAGGTGCCGGTCTCCAGCTCGACCAGCCGGACCAGGTCGTCGGCATCGAGTGGGCCGAGGGGGATTCGGGTCTCGCTCTGGCGCTCGAGATCGGCAACGAGCTCGGCCACGTCCGGACGTTGGCTTGCCTCGTGGGGCCGGAAGGTACCGAGCACGAGCAGGGCGCGATCGTCGGGGTGGCCGGCGAGGAATGTCGTCAGGAGCAGCGTGGGTACGTCGGCCGCATGCAGGTCGTCGAGCACGACGACCAGAGGTTGCACAGCGGTGACGCGCGCCAGGGCGGCGTTGACCGCGTCGAAGAGAAAGAAGCGAGCTTCCTCGGTGAAACCCTCGTCGACGCCGCCCCGGCCGAACTCGGGCAGGAGCGGCCCCAGGCGTGCGTGGCCGCCCGTGACTGCGTCCTCGCCGAATCGGTCGACGAGCACGCGGATCACCTGTGTCCAGGGCCAGAACGGCGGCGCCCAGCCGCTCTCCCACGCCCGACCCCATGCCACGATCGCCCCGCCCCGAGCCGCCTCGGCCGAGAAAGCCGTGGCCAACGCGGTTTTGCCGATGCCGGCCTCGCCCCGGACCACTACCAGCTGGGCGCGACCGCGCACGGCGACGTCCCAGGCGGCGTGAAGCGCGGCCAGCTCGCCCGTGCGTCCTGCGATCTCCACCCCTCGGGGCCGACGCATACCGGGCGGCAACGTTAGGTGACCCCGTGGCGCTCGACCGCTTGGATGACAAGCTCGACGCGCGACGCGACGCCCAGCTTGTCGAACACGCCGCTGATGACGGCTCGCGCCGAGGCCGGAGTCATGCCCAGTCGACGGGCGAGCGCCTCCTCGGACAGCCCGTCGCAGACGAACTTGGCCGCAGCCAGCTCCGTCAGCGTGAGCTGCGTCCACCCGTTACGGGGGTAGTGCCTGTCGGTCACTCGCCACCTCCTCGGTCGAGACTTCTGTCACAGAGGCGTTCGGCCGCAATGAACGATGTTCATCCGTCCCGAACGCCTTCGGGGCATGCGAATGACAGAAGCGATGACCAAGAAGGCGGCCGCCGCCATTGCCGTCACGTTCCTGTTGGGCGCGCCGGGGGCAGCGCGAGCGAGTGCTGACCAGGCACGACCAGCGGGATCAGCGGTGAAGACGGTGGACGTCCACTCCAACTACGACGAGCCGGCGCCCGAGACCAACGGCGTGCGGTGCCCCGGTATCACCACCGGCAAGGTGGACTGCCGGCTCCATGACAGCGGTGATGCGTACTTCACCGGCACGTTCGAGGGAACCGCCCACTTCGAGCTCGAGAGCATCGTCTTGACCACGGACGAGAGGACCACGGGTGGGAAGAGCTACTACGAGGGTGACGGCAACCAGTTCGACGATGTCGTGGTCGCCGGCTGTGGGCACGGCGCCTTTCACATGGACGAGTCCGACGGCTACATCGACTTCAACCACTACGACCCGGTGACGAACAGCGCGCCTGGCTACAACAAGTGGAGCATCCGTCCGGGCAGCGGTACCGGTGACCTCGTCGGTCTCGCCGGCGAGGGCGAGAACCACTGGACCTTCTACCTCAACGGCTACCTGCCGACGGCGGGACCGCGCGACGGCGGCAAGGGTCTGTTCACCGGCTCCGTGACGTGTCCCGGCCCTGCGCAGCCTGCAGTCCTGGAGACGCATACGCAGCCGCGCAGCTCGGCCGCTGTCGCCGAGTCGCCTCGTGGTGGATCGCGATCCGCCGTCCCGCCGTCGGACGTGCTTGCAGCGCGGACGAGCCGTGTGCAACCGGCCGCGGCCACTTCCCACGTGCCGTCAGCGCTGTCCTCGACGGGAGCGCCGATGCGAGCCTGGCTGCTCTGGGGGGTGACCCTTCTGCTCGGCGGTCTGGCCACGCGCCTCCCGCGTCGGTCGGGCGCGTCATGAGGCGAGCGAGGTTTGCACTTGCGCTCACGCTCTTGGCCTTCGGCGGACTGGCGACCGGAGAACACGCATCCGCGTCAGCGGCACGACAGCGTCCACGCGCCTATGCAACGGAGGTCTCGGGTGGGTGGCTGCAACCCGGATGTGCGGCGAAGGCTCCACCGGAGGTGTCCGGGTCGTCGACGCACTTCAGTCTGATCTGTGAGATGGCTTACACCGGGACGTGGACCGGGCACGTGATCGAGCTCATCGACGCGGACCTCGCTGCCGACGGGAGTGTCGCGGGCACCAACGACTACTTCATCTACGCCCGCGCCGCTGCGGACAACACGTGCGGCTCGCTGCATGTGCGCGAGCACGTCACCAACGACCCGCCGCCCGACGGTTCGGCGCGGGCGGTCGGCACCATCCTCGCCGGAACGGGCGATTGGGCTGGTTCGACCGGCACGGCGTTCATCTCGGGGACGGTGCTCGGGGGCGCGGGCATAGGCGGCTACTCGGGCTCGTGGGAGCGGCCGCTTCCGCGGACCGCGCCCTCGTCCGTCCCCTGCCTCCCACCAACTCCAGGGGTGCCGCTTGACAGGTGACCATATGGTCACCTATCGTGGCCCGCGTGGATGACGTGTTCAAGGCGCTGGCCGATCCGACACGACGGAGCCTGCTCGACGAGCTGTTCCGCCATGACGGGCAGACGCTGACCGAGCTCGAGGCGCGCTTCGACATGACCCGGTTCGGTGTCATGAAGCACCTCAAGCTCCTGGAGGAGGCGGGGCTCGTGGTCAGCAAGCGACGCGGCCGCGAGAAGCTCCACTTCCTGAACCCGGTGCCGATCCGCCTCGTCCACGACCGATGGGTGAGCAAGTACGCCGAGCCCTGGACCGCAGCGCTCAGCGACATCAAGCAGCGACTGGAGAATCCGATGGAGAAGGTGTTCGAGATCTACATCAAGACCACGCCCGAGCGGCTGTGGGAGGCGATCACCGACAGCGAGATCCGTGCCAAGTACCAGTTCGGGAACAACGTCACGTCGGACTGGAAGGAGGGCACACGCTGGGAGATGACCAACCCGGGCGCGCCCGACGTCCTCGCCGACGGCGAGACCCTCGAGGCCGATCCGCCCCGCCGCCTCGTCGTGAGCTTCAACGCGCGTTGGGGGGACGACGTGCAGCGCGAAGGCACGTCGCGCGTCACGTGGGACATCGAGCCGGTGGGCGACTCGTGCCGCCTGATGGTCACCCACGACCAGCTGCACGAAGGCGCCAACGACCAGCTCTACGGTGGCTGGCCCATGATCCTGTCCGGCCTGAAGACGTGGTTGGAGACGGGCGAGACGCTGACGACTCCCGGCTCGCTCATGTACAGCAGCTGAGCCAAGACCGCCGACGCGTCAGCGCGACGGAGCGAGGGTCTGCAGTCGGTCGCGCAGCCATTGCGCGTCGTGCACGGCGTTGGCGTACCAGTCGTTGTTGAAGTAGGCGTACACGTCCTCGCCGGCGGCCAGGCGCGCGGCCAGTCGGTCGGCGTCGGCCGCCAGACGCTTCTTCGGATAGGCGCCCTGATAGGGCGCGGCGACGGCGTTCGGCCCGTGGAACCGCTCGTAGGCCCAGTCGGTCGTGTGCACGTCGGGATGGTCGGCGAGCAGGTCGTGGTGGCACAGCGCGGCGCCGTGCTTCTCGAGCACCGCGTACGTGTCGTCGTGCAGCCACGTCGGGTCGCGGAGCTCGACGGCCCAGCGCATGGTCCTCGGGCACAGGGCGAGGAACCCGTCGAGGCGCTCGGTGTTGCGCTTCCACCGCGGCGGCAGCTGCACCAGTGTGGGGCCGAGGCTCGCGCCCAGCCGCTCGGCGCGGTCGAGGTGGTTGGGCAACCACGACGCCGCGTCGCGCAGCTTCATGCGGTGCGACCCGAACTGCCCGAGCTTGATGGCGTAGACGAACCCCTGCGGCGCCTGCCGGGCCCAACCCTCGACCGTCTCCGGCGGCGGCAGCCGATAGAAGGTGTTGTTGATCTCGACGGTGTCGAACAGTCCGGCGTAGTGCTCGAACCACAGGCGCACGGGCAGCTTCTCGGGGTAGACGAGTCCTCGCCAGTCCTTGTACTGCCAGCCCGAGCAGCCGACGCGCGCTTCACCCGCCATCGACGGTGCCTTACCCGTGACGGGCGCGGTCCACGCTGTCGGCGTACGCCCCGGCCACGGCGGCGGGCGAACACCGGGTCGCGATCCGCTCCGCCAACGGCGCCGCTCGCGCTCGAGCCGCCGCACCCGCTTCGAACACCTCTCGCAGCAGCGCGGCGCCGTGGTCGACGGACGGCTCGGCCCAGTGCTGATCGGGCGTGTACGACGCGTCGGGGCTGTCGACGGCCACGACCTCATGGTCGACGCGCCAGGCTGCGTCGGCGTCGAGCCAGTCGAGCTGACCGCCGAAGCCGGTCATGACCACCGGGTTCCCGTACGCGGCCGCGTCGAACCCGCCCAGGCCCCAACCCTCCGAGCGACAGAGCGACACGAAGCAATCGCCCCGCGTGTGGAGGCCGGCGATGGCAGCGTCCTCGAGGTCGAGGGTCGTGAGCTCGACGGCAGGAGCGGCCGGCCCGCCGTGGACCGCGGCGAGACGGGCCAGGGCCCCCGCCGTCGTCCCCGGCGCGGCCCGGCTCAGCGGTGGCAAACCGCGGTAGGTCCAGTCCCGCCACGACGTCTTGACGACGAGCAGCACCGGGTCGTCACGGGTGAAGGCCTGCAGGAAGGCGCGCACCGTGAGGTCGAGGGCCTTGCGCACCGTCCACTGGCCGATGGTGTAGAAGACGAACGTCTCGGGGTCGATGCCGGCCCACGCCTCGCGGGTGCCGGCGTGCACCTCCGGGGCCACATGGGGGACGACCACGACCGGGGTCGAGACGCCGGCGGCGCGCATCACCTCGGCGTTCCACCGGCACGGCACGATGAGCAGGTCAGGCACCTCGAGCAGCGCGGGCCAATGCCCGGGGAGCCGGTCGGTCTCCCACACCGTCTGGCCGACGTGGAACCCGTCCGGCCACCACCGCTTCACCCACGGGAAGTACTCCGGGACGACTTGGGCGACAACGGTGTCGAAGGAACCTCTCGGGGGGTCCACCGGGGAATGGGGCAGCCCGTCGGCCGTCGGTCGGTCGGCGCGCATCGGCGACCAGGTCAACGCCACGCCGGCCGCGGCCAGCGCGTCGCGGCAGCGGGCCCCGGCGACCGCGTAGCCGGAGATCTCGTCGAGCGAGACATAGTTGCAGCGGCCGAGGGCGCCGACGTTCACCGGCCGACGTCGAGGGCGAGCTCCACCCCGGGGAGGAACGGACGGGCGAGCCGGGCGAGAGTGGTGTCGGCCGCGCGCAGGTGCTCCTCGGTGATGGCGCCCGCGTGCACGTCGCTGAAGTCGCGCCGGGTCTCTTCCCACCACAGGTGGCTCCACAGGTGCACGCTCAGGGCCGGGCCCGGATCGCCCTCGCCCTCGAGCAGCTCGACCACCCCAGCGCGGTCGGAGCCGAACGGGAAGAACGTCGCGGGCGGCTCGACGTGCACGGCGTGCGGCAGGCGACGCGTCAGCTCGTCGCCGAGGAACCCCGAATGGTTGCTCCATGTCCCGTTCATGGCATCGGCCATCTCGTCCCGCCACGCCGTCGCGAACTCGGATCCCGGCTCGGCCATGAGCAGGGCGTTGCAGATCGACGTGCGCAGCTCGCCCGTCCGTTCGTCGCGTACCGGCGCCTCGCGGCCGAGCACGAACGGGTGCTCGAACAGGTCGGACGGGAACGGGCGCAAGAAGAGCGTGTCGATGTCGGCGTAGACGCCGCCCGTCTCGATAAGGGCGTCGAGGCGCACGAAGTCGGCGTGGTGGGCGTAGCGGTAGCGGGCGGGGACGTGGCGTTCGTCGCCGGCCATCTCCTCCACCGACGGAACCAGGTCGACGCGGTGCAGCGTGAGGTGGGGACGGGCGAGGTCCCAGTAGAGGCCGTACGGGAGGTAGCGGTAGTGGAGGTGGATCGTCTCGGGCTCGAGGACCCGCCGGCACGATTCGACCGCGAGGTAGTGGAGGAGGTGGAAAGGTTCGTGCTGTTCACGCAGCCCGAAGACGAAGTGGGCTACCCGCGGCACCGGCACCGCGCCGACGATAATCAGCCATGGCGTCGACTCAACCCACCATGGCCGAGGAGCTGGAGATCCACGAGGCGGACGACGGTCTCGTCGTCTACGACGGGGCGCGTGACCGGGTGCACCACCTCAACGCGACGGCGGGCGTGATCCTGCAGCTCTGCGACGGCAGCCACGACGTCGAGGCCATCGCCGACTTCGTCGCCCGCGGCTTCGGTCTCGACGAACCTCCCGTCGACGAGACCCGCACGACGGTGGAACGCTTCACCGAGGAAGGGCTCGTCACCTGAGCGCCTGGGTCCGGCGGGTGCTCAGCCACACCGTCGAGGTCGACTGCAGCGAACCGCCGGTGCTCGCGGGGCTGGGTGCGCCGGACGTGTCCGCCGACGCGTCCAGCGGTGGCCGCCGCCTGCACTACACGGTGACCGCCGCCGCAGGCGGCTACGACGTCGAGGAGAACGGCGACTGGCTGGCGACGACCGCGGGCTCCAAGGTGGCCGAGGTCATCGGTGACCGGGTCGTACGCACCGTCGTCGACTACCTCGGCCGGGCCGGCTGGTTGATCCTGGCTGGGACAGTCGAGGAGACCGACCCGACGACGTCGTCGGTGGTCCTCGGTCCCGGCCGGGTGGTGGCCGCTCGGGGCGGCCGTCTCGTCGATCCGGGCTGGCCGGCGATCGAGCTCGACCGCGTGGTGGTCGGCGAGCCCCTGTCTGCCGGCGCGTCGTTGGAGGCGATCCTGGCCTGGGCCGTGCCGTCGCCCCTTCCCCGAGGTGCGGCCGTCCGCGAGGCGGCTGCGATGTTGCGCGCCGGGATCGATGTGCGGGAGCGGTTGGAGCACCACGACCGGCCCGATGCGTTACCATCCCGCGGCATACCGAGAGGGAGACTGCCATGAGCGACGATGAACTCCGCGAGGTGGAGATGGGGCGGCGGGCCCTGGTCAAGAAGCTGCTGGCAGGGGCCGTCGCTGCTCCGCTGATCGTGTCCTTCGGGCTCGACAGCGTCGCGGGCGCCGGGCCGAGCATCGGCCCGAACCAGACCTTCGGCAACCAGTTCGACATCAACACGCGCGGGCTCAAGAAGCAGATCAAGCAGTTCGCGCACGACGCACAGCACTTCGGCAACCAGATCTTCCTGCCGTAGGCCCTCTCCTCACCGCCGCGCTGATCGTCCGCGACGAGGAGCACTTCCTCCCGGACTGCCTCGCGTCCCTCGACGGCATCGTCGACGAGGTCGTCGTCGTGGACACGGGGTCGGTGGACGGCTCGATCGCCGTCGCAGAGGCCTCGGGCGCGCGCGTGTCGCACCGGGCATGGACCGACGACTTCTCCGCCGCCCGCAACGCCGCGCTCGACCAGGCGACGGGCGACTGGATCCTCTACATCGACGCCGACGAACGGCTGGCGCCGACCTCACGTGCCGCCGTCGAGCACCTGCTCACCAGCGGGCGGGAGGTCGCCTTCCGTGTGCTGTTCCGGCCGGTGGTCGGCGCGACCCCGTACCGGGAGTTCCGGCTCTGGCGCAACGATCCCGCCATCCGGTTCTGCAACGTCATCCACGAGACGGTCATCCCCGCCATCACCGCGGTGGGCGAGCGTGACGACCGACCGATCGGCGTGACCGACGTCGTGCTCCTGGAGCACGTTGGTTACGAGGGCGAGCAGACGCGCAAGCACCTGCGCAATCTCCCGCTCCTCCGCCGCCAGGTCGTGCTCACGCCCGAGAACCTGTTCGTCTGGCACCACCTGGCGCGTGTCCTGCGGGGGCTCGGGTTCGACGCCGAGGCGGAGCGGGCGCTCGTCAGCGCGGTGGAAGTGGCGCGGGCCAAGCCCGGCGTCGACCCGCTCGGCGTGCTCGCCTACAGCGACCTGATCGCCGTGCACATGGAAGCGGGGCGGCCCGTGCGGCCCCTGCTGGCCGAAGCGCGCGGGCGGTATCCGGACAACTGGGTGCTGGCCGGGCTCGAGGGCCGGTTGCTCATCGACGAGGAGCGCTACGAGGAAGCGGTGGCGCTGTTCGAGCGGATCGCAGCAGTGCGGGTGGGCGAGCTCCCCGACTTCGGGCCCTCCTACGACCAGCGCATCTTCGGCGAGCTGGCGCATCACCATCGGGCCATCGGTCTCTTCCGGCTCGGTCGGTACGAGGAGGCGGCGGCGGCGTGGGGCGAGGCCGAGCGGTTGGCCGCCGACCCCGAGGCGGGCTACCGCGCCCGCCGCCAGCTGGCCGAGGCCCGGGCCCGCGTCAGCTGAGGGAGATCACCTGGGGCTGGCTGGCCCCGACGGTGGGGAGGGTGAAGCAGAAGCGCGAGCCCTGGTCGTGGTTGCTCTCGACCCAGATGCGGCCGTCCATCGCCTCGACGAGCCGGCGGGCGATGTAGAGCCCGAGGCCAGTGCCGCCCGACGCGCGGGTGAGCTGCGGACCGAGACGGCGGAACCGCTCGAAGATCACCTCGCGGTCCTCCTCGGCGATGCCGGGTCCCTCGTCGGTGACCGCGACCATGACCTCGTCGTCCGCGTACCGGGTGGTGACCACGATGCGGGAATCGACAGGGGAGTACTTCTCGGCGTTGCACACGAGGTTGTGCAGCACCTGCTCGACGCGGCCCGCGTCGGCGTAGGCGACGGCGTGTGGGCCGCCCGGTTCGATGTCGAGAGGACGGGAGACGGTCTGCGCGACTCGGTCGACCAGCTCGTCGACGAGGACGGGTCCGCTCTCGATGGTGAACGTGCCCCGCTCGAGTTGCGCGATCGAGAGCAGGTCCTCGATGAGGCGCTCGAGCCGGTGGGCGTGGTCGAGCATGCGCCCGTAGAACATGGCCCGGTCGTCGGGCGAGGGATCGAACTCGGGACGCAACAGCGTCAGCAGGAAGCCCTTCAGCGGCGTCAGCGGGGTGCGCAGCTCGTGGGAGACCGTGGCCACGAAGTCCTGCTTGGCTTCCTCGGCCGCGCGGATGGCGGTCACGTCCCTCGCGACCGCGACGAAGCTGGCGCCGCCGTCGCGCACGCTCGACGTCGCCAGCGACAGCCAACGCGGGCCCGCGTCCTGGCTCATCGTCGAGGCCGTCAGGTCGACGCGTCCGCTCGGCGCCAGTTGCGCGTGCAGCCACTTGGCCGTCACCGGCTGTCCGTGTTCGGTGACCGCGGACAACGCTTCTTCGAACGACCGTCCCACCGTCTCGGATGCCGGCTTCCCCGTGATGGCGACCATTGCCGGGTTCCAGCTGCTGATGCAGCCCCAACCGTCGACCGCCAAGATCCCGTCCGACGAGTTGGAGAACACCTGGTGCAGTCTCTGGCGGTCCTCGTTGATCTCCTCGAAGAGGCGGGCGTTGGTGAGCGAGCTGCTCACGTGGTTCACGTAGGTCGAGAAGACCTGCATCTCGCGCGGCGGCATCTTCACGTTGCCGCGGAAGCCGAGCCGCAGCGCCCCCGTGCACGCCCCCTGGCAGATGAGCGGGGCGACCAGCAATTGACGTAGCCCGAGCTCGTCGAGCTCGCGTCGCTGCACCGCGGCCGCATCGTCGACTCGGATCTCGAACGCCTCGCGCTCGCTCGCCAGCCGGGGCCAGAAGGCCTCGCCGGCCTCGGCCACGCGCCGCTCGGCCTCGGTCACCCCGCCGTCGCCGGTCCATCGCCAGACCCGCGCCAGCTGGGCGTCTGGCCACGTGACGAGCATGAGCTCGACGAACTGCGCGCCGAACAGGGACGCGGCCCGCTCCACGACGACGGGACCGAGCGCAGCCGTCTCGAGGGTGAGGAGCTCGCGTGAGGTGCGCTGCAACACCTCCCAGGTGTCGCGCTCGGCCATGGCTTCGAGGTAGGCGCGGTAGGACAGCACGAGCAGCGCGCAGAAGAAGGGCAGCGCCAGGAGCATGAGCGGGTTGCTGCCGCCCATGGCCACGAGGGTGATGCCGAAGATGGTGTTCCCGGTGAACACGAGGGCGTTGAGGCCCAGGCCGTCGCGGTACAGCGCGAACGGCTGGAGCCCCCGCCCCAGCGCGTTTGCGCCGGAGGAGCTGAGGCCGTTCCAGACGGAGAAGGCGAGGGCCCCTGCGGTCAGGGCCACCCACGCCCGGGGCCCGATCGCCGGCCCGCCGCCGTGGTCGATGAGGTGGTGGACCTGATGGGCCAACGCCACGCCGGTGGCGAAGGCCGCCGCCTTGAACGCCACCTTCCCGGCCGGTTGCTTGGCCAGCAGATGCGCGGCGCTGACGCAGACGGGAGCGAGCACGACGAGCCAGGGGCCCGGCAACAGCACCAGGCCCATCACGACCGCCGTCTCCGACCATGTGAAGGAGTGGTGATCGCGACCCAGGCGGAACTTGAGGGCGGGGACGTCACCAGCGAGGAAAGCGAGGGCGGCAACGGCCAGCTTCCACACCGCGGGCGGGGATCCGAGCCCGCGCTGCACGGTCGTCGCGACCACCCCCGCACCGAGCAGGACGACGGCTGCCGTCCACAGCCGCCGCCACAGCTGCTCGGGGAGAGGCGGGGCCTCCATCGCTCAGTCCATTGGCGCGACGCACGACGCCGTCGTGGTGGCGTCGTACGTCAGCGCTCGGAGCTGCGCCCGCCCGCTGGTGCGGGCCGCCCGCATCAGCAAGACATGCTCACGCGTCCGCGCGTCGCTGCACGGCACACCCACGGTCATCGCTCCGCTCCCTCGGGTGCCACCCGGCCCGCCACCGACCGGCGCTTCATCACTCACAGTGGTACCTGCCAATGGAAGTGTTGCCCGGTGAGGGGGCCCGGCGTCAATGGTCCGCGCCTAGCCCGTCGAGCCCATTTTGTCGTGCCCCCCGACTGACCTAGTGCGGTGGTCACCGACCCCTGGCCGCCGCAACGGCGCGAGGATCTGGCATGACCGATCAGCAGCAGCGCCGTGACTTCGGGGCATGGAAGGCGCACCTCGACAGCACGTGGATCAAACCGGCCGCCGAGCGCGCTCCAACCGCGGGCGCCGGTGTCCACCACCTCGCCCTCATCTGCAGCGACGTCGAGCGGACCATTGCCTTCTACCAGGACGTGATCGGCTTCCCGCTGGTCGAGGTCATGGAGAACCGGGACTACCCGGGCTCGACCCACTTCTTCCTGGACATCGGCAACGGCAACCTGCTGGCGTTCTTCGACTTCCCCGGCCTCGGGCTGGGCCCGGTGGTGGAGGCCCACGGCGGGGTGCAGCACGTGGCCATCTCGGTGCACCAGGAGGCGTTCGACGCCGCGCGCGCCCGGCTGGACGCGGCGGGCATCACCTACCACGGTCCCGGACCGGGGATGGAGACGTCGATCTACGTGAAGGACCCGGACAACATCCAGATCGAGCTGCTGGCCGAGCCCCTGCGCCAGATGATGGGCCAGCCGATCGGAGACCCGGCGTGATCCTCGACCGCTTCAGCGTCACCGACAAGGTCGCCATCGTCACCGGGGCAGGACGCGGCATCGGCGCCGCCAGCGCCATCGCCCTCGCGGAGGCGGGCGCCGACGTGGTCATCACTGCGCGCACCGAGGAGCAGCTCCAGCTGGTGGCCAAGCAGGTCGAGGCTCTCGGACGGCGGGCGGTGGTGATCCCGATGGACGTGAACGACACCGACGCGCTCGGCGGCCTCGTCGACGCGGCCACGCAGCAGCTCGGGCGGCTCGACATCGTCGTGAACAACGCGGGCGGCACCATGCCCCAGCCCTTCCTCGACACGTCGGAGCGCACGTTCGAGAAGTCGTTCCACTTCAACGTCACCACCGCGTTCGCGCTGACGAAGGCGGCGGTGCCGGCCATGCTCGCGAACGGGGGCGGCAGCGTCGTCAACATCAGCTCGGCCATGGGCCGGCTCACCGATCGCGGCTTCGTCGCCTACGGCACGGCCAAGGCCGCCCTGATCCACATGACGAGGCTGGCCGCGTCCGACCTGGCGCCGCGCGTGCGCGTCAACGCCGTCGCCGTCGGCAGCGTCGCCACGTCCGCCCTGGAGATCGTGCTGACCGACGACAACCTGCGCACGGAGATGGAGACCAAGACGCCCCTGCGTCGGCTCGGCGAGCCCGAGGACATCGCGGCCGCGGTGCTCTACCTGTCCGCTCCCTCGGGCGCGTTCATCACCGGCAAGGTGCTCGAGGTCGACGGGGGCATCGAGGCGCCGAACCTGGGGCTCAACCTCCCGGACGTGTAGCCCCTGGGGGCCGGCGCCGGGCCCTATGCGGCGTGGGTGTCGCGCTGCTCGTCCTCGCCCTCGCCGGCGGCGGTGGGCCGCTCGCGGGCGACGAGGGTCACGGCCGCGCCGAGGCAGCCCAGCACGATGGCGCCCAAGCCCCATGCCACGCCGCCGAGGTGCCAGCCCATGGCGTTGTCGACCGAGACGGAGCCTGGACCGGTGAAGGCGACGGCCGCGGCCACGGCGCTGAGGACGAGGTTGTACTCGTATCCCCCGTCGCTGGCCCACGGCCCGTTGGCCCCGTGCACGGCCGCAATGGCGTTCAGCATGACGGCGATGATGGCGGCCGCTGCCAGCGGTGTGAGGAAGCCGATCGCGAGGAACGCCCCGCCGAGGAGCTCACCCAGCCCCGCGAGGGCTGCGTTCACCTCTCCCGGCTTGTACCCGAGGGATTCCATGAACTGGCCGGTGCCGGCGATGCCGTGCCCCCCGAACCAGCCGAACAGCTTCTGAGCGCCATGACCTGCGAGGAGCAGGCCCACCACGACGCGAGCGATGAGCAGACCGGTGTCCATGAGGCTCCACCTCCTGCGCGAACGCTTCCCATCGGAAGCATCGGGCAAACCGGACGCGCAGTCTCCGAGCCGACCCAGCCGACTTTGCGGAAGTTTCCCGGACTATGTCCGGAAAACTTCCGCAAAGTCAGGGGAGGGTGGTCAGAAAGGGATCAGTCTTCGCTCGAGTCGCTCCCGCTGTCGCCCTCGTCGCCCTTGGACTGGCCGTGGTTCTGGTGGGCGACCTCGGAGACGGCCTTGCCGTGGCCCGGGCCGGGGGGTGTGTTGTGGGCGGCCTCGGAGACGGCCTTGCCGTGGTTGTCCGGGTGCTCGTGGGTGGCGCCGCTGTCCTCGCCCTGGTCGTCCTCCGGACCCTCGGGGGCCTCGGGCGCCTCGACCTCGTCGCCCTGGTCGCCGCCGGCGACGGTCGTGGTGGTCTCGGGAACCTCGACGGCCGTCGTGGTCGTCGTCGCCTGGTCGCCGCCGGCGACGGTCGTCGTCGTGGCGCCCGTCTCGACCGTGGGGTCTGCGGGCATGGCGTCGTCGGCGAAGGCGAGCGCAGCCCCGCCGAAGGTGAGCGTGGCCGCGACAGCCGCGGCGCCGAACTTGGAGATCCGCATACCGTCCCTTCGGCACAGCGCCCGCGAACCTTCACAGTCTTCGCAGCCCGCGGCTGCCCCGACTTTCGGACACTCAGGTGCTCATTGCGCACCTGAGTGTCCGAAAGTCAGAGGGTCAGCCGGCGCCGACGGCGGTGTTGCTGCCGGTGGTGGCAACGGCCGTGCCGTTGTTCACCACGCCGACGCCTTGGGTGACGCTGATGCCGGCGAACTTGCCGGAGGCGACGCTGATCCCGTTCTGGGTGATCGTCGTGCCCGCCTGGTTCCCGGTCGCGCTGGCATCTCCCGTGGTGATAAGCACCGACCCGGTGCCGCCCCCTGACGTGGCGACCGCGGCGTTGCCGCCGGTCGACGCGGTTGCGGTGCCGACGTTCTTCACGTTGGCCTGCTGGTCGATGCTCACCGTGGACTTGCCGCCGGTGACGACGGCCGTGCTGTTCTGGGTGATCGTCGTCGACGACTGGTTGCCGACGGCCGTGGCGTCGCCGGTGACGATGACGGCTCCGCCGTCGCCGCTCCCGGTGGTGCCGGTGGCCGTGTTGCCGCCTGTCGTCGCAGTGGCCGTGCCGATGTTGTCGACGTCGGCCGACTGCTCGACCCGCACACTGGAGCGCGAGCCGGTGATGACCACGGTGGTGTCCTGATTGATGACGGTGGTGGAGCGGTTCCCGTAGGCGACGGCGTTGCCGGTCGTGATGACCGCGGTGCCGTTGCCGTCGTTCCCCGACCCGAGGGCGGTGTTGCTGCCGGTGCCGGCCGCAGCCGTCCCGACGTTGGCAACGCTGGCCGGCTGGTCGACGAGCACGTCCTGCTTCTTGGCGGTGACGACGACGACGGTCGACTGATTGATCGTCGTCGAGGACCAGTTGCCAAGGGCAGTCGCGTCGCCGGTG
The DNA here is from genome assembly GCA_041166085.1 of Actinomycetota bacterium. Taxonomy (GTDB): domain Bacteria; phylum Actinomycetota; class Acidimicrobiia; order Acidimicrobiales; family JAFATL01; genus JBEEFP01. Next base: position 49,939 of record JBEEFP010000089.1, read on the forward strand.
GTGATCGTCACGGTCCCATCGCCCAGCCGAGCGCCCGTGTACGTCGCCAACAGCCGGGGATCGGTCCCCCCGAGCAGCCCGGAAGGCAGCGTGGCGCTCTGCCACGTGGCTCCGGTGTCTCGGTTGTCGGCTGTCGTGAGGCTCACGGTTCCCCTGCGGGTGACGACGACCAGCGTGGACTGGTCGATGGTGGTGACGGTCTGGTTGCCGGTTGCGTTGGCGTTGCCAGTGTCGATGGCGGCCGCAGGTGGGCCGCGCTCGGGGTTCTCGCCCTGGCCCGTGGAGCTCGGGGCGCCGCCAGTGACGGCGGCCGGTGCCCCCCCGATCGCCGCGCCAACCGCGGGATCGACGACGGGCGCCGGGACGCCGGAAACGAGCCCGGGCCAGCCCGTGGACGGGGCGGGCGCGGGGCTGGGAGCGAAGGCCATGCCCGGGGCGGTGGCAGGCGGGCCGGACGAGGGGCCGTCCCCGGTGGGCACGCCGAACGGACCGGGGTCCGGGGCCGGTGCGCCGGGCGTGGTGGGATCGCCCGTCGGGCCGGTCCCGCCAGCGCTCCGCCGGTCCGGGCGAGCGAATTGCGGCGGGAACGCGGCGAGCACGTCGTCGACGCTGATGGACGGCGGTGCTGGACGGCTGGCGATGGCGGCTGTGACGAGGGTGGACGGTCCGGCTGCGGCCGGAGGACCGGCGGGGCCGGCGTCGACGGCGTCGCCACCGCCGAGACCGGCCAGGGTCGCCTCGGCGTCGGCCGCGGCGGCCAGCACCTTCCGGAACTGCTTGGGGACCGGCGCGGTCGTGGTGGTGACCGGAGCTGCCGTCGTCGTGGTGGTGGCGGGCGCTTCGGTGGTGGTGGTCGTGGCCGGGGCGTCGGCCTCGTCGGCCCGCGCCGCGCCAGCGAGAGCGAGCCAGGCGGCGGGGACGAGCAGACCGGCCAGCGCGTGCCTCGCATGCTTCAGGCGGGCCGCCGGGCTCATCCCTGCGGTTCCTAGCACGCCGGCGGTCCCCGAGAAAGGGATGGGAATGCTCGTTGGCGGACATCGAGGCGTCTACAGTGCCGCCCGGCATGGATCGCATCCCCTGCGCCGACTGCGGCTGCTCCGCCCTCGTCGAGTGGACCCGCGCTGGTGCGGTCATCACCGAGCCGGGCGCCGAAGGCATCGAGTACGTCTGCCGGCACCGCACCTGCCTTTGCCACGTGGCGCCCCACGTCGGGTGCCGTCTCCGTCCACCGTGGGTGTGCGACGAGCCGCACTGCCCGAGGTCGGCCGCGCCCACGCCCGCCTAAGTTCGGGTTCATCGACACCGCCGTCACCTATCCGGGAGCCGAGCTGCCCGCGCGCACGCGCCGGGTGGACAGCGGCGGCGTGGGGCTGAACGTGGTCGAGTGGGGTGACGAGGACGCGCCGGCGGTGCTGCTGGCCCACGGCGGCTTCGACTTCGCCGGCACCTACGACGTGTTCGCGCCCATGTTGGCCGCGGGCGGGTGGCGGGTCGTGGCGTGGGACCAGCGGGGCCACGGCGACTCCGACCACACCGAGCTCTACGCGTGGTCGGCGGACATGCGCGACGCGCTCGCGGTGCTCGACTCGATCAGCACCGATCCCATCCCCTTCATCGGCCACTCCAAGGGCGGAGGCATCACCCTGCAGCTGGCCGAGACGGTGCCCCACCGCGTGAGCCACGTGGTCAGCATCGACGGGCTGCCGTCGCCGCGGCCCCGCCCCGACGTGTCGGACCACGAGCGCACCCGCCTGCTCGACAGCGAGCTGGCCGATTGGCTGGCTCACCGCCGCCGCTCGGCGGGCCACCAACGGCGCCCCGGCACCCTCGACGAGCTGGCGGCGCGGCGAGGGCGCATGAACCCGCGCCTGCCCCAGGACTGGCTCCGCTACCTCGTGACGCGGGGCGGCCGCGAGGACGCCGACGGGTGGCGCTGGAAGATCGATCCCGTGATGCGATTCGGCGGCTTCGGTCCGCACCGGCCCCAGTGGACGCTCGAGCGCCTGCCCGGCCTGGCTCCCCCGATGCTCGGCTTCATCGGTCTGGCGCCCGAGCCAATGGGATGGGGCACGCAGCCCGACGAGCTCGACCCGTACCTGCCGCCGGGCGCCCAGATGGAGGTGTACGACGACGTCGGCCACTTCGTCCACATCGAACGGCCCCGCCAGGTCGCCGACCGCATCCTCGAGTTCCTGGCGTGAGTCCGCGCTTCCTGCAGCACAACCAGGTGCGCCTCGCGCTGCACGAGCTGCAAGGCGGGTCGGGACGGCCGCTGCTTCTCCTGCACGGGCTGGGCGAGCGGTCGCCCGCGTCGGTGCCGAGCGAGGTCGGCTCGGCGTGGGCCGGCCCCATCGTCGCGCTCGACTTCACCGGGCACGGCGCGTCCACCGTGCCGCGGGGCGGCGGTTACACGGCCGAGGTGCTGATGGCCGACGCCGACGCGGTGATGGTCGAGCTCGGTCAGGTCACCGTGCTCGGCCGGGGGTTGGGCGGCTACGTCGCCCTGTTGCTGGCGGGTGCGCGCGCCGTCGACGTTCGAGGCGCGGTCATCGCCGACGGCCCTGGTCTGGCGGGCGGCGGTCCCGTCCCCGCGTCACCGTCGATCCAGTTCCCCGACCCGCGCGCGGAAGGGCCGCCCGACCCGTACGCCTTCGCCGAGCTGACGGCCGACGTGCGTCCGCCCGACTACGCGTCGAGCTTCGTGCGCCAGGCCACCCACCTCTCCGGCATCGCCGACCCGATCACCGTCACCGCCCACGTGCGACCCGAGTGGCTGCGCGCCGTCGTGGGGGAGCCCGGCGTGCGCGAGGCCGAGTCGGTGGCCGCGGCACTCGCGCACTACGCGTCGCTATGAAGCCGACGGTCTGCATCACCTTCGACCACGGGGGCGACCTTGCGCCCTTCTTCGGCCTGCTCGACCGCCACGGCGTGCCGGGCACGTTCTTCATCGAAGGACGCCACGGTGAGGAGGATCCTGACACCGTCTCGGCCGTCGTGGCGCGCGGACACGAGCTGGGGATGCACGGGTGGGCCCACGAGCCGTGGGCCGAGCTGACACCCGACGACGAGCGCGCCCTCGCGTCGCGCGCGACTGCCGCGCTGGCCGAGGCGGCCGGCCGTCCACCTGTGGGCTTCCGCGCGCCTGGCGGCGCGCGCACGCCGGCGACGGCATCGCTGTTGCGCGAGCTCGGCTATCGCGTCGACGCCAGCCTGGGTGACGGAATGCGTCCGGCCGTGCTCGACGAAGGCGTGGCTCAGGTCCCGTTCGTCTGGGGTGGGGTGGACGGCGCCTTCTACCTGCGGCCAGAGCCGGCCGACCCCTCCGAGGTCCGCGAGCAATGGATGGCACAGCTCGAGCGCGTGGCGTCGGACGGCGGGCTGTTCCTCACCATCTGCCACGCCGAGATCACCGGCGCCGATGCCGGTCGCATGCGGGTGCTGGACGAGGTCGTCGCTTCGGCGGCGGCCGACACTCGCGTCCGTCTGCTGACCGTTGGCCAGGTGGCCGAGGAGGTGCTGCAGGGATGAAGCGTCCGTACACGGCGGCGGCCATCGCGGGGACCACCGCCCATCACACCTTCGAGCTCGCGGCTGGCGTCGGCCTGGTGTGGCAACCCGAGCTGGGGCTGCCGGGCTCGTTGGCGCTGTGGGGCACCGTGCTCCCGGTCGGGTTCGTGCAGGCGGCTCGGAGCGACGACGCGTGGGAGCCGATGCTGGCGTTCAGCCGCGGGGCCGCCCTCGCCGGCGTGGTGACCCACTTCCTGCTCTGGCCGTGGACGCGCAAGGCGGGCGTGCTGCCGTGGCTCACCGAGGCCGAAGGACTGAAGGGGCGCCAGATCCCCGTCTACAACACGCTGCTCCACCTCTGGGGCGCGGCGGCACTGATGGCCCTGGCCAAGGAGACGCCCAGGCGCTCGCGCAAGTGGGCCGCGGTCGGGATGGCGTCCACCCTGGCATTCCGCAAGTCGGCCGAGTACCACTTCCGCTGGGCCACCGAGCAGGCCCGCACCAACCCTCAGTGGTGGAACCGCGGCCTCCGCTGACGTGATGTCTCCGCACCGACTTTTCGGCACTTCGGGGGCACTATTGCCCCCGAAGTGCCGAAAAGTCGGTGGGTTCCGAGCGGTCAGGCGGGCTTGAAGTCGAGCGAGCAGGAGTTGATGCAGTAGCGCTGGCCGCCGGCGCCGGGGCCGTCGGGGAAGACGTGGCCGAGGTGGCCGCCGCACGCCTTGCATGTGACCTCGGTGCGGACCATGCCGTGGCTGGTGTCCGTGTGCAGCTCGACGTGTTCGGTGTTGACCGGGTCGGTGAAGCTGGGCCACCCGGTACCGGACTCGAACTTGGTGCCGGAGCTGAACAGCTCGGCTCCGCAGCCAGCGCACACGTACGTGCCGTCCGCCTTGTTGTCGACGTACTCACCGGTGAACGCTCGCTCGGTGCCCTTGCGCCGCAGCACCTCGTACTGCTCGGGCGTGAGCTCGGCCCGCCATTCCTCTTCGGTCTTCGTCACCTGATCGGCCATGAACAGAGAGGCTACGTTCGCCGCGATGGTTAACGAGATCGGCGTGACGTTCGCGCCCCTGCAGGCGCTCGGCGTCCCGACCGCTCTCGAGACGGCGCGGCTGGCGGAGTCGCTCGGGTACCGGTCGTTCTGGACGGCCGAGGTGACCGGACCGGAGGCGTTCGCGACCCTCGGCGCGGTGTCGCAGGCCGCGCCCTCGCTCGCCCTCGGCACGGGCGTGCTCGCGCTGCAACTGCGCACGCCGCCGCTGCTGGCCATGGCGGGCGCCACGCTGCAACAGCTGTCGCCCGACCGCGACATCCTGCTCGGCGTCGGCATCTCGTCACCGGTGGTCGCGGGGCGGTGGCACGGCGCGGGGTACGGCGACCGGCCGCTGGCGCAGGTGCGGGAGTTCGTGACGCTGCTGCGCGCCTGCCTCTCCGGCGAGCGCGTCGACTTCGATGGCGACTTCTACAACGTGTCGCGCTTCCGTCTCGGCATGAAGCTGGGGGAGCGCCGGCCAAAGATCGTCATCGGCGCCCTCAACGAAGGGATGCTCCGCCTGGCCGGCGAGGTGGGCGACGGGGTGCTGCTCAACTACCTGCCCGCGTCGCACGTGCCGTGGTCGGTCGAGCAGGTGCGCAAGGGTGGTGACGCCACCATCTACTCCTATGTGCACGTGGGGGTGGGTGATCGGGCCGACGGACTCGATGCCGCTCGCCGCGATCTCTTCTCCTACGCGACAGTCGAGAGCTACGCGGCCAACTTCACGCGGGCGGGTTACGCCCACGCGGTGGCGAACATTCGCGAGAAGCACGCGGCGGGTGACCGCGTCGGCGCGTTGGCAGCGGTGAGCGACGAGATGATCGACGGGATCGACGTCATGGGCGACGCCGACCACGTGCGGGCGACGGTGCAGGCCTACGCGGCCAACGGCGTCGACGTCCCGATCGTGTTCCCCCTGCCCTGGGGACCCGACCGCGCTGCGGTCATCGACGCGACGCTGCGGGCCGCCGTCTCCGAGGACTAGGTGTGGCGCAGCTCGTCGAGCTGACGGATGACTTCGGGCGGAAGGCCGCGCACGAGATCAGTGAGCACGGCACCGACGTGGAGGGCCTGCTCCTCGGCCTTTGCAAGCAGCGACTCGCGCTCCTCGGGATCGATCTCGTCCCACGCATCACGGAGCAGCCCGATCGAACCCGTGACGACGCTCATCGCAGTGAGGAGCCCATGGGCCATAACGGCCATGAGCGTGTCGTCGAGATCGCCGCCAACCATCGCATCATGGTACGACCCAGCCGAGGAGAACGCCTCAGTAGGTAGGGTGCGACGCGTGCTGACGCGCATCGACCGGGTGGTGCTGGCTGTCCCCGAACGCCAGTCCGTGGTTGCCGCGTGGACGGAGCTGCTCGGGGCCGAGGTCGCGTCCGAGGACAAAGTGGGGGGTCTGGGCGCGCTGCGCACGCGGCTGCGGCTCGGCACCGGCCACGTCGACGTGCTCGAGCCCGAGGGCGTAGGCGACGTGCAGGACGCGGTCGACCGTCGCGGCGGGCATCTGTTCGCGGCAGGGGCCGCCACGTCCGACACGCGCGACGTGCTGCTGGCCCTGCAGCAGCGCGGCGTCCCCCATCTCGCCCTCGGCACCACCATGGACGGTGAGACGTGGTTCGACGCAGGCCACGGCCTCCGGCTGGTCGTCGACCTCGACCGCTCGCTGCCGGCCGTCGGTCGCATCGACGAGTTCTACGAGGTCACCAACCTGGTGAACGACGCCGGGGCTGCGTCGCTCGAGCTGGCCGACCTCATGGGCCTGCACCCGTCGGCCTTCGAGCCCATCGCGTCGACGGAGTACGGCTACGCCGGCACCCTCACACTCTTCGACCCCGATCGCCTGCACCGCGTCGAGGTGATCCACCCCGACAGCCCGACCAAGACCATGGGTCGCTACTACGGCAAGCACGGCGAGTCGTTGTACATGTGCTTCGCCGAGACCGGCGAGCTGGGCGCCATCACCGCGTCGTTCCGGGAGCGGGGCGTCGCCCACACCGCGGTCGGCGACCACACCACGTTCATCCACCCACAAGCGCTCGGCGGGGCCATGGTGGGACTCAGCCGTCGGACCTACGCGTGGACATGGTCCGGCCACCCAGAGAGGGTTCAACCGATATGAGCGACATCCTGTTGACCGAGGACCGCGGCCGTGTGCGGGTGCTGACCCTCAACCGACCCCAGGCCAAGAACGCGTTCAACGACGACCTGTACGACGCGCTTCGCGACGCGCTGACGGGGGCGGCCGACGACCCCAGCGTCGCGGTCGTCGTCATCACCGGCGCAGAGGGAGCGTTCAGCGCCGGGCAGGATCTGTCGGAGATGGGCAAGGCGCGCACGCCGGAGGAAGCGGCGTCGCGCGGGTTCATGCCTTTCGTCGACACCCTGCAGTCGTTTCCCAAGCCGCTCATCGCGGCCGTCAACGGGGTCGCGGTCGGCATCGGCGTCACCATGCTGTTGCACTGCGACATCGTCTTCACCTCTGAGCGGGCCCGTTTCCGTGCGCCGTTCGTGAGCCTCGGCATCGCGGCAGAGGCGGGCAGCAGCGTCCTTTTCCCGGAACGGCTCGGCTGGCAGAACACCGCCCATCTCCTGTTCACCTCCTCCTTCCTGAGCGCGGCAGAGGCGGTGGACATGGGTTTGGCGTGGCGCGCGTTCCCCGACGAGCGCCTGCTTCTCGAGGTGCTGTCCTATGCCGAGCAGATCGCGGCGATGCCCGTGTCGTCGCTGGTCGAGAACAAGCAGCTGCTGCTCGACGTGCGGGTCCCACGAGTGAAGGACGCGCGGCCGCGCGAGGAGGCCGCCCTGGGCCGGGTGGTCGGGAGCCCGGCCAACCGCGAAGCCATCGCCGCCTTCATGCAGAAGCGCGAGCCCGACTTCTCGGGCCTCTAGACCCCCGACATGTGCGGGAGGTACGTGTCGTCCACGCCGGTGGGTGTGCTGGCCAAACGGTTCCAGGTCGCCGACGTGCGCGCGCCCGAGCTCGGTGAGCGGTACAACGTGGCGCCGACGGACGAGGTCTACGCCGTCGCCGAGGGCAAGGACGGCACGCGGCGGCTCGGCACGTTCAAGTGGGGCCTGGTCCCGTTCTGGGCCAAGGACCCCAAGGTCGGCAACCGCATGATCAACGCCCGGCTGGAGACACTGCAGTCGAAGTTCAAGCGCACCCTCGAACGACGACGCTGCATCATTCCCGCTGACGGCTTCTACGAATGGCAGGACCGGCCCGAGGGGCAGAAGAAGCAGCCGTTCTTCATCCACCGCAAGGACGGCGAGCCCCTCGCCTTCGCCGGGCTGTGGGAGGTCTGGCACGACGACGACCATCCCGACGTCGAGCCATTGCGCACGTGCTCGATCATCACCACCGACGCCAACCAGGTGGTGGCGCGGACACACGATCGCATGCCGGTGATGCTGCCGCCGGACGCGTGGAAGTCGTGGCTGGACGTCGAGCAGCACGACCTCGACGCCGTCCAGCGTCTGCTCGTGACGCCGCCTGCCGACGACTTGGAGGTTTACCCCGTGTCCACCGACGTGAACAGTGTCCGAAACGACGGCGCCCACCTCACCGAACCGCTCGAGGGACACGAGCCCGACTAGCGACGGAGGGTGGGAAACCCGGTACCCTTCGTGTCACGGAGGACGAAGGGGGAACGATGTCGACAGCCTGGAAGCCGGCACCCGGCCAGGTTGCGCTGATCGAGTTGGCGGACGACGCGGACCAGTGTCTCACCGGCGTGGTGATGTCCGACAGCAACGGCACGGTGGCCATCGACCTCGGCGCGTCGCCCACGGCGCCCGAGGCGGAGATCGAGGTCATCGCCAGCTTCTTCACGCCCGAGGCGCTCTACCGCGTCAAGGCCCACGCCGTCCCGCGCAAGGAGCAGAAGGCGGTGATCGATCTCACCGTCGACAACGTCGAGCGCGTGCAGCGCCGCGCCGCGCCCCGTGCACGGGTCGAGCTGCGTGTGGCCATGACCGCGTTCGAAGGCGACAGCGACTTCGCGTCGGTCGTCGGCACCACCGTCGACATCGGCCCCGGCGGCTGCCGACTGCACACCGACAAGCGGTTCCCACCGGGCAACGACCCGACCATCAGCCTGCAGCTCCCCAACGGCGACACCGTGTCGATGCTGGGTCAGATCCTGCAGGCCCAGTCCGACGGCGACGGCTTCGAGTACCGCATCGCCTTCATGGACGTCGACGACGAGGATGGCAAGAAGCTGCTCGCACTGTCCTGACCCGACTTTCCTGACCCGACTTTGCGTGAGTTTTCCGCGAATAGTCCGGAAAACTCACGCCAAGTCGGGGGTGGGAGGTCGGGAGGCGGCCGATCGTGAACCGGCGCTAACTTCTGTGCATGGCCGGCATCACCGCGTACAACGCGTACATCCCCTTCTTCCGCCTCGAGCGGGCGCGCATCGGCGAGGCGCTCGGCACCCTCGGAGGTAAGGGCACCCGCGCCGTCGCCTCCTATGACGAGGACCCGACGTCGATGGCCGTCGAGGCGGCCCGCCCCATCGCAGCGCGGGGCGGCTTCGACCAGGTGGTGTTCGCGACCGCTGCTCCGCCCTACCTTGACAAGACCAACGCCACTGCGGTGCATGCGGCCCTGGGCCTGCCCGAAGAGGTCGCGGCCTTCGACTTCGGTGGCTCGGTGCGATCTGGTTCCGGCGCGATGCGCCTCGGGGTCAAGGCGGGCGAGTCGTTGGTCGTGCTGTCCGACGTCCGCACCGGACTCCCCGGCGGCGGCGACGAGCGGGACGGTGGCGACGGTGCCGTCGCGTTCCTCTTCGGCGACGAGGACGTGATCTGCGAGCACATCGCCGGGGCGTCGGCGACGGCCGAGTTCCTCGACAGGTGGCGCATCCCCGGCGAGCCGTCCTCGCACCAGTGGGAAGAGCGCTTCGGCGAGGTCGCTTACGTGCCCCTGGCGCAGGCCGCGCTCACCGACGCCCTCAAGCAGGCCGGCCTCACCGAGGTGGATCACCTCATCGTCACCGGCGTCCACCCGCGCGCCGCCCGCCGATTGGGCGCGACCGTCGACGACCTGACGAGCGTCATCGGCAACACCGGCACCGCCCATCGCGGGATCGTGCTCGCGGATGTCCTCGACCGGGCCGAACCGGGACAGACCATCGCGCTGCTCACCCTCGCCGACGGCGCCGACTGCGGCATCTGGCGCACGACCGATGCGCTGGCCGGCTACCAGCGCAAGACCACCGTGCGCGAGCAGATCGAAGCGGGCAACAGCGGCCTCGACTACCCGACGTTCCTCACGTGGCGGGGCCAGCTCCACCGCGAGCCGCCCCGCCGTCCCGACCCGACCGCGCCGTCAGCGCCGCCGTCGTTCCGGCGGGAGCACTGGAAGTTCGGGTTCACGGGATCGCGTTGCGAGAACTGCGCGACCCGTCACCTCCCGCCCGCACGCGTGTGCGTGAAGTGCCAGGCCGTCGACCAGATGACGCCGGAGCGGCTGGCCGACGTCCCCGGCACCATCGCCACCTTCACCATCGACCGGCTGGCGTTCTCGCTCAGCCCGCCGACAGTGGTGGCGGTCGTCGACTTCGACGGTGGTGGCCGCTTCCAGTGCGAGCTCACCGATGTCGACCCCGCGACCGTGAAGATCGGCAACCGCGTCGAGATGACGTTCCGCCGGATCTTCACCTCTGCCGGTGTGCACAACTACTTCTGGAAGGCCAAGCCGATGAAGGAGACTGACTGATGGCTTCGCATGGCATCCGCGACCGAGTGGCGATCGTCGGCATGGGCTGCACGCCCTTCGGCGAGCACTGGGACAAGAGCGTCGACGATCTGCTCATCGACGCGGCCGGCGAGGCGACCGCGTCGGCTGGCGTGAAGATCGACGACATCGACGCCTTCTGGCTCGGCACCATGGCATCCGGCGTGAGCGGGCTGACGCTCTCGCGTCCTTTGAAGATCGACTACAAGCCGGTCAGCCGGCTCGAGAACATGTGCGCGACCGGCTCGGAGTCGTTCCGCAACGCGTGCTACGCGGTCGCGTCGGGCGCCATCGACATGGCCATGGCCATCGGCGTCGAGAAGCTCAAGGACTCGGGGTTCTCGGGCCTCACCATGGGCCCGCCGCCCAACGACGGCACATCGGCGACGATGACGGCGCCGGCGATGTTCTCGCTGCTCGCCCCCGCCTACGGCCACAAATACGGCGTGGACGAGGCGGAGATGAAGGACGTCCTCACCCGCATCGCGTGGAAGAACCACTACAACGGCGCGCGCAACCCGAGGGCGCAGTTCCGCAAGGAGGTGGCCAAGGAGGTCATCTGCAACAGCCCCCTGATCGCGGGCCAGCTCGGCATCTTCGACTGCTCGGGCGTCAGCGACGGCTCGGCCGCCGCCATCCTCGTGCGGGCGGAGGACGCGCATCGCTACTGCGAGAACCCGCTGTACGTGAAGGCGCTGTCCTTCGTGGCCGGTCCGGCCGCCGGTCCCATCTCGCCGGACTACGACTACACCACCTTCACCGAGGTCACGCGCTCGGCTGCCGACGCCTACAAGCAGGCCGGCATCGACGACCCGCGCGCCGAGCTCGCCATGGCCGAGGTGCACGACTGCTTCACGCCCACCGAGCTCGTCCTCATGGAGGACCTCGGGTTCGCGGAGCGGGGCTTCGCCTGGAAGGAGGTGCTGGCCGGGACCTTCGACCTCGAGGGTGAGCTGGCCGTGAACCCCGACGGCGGCCTCAAGTCCTTCGGCCACCCCATCGGTGCCAGCGGCCTCCGCATGCTCTTCGAGTGCTGGCTCCAGCTGCGCCAGGAGGCGCCGCCGGAGCGCCAGATCAAGTCCGTCACCGAAGGCGGCCGCAAGCTCGGCCTGACCCACAACCTCGGCGGCGCCCCCGGCGAGTGCGTGTCCTTCGTCAGCGTCGTCGGGAGCGAACCCAGCGCCTGACCCGCCGCCCCCCACGGCGAGTTCGCTCAGGACGCGGGGGTCAGCAGCGCGAGCGCGTCGGCGTGCAGCAGTCCGTTGGTCGCGACGCAGTGGCCGGCGTCGAGGCGCCGGACGCCGGCGCGATCGGTGAGGGTGCCGCCCGCCTCCTCGACGATGATGCCGAGAGGGGCCAGGTCCCACAGGTAGCCGGGCTCGACGGCGACGTCGACCGCGCCCTCGGCGACCATCACGACGGACCAGAAGTCGCCGAAGCCGCGGGTGCGCCAGCACGCCTTGCTGAGTGCCTCGTAGCCCGGTTCGAACAGGATCTCGTCCCACCCGGAGCTCAGCTGCGCGTCCTCGAGGCGGCTCACCTTGGACACGTGGAGCCGCGCGCCGTCGGTCGCGAACGCGCCCTCGCCGCGTGCGGCCCACCAGCGCCGGCCGAGGGCGGGCGCGGAGACCACGCCCACGACCACCTCGCCGTCCCGCTCGACGGCGATGAGCGTCGCCCACACGGGGATGGAGCGCATGTAGTTGTGGGTGCCGTCGATGGGGTCGATCACCCAGCGGGCCCCGCTCGTCCCTTCGACCTTGCCGTGCTCCTCACCGAGGATGCCGTCGTCCGGGCGGACGTTGCGCAGGTGGTCGCGCAGGACCTCCTCGGCGTGACGGTCGGCCTCGGTGACGAAGCTGCTGTCGGGCTTGCTCTCGACGACGAGGTTCGGGCGGCGGAAGCTCTCGACCGTCACCACGTCGGCCATGTCGGCCAACTGCAGCGCGAGGTCGAGGTCGTCGGCGCTCAAGAACGCGGCGCGTGGGAGCCGGCCAGCGCGTCGAGCACCGAGGCGGCGATGCCGCCACCGTCGAGCCCGAGGCTGGCGTGGATCTGCCCGACCTCTCCCTGCGGGATGTACTCGATGGGCGTCCCCAGGACGAGCACGGGCGGGGACGGCTGGCCCGGTCGCAGACGAGCGAGGGCGTCGGTCATGAACGTGCCGGCCCCGCCGACGCGGATGCCGTCCTCGGCCGTCACGACGAGGGGATGACGGGCGGCGTCGGTGAGCATGGCGGTGTCGAGGGGCTTGACCACCCGCACGTCCCACACCGTCGCGTGCACGCCCTCGGCGTCGAGCTTCTCGGCTGCCTCGAGCGCGGCCTCGACCATCTTGCCGACCGCGAGCAGACAGACGTCACCGCCGTCGCGCAGCTTGCGGGCCGACAGTCCCTCGCCGACCTCGGCGGGGTCGACCTGGCGAGCCGCGCCCTTCGGGTAGCGCACGACGGCCGGACCGTCGAGGTCCAGAGCGGTGCGCAGCATGACGGGCAGCTCCTGGGCCGACGACGGTGCGAACACCGTCATGCCGGGGATGGACAGCGACAGGGCCAGGTCGAGCACGCCGTGGTGCGACGGCCCGTCGTTGCCGGTGATGCCGGCACGGTCGAGGGCGAACACGACCGGCAGGTGGTGCAGACCCACGTCGAGGTTGGCCTGGTCGAAGGCACGCGTGAAGAACGTCGAGTAGACCGCGACCACCGGCCGCAGTCCGCCCATCGCCATCCCGGCGGCGGCGGTGACCGCGTGCTGCTCGGCGATGCCCACGTCGTGGAAGCGATCGGGGAAGCGGGCCTGGAACGGCAGCAGGCCCGTGGGCCCGGGCATGGCCGCGGTGATGGCGACCACCTGGGGATGCCGTTCGCCGAGCTCGAGCATCGTCCGCGAGAACGCCTCGGTGTATCCCTTCGGTGCCGCCCATCCCGCCGGCGGTCCGGTGAGGGGATCGAACACGGGTGCGTCGTGCAGGTTCTTCTCGTCGTCGTCCTCGGCGGGCGGATAGCCGCGGCCCTTCTGCGTGAGCACGTGCACGACGATGGGACCGTCGTGCTCGGCTGCGTGGCGCAGCGCCGACTCCACACCCGCGATGTCGTGGCCGTCGATGGGACCGCTGTAGCGCACGCCCAGTCCCTCGAAGAAGGCCATGGGCTCGAGCACCTCGCGGAACGCGGCCCTGATCCCCTTGATGCCGGACACCGCGATGGGTCCGAGACCGGGCAGGTCCTTGAGGGCCGACTCCACCCGTCCGCGCACCGCCATGTAGGACGGGTTGAGGCGCAGCCGTGCCACGCCCTCGGTGAGGCGGGAGACGGTGGGGGCGTAGGAGCGGCCGTTGTCGTTGAGGATGATGACGGCCCGGCGTCCGCTGTGGCCCAGGTTGTTGAGGGCCTCGAAGGCCATGCCGCCCGTCATCGACCCGTCGCCGATCACCGCGACCACTCGACGGTCGGCACCACTGCGGTGCACGGCGGTGGCCAGCCCGTGGGCGTAGGACAGGATGGTGGAGGCGTGGCTGTTCTCCACCCAGTCGTGCTCTGACTCGCGCCGGCTCGGGTAGCCGGAGAGGCCGCCCGCCTGGCGCAGGGTGCCGAAGGCGTCGCGCCGCCCGGTGACGATCTTGTGGACGTAGGCCTGGTGACCTGTGTCCCAGAGCACGATGTCCCTCGGGGAGTCGAAGACCCGGTGGACGGCGAGCGTCAGTTCGACCGCACCGAGGTTGGACCCCAGATGCCCCCCCGTGACGGCCACGGCCCGGACGATGAAGTCCCGGATCTCGACCGCAAGCGCATCCAGCTCCTCGTAGCTGAGCGAGCGCAGATCGGCGGGTGAGGTAATCCGCTCGAGGAGCACGGCTGTCAAAGTTACAACCCGTCACCGGATAGACACATTCAGCCCCATGTCCGTGCGTGTACGGCTGGCCGTTCAGAAGGTGGCGCATGCCACAGCGTGAACCCGCTGGCGCCCGAGGGGCGGGCGGTACGGTGACGCGCGTGGGCGACCAGCCGGACGACCAGGCCAGCGCGTCCCCGCGCGTCGCAGGCAAGCGCGCCGTCGAGTCGATGCGGCGCGGCCTCGCCTCGCGGGTCGTGGGCATCCTGCGCCAGCGCGACCCGGAGCTGCTGGCCAGCCTCACCGAGGTGGGCGTGGTCAGCCGCGAGTGGGTCGAGGGTGGCGACGGTCCTGTCAGCACGTCGGCGCCCATCGACGTCATCGAGCGCCTGCTCGAGCGGTCGGTCGAGCGTCGTCCGTCGCTGCTCGCCAACCTTGGGCTGTCGGCCATCCAGGTGCTGTCGTCGCCGACCGACGGCGAGGACCTGCCCGGGAGCTCGGCCCGGCTCACCGTCGCGTTCACCGATCTCGAAGGCTTCACCCGCTTCACGGCCGAGAAGGGTGACGAGCAGGCCAGCCGCCTGCTCACCGTCCACCACCGCGCCGTGGGCCCCGTCGTGCGCAGTCGAGGCGGACGGGTCGTGAAGCGGCTCGGCGACGGGCTGCTGCTCACCTTCCCCGAGCCCGAGGCCGCCGTGCTGTCCTGCCTCGAGCTGGTGGCGGCCCAGCCCAAGCCCTTGCGGTTGCGGGCTGGCGCGCATGTCGGCGACGTCGTCGTGACGCGCGACGACGTGATCGGTCATACCGTCAACGTGGCCGCGCGCGTCACCGAGTCGGCCAAGGGCGGCGAGGTGCTCGTCACCACTGACGTCCGCGCTGCCATCGGCGAGTCGCTGCCGCAGGTGCGCTTCACACGCGCCCGCACCAGGTCCTTCAAGGGCGTGGGGTCGGCGATCGGTGTGTCCCGCGCCCTCCCCGCCTCCTAGTGAACCCCTCTGTTCTCGAGGCAATGACTTACGGAAACCGGAAGTCATTGCCTCGAGAACAGGGCAGGGTCAGTCGAGGGCGGGTTCGACGCCGCGAGGCGTGCGCTGCTCGAGGCGAGCGGTGAGGGCGCGCGCCAGCAGGAACCCGCAGGTGAGCACGAAGGCGCCGCCGGCCGCGTCCAGCCAGTAGTGGTTGGCGGTGACGACGATGGCGAACAGGGTGAGGAACGGGTACACGGCCATGATCGGCCGCAGCCACGGCCTGCGGATCATGGGATAGAGGACGAACACGCACCAGCTCGACCACGCGAAGTGCAGGCTCGGCATGGCCGCGTACTGGTTGGAGATCTTGTGCATGGTGCCGCTGTCGAACGACCACAGCCCGCCGATGGTCTGCAGCGTGTCCACGAAGCCGTAGTGCGGGGGGAGGAGTCGGGGCGGCATGAGCGGGTAGAAGGCGAAGCCGATCAGTGCCAGCGCGGTGGTGCAGGCGAGGGTGTTGCGCCAGAGCGGGTAGCGCTCGGGTCCGCGGCGGAACAGGTAGATGAGGGCGAAGGCGGTGACGATGAAGTGCGCAGTCCCGTAGAAGACGTTCCAGAACGAGATGAACCAGTGGTAGGGCAGGAACCAGTCCTGGATGGTCTCCTCGTGGAACGTCCCGAGGGCGCGCTCGATGTGGATCACCTGGCGTGCGTGGCGAAAGGCGAGGTGAGCCGAGTCCGTGTCGAGACCGCGGTTGCGGATGAACGTGTAGATCCCGTAGAACGCGAGGACGTAGGCGACCTCGCGCCACCAGCGCAGGCGGGGCCGGCTCAAGCGAGGACGCGTGCGGGCCGGCGGGCGAGGGCGAAGGCCGGTGCGCCGAGCAGGCTCACGACGAGGTTCACGCCGTAGAAGAGGAGCCCGAGGGCGATGGCGTCGGCACTGGCCACGTCCAAGCTTCCTAGCAGGAGGACGAGCGCGCCTTCACGTGTTCCCAGGCCGCCGATGGTGACGGGGATGACCTGGATGATGGCGACCACGGGGAAGAAGGCGAGGATCGCCGTCCATCCGACATCGATACCGAGCGCCTTGGCCGCGAAGAAGGCGGCCAGCATGACCGCCAGCTGGTAGGCGAACCCGGCCGTCAGCACCTCGAGGGCGAGGCCGGGACGGCGGCGGAAGCGGTCGAGCCCGAGGTGGACCGCACCGGTGAAGCGGCGCCAGCCGTCCGACGCGGTGAGGCGGCCGCCCAGGCGCGGGTGGGCGACACCGACGAGCAGGAGCAGCAGCCCCGTGAGGGTGGACACGGCGATGAGCACACACAGACCGACGGCTTGGGGCGCGTCGCGCCGCAAGCCGGGGTTGGCGATCACCGCCGCGAGGGTGAGGACGGGGAGCACGACCCATCCGGTGAGGCGCTCGATGACCACCGACGCGAACGTGCCCGGGGTGTCGCCGTTGGCGGCGGCCAGCCGGGTCACGCGCAGCACGTCGCCACCGACGGTGGACGGCAGGACGTTGCCCACGAACAGGCTGGCCAGGTAGTGCGAGAGCAGGGTGGGGACCGGCGCCCGCAGGGCGAGGGCGGCCAGCACGCGCTGCCACCGCAGGGCGGACAGGACAACACCGGCGAACGTCACCGCGATGGCCGCGGCCAGCCAGCCGAGGGTGTGCAACCGGAGGACGGCGCCGAGGTGCACCCTCGGCACGAGGACGGCGAGGATCAACACGCTGGCGACCAAGCGCAACGTGGCGAACGCCCGTGCTCGCAGCTTCGATCCTTCCACCGTGCCCCTCCCGCGTAAGCCCCCGTAGATTACAGGCCGTGCGCGCAGTATCCGTTGCCTTGCTTCTGGTCGCCCTTGCTGCTGCGGGGTGCGGCTCGGCCGACGACGCGGGCCCCCGCGGCGAGCCCGTCGGCGTGGTCCGGCGCGCCCCCGATCGCACCGAGGCGGCCGGCACGGCCCGGGTGGCGGGCGCGGCTTCGGGCGTGCAGAGCGACGGCAGCCTCGACCTGCGCACGGGGGTCCCCCGGGTGACGGTGAAGGGCCACGAGGTGGCCAACCCCTTCCTCACCGATCCCGCGTTGGCGATCGACGTGGTGCGTGGCGCGGTGCGCGTCGTCACCTATGGCGGCGTGGAGGTCCAAGGCGTGGGCACCATTCGCTACGAGCTGGACGTCGACCCGGTCAAGGCCATCGCAGGTACACCCGCGGCGCGGCGCGACCGGCTGGCGAGCGTGCTCCCGCCCCAGAAGCAGTTCTACGCCGACGTGTACATCGACACCCAGGGCCGCATCCGTCGCGTCCTGCTGCCCGCCGACCTGTCGGTGCCGCGCCAGTACGGCAAGTCGCAGATCACCAACGAGGAGATGACCGTGGACTTCTACGGGTTCGCACCCCAGCAGGCAGCATGAACGGCCACGGCGGCGAGCTCACGTGGGCGACGCTCGCGGGCCACGGAGTGCGCGAGATCTTCACGCTGTCCGGTGGTCACATCTTCCCGTTCTACGACGCGTGCGTGAAGGCCGAGGCGCGCATCTACGACGTCCGCCACGAACAGACGGCGACCTTCGCGGCCGAGGGGATGGCCAAGCTCACCCGCCGCCCCGGCGTGGCCGTGCTGACGGCTGGGCCCGGCATCACGAACGGCGTGAGCGCCATGACGACCGCCCATTTCAACGGGGCGCCGCTCGTCGTGCTCGGCGGTCGCGCGCCGCAGGCGCGGTGGGGTGCGGGCTCGCTGCAGGAGCTCGACCACGTGCCCATCGTGGCCTCCATCACCAAGCTGGCCGCGACGGTCGGCGCCACCGCCGACATCCCCAGGCTCGTCAACGAGGCGGTGACGGCGGCGCTGACGCCCCACCGGGGCCCGGTGTTCCTCGACTTCCCGCTGGACGTGGTGTTCGCCAGCGCAGAGGCCGACGTGCCCGACGCGGTCGTGCCGCGCGGTGCTGACCCCGATCCCGACGAGGTGGCGCGCGCCGCCGCGTTGATCGCCGGCGCCGAGCGTCCCGTGTTGTTCGCGGGCAGCGACGTGTGGTGGGACGGCGCGTGGGAGGCGCTGCGCCGGTGCGTGGAAGAGCTGCGTGTCCCGACCTTTGTCAACGGGCTCGGGCGGGGGACGCTCCCCGCCGATCACGAGCTGGCGTTCTCCCGTACTCGTGGCACCATCAAGTCCGAGGCCGATGTGGTTGTCGTCGTCGGGACGCCGCTCGACTTCCGCCTGTCCTTCGGTTCCTTCGGCGGCGCCAAGGTGATCCACGTGTGCGACAGCGCAGAAGGGCGGGCCACCCACGCCGAGGTGGCGGCCGCGCCCGTCGGCGACCTGACGGCGATCCTCGATGCCTTCGCTTCGTACGAGGGCAACCGCGCCGACCACCAACCGTGGATCGCGCGGCTGCGCGACGAGGAGTCGGCCAAACGGGCCGCCGAGCGACCTGAGCTCGAGTCCGACAGCGACCCCATCCATCCCGCCCGCATCTACGGCGAGCTCAACCGCCGCCTGGCACGCGACGCGGTCGTCATCGGTGACGGCGGCGACTTCGTCTCCTACGCCGGGAAGTACGTCGAGTCCTATCAGCCCGGGTGCTGGATGGACCCCGGCCCCTACGGCTGCCTCGGCACCGGCCTGGGCTATGCGATGGCGGCGCGCGTCGCCCACCCGAACCGGCAGGTCGTGCTGCTCATGGGCGACGGCGCCATCGGCTTCAACGGGATGGACTTCGACTCGCTCGTCCGTCACGGCCTGCCCGTTGTCTGCGTGGTGGGCAACAACGGGATCTGGGGACTCGAGAAGCACCCCATGCGCGCCATCTACGGCTACGACGTGGCCGCCGACCTGCAGCCGGGCTGCCGCTACGACGACGTGGTCAAGGCGCTCGGCGGGGCGGGCGAGACGGTCGAACGACCGGCCGACCTCGGGCCCGCCCTCGACCGCGCGCTCGCGGCAGGGGTGCCGTACCTCGTCAACGTGCTCACCGACCCGGGCAACGCCTACCCGCGGTCGTCCAACCTGGCCTGACCTACGGCTGCATCTGCGGGTCGGGCTTCATCACGGCGAAGTTCTCGCCATGGGGGCCGGTCAGGACGGCGATGCGCCCGACCGTGGGGACGTCGAAGGGCTCGGTCATGACGCCCGCGCCGAGCGACGTGGCCTTGGCCACCGTGGCATCGGCGTCGGTGGTGGCGAAGTACGTCACCCACACGCTCGGCATCTCGGCCGGCATGTCGTCCGGCATGGACAGGATGCCGGCGACGCCTTGGCCGTTCACGTTGAGCACCGTGTACTCGGGCCCTTCGGCCTGCGGGAACGGGGTGGGCTCGACGCCGAACGCGGCGCTGTAGAAGCGCTTGGCGCCTTCGACGTCGCGCGTCATGAGCTCGTTCCAGATGAGCGAGCCTTCCTCGCCTTTGATGTCAGCTCCGGTGTGCTCTCCCGCCTGCCACACGCCGCACACCGCGCCGGACGGGTCGGCGAAGATCGCCATGCGCCCCGCGTCCATGACGTCCATGGGCTCGACGAACACCATGCCCCCGTTGCCCTTCACGAGCTCGGCCGTCTTGTCGGCGTCGTCCACCGCCAGGTACGTCGTCCACGAGGGAGGCGCGCCCTCCTGGTTCGGGCCCAGGCCGGCAACGACCTTGTCGCCCTTCAGGAACATCCGGTAGCCGCCCGTCTCCTCGACGGGCCCTGGCTCGGTGGTCGTCCACCCGAACAGACCGCCGTAGAAGGCGGCCGAGGCGTCGGGGTCGGGGCTGCCGAGGTCGACCCAGGACGGGATGCCGTTCGCGTATGTGGCCATGCGCGGACCGTACTCCTCGGCCCAGGTCCTCGCGGGTCGGGCAGGAGCGGTCGGTCGGCGTGCAGAACTACCGACCCGGTGACCACCCATTACGACGTCCTCGGGGTCAGCCCCAAGGCCTCGTCCGACCAGATCAAGCGCGCCTACTACCGCCGCGCCCGGGCCTATCACCCCGACTCGCACGTCGGCTCCTCGGTGGCCGTCCTCGACGAGGCACAGGAAGCGATGGCGGCAGTGAACGCGGCATGGAACGTCCTGCGCGACCCTCGGCTCCGCAGCGAGTACGACGGTGCCCTCTCGGCGGCCAAGATGGCGGCGCGTCAGCGGAGGGGGAGGGTCCGCGGACCGCACCCTCGCCTCGAGATCGGGAACGGATTCCGGTACTGGATGGCAACTTCCGGCGTGCCAGGACCGGCAGGCCGGACGCGCATCAGCCTCGCGGTCGACGGCGCCACCGACCTGTCGCCGCTGCGGGCGCTGGCCCCGACCGGCCTGTACGCCCTCCACGCGGCCGGCGCGGCCATCGACGACGCGCAGCTGGTGCATCTCACTGGGATGACGGGGCTGCAGGAGCTCGACCTCACGGACACCGGTGTCACCGACGCCGGGCTGTTGCATCTGCAAGGGCTCGACCGGCTCGAACATCTTGCGCTGTGGGACACCCACGTCACCGACGAGGGGCTGGCGCTGCTGGGCCGGATCACCTCGCTGCGCACCCTGGGTCTGGGGAACACTCGCGTCACAGACGCGGGGATGGCCGGGCTCGCATCTCTTTCTCATCTGCGGGTGCTCCAGCTCTGGGGGACGGACGTTGCCGGTCCCGGCCTCGACCACTTGCACGGCCTGCGTCACGTGGAGATCGTGACGCTCCCGTGGCGGGTCAGAGGCCGCGCCCGGCGCCGCCTCCGAAGCGCGCTCCCGCGGGCGCTCG
The DNA here is from genome assembly GCA_041166085.1 of Actinomycetota bacterium. Taxonomy (GTDB): domain Bacteria; phylum Actinomycetota; class Acidimicrobiia; order Acidimicrobiales; family JAFATL01; genus JBEEFP01. The sequence goes on from JBEEFP010000089.1 coordinate 70,765, forward strand.
TCGTCTGAGCGCTCAGACCCGAATGGCCGTCGGCGAGCGCCGAACGAGCCACGCGCCGGCGCCGCCGAGAATGGCGACCGGCAGGACGACCAGCCAGAAGATCAGCACGAGCGGAGCCGGCGACGTGGTCTTGGCCGCCCGCCGCAGCGGTACCGCAGTGCTTCGTCCGCCCAGTCCCGCGAGCTGATCCCTGCCAAGGCTCACGTCCGCCGCGTCGCCGCCGTCGACAAGACTGAGACCGGATGCGATCCCGCTGCCACTGCCCGCCACGGGTGCAAACGCCGGCACAGGTGCGCCACCTACATCTCCCAGGGAGCCGCCACCCGAGGCGAACGAACCCGTGCTGTCCGTTCCTCCGCCGAACGATCCCGAACCGGAACCCGAACCCGAACTCAGGCGGGGGAGCGGTGCCTCGGACGGCAGTTCGATCTTCTCCAACGTCATGTGGGCCTTGACCGTGTAGCCGGTGTTGGCTCCGCTGAAGTTGTTGACGAGGAGCTGGAACGACGTCTGCTCGGTGCTCACGATCTCGGGGTTCGCCGACGATGCGCTCCGGTTGATGAGGTTCTCGCCCTTGGCGTCGTACAGATAGATGTCGAGATCGTTCTGCTGCACCGGCTGCGCCGGGTTGTCGATGGTCTCACTCGACCAGCTGACCGACACCTTCACGGTCATGTAGTAGTCATCGGGGTTGTAGCCAGGTGGGGTCGCGACCTCGAAGGGGACGACGTCGCAGAAGCCGGGCGTGGCGCAGTCGGATGGCGCTGGGTCCTGGACCTGCGAGAGCGGGCTCTGCAGCGGGATCGGGCCGTAGCTCTGCTCGGAGTCCTCGCCCAGCTTCACATGGAAGGTGGGCTGCACTGTCGCCCCGGCCGGGGCGATCAGGACGACCAGCGTGGTGGCCGCCAGCACGAAGACCGAACCCAAGACGACTACCCAGCTGCGACGCCGTGCAGCGCCGTCCGGGCGGGAAGGAGTGGTCGGACGTGCCATGTCGGGGGGGAGTTCGCCGTGCAAAGTCGGAATTCCTACCTCTCACCTGGGCTGACGCGAGTCTGGTCCGGTCTCATTCAGCTGGAAGGCGCAGGTCCCGTGCGGATACCGATGGAGACGTCGTAGGCGTTGCAAGGCTCTGTGCCCTTGTAGCGGCCGCTGGCGAAGTCGTCGCCCTCGCCCCACTGCCCGGCCAGATAGCGCGCTGAGTTCTCCAACATGCGGTAACAGCCCTTGGGCTGCTGGCTGCTGAAGGGGTTGTCGGCGTTGCTGTCCCACACCATCACCGACGCGTCCTTCACGTAGCTGTAGTCGCCGGAGTCATAGAAGCCGGCAGGTTTCTGGCAGTTGTCGCTCTTGATGCGGGGGATGGCGTGGAAGCCCTTGTCGACCGAGCTCGGCCCGAGCCTCGGTCCTGCGACCTGGATGGCCCGGAAGAGTTGGAACATGTCGAGATAGACGGGCTGGGCGTACTGGATGTCGCGCCTGGGGAAGTCGGGCCCGCTCGCCTCGCGGAAGGCGCGCACGTCGGGTTCGTCGTCGAACTTGCCGTGGCAGGTGACGTTGCTCACCGCCCATGCGTGGTTCCAGACGTTCTGGTCCTGCTGGCCGGCGTTGAAGAAGCTCTCCATGACGCGGTCACCGGCGATGATCCACTCGGGTAGGTAGTTGAGGTTGCCGGCCGCGTGGCTGAAGAACGTCTCCTGGCCACCGGCCCACAGGATGGTGTTGATGCCCTCGCTCTGGAACTTCGACATCCCGAGCGCCGCATAGTCGGGGCTCTGGCCCGCGCTCACCGAGTAGCCAGCAACGGGGAACGTAGCGGTGTCCGCGATCTTGGCCCCGCACGCCTCGACGCCTTGTTGCACGTACTGGGCAAGAAGCTGCAGGCCGGGATAGCCCTTGTCGCTCGTGTAGATCATCCCGTACTTGCGCTTCTGGCCCAAGTACTGCGGCCCCGAGTGTGTGACCGTGCCCGACTTCACGACGCGGTCGCAGACGTAGGACACGTACTGGTCGGCCTGCCGCTCGATGTCGGGCCAGAAGCCCCAGACCAGCGGGGCGTACTTCTTGTAGAACGAGTTGGCCAACCCGTTGAGGTCCTCGAAGATGAGCACCCCGCGCCGAGCCATGCCGTCCTGATAGGCCGCGTTGTGGCCGCGGAAGTTGGCCTGGTCGATCACGGCGAAGGGCTTCGGCATCGACTTGCCGCTGGCGTTGTCGGACGCGTCGGCCCGCCGGCCTTCGTCGCTCTCGGCGCCCGAGTAGTAGATGTACCCGTGCACCCGGCGCCCGTAGGTCTGAAAGCGGTCGTTGAAGTACTTGAGCCAGACGCGGGCGGTCCGCTCGTGGATGAAGTCGTTGTCCGTCGGCGGGTCGTCGAGGTCCTTGTAAGTCCCCGGGTCGGGCGCGACCTCCTGGGCACCCTTGCTGGTGGCGAGCTGGCCTGCTGCGCCGTCCTCGTAGATCAGGAGCGTGATCTCGTCGCGGCTCACGCCCTGGTAGGTGGAGCCGAAGTTGTCGCCGTCGAACGACGCCACGCACGGAGGGGCCAGCGGGTCCTCGGTCTGTCGCGCCGTCCCGTCCTTGTTGGGAACGCACCGCTTGGTCCTGCTCGTCCGCGCGTTGGGTCGAGAGTTGTCGGCAGGCGAGTCGGGCAGGCCGTCCGCGCCACCGACGCCGCCGAGCGCTCCGCCGCCCTGCACCCCGCTCGAGCCCGAGAGGCTCAGTGACGACAGGTTGGAGTTGTTGTCCTGCGGCGGCGTGTCGTCGGTCGGTGGGACAGGCGCGTACTCCAGGACGGTGGAGGGATTCGACTGCGGCAGATTCAGCGCCGACGGCAGTACGGCCAGGGCGATGAGCAGGGCCACAACGATCGCGATCAGCGGGGGGAACTTGCGGGCCCACGAAGGCGAACTGGCCTCCGGTGCGATGGTGACTACAGCCAAGCGTTCCTCCGACAGCGTGGGTGCGGGCCACGCCCGCCGGGGTTCTTTGTACCGCGGTTGCGACCTTTTTGTCTCACCAACGGGCGGTCGGGCCTCCCGGGCGTGCCCAGGACTCACAGCGTTAATGTGAGGCGCTCCCCGAGGGAGAGGATTCTCCGACGGCGGCGTCGAATCCTCCGACGCTCGGGCAGGGATCCAGCAAATGAGCCGCCAGCCCGTCGCACCACCCACAGGAGAAGCAGTGAACATGCGAGGCACGCGCCCCCGGCGGTCATCCAGCGATGCCGCAAGCTTCAAGAAGGCCTTCGACGGCATCGTCGAGAACGTCGAGTCCGTCATCAAAGGCAAGCGGGACGTAGTCCGGCTCGCCTTGGTGGCCATCCTCGCCGAGGGCCACATCCTCTTCGAGGACGTGCCTGGCACCGGGAAGTCGATGCTCGCTCGAGCGCTCGGCCAGTCGATGGACGCTGAGACGAGCCGGGTGCAGTGCACCCCGGACATGCTGCCGGGTGACATCACGGGCTCCTCGATCCTCGACCAGACCAAGGGTGTCTTCGAGTTCCATCCCGGCCCCGTGTTCGCCAACGTGTTGCTGTGCGACGAGATCAACCGAGCCACGCCGAAGACACAGTCGGCCCTGCTCGAAGCCATGGCAGAGCGCAAGGTGACTGCAGACGGTGTCACCTACGAGCTGCCGCGTCCCTTCCTCGTGCTTGCCACCCAGAACCCCGTGGAGCAGGCCGGCACCTTCCCGCTACCCGAAGCACAGCTCGACCGCTTCCTCTTCAAGCTGTCGATCGGATACATGGACAGGGCGTCAGAGTTCGAAGTGATGTTCGACAACTCGGGAAACCTCCTCATCGAGGAGTTGGGCTCCATCATCAACACGCCCGCGGTGTCGGGGATGATCGAGTACGCCGCCACCGTCCAGATCAGCGACGAGGTGGGCTATTACATCGTCGACCTGGTGCACGCGTCGAGGGACGATGCGGCGGTGGCCATGGGTGGCAGTCCCCGCGCCTCGATCGCGCTCATGCGCGCAGCGCGCGTGCTGGCCGCAGCCGACGGCCGCGAGCACGTCTATCCGGATGACGTGCGCACGCTGCTCGTGCCCGTGATGGCGCACCGGATCATCCTGAACCCGGACGCGATCCTGCGCGGTGAGACGACGCAGGGCGTCATCGACAGGCTGGTCAGCCGTGTGAAGCCCCCGATGTCCGGACCCGCAGGGGAGCGGGAGCTGGCGCTGGCGTGAGCAGGGGCGGCAACCGCCTCCCCGGTTCCGCACGTGGTGGACGGCGGAGGCAACGAGCATCTGTGGTGGAGCGGGCTGAGGCCCGCGGTCGCCTGCGCGCGCGCGTCGACCGCGTCACCGAGGCGCTCTCCCCCGGCAGGATCCGGCGACGCACCGAGGAGCTGCAAAGGAAGGCCGGCATCACGCGGGTCGGTCAGATCGCGTTCGTCGGGGCCGTCATCGCGATCGTCATCGCTCGCATCGTGGCTGGGACGTCGATGTACATCCTCGGCTACGGCGCCATCCTGCTGCTCGTCGCCAGCTACTTCCTCGCTCCTCGCCGACTGCGCCTGACCGGAGAGCGATCGGGTCTGTTCCCCCGTGCTCACGAAGGCCAGCGACTCGAGGTCGAGGTGAAGCTCACCGCTGAGCGGCGCGTCGGCCAGTTCATCCTCGAGGAGCGCGTGCCGGAGCGCCTCGGCCAGCCTGTCCGCGTTCCCGTGACGCGGCTGAGTGCCGGGAGCGAGGTCTCGCATCATTACGGACTGCGGTGCAGCCGGCGGGGCGTGTACGAGGTCGGGCCCTTGGTCGCCGTCGCCGGTGACCCCCTCGGTCTGTGTCAGCGGGAGACGGTCGTTTCAGAGCCGTTCGAGCTGCTGGTTCACCCGCGCCTCGAGCTCGTCTCGGACCGGCCACTCACGCGGCAGTTCGAAGACCCTCCCATCCGTCCTCCCGTGTCGAAGCCGTGGCCGTCGGGCCTCGAGTTCTACGGCATGCGCGAGTACAAGCCGGGCGACGACCTACGGCGCATCGTCTGGCGGGCATCGGCGCGCACCGGGAAGATCATGGTGCGGGAGGCGGAGCAGGGCATCACCGACCACATCTCGATCATCCTCGACACCGATCGCGGCTCCCACAGCCGCGACGGTGAAGGCCTTTCCGAGTCCTTCGAGATGGGCGTGCGCGCGGCAGCCTCCCTCGGCGTCCGTCACCTGCGGGAGGGCTACGAGGTCAAGATCGAGTGCAATGGAGGGCCGCTCACCCGCGGGCTCCGCGGCCAGACGGCGCAGATCCAGATGCTCGATGCCACCGCACGCGTAGAGATGGACCGCGAGCCGCTCTCGAAGGTGATCATGCGGCTCGTCACGTCACCACGGCGCGATGCCCACAACATCCTGATCACCCCGCGCCTCGGGGCCACCGAGGCTGCACAGCTCAAGCTGTTGCTGAACAAGGGCGTGTCCGTCCTCGTGGTCGCGTTGCTCTGGAACGAGGAGCACGCCGAGACCATGGGCGTGGCGGCTGCTCTCGGGTGCCAGGTCGCCGGTGTACACCCAGGCCAGGACCTGGCTACGGCCCTGTACGCGGACATGGGCGCAGGAAACCGGATCTGACGTGAGCACGACCACAACGCCACCCGGCGACGTCGACCTCGCCACCATCGAGGAGCGCGCCGACGAGCGCCTGGCCGAGGGTGGGCTGGACGCTCCGATCCCCGACGGGGCGGCCGAGGAGCCCATCGAGCCCGATACGCCCGTCCTTCGCCTCGGACTCGCCGTCGGTGCGACCACCATCGCCGCCGCCATCATGGCGGGCGGGATCTTCACGGGGTTCTCGCCGCGCATCTACGCGGCGGTCGCCGGGATCCTCGGCATCGCCCTCGGCGGGTTCGCCTCGCGGCTGCGACGGGCCATCGTCACCAATCTGGCCATTGCCGTCGGTCTGTTCGCCATCGGGCTGTTCACGCTCGCCCTCACGGGACCGGGCAACATCGCCAACGCCTCGCGGCTGGTGAGCGAAGCGGCCAAGGCAGGCGACGTCCTGCGCCCGCCCGTGAAATTCGAGCCGGGTTGGGCCGCCATCCTGGGCTGGCTGCTCGGCGCCGTGGGCTTCGGCGCCATGTGGACCGCGGTCACGTTGCAGCGCCGATCCCTCGCGCTGCTGGTGCCGGTTCCCATCATCGGGATCGCCGCGATCAGCGTGCCGAAGGACCAGCAGCTCGCCAGCGGGCTGGTCGCCCTCGTGCTCTTCGCGATCGGCTTGGGATTGCTCAGCGCGGCCCAGACGCTGGGCGAGGACGACCAGCGCCCGCCGCTGTCCTACGAGTTGCGTCGTGCCGTGCGCGCCATCCCGCTCATCGCGGCGGTGACGTTTGCGCTCTACCTGGCGGCCCAGTCCAACTTCCTGTTCCCGAAGCCGCTCATCGATCCCACCCAGCAGCCCCAGAAGCCCCGCACCGTGCCGCTGAGCGAGGTCAAGGACAGGCCGCTCTTCGAGGTGAGTGACACGACGGTGAACGGACCGTGGCGCATCGGCAGCCTCGACGTCTACGACGGCAAGGACTGGCGGCTCCCGCCTTTCAGCGACAACCGACTCAACGCGGTGCCCCGCAGCGGTGTCGTGGATGAACAGCTGCCTCCGGGCAACAAGGCGACGTTCACCATCAAGCAGCTGAGCGGAGCGGTGCTCCCCAGCCTGCCGAACACGGTCGGCATCGTCGCCAAGGGGCCCCGGCTCGCCTTCGACACGCGCAATGGCAACATCCGGGTGGACCAGGGCCAGATCGAGCCGGGGTTGAGCTACACCGTGACGGCGGCCGCGTTCCCCTCCACCGACGCCCTCGAGAGCGTGAGCGCCGAACCGCCCAAGGCCATCCGGGCCTTCCTGCAGATGCCCGCGCCCCCTCCTGCCGTGCAGGACCTGCTCGGCCAGGCCAAGAGTCAGGCACCCAGCAAGTGGGGACAGGTGGACTTCCTCCGCCGCCACGTCCTCGAGACAGTGACCGCGGCCGGAGCGGGCTCGCCCGTGAGTGTTCCGCCGCTGCGCGTCCAGGACATGCTGACGGGTTCGAAGGAAGGGTCGCCGTTCGAGATCGTCGCCGCCCAGGCCATGCTCGCCCGCTGGGCAGGGGTGCCGGCGCGGATCGGGTACGGCTTCGACAAGGGGAAGGAGGTCGACGGCCACGTCGAGGTTCGCCCCCGCAACGGCGCCACCTTCCTCGAGGTGTACTTCTCCGGCTACGGGTGGGTCCCGGTGTCGGGTGAGCCGCTCAGGGCCAAGCCGACCGTGGGCAACTCGGGTCAGCGGCAGACGTCCACGAACGTGCAACCGAGCGAGGACATCGCGGTGCAGCTGTACCTCCCGATCGTGCTTCCCCTTCGGGGCGTGCTCGCCGAGCAGGTGAGGCGGGTGATCGCGATCGTGCTGCCGATCCTTCTCGCGCTGGCCCTGCTCTATCTCGTGTGGCCGGCCGTCAAGAAGGCGATCGCGCGCAGCCGTCGCCGTACGCGGGCGCAGGAGCGCGGCCTGGCTGCCCGGATCGCCAACAGTTACGCCGAGTGGCGGGACTTCGCCACTGACTTCGGCTATCGCCATGGGAGCGACACTCCGTTGATGTTCCTTTCCCGCTTCCCCGACGACGACGAGCACGCCGAGCTGGCGTGGCTCGTCACGCGCGCGCTGTTCGGTGACCTGCAGGAGGAGCTGACCATCGACCACGCCGTAGCCGCTGAGGAGCTCTCGCGCGCCATGCGTCGCCGGCTGGGCCAAGCTCACCCCGCCACGGTCCGCATGATCGCGGCGTTGTCGCGGCTGTCGCTCCGCCACCCGTACGCGCCCGGCCTGGCCGTGCCCACGAGAAGGGAGAGGCGTCGCCATGCTGTCGCTGCGCCCGCGCCGGCCTGAGTCCCGCACGGCTGGTATCGCGCTGGTCCTGATGGCCCTCAGCGCGGGCTGCGTGCATGCTGGCGATCCCAGCGTCGGTGTGAAGACGGTCGCGGCCGACATCATCTTCGGCGTCGCACCCAAGACGGTGTCACCGGTCCCGAACACCGGTCCCCTCACCGAGCCGGCGCAGCCCTTCAACGACGGGGATCTCCTGCCCGCCGATGCTCCCGATCGCAACCTGGCAAAGCCCAAGGCCCCGACCCGCGCTGGCGCAGCGCCGCTCTGCCGCGAGGCCACGGTGAACGACGTTCCTGGCGAGCAGAGCCCCGACACGGTGACCACCCAGCGGCCAACGGTCGGTACGTACCTCTGGAAGCGGGCAGGGAGCCAGAAGATCGCCACTGCCCCTGGCAAGACCTTCGATAGCCCGATCGGCGGCTACGAAGACCGGCTGGTGAAAAACGTCACGGAGACGGCCGCCCCGCCCGGCACCAAGGACAGCTACTTCGAGTACGAGACCGTGCAGAAGGATCTGGGCGGCAACATCGCGACGACGCATTGGCGGGTTCGCCCGAACGCCTTGAACCGAGCGGTGTTCGCGCCCAACGTCGGTGACGTGAACACCAACGTCGGCCAGCCCGACCGGGGCCTGTCGATGACGGGGGTAGACGTGCGGACGACCAAGGGCGACACCGTGCCGGCGTTCAGCCCCCGCTCGCCGCTCCTCTTTCTGCCTCTTCCGATCACGGCCGGGAACAAGTGGTCCTCGCAGTCCGTCGATTCGCGGTCGCTCGCGACCCTGCAGATCGACGGGGGCGTGGTCGGCCACACCAACGTGGACGCGTGCGGAACGCTGCTCGACGGCTGGCTCGTGCAGTCCACGCTCACGTACTCGGACGGCAGCACCACCGAGACCAGCGTTTACAACTACGTCGTCGCTCTCCAATACGGCGCTTTGATCATTGGAGAGCACACCGAAGCACCGAAGGACAACCCGACCCTGGTCACTGACTTCAACATCGGCCAGGTCTCACCGAGGCCGCTGCCGAGCTGACCACCATGCTGACTTCAGTTCTCCCTCCCAACTCGAACCGACGCAGCCTCGCCTTGGGCGCGGGGGTCGCCCTCGTGCTGCTCGCGTTCACGCAGCTGTACCTGAAGACGCCGGTCGGCATCCTGTTCCTGGCCCTGACCGTCGGCATGGTGGGGTCGCTCACCGCCGCAGGCATCGTCCTCATCTACAGGACGCAGCGGTTCGTGAACTTCTCACAGGCCGCCATCGGGGGCGCCGGCGCGGTCGTCTGCTTCAACCTGATGCAGTTCCGCGGCTTCCCGTTCATCGTGGCCTTCGTCGTCGGACTCGTCATCGCGACTCTCGTCGGTCTCATCGTCGAGTTCGGCATCATCAAGCGCTTCTTCAACCAGCCGCGGTTGGTCCTGACCGTCATCAGCATCGCGTTGGCCGAGGGACTGCCCGGCGGGGCCCAGGCGACGCTTCGCCAACTCATTCCGTTCGTCTTCCCCGATCAGAAGACCTCGAGTCTCCTCGACCAGTTGGGCGCGTTCACACCCAAGCTGCCGTACGAGGGATTCACCTTCCACGTCGGTTCACTGAGCCTCCCCTTCGGCTTCCGGCACATCTTCGCCATCGACGCCGCCATCCTCGCCCTGCTGGTGCTGGCTGCGTTCTTCCGCTTCACGCGTGCCGGAGTCGCTGTTCGGGGTGTGGCCGAGAACGCCGACCGGGCCCGGCTCCTCGGCATCAGTGTCGGCTCGATGTCGACACTGGTCTGGATGCTCGCGGCGTTCCTGTCCGGCGTCGGCGTCATCCTCGCGAGCACGCTGACGACGGTGGCCGCAGCCACCGGCGCCGGGCCCGGCCTCCTGCTTCCCGCCCTGGCCGCCGCGGTGCTGGCGAAGATGCGGAGCATCCCCGTGGCAGTGGCGGCATCGGTCGGGATCGCAGTCGTCGAGCAGTCCGTCAACTTCACCAAGCCCGAGCACAACAGCCTCGTGCCAGTCGGTTTGCTGCTTGTCATCGTCGTCGGACTCGTGCTGCAGCGGCGCCGGGGCGGGCGCAGTGAGGGCGACGCCGAATCCACATGGCAGGCGACGGCCGAGCAGCGGGCCGTACCGCGCGAGATGCTCGCCGTTCCCGGCGTCCGGTTCGGGCGCCTGGCCATCATCGCCCTCGGTGTCCTCGGCGTCGTTGCCTTCCCGTTCTTCGCATCGACCGGGTTGACCAACACGGGCAGCGTCATTGCCATCACGGGCATCGTCGGCGTATCGCTCGTGGTGCTCACTGGTTGGGCCGGCCAGGCCAGTCTCGGGCAATTCGGCTTCGTGGCCATCGGTGCCGTCGTCGGGGGCTCGCTGATCGGTCGGGCCCACGTGCCGTTCCTGCTGGCGTTCCTCATCGTGCCCGTCATCGTCGGCGCGATCGCAGTTGTGGTCGGGCTGCCCGCCCTCCGCATCAAGGGGCTCTTCCTCGCGGTGACCACATTCGCTTTCGCCGTTGCCGTGAGCACCGCCTTGTTCGAGCAGAAGTACTTCAGCTGGCTGCTGCCCGACGCCGTCCCGCGGCCCAGGCTGTTCCTGATCGATCTGCAGAGCGAGCGCAGCATGTACTTCCTCTGCCTGGTCTGTCTGGCGGTCACCGTGGTCCTCGTCAGCAACCTCCGCCGGAGCCGGTTCGGCCGGATCCTGATCGCAGCCCGTGAGAACGAGCCGAACCTGCAGTCATTCGGCGTCAACCTGGTGCGGACCAAGCTGATGGCGTTCGCGGTGTCCGGTGCGTTGTGCGGGTTCGCCGGCGTGCTCCTGGCCATCCAGCAGCAAGCGGTCACCGGCGCGTCCTTCGGCTCGACCGCGAGCATCGACGTCTTCCTCTACAGCGTGCTCGGCGGCGTGGGTTCGATCCCGGGTGTGCTGCTCGGGATCATCTTCCGCGGTGTCACACAGGACATCGTCCACTCTGACTTCCTGCGGCCCATCATCGGCCCGGGCGGTCTGCTGCTGATCCTCTACATCGCGCCTGGCGGGCTCATCTCGATCGTGAACCAGATGCGGGACGCGGCGTTGCGGATCATCGCTCAGCGCCGTCAGATGATCGTGCCCAGCCTGTTCGCCGACATGGACCCCGACGCGCTGGCGGCCCGGCTCATTCCCTTGGCCGAGCCCGACCCCAATGCCGGCCTCGGCACGCTGCCCTCGGGCCAAAGGTTCCAACGTCCGTCCGAGCTGTATCCATGGCGGCGGGCCGACGCCCCTGCCGTGCAGCGGGCCCCAGCGGGCGCCCTCACGCCAGGCATCGGCAACGGAGACGACGGGGCCTTGACCACCAGCGGCGCGCGGCCGGGAGGCGAGTGACGTGAAGACGACGGACCCAAACGAGCCCGAAGGCGACCTCAACGACGCGCCGTCGCCGGTGGTGAACGCCGAGCGTCGTGAGACCGGCCGCTCGTCGTTGCGCAAGATCCTGGGCGAGGCGAGTGACTGGAGCGAGCTGAGGCGTACGCCCTACGGCCTCGTCCCCGTGGTGATCCTCGGCCTCATCATCTTCTTCCAGTCGTTCGACTCGGCCATCTTCACGGCCGCCGCGCCTGAGATCCGGCGTGACCTCGAGATCAACATCCGCTCGCTGATCAGCGCCCTCGTCACGGTGAGCGTGCTCGCGACGTTCGGGCTGATCATCGTCGCCTACTACGTCGACCGGAAGAAGCGGGTGCCCTTCGTCGCCGTCGGCACGATCATCTCCGGGATCTTCTCCTTCCTCACCGGTCGCGGCACCGGGATCACAACGGTTGGCGGAGCGCTTGTTGTCGACAGCGTGTCCGAGGCGGTGAGCAACGTCCCCATCAATTCACTGATGGCCGACTACTACCCACCTGAGGTGCGGGGCAAGGCGTTCGCGGCCTACGGGCTCTTGCCGCGCCTCAGCCGCGTGATCGTCCCGGTGGTTGTGGGCGGCCTGATCTCACTCGGTGGGTGGCGCCTGCCCTACAGCATCTTCTGGCTTCCACTCATCGTGATGGGCATCGTGGCCTGGCGGCGGCTGCGCGAGCCGGTGCGGGGCTACATGGAGCGCAAGGCGCTAGGGGCGGACGACGACGCGGCACTCGTCGCCGAGGAACCGGTGTCGCTCGGCGAGGCATGGCGGACCAACTGGTCGATCCGCACGGTGCGCCGACTGTTCATCGCTACCGCCATCGACGACGGCGGCGCCTCGGTCTTCGGCTTCTTCTTCATCTTCTTCCTGGCCGAGAAGTACCACTTGAGCGCGTGGGAAAGGGGCTTGATCTTCAGCTTCTCCGGCGTGTTCGCGCTGGCCGGCGGCTACCTGGGCGGCGGGCTGGTCGACAGCTTGCTGCGTCGCCGGCCGAGTCGGGTGCTGAGCTTCCGTGGCATCGCCGGAGTCGTGCAGGCTTTCGTGTTCCTGCTCATCGCAGCGGGCCCGCCGCTCTGGGTCCTGGTCGCGCTGTTCTCGGTCTTCAGCTTCCTCTTCGGACTCACCGCGCCAGCGGCGTCGGCGATCTTCGCCCAGGTCTTCCCGCCCCACGTGCGCTCGACAGGGTTCGCGCTTCAAGGGTTGGCGACGCTGCCGGGCACGCTCATCGTCTTCCCCTTGGGGGGCGCAGTGGCGGAAAAGAGCGGGAATCAGGCCGCGTTGTTCTTCGCTGTTCCCTTCCTCATCGTGGGCGCCATCGTGGCCGCGACCGCCGCGGGCTTCCTCGAGGCGGACATGCGCAGCTCGTTTGCCTCGGCCATCGCCGGCGAGGAGTGGCGCCGTACCAAGCGGGCCAACCTGGCCAAGCTGCTGGTGTGCCGTGACGTCGACGTTGCCTACGACGGCGTGCAGGTGCTCTTCGGTGTCGACTTCGACGTCGACGAAGGCGAGATCGTCGCTCTGCTGGGCACGAACGGTGCGGGCAAGTCGACGCTGCTGCGTGCAATAAGCGGCACGACCGAAGCAGCGAGCGGGGCGGTCGTCTTCGACGGACGCGACATCACCCACATGCCCCCACACGAGATCGCCCAACGTGGCGTCATCCACATGCCGGGCGGCAAGGGCGTCTTCCCCGGTCTCTCTGTCCGGGAGAACCTCATGCTCGGTCTGTGGATGATCGAGGAGCGGGACGACGCCGAGGCGCGCCTCCACGAGGTCTTCGACGTCTTCCCTGGCCTCAGGGACAGGCTGGACGTGGCGGCGGGTGCGCTGTCGGGCGGCGAGCAGCAGCAGCTGTCGCTCGCGCAAGCGTTCATGGCCAAGCCAAGACTGCTGCTCATCGACGAACTGTCCCTCGGGCTCTCTCCCGCGGTCGTGGGCGAGCTGCTCGACGTTGTCCGCGAGATCCACCGGCGCGGGACCACGATCGTGATCGTCGAGCAGTCGGTGAACGTGGCCCTCACCCTCGCCGACAAGGCGGTGTTCATGGAGAAGGGCGAGGTGAAGTTCGTCGGCGCGACCGCGGACCTCCTTCGCCGCTCCGACATCCTGCGTGCCGTGTACGTGAAGGGCACCGGGTCACTCACCGACGGGGCACCCGCGGCCGCCATGCGCAGCGAGCGGGAGCGCCGTCTCATCGAGAACGACCAGGCCCGGCCCGTCCTCGAAGTCAACGACCTCGTCAAGACCTACGGCGGCGTGACCGCCGTCGACGGCGTGAGCTTTGCGTTGCGGGAGGGTGAGTCGTTGGGGCTCATCGGACCCAACGGCTCCGGGAAGACGACCACCTTCGACCTCATCAGCGGATACCAGAGCCCGGACAGTGGGTCCGTCACGTACGAAGGGGTGGACGTGACCCGGATGTCGCCCGACGACCGGGCGCGGCGGAAGCTCGTGCGCCGGTTCCAGGACGCCCGCCTCTTCCCGTCGCTCACCGTCTTCGAGACGATCCTCGTCGCTCTCGACCAGCAGGCCGAGCTCAGGAGCAACACGTTGAGCGCGCTGGGTCTTCCCCAGGCGCGCCGCTCCGAGCGGCGGCTCCGGCTGCGGGCCGACCGCCTCATCGAGCTGTTGGACCTGGGCGCCTACCAGGACAAGTTCGTGCGCGAGCTGTCGACCGGCCTGCGACGGGTCGCCGACCTGGCGTGCGTGCTGGCGGCTGAGCCGAGGGTGCTCCTCCTCGACGAGCCGTCATCCGGCATCGCCCAGGCCGAGGCCGAGGGACTGGCCCCATTGCTCAGGCGCATTCGATTCGAGACCGGTTGCAGCCTGCTCGTGATCGAGCACGACATGCCGCTGATCTCGGCGGTGGCCGACGAGCTCATCGCCATGGACCAGGGCGTGATCATGACGCGTGGCACGCCGGACGAAGTCCTCAATGACGAGCGCGTCATCGCGTCGTACCTCGGTGGCTCAGAAGCCGCCATTCGTAGATCGGGACTCTTGACATGACGCAACGCCGGCTGCTGGCCGTTGTCCTTCTCGTTGCACTTGCAGCCGCGGGCTGCGGGAAGAAGTCCGAGGTCGGCACGGGTGTCGACCTCAACAAGGTGAAGGGCGGCGGTACCTGCCGCGTGGGCGAGTGCACCACGACGACGGCGCCACCGGTCACCGCTGCGCCCACGACCGCCAAGCCGGCCGCGCCCGTGACGCGCGCGCCCGCGGTCACCGCGGCGCCGACGGTGAAGAACACCCAGCCCGCGGCCGCCGGTCAAACGGTGTCCATCACCGCGTCGGGCTTCGAGCCGCCGAACGTGCGCCTCTACCTGGGTCAGACCGTCAAGTACACGAACGCCGACAGCCAGGCCCGGTCGGTGCAGGCCAACGACGGCTCGTTCTCGTCCGGTGACCTCGCACCCGGGGCCAGCTGGACGTTCACCGGGTCGAGGCCCGGCCGTTGGGACATCAGCGACGGCTCGCGTCCGTTCGTCGTCGGGAGCATCGAGGTCCTGGCCCGATGATGCTGCGGCGCGCCACGAGCGCGCTCGTGGCCCTGGCCGCCCTCGCGGGCGCTGGCGCGTGCACCGACGTGAAGGCGGCCGAGCGCGCGGCGGCGACCACCAAGGTCAAGCCCATCGACGCGGGCAAGATCCCATCGGAGATCCTGGGGCTCAAAGTGTCGCCGGAGACGGTGAAGGACCTCAGCTCGTCACACGGTGCCTACGTCGACCAGGCCGCGTTGTACGGACTCCGCCAGGGTGACCTGCTCGAGGCCACGTTGCAGCTCACTCGCTTCAACGACGCGGCAAAGCCGACGCAGCGCGACTTCCAGCAGCGCATCATCGCCAAGCTCGGTGGCTCCGTGCCTCGGCCCGTGCGCATGGGCACGCAGACCGTCTACTTCACCACCGCGGCCAAACAGACGCTCGCCATCTGGTTCAAGGGCCGGATGCTGTATGTGCTCTCGGCTCGGGAGGACTACGCCTTCCCACGCTCGCTCGTGCGCGCCGCGCTGGAGATCCCGAGCTCGTGAAGCGCGTCTGCATCCTCGTCGTCGTGGTCCTGGTGGCCGCATCGTTCACCGGCTGCGGCCGGCGCAACAAGGAGCGTGACGACGCGTTGAAGGCTGTGCGTGCCACCCAGCTGCTCGCGCGCAAGGTCGCCTTCACCCAGAAGGCGTCCGGCGTGAAGATGGAGGTCGTCGGCACCATTGCCGACGACTTCCGGTACTCAGCCCGGTTGAAGGTCGACGGCCAGCCGCTTCTGGAGGAGGTGTACGACGACGACGCGCTGGCGCTCCGGATCACGAACGGTGACCGCCTCACAGCGGCGCTTGCCGCCTCGACGGCCCCGAGCGTGACCGGCGACCCGGCGGCTGACTCGGTGCTCCAGCGCCATGGCTGGGTGGTGGACCGTTCAGGCGCCCCTCCGTTGCAGGTCACAGGACGCACGGGTCCGGTCGCTGGCCGCGATCCGGTGGACGAGGCGTTCCGTTACCTGCAGTTCGTCGAGAAGGCGATCGCGGAGTCCGACGGCGTCGTGAAGTACTCGGCCGACTCGATCGACTACAAGCCGTCCGAGGATCCGTTCCCGCGACCGGGGGACAAGAGCGGCGTCGACCGTTACGACCTCCTGCGGCCGCGGATCCCCCGTCCCGCAGACCAGACGCAGGCGGGCGGCACGCAGGGATCCAACGCACCGACGGAACGGCATTACCGCAAGCTCTCGATCTACGTCCGGAACGGGCGTGTGTTCCGCATCCTCGAGGACACCCAGTTCGCCGAGCGGCTCAAGGACACGGTCGGGTGGGTGCGAGCCAGCCTCAAGGCGCAGAATGTGGATGCGAGCACGAGAGCGGCGTTCGACGAGGCGGCCCGCTCGCCCGACAAGGCGAAGTTCGAGGGCGAGCTGCTCCGAGCCCTCAACACCGCCAACCACATCACGGGGGAATCGTCGATCCGGTTCCGCACCGTGTCCGTCAGCTTCAGCGATCTCGGCCGGCCCAATCAGGTGTCGCTTCCAACCGATGCCGTGCCAGGTCGCCTGACCGCGTTCTTCGGTTCAGGGTCGGGCTCTACGACAGGCACTCCAGGCGACCCGGGCATCCCCGGGATCCCTGGCATTCCCGGCGTCGGCGAGACGACCACGACGGTGCCCGCGGCCACCGAGCCACCCGGTACCTCGACGACGCTCTCGCCCGGATAATCGGCGGGTGAGGCGATCGAGGTGCCTCGTCGCCGTGCTCGCAATGATCGCTTTGGTCGGCGGATGTCAGCGCCAACCGACGTCAGCGTCGATCCTCGACGGTCGCGCGCGGGTGCCCGATGCCGAGGGGGTGGTGACGGCGGTGACGCTGCGAAGCGTCACCCTCGACGGCGGTCGGTCGTACGACGTGAGCCGGCAGCTCGAGAGCTTCTCGGTCTACAACGGTGCGCCGACCGCGCTCTTGGCCAAGCGGGGTCAGTACGTGCAGGTCGGCGTGCGGGCCGGCAAGGTGGTGTGGATCCAGTCCTTTGGGACGCCAGTCGGTGATCCGCCAGCGGTCGTCTTCACGGGAGAGCTGTTGTCCCGCATCGGGTCGCGTCTGCGTTTCAGCGGCGGCGCAACGCTGCGGCTGGCCGACGGCGTGCAACCGCCCCCCGTCGGTGACCTCGAGTGCGTGATCGCACCACGCCGTCACGCGGTGGTCGGCTACAGCGTGCTCAGCGGCGCCGCGAGCGGAGCGTGACCACGAGGGTCGAGTCCCGCCCGGAGGCCCGTGCGCTGACGATGGCGTCGATCTTCCCGGATCGGGCCGTCACCTTCTCGAGTCGCCCTGGCGTGAAGGGCGCACGCGAGGGCGGGAGCTCGAAGCCGGCGTGTTGGATCTGCGCGAGCACCGTCGCTACCGCGAGGTCGGGAGACAGGGTGACCGTCGCGGTGCGCGTCAGCTCCGGGCACCGCGGGCGACATGTCGAGTGCCCGCGCTCTGCCTCGGACGTGACCTGTCCGGGCGGAGCGATTGACCTCATGGTGTCGTGCAGGCGTCCTTTGCTGGGCGGTGCGGTCACGGTGAGGAGCCCCACCGCGGCGATGGCGACGACGGTTGCCAGCAGCGAGATGTAACCGCGACGGATGTCGTCTGCGTCCTGGATGAGCCAGCTGAGGGTCGCGGTTCCACCCGCGACGATCGCCAGTGTTCCGATCGTGCCGTTGCGGTAGCCGGCGACTCCGAGAAATTCGAGGACCGACGCCGTGATGACGAGATACCCGGCAACGAAGGCGATCCCGAACGCGGCTCGCTTCAGCGGGCTTTCTCCATGAACGGCTCGACCTGCACCACCGCACGGTGGATCTTGCCGGCGGCGACCAGTCCCACCTCGTCGGAGACCGACGCGGTGAAGATGAGGCGGCGGCCCTCGACCTTCTCGAGCGTGACCTCGGCTCGCACCTTGGAGCCGATGGCGATGGGCGCAAGGTGGCTCAGCTCGACCCGCGTGCCGACCGTCGTCTCGCCGTCCTCGAGCCGACCGGACACCGCCTGCACAGTGGCCTCTTCGATGAGGGCGAGGATCCGCGGCGTGCCCAGGACGTCGACGTCGCCGGAGCACATGGTGCGGGCGGTGTCGGCCTCGGCGACCGTCAGGTCGAGTTCGGCCGTCAGGCCAGGCTCCAGGGGCACCTCGGTACGATGCCAGTCGTGCCCGTCGCGCCGCCAGCCGCAGCCCGGCACCCGCATCTGGCCACACCCCTTCCCGCCGGCCGGGTACGCGTCGACATGCACCTGCACACCATGTGGTCCGGCGATGCGACCACGACGCCAGAGGAGCTGATCGAGGCCGTCGCGGAGACGGCGCTCGACGTCCTGTGCATCACCGACCACGGCACCACCAACGGTGCGGTCGAGCTGGCCGATCGACTCGGCTGTCGGGTGGTTGTGGGCCAAGAGGTGCGCACGGGCGTCGGCGAGATCATCGGTCTGTTCCTCTCGCAGCGGATCCCGTCTGGCTTGCCGCCGGCCGAGGTGTGCCAGGTCATACGCGAGCAGGGCGGGATGGTCTACGTCCCGCACCCGTTCGATCCCATGCGAGCCTGCCTCCGGGAGGACGTGCTGCTCGCGCTGGTGGACGCGGGGCTGGTCGACGCGGTGGAGGTGCTCAACGCCAAGACGTCGCTGACGCACCTCAACGAGCGGGCCGCGTCCCTGGCAGCCGAGCACGGCCTGGCCGCCGGTGCTGGGAGCGACGCCCACGTCCCCTCCGCGGTGGGAGCGGCCTACGTGGAGATGGCCGAGTTCGACGTTGCCGACCCGGAAGGGTTCCTCGCCGCGCTCCGTTCGTCGGACGCGGCGGTGGTCGGTCACCATTACGACGCACCTCGCGAGTGGCGCCCGCGCATCGTCCCGTCCACCCGCGCGACCTGACAACCGGGTCCACAACGACTAGACGACGCCGGTGCCGATTCTCCACGCCATCGTCCTCGGGATCGTCCAGGGGCTCTCGGAGTTCCTCCCCATCTCGTCCAGTGGGCACCTCATCCTGGTGCCATGGCTGCTCCACTGGCACGACTTCGCCGGCAAGGGTGGCGACCACCTGAACAAGACCTTCGACGTGGCCCTGCACATGGGCACGTTCGTGGGCGCCGTCATCTACTTCCGCGACGATCTGCTGCGGTTCCTCCGGGCCGGACTCCGGTCCATCTCCCAGCGCGCGGTGCGCACGACCGATGAGCGGCTGGCGTGGCTGCTGCTGCTGTCCGCGGTTCCCGGCGCGGCCGCGGGGGCCCTGGGCGAGTCGTTCATCGAGGAGCACACCGGCAAGCCGTGGCTCATCGGCGTGATGCTCATCGTGTTCGGCGTGGTGCTGTTCGTCGCCGACCGCGCGGCCGGCAGGCGGGACGTGGAGGACTGGACCCGGCGCGACGCGGCGGTGATGGGTGTGGCCCAGGCACTGGCGCTGCAGCCCGGCGTGTCGCGCTCGGGCGTGACCATCTCGGCGGCCCGTTTCCTGGGCCTCTCCCGCGACGCGGCGGCGCGCATCTCCTTCCTCATGAGCATCCCGATCATCGGCGGGGCCGGTCTCTACAAGGGACTCAAGCTCTTCGCCGGGGATGGGTTGCCGTCGGGCTTCGCCGCCCCGTTCCTCTGGGGCACGGTGGCGTCCGGCGTCACGGGCTTCATCGCCATCTGGTTCATCCTGCGACTGATCCGCACTCGTTCCTTCGCCCCGTTCGTCGCCTACCGGATCCTCGCCGGCGCCTTCGTCATCGCCGTCGCAATCGCGCGCTGACCTGCCGCGCCAGCCGGTACATGTTGGTGGCCGGGCGCGCCTCGTAGATCGTCCACCCCGCGTCGGTGAGGAGGTTCTCGCGCTCGGCGTCGTTCTCCGCCACCGCGGGGTCGAGGTGGACGTCGCCCTTCACCTCGACGCCGACATTGGCGTCTGGCCAGGCGATGTCGATGAGGTACACGTGCGCGCCGCACACGACGGGGTGTTGCAGCACGAAGGGTGGCACCCCGGCGCGCCAGAGCGCCTCCTGGACCTTGACCTCGAGGCCGCTGTCGCCCGCGCCGAGCTCGCGCGCCAACCGGCGAGGGAGTGCGGCCTGGAGCCATCGGGTCCCGCGCCGGCCGGGGCCGCCGATGCGGTCGAGACACGCGGCGATGTCCTCGTACGTGCAGAGGTGTCGCCGCCTGGCGCCGTCCATGGCGCGGATCAGCACGTGCTCGCTGACGTAACGACCGATGTCGAGGATGGTGCGCGCGGGCGAGGTGCACGGGATGCCGCGCGCGCTCGACAGGTCGGCCGGGTGGCACAGGTCAGAACGATGCTTGACGACGTCCTCCAATCGGAGCGAGCCATCACCGAACACCGTGATCTCCGGGTGCGGCGGCCTGGCAACGCCGGGCAGCTCGTAGAGGATGGCGGCCGACCGGTGCGAGGCAGCCACGAAAGGCCCGCCCGCGAGGCACGCGGCCATGAGCGGCTGCCACTCCGTCCGCGGTACCCCCGCCAGCAAGTACACGCCGTACCGGAACGGGATCAGCCGCCCCCGGCCCACGAGGCGCCGCACTGTCTGCCTGCTTGTCGACCCGACGGCCTGGGCACTTGTCACGAGCCCGTGTTGCGTCGACGCAGAAGCCGCGATCTGCTCCCACGGCGAAAGCGGGCGCGGTAGCGCGCCACCATCTGGCGCGGTATCGCGCCCGCAATGGTCAGTCATCGGACCTGGGCCAGGGTCACGGTGCCCTGGGCGAGGGCGAAGGCCACGCGCGGGGCCTCGTCGGGGGTCAGGGCGACGGTGACGGACTTGCCGGCGTCGGTGACCGCCAGGACGCCGGCGCCTTCGGCGACGGCGAAGGTGGGCTCCTTGTCGAACGTGACGAGCACGTCGACCCGGTCGCCCCGCCGCAAGGGCGGGGTGCCCGGGCCGACGGGCACGGCGAGGGCCCGACCTCCCTCGGGCAGGAACGTGCCGACGCGCGCCGCCGTGACCACCTCGTCACGCGTCAGCGGGGCGAGGACCGTGCGCCCCACCGGCGGACGGCGCAGGGCGCCGGCCGGCACGACCGAGGCAGGAAGGAGGCGGACGACGACGTCTCCCGATGCGACCACCGTGCCGGTTGACAGCGTCGAACGGGCGACGACGGCGACGGGGCGCAGCTCGCCCCACCTGGCCGCGGCGGCCGACGCCCGGCCCACCAACGACGACACGACGGCGAACGTCAACGCCACCAACAGGAAGGCGGCCAGCCAGTAGCCGACCGGGAACCGACGCAGGAAGAACCGAACGCGGTAGAGGGACATCGAGCGCTCCTCGCGACGCAGCAGACAGCAGGCTGCGGGGAAGCGCTGAGGAGAACCCTACGACCCGAGCGGCCCCTGGGAAAGGGCCTCGGCGCACGAGCACCCGTCGCCCCTCGGCGACGGCACCCGCGGGATGGCCGTGAACAGCAGGTCCCGCGTCCGCGCCACGTTGGACCGGAGCACCTCGAACACGTCGTCCATCGTCACCGGTCCGACGGTCGGGTCGTGGTCGATGCCCGTGTCGTAGTCGGTCACCAGGGCGATGCCCGAGTAACAGATGCCGAGCTCCCTGGCCAGGTAGGCCTCCGGGTACTGCGTCATGTTGACGACGTCCCAGCCCGCCGACCGGAACCAGGCGGACTCGGCCCGAGTCGAGAACCGCGGCCCCTGCACGACCACGACGGTGCCCCCGTCGTGCAACGTGAGCTCGCCGTGGCCCTCGCCGGCCGCCAGCAGCACCGAACGCAGCTCGGGGCAGTAGGGATCGGCGAAGGAGATGTGGCCGGGAACGGGGCCGTCGAAGTAGGTGTCGCCACGGCCCCACGTGCGGTCGACCAGCTGGTCGAGCACCACGAAGTCGCCGGGCTGGATGCCGGACTGCAGCGAGCCCGCCGCGCAGGGCCCGAAGATGCGGGTGACGCCCAGCTCCCACAGCGCCCACAGGTTGGCCCGCCAGTTCACCTTGTGGGGCGGGTACTCGTGCGACGGACCGTGCCGGGGCAGGAACGCCACCTCGGTGCCCTCCACGGTGCCGACCGACACCGGCGCGGACGGGGCGCCGTAGGGCGTGTTGACGACCTGGGTCTCGACGTCATCGAGGAACGAGTAGAACCCCGACCCGCCGAAGACGCCGATCACGAAGCGGCGGTCTTGGCCTCTGAGGACTTCGAGGACGACGACGAGGTGGACGAGTCCGACGACTTCTTCTCGCTCTTCGAGTCGCTCTTGGAGTCGCCCTTCGACTCGGACTTCGACTCACTCGACGACGACGAAGAGGACGACGAACCCGACGAGGACTTCTCCTTCGGCGCCGGGCGGCTGTCGGTCTTGTAGAACCCGCTGCCCTTGAACGCGATCCCGATGGGGGCGAAAACCTTGCGCAGCTCGCCGCCGCAGTTGGGGCACTCCTTCAGCGGATCGTCCTTGAACGACTGCACGACCTCGAGGTGTTCACCGCAGGCCTTGCAGGCATACTCGTACGTGGGCATTGGAACAGCGCCTCCGGAGGGCGTTACGTCGTTAGCACTCGATCGGTCTGATTGCTAAGTGTACAAAGCCCTCCTCGTTTTCGCCTCCTACCTCCTCGGGATGTTCCCCACGGCGCGCCTCGTCGTGGGCCGGGCCATCGAGGGCGGCTCCGGCAACCCGGGCGCCTCCAACGCCTATCGCACCGCCGGCCGGACCAAGGGCCTCCTCGTCCTTCTCGGCGACGCGGCCAAGGGCGCGGTCGCAGCCGGCGCGGGGTACGCCCTCGGCGGCCGACCGCTGGCCTTCGCCTGTGGCGCGGCCGCCGTGCTCGGCCACGTCCTGCCCGCCACCAGGCCGGCCCGCGGCGGCAAGGGCGTCGCCACCGCGGCGGGGATGGCCACCGTGCTCCTCCCCGCCCTCGCGCCCTTCAGCGCGCTGACCTGGGCGGTCGTCGCCAAGGCCACCGGCAAGGCCTCGCTCGCCTCGTTGGCCGCGGTCACGATCCTCCCGGGCGCGGCGGCGCTCACCGGCAGGCCGGCATGGGAAGTCGCCGCGACCGTCGCGGTGGCGCTGCTCGTCGTCGTACGGCACACCTCTAATCTGAGAGCCCTGGCCCGCGGAGAGGAGCGCTCCTTTCGATGACGACGAGAGTGCGCAAGGCCGTCATTCCCGCCGCCGGACTCGGCACGCGCTTCCTCCCTGCGACCAAGGCCCAGCCCAAGGAGATGCTGCCTCTCGTCGACAAGCCCGCCATCCAGTACGTGGTGGAGGAGGCGGTACGGGCCGGCATCCGCGACATCCTCATCATCACGGGCCGTGGCAAACGCAGCATCGAGGACCACTTCGACCGCACCTTCGAGCTCGAGCTGTCCCTCGAGGCCGCGGGCAAGCACGACCAGCTCAAAGAGGTGCGGGCCATCGCGGAGATGGCCGACATCCACTACGTGCGGCAGGGCGAGCCCAAGGGTCTCGGCCACGCCGTCGCGGTCGCCCGCCAGCACGTGGGCGGCGAGTCCTTCGCCGTGCTCCTCGGGGACGACGTGATGGACGAGCGGTCGCACGTCCTCCAGGACATGCTCGCGACCCACGAGCGCTACGGCCGGTCGGTCATCGCCCTGCAGGAGGTCGAGCGCAGCGAGATCTCCGCCTACGGCTGCGTCCAGGTCGGCGGAGCCGAAGGCGATCTGGTCCGCATCACCGACATCGTCGAGAAGCCGGACCCCGCCACCGCGCCGTCGACCCTCGCGGTCATGGGCCGCTATGTCTTCACGCCCGAGATCTTCGACGCCCTCGAGATGGTGCAGCCCGGCAAGGCCGGGGAGATCCAGCTCACCGACGCCATCTCCATCCTGCTGCGCGAGCAGACGGTGTACGGCTACAGCTTCGAACAAGGTCGCTACGACATCGGCAAGAAGCTCGACTACCTGAGGGCCACCGTCGAGCTGGCCCTCGATCGGGAAGACCTCGGCCCCGAGTTCCGCGCCTTCCTCGCCGACCTGGTGCAGCGCAAGCGCCTTGTCTGAGTTGATCGCGTACCAGGACGCGCAGCGCCAGCTGCTCGCCCGTTGCCTGCCGTTGCAGCCCCGGGCCATCGCCATCGGGGACGCGCTCGGGTGCGTGACGTCGACCGCGGTGGCCGCGCTCGACCCGGTGCCCGCCTTCGCCAACACGGCCATGGACGGGTTCGCGGTGCGGGCGGACGACACGGCCGCGGCGCCGGTGACCCTCGAGGTGGTCGCCACCATCGCGGCCGGCGCGACGGGCGAAGGCGTGGTCGTCGGCGCGGGCCAAGCAGCGCGCATCATGACCGGCGCGCCCATTCCCGCCGGAGCGGACGCGGTGGTGATGGTCGAGCTCACGTCTCCTGACGGCGACAGGGTGGTCGTGCAACAGCCCGTCCCCGCGGGCAACCACATCCGCCACCCGGGTGAGGACATCGACGCGGGGGCCGAGGTCTTCGCGGCAGGCACCCTGCTCGGGCCCGGCCACCTCGGCGTGCTGGCAAACCTGGACCTGCGCAAGGTGCCGGTGTTCCCGCGGGCGCGCGTCGGGGTGCTGTCCACCGGCGACGAGCTCGTCAACGGTCAGATCCAGGACTCCAACCGGCCGGCGTTGATCGCGCTCTGCCGGCAGTCGGGCTTCGAGCCCGTCGACCTCGGCTGTGTCGGCGACGGACGGGCCGTGATCGAGGCCGCCCTCCACAGCGGCGCGGCTCGCACCGATGCGGTCGTCACCACCGGCGGGGTCAGCGCGGGCGACTTCGACTTCGTCAAGCGGATCCTCGACACCCGGCTCCAGGTCGCCATCAAGCCGGCCAAGCCCCTCGCCTTCGGCCTGCTCGACGGCACGCCCGTCTTCGGTCTTCCCGGCAACCCCGTGAGCTCGATGGTGAGCTTCGAGCTGTTCGCCCGCCCCGCCCTGCGCCAGATGATGGGCTTCACCGGCGCCGATCGCTTCCGTCCCACGGTGACGGGGGTGGCCGACGAGGACCTGCGGCGTCGTCCCGACGACAGGGTGCACTTCGCGAGAGTCGTCGCGTCCTACGACGACGGCGACGGGCGCTGGCACGTGCGCTCGGCCGGGGGACAGGGCTCGCACCAGCTGCTGGCGATGGCCCGCGCCAACGCCTTCGCCATCCTCCCCGACGGGGTCGGGGTATTGCAGGGCGAGACGGTTACCGTGATGTTGGTATGAAGCAGCCGCTCGTCGACCCGCAGGGACGCACCGTCCGCGACCTGCGGATCTCGATCACCGACCGGTGCCAGTTCCGGTGCACCTACTGCATGCCCGAGGAAGGCATGACGTGGCTGCCGCGCGAGGAGCTGCTCTCGTTCGAGGAGCTCACCCGGATCGCCCGCGTGTGCGTCGAGCGCTTCGGGTTCACGAGCATCCGCCTGACCGGCGGCGAGCCGACGGTCCGGGCCCACCTGCCGGTGCTGGTGGAGAAGCTGGCCGCCCTCGACGTCGACCTGGCCATGACCACCAACGGGGCCACCCTGCGGCTGGTCGCCCACGATCTGGCCCACGCCGGTCTGCGCCGGATCAACGTGTCGTGCGACTCGCTGCAGGCCGACCGCTTCCTCGCCATGACCCGGCGGGACGCGCTTCCCGCGGTGCTCGACGGCATCGACGCGGCCATCGAGGCAGGTTTCGAGCCGGTCAAGGTCAACACGGTGATGGTGCGCGGCGTCAACGACGACGAGGCCGTGGACTTCGCCGCGTTCGGCCGGGCCAAGGGCGTGGAGGTGCGCTTCATCGAGTTCATGCCCCTCGACGCCGACCACACCTGGACGCGCGAGCACGTCGTCTCCGCGGCCGAGACGCTGGCCGCCATTGACGCCGTCTTCCCCCTCGAGGCCATCCCCTCCACCAATGCGGCGCCCGCCACCCGCTACCGGTTCAAGGACGGCACCGGCACCGTCGGCGTCATCCCCAGCGTGACCCAGCCCTTCTGCGGGGACTGCGACCGGGTTCGCCTCACCGCCGAGGGCCGGTTCCGCACCTGCCTGTTCGCCACCGACGAGACCGACCTGCGGGCCGTGCTGCGGGGCGGGGGCAGCGACGACGACCTGGCCGCGGCCATCACCGCGTCGGTTGGCACCAAATGGGCAGGCCACAGCATCGGCCAGGTCACGTTCATCAGGCCGGAACGGTCCATGAGCCAGATCGGCGGCTGACCACCCCACTAGAATCGTGGGCGTGTCAGACCGCGGCCTCACCCACCTCGACCCCCTGGGCAAGGCCCGCATGGTCGACGTCACACCCAAGGAACCCACCCACCGGCGCGCCCTCGCCCGCTGCAAGGTGTTCATGCAGCCCGAGACGACGGCCAAGGTCGCGAGCAACGCGGTGACCAAGGGCGACGTCCTGGGGGCGGCCCGCATCGCGGGGATCCAGGCGGCCAAGCAGACCGCCAACATGATCCCGCTGTGCCATCCGCTGCTGGTGGGGTCGGTGTACGTGAACTTCAACCTGGGCGACGACCACGTCGAGGTGGAGGCCCAGGTCGAGACGGTCGACCGAACCGGCGTGGAGATGGAGGCCCTCACCGCGTGCGCGGTGGCCGCCCTCACGATCTACGACATGTGCAAGAGCTCGGACCGGGCCATGTCCATCGGGGAGCTCGCGCTCTGGGAGAAGACCGGGGGCCGCAACGGCTCCTGGCGCCGCGAGCCGAACCTCGACGGGGTCTAGCCAGCGTCGGCAACAACTGCTAGCTTGGTGCTAACTCCAGTTAGCGGCAGGTGGATCCCCACCGGGTGGCGTAGTAGGAAGTGACCCGATCAGCCGGGGGGCACCATCCACCGATGCCGGGCCGTAGCGGTTTACGGTCCCCGATACCAAAGGTAGGTCGAGGAGTTTGACCATCGTGGTGCTGCTGATCCTCGCCGTCATATGGGCGGCGGTCCTGATCCCTCCCATGTTGGGAGCCCGTGCCGAAGGTAGGCCGGCGGATTCGATCGGCGACTTTCGACGTCAACTTTCCGTGCTCCGGCGAGCAGCGCCGGTTGGCACACCGACTGGTCCCACCCTCGCGGCGTACGGCACGGTGCCGTTCGTCGCCGCTCCCCGCACCCAGTCCCGACACGAGGCGGCCCGCCGGCGCACGGTCAAGCGGCGGCGTGACGTGTTCTACGCCCTCGTCACCTCCATGGCCGGCACCCTGGTGCTCGGTCTGGTGCCCGGGATGCACGTCCTCCTGGGTCTGCACGTCATCCTCGACGCCCTCTTCGTCGCCTATGTGGCCCTGCTGGTCCGCATGCGCAACGCGGCGGCCGAGCGGGAGATGAAGGTGCGGTTCCTGCCGCATGCGGCCTCGGCTCCTGAGCCGGTGTTCGCGCTGCGTCGCTCGGCCAACTGAGCGGCGAAGCGGAGGGGACGGAGCGAGCGCTCCTCCCACAGCTGATCGCAACGGCACGGCGGGAGCTCGATCGCGCCCATCAGGCGCGCGAACAGGCGTTGCCTGCGACGCGGCGGGTGGTGCGATCGTCCAGCCTCGCCATCCGCGCCGTGCACCGGCGCCAGCCCGACGTGGTGGCCGAGCAGACGCGTGCTGCTGAGACGGACCTGCGAACGGCCCAGGAGGCGCTGGCGCCGTTCGCTGCGGTTGCCCACGCCGGCTTCCTGCACGACGCGGAGAAGGAGTACGCCGAGGCGGTGCTCACCGCCGCGCTCGTGGCTGGCGAGCCGCTCCCCGACCACACCGCACTCGGCATCGCCGTCCCTGCGTGGCTCAACGGTCTGGCCGAGGCCGCGTCCGAGCTGCGGCGCCACGCCCTCGACCGCCTGCGCGACGACGAGGTCGACACGGCCGAGCGGCTCCTGCAGGCGATGGACGACGTCTACGACGCCCT
The DNA here is from genome assembly GCA_041166085.1 of Actinomycetota bacterium. GTDB lineage: Bacteria > Actinomycetota > Acidimicrobiia > Acidimicrobiales > JAFATL01 > JBEEFP01. The sequence goes on from JBEEFP010000089.1 coordinate 98,319, forward strand.
GGTCGCGGTCGACCACCCCGACGCCCTCACCGGCGGCCTGCGCCGCACGTGCGACGCCCTGCGGGCGGTCCTCGAGCGCACCCGCGGCGACATCACCCTCGCTGTCATCCACCGCCGCCGCTGAGCGCCCCTGACCCACCCCCGTGCGTCTCGAGGAAATCGGCCAGGGATTCGGCGGCATATTTCCTCGAGACGCTGCGCAGGAGGTCGCGGCCCTGGCGGAAGAACTCGAGGACCGCGTCGCGCTGGTCGACTGCCGCGGCGATGGCGTCCCAGCCGATCCGGGCACCGCGGAAGTGCGGCTCGGTCCAGTAGGGGTCATCCGGGACGTCGCCCCACGGAGTGACGTAGGCATAGGGGAGCGGGTGCTCGCCATCGCCCGGTGAGCAGCCGAAGCCGGCCCGTCGTCCGTCCGCCTCGGCCCCGAGCTCGACCGAGAGGTCGAAGTGCTCCGGCCACAGCTGAACCCGCGCGGGCTCCTCGTCGGCATGCGCCTCGGCTCGCAGCTCCTCGAGGACCGATGTCGAGAACCCGAACCAGGCGGCGTAGAACGCGGCACCGTCGGGCTCCACCAGACGGGGGGCGTCGTCATCACGCGTCGTCGACGGTGTGTAGGCGGTCGGACCCTCCAACCCGCAGGCGGCCTGGGCGGCCGCGTCGGACAGCGTCGTGAGCGGGAACCGCCGCTCGGTGTCGCCCGAGTCCACGACCAGTTCGACGCCGTCGACGCGCACCTGGCGGTCGCCGTCGGCGGCGCGGAAGAACGGCGTGCCCACCCCGCCGTAGGTGAAGCGCAGGCCGATCTTGCCGTTGGCCGCGGTGCGGGCAGGACTGAGCACCCACTCGGCAAGGGTGTGAAGGCCACGGCGCGACTGCTCGACGCCATCCGGCGGGTCCGGAAGTCGCCTCCAGCCGCCGAGCCACCGGTCCGCGCACCAGGCCTCCAGCGCACGCTCCTCGCGCAGGAGCCCGTCCCAGGTCTCGTCCGCGTTGGGCACCGGCGATATCACCGGGCGATCGCCGGCGCGGTCGCCCACGTCCACCGGGTCGTCGGCGAAGTACGGCGGCTCGGTCATCGCCGGGGGAGAGGGCACGAGCACGCGCGCCTCGTACCGTCCGCCCAACCGGTCTTCCGCTTCGCGCCGCGCGTGCATGGCGAGAGCCTGCCCCAAAGCGGGTCCACTAGCCTGCTGTGTCCTTCGGGGGTGTAGCTCAGCTCGGTAGAGCGCCACGTTCGCAACGTGGAAGTCGCCGGTTCAAGTCCGGTCACCTCCACTCAAAGGTCCAGGTCAGGGCTGTATCGACTTCGCAGTGCAAGAAGAGGGCGGGGGATCTGCGCCTGCCAAGGCTCCTACCCTGTGCAGGTGACCGTTCGTGAGGTCGTTCGTCGCCGCAGCGACCACATGATCGAGGAGTACGCCCGCGACTCCCCTTGCGCCGACTTCGCGCCCGGGCTCGTCGACGGCGCGGTCGGCGACTCGTCCCATGGATGAGGACGCGACGGCCGCAGGACCTCTGGCGCCGCCGCGCCTTGCGTCCGGACGCGCCGTGGTCGCTCGACAGGTGGCGCAGTTCGCCCTCGCCGGAGTAATCACCGTCGCCGTTGTCGGGCTCGGCACCGCCATCGCAGCGCGGCGGGTCGGCGAGCGCGAGGCCATCACCGAGGCGCGGGCCACGACGGTGGCGCGCGCCCAGGGCCTCCTCGCGCCCGTGCTCACCGACGGCATCCTCACGGGTGACCCCGACGCATTTGCGCGCGTCGCGACCGTCGTGCGGGCGGGCATCCTCGACGACTCGCTCGTCCGGGTGAAGCTGTGGACCGGGGCCGGGCGCATCGTCTACTCCGACGAGCCCCGTCTCGTCGGCGCGACGTACCGCCTGGGAGAGGACGACCTCGCGTCGCTGCGCACCGGAGCCATCGAGGCCCAGGTCAGCGACCTGACCCAACCGGAGAACCGCTTCGAGCGCCCGTTCGGCCGCCTGCTCGAGGTCTACCTGCCTGTCGAGACGCCGTCAGGGGAGCCGCTTCTGTTCGAGGCGTACTACCGCTACGACGCGGTGGTGTCGTCGGGTGCCCGCCTCTTCCGCGCCTTCGCCCCTATCGCCCTCGGAGCACTGGTGCTGTTGCAGCTCGTGCAGGTCCCGCTCGCGTGGTCGCTCGCCCGCCGGCTGCGGCGCCGTGTCAACGAGCGGGAGGCGTTGTTGCAGCGCACCCTCGACGCGGCCGACGTCGAACGCCGCCAGATCGCCAGCGACCTGCACGACGGCGTCGTGCAGGATCTGGCCGGCGTTGCCTTCTCGCTGTCGGGCGCCAGCCGGCAGCTCGCGGGCGACGACCCGCTGCGGGCCGAGCTCCTGGAGACCGCAGCTGAACAGGTGCGGGGCAACATCCAGGCCCTGCGCTCATTGCTCGTCGAGATCTACCCGCCCAACCTGCAGGACGAAGGGCTCGAGACGGCACTCACCGACCTGCTGGCCGCCGTCCGTACGCGCGGCATCCGTGCCGAGCTCGACGCGTCCGCGTTCCGAGTGGCGGTGGCGCCCGGGGTCGCCCAGCTGTTGTACCGCGGCGCGCAGGAGGCGCTGCGCAACGTCGTGCGCCATGCCGACGCCACCTCGGTCCACGTGCGGCTGGCCGCGGTCGACGGCTCGGCACGCGTCGAGGTCACTGACGACGGCAGAGGCTTCGACCGGGAACAGGCCGCTGCGCGAGCTACCGAGGGGCACTTGGGCCTGCGCAGCCTCGCGGGCCTCGTCACCGACGCGGGCGGGACGATGCACGTCGCGTCCGATCCCGATGTGGGGTCCACCGTCACCATCGAGGTGCCGGTCGCATGATCCGCGTCCTCGTCGCCGACGACCACCATCTGGTCCGGGCCGGGCTCGAGCAGCTGCTCGCCACCGCGGAGGACATCGAGCTCGTCGCCACCGCCGTCGACGGCGAGGACGCGGCGCGCGCCTTCGAGGAGCACCGCCCCGACGTCGTGCTGATGGACCTGTCCATGCCGGTGCTCGACGGTGTGGCCGCCACCGGCCGCATCCTCGCCATCGACGCCGAGGCGCGCATCGTCGTGCTCACCTCGTTCTCCGACGACCGTCGCATCATGGAGGCGCTGCGTGCCGGCGCCACCGGCTACCTCATGAAGGATGCGCGCGCCGAAGAGCTCATCGCCGCCATCCGCGCCGCCGCCGAGGGCGGCGCCCCCCTCGACCCCAGAGCGGCACGCGTCATGCTCGACAGCCAGCGCCTGCTGCGACCCACCGCCGACCTCAGCGAACGGGAGACGGCGGTGCTCCGACTCGTCGCCGAGGGCCTGGCGAACAAACTGATCGCCAGGCGCCTCGGCATCTCGGAGCGCACGGTCAAGGCGCACCTCACGAGCGTCTTCCAGCGCCTCGGCGTGAGCGATCGCACCCAGGCCGCTCTGTGGGCCCAGGAGCACCTGGCGCCGGAGTGACCCCGGCGACGGGCTCAGGTGTGGCCTGGCCCGTCGTCGCTGCCCGAGTGCGAACCCGAGCCGTCATCGGACCCTGACCCACTGCCCGACGAGCTCGAGCCGGGCCCCGAGTTCGAGCCGACCCGGTCGCCGCCGTGATCGTCGGCTGTCGTCACGGTGGTGCCCGCCACCTGGCGGGTGGCGCTGGTCGTGGGCGTCGTGCGCACACGCTCGCCGCCGTGATCGTCGACCGTCGTGGCAGTGGTGCCCGCGGGCCGGGTGGTCGGCGTGGTCGTGCCGCTGGTGTCGTCCACGCCGGTCACGCGGTCGTCGGTGGCGTCGTGGTTGGCCGGATCGTCGGCCCCGCCGCTCGTGGCCGGGTGGTCGACGATGCCGTCACCGACGTGGCTCACGAAGGCGGGCGGCGGGGTCGTGCTCACGGTGTTGGCGGCGGCGATGGCCAACCCGGCCATCGACGCCACACCGAACACCACCAGCCCGGCCGTGATGAGCGGCTTGTGCATCATCGGTGGTTGGGGCCGTCGTCGGCGCCCCGGCCGTGACGCACGTGGCCGGCGGGGTCATCGGCGCCGCGCCCGTGACGGACGTGGCCGGCGGGGTCGTCGGCGCCCTGACGGGCGAAGGCGGTGCCGCTCGTGCCGCCGATTGCGATGACGGTGAGCAGGAGCCCCGCCGCCAGCTTCTTGGTCTTCTGCATGGTTGCTCCTCTGTGTTGTGGACTACCCAGAGGTTCGGCCTGTGCATGGGACGCGGACAATGGGACCTTGGTCGTAGTACCTCCGGGACGGTGATGGGTGCGACGTGATGAGGCTGGCCGTACTCGAGATGCGCGCGAACGCCACAGGCCGGCTGACCGCGGCACAGCGGGTGCGGGCAACCGTCGTCTGGGAGGCGCGGCGCCGCACACGCGGCATCGACGCCCGCGCGGATCTGGCCCCGCCGGTCGCCACACCGAGTACACAGTTCATGACAAGGGAGGCCCAGTGCAGATATCACCGCGATACGACACCGACCCGATCGTCCGCCTCGACGGCGCGCCCGAGGCGGTGCGGACGCCGTTCCTGCGCCAGCGGCGGCGGTTGGCGCGAGCGCTGTCGTCCCTTTCGCCCGCGCAATGGGAGACGCCGAGCCGGTGCGAGGGGTGGCGGGTGCAGGACGTCGTGGCCCACCTCACCGGTACGGACAAGTTCTGGACCTTCGCCATCGCGTCGGGCGTGGCCGGCGCGCCGACGCGGGTGCTTGCCGCCTTCGACCCGAAGGCGACACCCGCGGCGATGGTCGACGCCGTGCGGAAGGCGTCGCCGGGCGACACCCTCGCCGAGTACATCGAGGCGAGCGGAGCGCTGTGCGCGACGGTCGAGGCACTGGACGCCGACGGCTGGCGGGCGATGGCGGAGGCGCCCGTCGGCCACGTCAGCACCAGCGCCGTCGTCCACCACGCGCTCTGGGACGCGTGGGTCCACGAACGCGACGTGCTCGGGCCCCTCGGGATCGCCCAGGAGGAACAGGCCGATGAGATTGTCGCCAGCCTCCGCTACGCCGCGGCCCTCGGCCCTGCGTTCGCGCTGCAGTCGGGCACGGCTCACAACGGGACGCTGGCGTTGGCAGTGGAGCGGCCCGACACACGGGTCGTCGTCGAGGTCACCGACGACGTCTTCGTTGCTCATGGCGACGGGACCGACGACGCGCTGGTGCTGACCGGTGCCGCCGTCGATGTGCTCGAGGCGCTGAGCGTACGCGCGCCGTGGCGGCAGCCCATTCCGGACGATCAGGCCTGGCTGGTCTCTGGTCTTTCCCAAGTGTTCGAGGCCAGCTGAAACGGCAGACTGCCTTGATGGATCCGTTCGCACCGGGGCAACTCGGGCCGGTCACGCTGCCCAACCGGATCATCAAAGCTGCGACCTTCGAGGGGATGGCGCGTGGCGGGTTGGTCACCGACGCGCTGATCGACTTCCACCGGGCGGTGGCGGCGGGCGGCGCGGGGATGACGACCCTCGCCTACCTCGCGGTCTCCCCCGACGGCCAGGGCGCGCCGGCCGAGATCGTGCTTCGCCCCGAGGCCGCGCCGGGTCTGGCCCGGTTTGCCGACGCAGTGCACGCCGAGGGGGCCAAGGTGTCGGCCCAGATGGGCCACGCCGGTCCGGTGGCGGCGGGGGTGGGGCGCAAGGGTCTGGCGCCGTCGCGCACGTTCAGTCCCATGGCCATGCGTTTCACGCGGCCTGCGACCGACGGTGATCTCGAACGGGTGGTCCAGGACTTCGCCGCCGGTGCGCGCCTGCTCGCGGATGCCGGCTTCGACGCCGTCGAGGTGCACATGGGCCACGGCTACCTCGTCAGCGCCTTCATGAGTCCCAAGCTCAACCGCCGCACCGACGGATGGGGTGGTGACGTCGAGGGCCGCGCCCGACTGGCCCGTCGTGTCGCGAGCGCGGTGCGCGACGCGGTGGGCGGCCGCATGGCTGTGCTGGCCAAGCTCAACATGGCGGACGGCGTGCCCGGCGGGCTGTGGCTCGACGACAGCGTGGAGATCGCGCGGCTGCTCGAGGCGGACGGCACGCTCGACGCGCTCGTGCTGACCGCGGGCAGCTCGTTCCAGAACCCCATGTTCCTGTTCCGCGGCGACGCTCCTGTGCGCGAGATGGCGGCGTCGTTCCCGCCGCCGATCAACATCGCCTTCCGTCTGTTGGGCAAGCGCTTCCTGCGCGAGTACCCCTTCGAGGAGGCGTACCTGTTGCCCTACGCGCGGCAGTTCCGTGCCGCCCTCGACATGCCCCTTGTGCTGCTCGGCGGCGTGAACCGGCTGTCGACGATCGAGCGGGCGCTCGCCGAGGGCTTCGCGTTCGTCGAGATGGGCCGTGCGCTGTTGCGCGAACCCGACCTGCCCCGCAGGATGCAGGAGAAGGCGACGACGGAGTCCTTGTGCATCCACTGCAACAAGTGCATGCCGACGATCTACGGAGGCACCCACTGCGTGCTCGTTCGCCCTGGCGAACGGCCGGGGCACCAGGTCGAAACCTGAGCAGGGACGGGGCGGTCCCTGTCCGAAATATGTAGATGGTGAATCGGCGCCTGGTGGTCCTCATGCTCGTGGCCATGCTCGTGGCGACCGCGTGCGGCAGCCGGTCGAGCCAGGCCCAGAAGCTGGAGGCCCTGCGGGGCGTGGCCGGCGCCGCCGGCGGCAGCGGCACCGGAAGCGGTGGCGACCAGAGCGCAGCCGCGGGCGCCGACCTCACCGGCGCGGCGTCGTCCAGCTCGGGAGGAGCCGCCGGGGGCGGTGCGACGGGCGGCGCTGCCGCGGCTGCATCGACGGGTGGGGCGAGCAAGACGGCAGCACCGGCGGGAGGCAACGGCGGGGCGACCGACGTCGGCGTCACCGGCAACTCGCTCACCGTTGCCAACGTGTCGATCCTCACCGGACCGGTGCCCGGACTGTTCGCAGGCGCGTCCTACGGGACCGACGCGTTCCTCGCCTACCAGAACAGCCAGGGCGGTGTGTACGGACGCCAGCTCAAGTTGCTCACGGGTGACGACCAGTTCGACTGCGGCCACAACAAGGCTCTCACCGAGTCGTACCTCACCAAGGCCTTCGCCTTCGTCGGTTCCTTCTCGTTGTTCGACAACTGCGCGGCCCAGGTGCTGACCGCCAACCCGACCGTGCCGGACGTGCACAACGCGTTGTCGGTCGACGCCCAGAAGGAACCGAACAACTTCAGCTCCCAGCCCCTCCGGCAGGGCGCGTCGACGGGTCCGCTCAACTACTTCAAGAGCAAGGCGCCGGGCGCGGTCTCGGCGGTCGGGACGCTCGTGGGCGACGTCCAATCGGCGCGCGACTCGTGGGTCGGCATCAGGGCGGCGGCCGAGTCGGTGGGGTACAAGATCCTCTACGAGCGCACGTACGCGCCGACCGAGACGGACTTCACCGCCGACATCGTCAAGATGCGCAACCAGGGCGTGAAGATGCTGCTGCTGGTGGCCATGGACGTGAAGGCGGCTGCACGCATCATGAAGGCGGCCGCGGGTCAGGGATGGAAGCCCGAGATCACGGCCTTCGGCGCGTCGGCCTACGACCCACAGCTCGTCCCGCTCGCGGGCGCGGCCGCGCTGGAGGGCGTGTGGATCTACCTTCCCACCACGCTGTACCTCGGTGAGGACAAGTCGGTGAACAAGGAGACCGACCTCTTCCTGACCTGGCTCAAGCGCACGCACCCCAACGCGGCGCCCGACCTCTTCACCGTCTACGGCTGGGCGTCGGCGCGGCTGTTCGTGCAGGCCCTCCAGGCCGCGGGCCCCAAAGCGACGCGGGCGGGCGTCATCGGCGCCCTCAAGAACGTCCATCAGTTCGACGCCAACGGGCTGCTCGCGCTCGGCGATCCCGCGGCCAAGCAGCCGCCCAGCTGCTACATCATCGCCCGCATCAACGGGGGCAACTACGCGCGCGTCGACGACCCGCCATCGTCCTACCGCTGCGACGGCGCGTACTTCCTGAAGCCGGGGGGATGACGACGCCGTGACGTCGTTCCTCGCCTTCACGGTGGTGGGCATCGTGGTGGGCTGCATCTACGCACTCACCGCGACGGGACTGGTCGTCACCTACATCACGTCGGGCATCTTCAACTTCGCCCACGGCGCCGTCGGCATGGTGTCGGCCTTCGTGTACTGGGAGCTCAGCGTCAACCGGGGCTGGCCGGTGCCGGTGGCCCTGGTGTTCGTGCTGCTGGTCTTCGCACCCGCGGTCGGGGCGTTGATCGACGTGGTGATCATGCGCAACCTGCACGACGCGTCCGAGGAGGTCCGCGTCATCGTGACCGTGGGCCTCATGCTGTTCCTGATCGGCGTGGCCCAGTTCTTCTGGAAGGACGGCGTGCCCCGCGTCGTCCCCGAGTTCTTCGCCGGTCACAGCGTGAAGATCTTCAGCGTGGCGGTCAGCTACCACCAGATGATCGTCATCGCGGTGGCGATCGCGGTTGCGCTGGGCCTGCGCTTCTTCCTGTTCCGCACGCGGCCGGGCGTCGCCCTCCGCGGCGTCGTCGACGCGCCCGACCTCGCCGACCTGTTCGGCGTGCAGCCCGGCCGGGTGCGGGCCCTCGGCTGGGCCATCGGCTCGTCGCTGGCCGCGCTGGCAGGTGTGCTGCTCGCGCCCCTGGTGACGCTCGACATCCTCACCCTGACCCTGCTCGTGATCAACGGCTACGCGGCCGCCATCGTCGGACGGCTGCGCAGCCTCCCTCTCACCTTCGCCGGCGGCGTCGCCCTCGGCCTGCTCGAAGCGCATGCGGTGAGCGTGCTCCCCACCGACCTGCTCAACCGCATCCGGCCCACCCTGCCGATCGTCTTCCTCTACGTGGCCCTGCTGGTGCTGCCCCAGAGCCGGCTACGAGCGGGACGGGTTGCGGCCCGGCCCACGGCGAAGCCGCCCAGCCTGCGCACCTCCGCCATCGGCGCGGGGGCCTTCGTCGTCATCGCCTGGATCGTGGCGTCCCAGCTGTCGGTCACGAACCTGTTCACCTTCGGTCGGGGCCTGGTGTTCGCCATCATCATGCTCTCGCTCGTGCTCCTCACCGGTTACGGCGGGCAGATCTCGTTGTGCCAGTTGACCTTTGCCGGCCTGGGCGCCTTCGCCATGGGCAAGGTCGCGGGCGGCGACTCCATCATCGGCCTCGTGGCTGCTCTCGGCCTGGCCGGGGCGGGCGGCGTCATCGCCGCCCTGCCCGCGTTCCGATTGCGCGGCCTGTACCTCGCCCTCATCACCTTCGCGTTCGCGGCAGCCATGCGCGCCATGTTCTTCAGCAGCAACACAGTGTTCGCCCAAGGCGGTGCCCTGCGCGTCGGTCGGCTCCGGCTCGGGCCGATCAGCTTCCAGAGCCACCGCAGCTTCGTCGTGCTCATCGCCATCGCCTTCGCGGGGTCGGCGGTCGCCGTGCTGGCCGTTCGCCGCGCGTCGCTGGGCCGTCGCCTGGCCGCGATGTCGGACAGTCAGGTCGCGTGCGCAACCATCGGCATGAGCCTCACCCGCACCAAGCTCATCGTCTTCACGTTGTCGGCTGCGCTGGCCGGGCTGGCGGGCGCGCTCTTCGGGGGCCTGCAGGGGTCGGTGGGCGTCAACGACTTCCAGGAGCTCAACAGCCTCGTGGTGCTCCTGCTGCTCGCCATCTGGGGCGCCGACTCGGTCATCGGCGCGCTGGCGGCCGGGCTGTCGTTCGCCTTCTTCCCCGTGCTGACGACGTGGCTCGACGTGCGGAGCCTGCCGTACCTGCTCACCGGCTTCGCCGCCATCAGCATCGGGCGCAGTCCGGGCGGCACCGTGCGCGAGATCAGCGACCGCGTCCGCCAGCTCCGGGGCCGACAGGCCGAGACCGAGGCGACGGCGACGCCGGCGACACCCGCGACCACGGTCCATCCGGCGCCCCTCGCCGCCACCAACGGCCACCACCTCGTGACGCCCGCCCTCGAGGTGCGCGGGCTGCGGGCCGGCTACGGGCGCATCGAGGTGCTGCACGGCGTCGACCTGGTGGTGCCGCCCGCCACCGTCTATGCCCTGCTCGGACCCAATGGTGCGGGGAAGTCCACCCTGCTCAAGGTCATCAGCGGCGCCCTGCCCGCCAAGTCCGGCTGTGTGCACGTGGCCGGCGTGCACGTGAACGGTGCTGCGCCCAACGGCCTTGCCCGACTCGGCGTCTGCACCATCCCCGAGGGCAGACCCGTGTTCGCCAACCTCACCGTCGCCGAGAACCTGCGCATGATGACCTACCGCGACGGGACCACCGTCGCGGATGTCGAGGAGCGCACCTACCCGACGTTCCCGCGCCTGGCCGAGCGCCGCAACCAGCTGGCCGGCACCCTGTCGGGCGGCGAGCAGCAGATGCTGGCGCTGGCGCGCGCCGTCGCCACCGAGCCGGCCGTGCTGCTGCTCGACGAGATCTCGATGGGCCTGGCGCCGATCATCGTGGGCCAGCTCTACGAGCGCGTCGCCGCATTGGCCGAGCAGGGCATCGCCATCCTCGTGGTCGAGCAGTTCGTGAACACCGCCATGTCGGTGGCCGATCTGGTGGGCGTCATGAGCCACGGCCGCATCGAGCGCGTGGGCGAGGGCATCGACGTGGTGGAAGACGTGTCGGCGGCCTACCTCGGGGCGGCCGGATGAGGAGCCGTCTCGTCGTCGTCGTCCTCGGTCTCGTCGTCACCGCCGCGGTGTCCGTCGGCGTGGCCGTCAACGCCAACGCGCAGACCGACAGTGGCGGGTTCGGCAGCTTCTCGCTTGTCGCAACCGCGCCGGGGTTCGAGGCGACGGAGGACGAGCCCAGTGCCAACGCCCACCCGGAGGGTCACGGGGCCATGCCCGAGACGTCGACCCTGCTCGCCAACGGGTTCGGCTACGGCCTGGCCGCCATGGTGTGGCCAGGCGCGACCGCGGCCAACGGCGGCGCCCTGTTGGGGCTGCTGGTGCCGAGCAAGGTCCCGAACACCGATGTCCCTGTCCCGGACGCCATCGGCCAGACCGTGTCGCCCGTCGCCCCGGCGGCCAACTACCCGGTGAAGGCGGAGGCGCGTTCCGGTACCGCGCCCGACGCGTCGTACACCCAGTTCCCGGGCGTCACCATGGTCGCCCACGCGGATGACGCCCACGTCACCGGCGAGGCGTCGGTGCAGCGGGCCGAGCAGTCGGGGATGGCCAGCTACGGCAACGTGCGCTCGAGCAGCGAGAGCGCGCTGTCCGGCTCAGTCGGACGGGCCACCGCCACCAGCTCGGCCGACGACGTCGACCTCGGCGGCGTGATCAAGATCAAGTCCGTCACCAGCACGGCCACCGCGCAGACCGACGGCAAGACGTCCTCCGGCGCGGGCGGCACCGTCGTCCAGGGCATGACCATCGCCGACCAGAAGGCCTACGTCGACGACCAAGGTGTGCACATCGGCGAGCAGGGTCAGCCCGCCAACGCAGTGGCCAACCAGGTTGCAGCGCAGGCGCTGACCGGTGCGGGGATGCAGATCTATGTGAGCCAGCCCAGGCTCGAGCAGAACGGCGGGACGGCGACCTACGACGCCGGCTCCCTCTTCGTCTTCTGGAAGCCGCCCAACAACGACAGCGGCAACGTGTTCACCATGACCTTCGGTGGCGCACGCGTGGCCGTCACCGCCGGTGAGGGATTCGGCGCCACCGTGGCGGGCGAGAGCGTCGACACCGTCGACTCGAGCGGCGACCTGGTGCCGGCACCCGACCTTGCCGTGGCCGATCTCCCGGTCGACGCGCCGACCGCCCTCGGCGCCACCGCGCCGAGCGCGGCGCCGACCATCGGCACGCCGACACCCGCCGGCTTCAGCCTGGCCAGGACCTTCGGCGGCTTCGCCTGGGGCTGGCTCGTCCTCGCCCTCGCGCTGGTGGCTCTCGCCGGGTCAGCGAGCCGCAAGCTGCTGGGCGACCTCCTCGACGGCCCCGCCGCCGACTGTCCATTGGAGCGCGATCGATGACGACACCCGAGTTGACGTTGACCGAGGGCGTGCCCGATGACGTGGCAGCCGGTCAGCAACGGCTGGCGGCGGGGTTGCGCCGAGTGCGACGGGCGACGGGCGGTGTCGCCACCGAGCGGTGGCTGGCAGTCGCCGGCGGTGTGCTCATGCCTCTCGGCGTGTTGCTCGTGCTCGCGGGCTGGTACGGCGCGGCCCACACCACGCGACTGTTCGAGGAGATCCCGTACCTCATCTCGGGCGGCATGCTCGGCATCGTCCTGGCCGCCATCGGCGCGTCGCTCTACTTCGGCTACTGGCTGACGCGGCTGGTGAGCCATGCGCGCGAGCTGGTGGACGGGATGGCTCGCATCGAGCGCCGCCTCGAGGCGCTGGCGCCCGGCGAGGTCGGGGCCGACACCGGCCGGTTGGTTGCGACCCGCGAGGGCGCCCTGTTCCATCGCGCCGACTGCTCGGTGGTGGCGAACCGGCCCGCGTCCGAGCTGCGCACCGTCAAGCTCCCCGCCGCCGGGCTGTCGCCGTGCAAGCTCTGCGCGCCGCTGGCCGGCAGCGGCGCCTGACCGGCCGAACTCGAGGCAATGACTTGCGGATTCCGTAAGTCATTGCCTCGAGAACGGGGCCGCGGCGGGAATCCTGAGCAGCCGGGTCGGGTTTAACATGACGACATGGTCCGCGTGCGATCGCTCCTTACGTTCCCCGACCCCGTCAACGAGGTCTCGGCCCGCCTCGTGGCGGGCGCGGTCGTCCTGTTGGCGCTGGCCACGATCGTGTTCGACCAGCCCCTGCTCACCCTCGCGCTGGCCTATGGGTTCCTGGCGAGGGTGCTCACCGGTCCGAAGCTGAGCCCGCTCGGCCAGGTTGTCACCCGGGTCGTGACGCCCCGGCTCGGGGTGGCGCCCAAGTACGTGCCGGGGCCACCCAAGCGCTTCGCCCAGGGGATCGGCGCCGCCTTCTCGGTGACGGCAGCCGTGCTCGCCCTCGGCTTCGGCCAGCGGGGCGCTGCGTACGTCGTGCTGGGCCTGCTGGTCGTGGCTGCGACCCTCGAGTCGGTCTTCGCCCTCTGCCTCGGCTGCAAGGCCTTCGGCGTGCTCATGCGCCTCGGCGTGATCTCCGACGAGGTCTGCGAGCGCTGCAACGACATCTGGGCCGGTCGTACCACCGCCTGATCGACAACCTACCTACCAGTAGGTAGGGTAGGGGGCATGACGACCGACACCACCGTCGAGATCGAGCCGGGCGAGTCCGCCCCGGCCGGATCGCTCCTGCCCGTTCTTCGGGTCATTCCCCCCGAGGCCTACGAGAACCCCACGTGGAAGGGCCTCGCCTACTTCGCGCGTGACGTCGTGTTGTACGGGCTGTGTGTCGCCGCACTCGTGGCGTTCTCCAACCCGCTCGTCGTCGTGGCGCTGTGGTTCGCCACCGGCCTCACCATGACCGCGCTCTTCGTCGTCGGCCACGACTGCGCCCACCAGGCGCTGTTCAAGTCGCGGCGCCTCAACGACACCATCGGGCGCATCGCCATGCTGCCCAGCTGGCACGTGTACGAGGGCTGGGTGCTCGGCCACAACCGCGTGCACCATCAGTTCACGGTGCGCGAGGGCTACGACTTCGTGTGGCACCCGTACACGCCGCAGCAGTACACGGCGATGTCGCCGATGGCCCGCCTGCGCCACCGGTTCGAGTGGTCGTTCCTCGGTGCCGGGTCGTACTACATGCGCGAGGTGTGGTGGCACAAGATGATGGTCGGCGCGCCGCCCAAGCGGTTCGCGTCCGCCATTCGCAAGGACCGAGCTCTCGTCGTCGGCGCGGTCGCCGCCGCGGCGGTCGCGTTGGTCGTCACCGGTCTGGCGGGCGGCGGCTCCGTGCTCGGCGCGGCGTGGCTCGTCGCACGCGTGCTCGTCATTCCGTTCTTCATCTTCAACTTCGCCATCGGATCACTGGTGCACGTGCATCACGTGCAGCCGGACATCCGGTGGTGGAAGCGCCGGGACTGGACCAAGTTCGCGGCGCAGGTCGAGGGAACCACCGTGCTGCGCACGCCCAAGTGGCTCGACTTCTTCTTCCACCAGATCATGATCCATGTGCCGCATCACGTGGACTCGCGCATCCCGATGTACAACCTCGAGCTGGCGGCCGCGGCCATCGAGGAGGCGTTCCCCGGGACCGTGCACGACGAGCCGTTGCGCTTCCGCGACTTCATCACCAACACGCGCCAGTGCAAGCTCTACGACTTCGAGCAGGGCCGCTGGTTCACCTACCGCGAGGCCCGCGCCGCGGCCTGACCCCTTTCAGCCCCCGCGCAGGTGGGGGAGCACGAGGTCGAGCACGCGCTCGGGCTCGTTGTCGGGGAGCCAGTGGTCGCCGTCGATGGTCTCGAAGCGGTACGGACCATCGACGTAGCCGGCCGTCAGCTCGGCCGCCTTGCTGGTGAGGAAGCGGTCGCCGGAGCTCCAGATGTACAAGGTCGGCACGGTGACCCGTGTGCGGACGGCGCCCTGCGAGAACGGCATGCCGCGGTACCAGTTGACAGCCGCGGTGAAGGCGCCCGGGTCCGCGAGCCGGTCCGTGTACGCGCGGGCCTTGTCGGCGGGCAGCCCGGACTTGACCAGCTGTTGCGCGAACCGATCCGGGTTGCGCGCCGGCCCGCCCAGCTCCGGGAGCCACGGCAGCTGAAAGGCGAACATGTACCAGGAGTGGAGCAGCTGCGAGCTGGTGACGAGGGCGCGCGCAAAGGCGGCGGGGTGGGGAGTGCAGAGTGACGTGAGAGTGCGCACGCGATGGGGCTGCGACATGGCCATGTTCCACGCAACCGCGCCTCCCCAGTCGTGGCCCACCAGGTGGGCCCGCTCGACGCCGGCCGCGTCCAGCAGCGCGACGACGTCGCCGACCAGCTCGGGCTGGCGATAGGCCCGCCGCCCCGCGGGCCGAGCGCCGGGGGAGTAGCCCCGCTGATCGGGAGCGAGGGTGCGGTACCCGGCCCGGTGCAGGCCGGCCGCCACGTCCGCCCACGATGCCGACGTCTGCGGGAAGCCGTGCAGCAGCACGACGACCTCACCGTCTTGCGGCCCGCCATCCAGGACCTCGAACGTCAAGCCTGCGTGCTCGTAGCGCCTCACGGGCCGCCAATCTACGAACACGTGCCGCCTGCGGCAGCCAGGCCGAGTCCATTGCGCGTGCAACGAGTTCGTGCCTGCATGGTTCCCGAGTGGGGGGGCAGGTCCCGAGGCGAGGGGCATCGAACCACTAGTGTCAGGGGCCGACCTGCCATCCCCCCCGGCAGGCCGGACCCCTTCTTCTCAGCCTCGTGACGATCTCGACCGCCACGTCAGCGCGCCGCCTCGCACTCGCCGTTCTGGCGGTGCTGGTGCTCCTGGCCTCCGCCCCTGCAGCGGGGGCCCAGAGCGACCCCGCGACCAAGCGGCGCCAGGTGCAGGCCGACCGGGCCAAGAAGGCCTCGGAGGTCAGCGCCCTGAAGGCGTCCGACGCCGAGCTGGGCCAGGCCCTCGATGCGCTCAACAGCAACCTGCGGGCCCAGGAGGCGGCGGCCGCCGCCGCCCAGCAGGCAGCCGACGACGCCAGCCGCAACGCCATCGCGGCGCGGGCCGCCGAGCAGAAGGCCGCGGCCCAGCTGCGGACGGTCCAGGGGGCCATGCGCCAGGTCGCGGTCGACGCCTACATCCGCGGCCCCGAGGCGCAGGCAGCCGTCGTGGGCGGGGCGACGCTCAGCCAGACCGTCCTGCGCCAGCAGCTGCTTGCGACGGCGGTGGGGCGCTCCACCGACCTGGCCGACCAGCTGCGGGCCCTCGGCCAGGACCTGGCCATCAAGCGCAAGGCGGCCGACGACGCCGTTGCCTTGGCCGCGGCGCGGAAGCGGCAACAGGAGGCGCAGCTGCGGTCGGCCGCTTCGGCGCGGGCCGAGAAGCAGAAGCTGGCCAACGGCGTGGAGGCTCGGCTCGAGCGGGCCCTGGCCGAGGCCGACTCGCTCGCCGCGGTCGACGCCAAGCTGGCCGCCCAGATCAGGGCCAACCAGGCGACGCTCGTTCGTCGCGTCGGTCCCACGTCCAGCCGCGGCGGCGGCCGCCCCGGCTCGACGCCGAGCCTCACGACGGTGCGAGGCATCACGGTGGCCACGTCCATCGCCGACAACCTCGCGGCGTTGCTGAACGCGTCCGACGGCGCCGGGCTCAATCTCGGGGGCACCGGGTATCGCAGCTCTGACGCCCAGGTCGCCACCCGCCGGGCCAACTGCGGCACCAGCGACTACGACGTCTACGAGAAGCCCGCCTCGCAGTGCCACCCGCCGACTGCCCGTCCCGGCCAGTCGATGCACGAGCAGGGCCTCGCCGTGGACTTCACCAACAACGGCTCGCTCATCAACAGCCACAGCAACCCGGCCTGGCAGTGGCTCAACAGCAACGCGTCCCGCTTCGGCTTCTACAACCTGCCGAGCGAGGCGTGGCACTGGAGTACGAACGGCAACTGACGGCTCCGCCGTCTGGTTGCCGTTCGTACTCCAGTGCGATCACATTTGCTCGCTTGCTGCGCTGCGCTCGCGTGGACCACCAAGAGGGACTGACGGCTCCTGAATCCTGACTTTCGGACACGCAGGTGCGCATGGCGCACCTGAGTGTCCGAAAGTCAGGGCGTAGCGGTCGGTAGCGTCGTCGGACATGCAGTACGCGCTGGCGGCCGCGGCGGTTGGCGTGGCCGCGGGGTACGCGACGGGGGGCCGGCTGCGGCACGTCGGGGGCCATCCCGTGCGGGCGTGGCCGCTGATCGCGGTCGGTGCGCTGCTGCAGCTGCCCGGCAGGGGCAACGTGACCATCGTGCTGCTGTCGCTCGTGTGCCTCCTCGCCTTCGCGTTGGCGAACCTCCACCTCGTCGGCGTGGGCGTGATCGCGGTCGGACTCGGCCTCAACGCGCTCGTGATCGCCGCCAACGGCGCCATGCCGGTGCGTCCGGCAGCAGCGGCGCGCGTCGGCCTCGGGCCCCACGAGTTGGGGGGTGGACGGCGGCTGGAGCGGCCGGGCGACCGCCTGACCGGATTGGGCGATGGCATCCCCGCCCGTCCCGTTCATCAGGTGCTCTCCTTCGGCGATCTCGTCGTCGCCGTAGGGACGGCCGACGTGGTCGCCCACCTCATGCGCCGCCGCCGCACACGACTGGCGAGCGGTGCGACGGTAAAACCGGCGGCGGCCAGGGGGTAGATTGCCCCGTCTATGGAGCCCGACGCCCAAGCCAAGCCAGCGCCCGCGAAGCGTCCCGCCGGTGGCAGGCGCGGCGACGCCCGAGAGCTCGGTCGCGTCGTCCGTCGCTATCTCGGCGCGCTCGAAGCGAGCAGGTCGAGCAGAGGCAAGCGCCGCACCATCGAGGGCATCAGCGCCCGACTCCTGAAGATCGACGAGTTGCTCGTCAGCGCCGACCCGCTCATCCGCCTCCACCTCACGCAGGAGCGCATCGACCTGCACGCCGAGCTGGTCCGCATCACCAACGGCCAGGATCCCGACCTCTCGAGTGCGGAGAAGGACTTCGTGCGGGTGGCCAAGCCGTACGGCGAGGTCGCGGGCATCACCTACGCGGCATGGCGCCAGGTCGGCGTCGACACCGAGGTCCTCGACCAGGCCGGCATCGTGCGCACCGGCCCGCCGCGGCCCGACGCGTCACGCGTCCGGCGCCCGTCGGAAGGCGGCACCGACCTCGACGCCGAGCCGCTGCTGCCGCGCACCGAGCCGGCGTCCGCGCCAGGGGCAGAGGCGGCAGCCGACGTCGCTCCCGCGCCGGTCGCGGAACCGACGCCCGAACCGCAGCTCTTGCTCGAAGCGCCGGACGAGGCGATCGTCGCACCGGTCCCGGCGGCCGAGCCCACGGCGGCCGCGGTGCCGCCGCCTCCGCCCCGCGCCCCCCGTCCGCCCAAGCAGCAGAAGGGCGGGGGCCCGGCGAAGGCGGCCCCGGCGGCAGCGGCAGCGCCGGCCCCGCGGCCCAAGCCGGCCGACGACGGCGAACCGCAGAAGCTGCGGCGCAAGCGCATCGCCGACGAGCCTCGCACCTAGTCTCCTAGGGCGGCTCGCCCTCCTCCACCCGCTCGGTCCGCCAGATCCGGAAGGCGGCGGTCGCGGCCGCCAGCCACGCCAGCGCCAAGGCGAACCCGGCCAGCACGTCGGAGATGTAGTGGACGCCGAGGGCGAGCCGGCTGAAACCAATGGCGGCGACGAGCACCACAGCCGCGGCGATGACGACTCGACGGACCTGCGTCGTCATCCCCGGCACGAAGACCACGAGCAGGGCCCCGTAGACGACGGTTGCGCCCATCGTGTGCCCGGACGGGAAGCTCTTGCCCGACGCGGTCGCAACCGGTTCCAGCAGGGACGGGCGCGGCCGGCCGACCAGCGCCTTGACGATCTGGTTCAGCAGCCCGCCGGTGACGCCGGTGGCGATCAGGAACACAGCGGGCCGAACGCGGTGCGCCCGCAGCAGCGCGACGCCTGCGGCGGCTACGACGATCGTGAGCCACCACGTGGCGCCGAGGGAGGTCACGATTCGTAACAGCGTGACCAACCACGGCCGACCGTGCACCCACCGGTGGAGGTGGTTGGCAGCGCTGGTGTCGACCCGGGTGAACGGACCCTTGTCGGTGACCTGTTCGAGCAGCAGCCCGAAAGGGACGGCCACCAGCAGCACCGAGACGGCGAGGAGGGTGAAGCGCAGCCCGAAGCGCGCCTCCGGGTCCAGGCGTCCGCGCAGGCGGTCCACGTCAGCTGGGGGCGACGTACACGGGCAAGGACCGGCCGTCCTTGGCGATGACGAACTCGGCCGAGCCGTCGAACGTCTCACCGTCTCGCGCCAGTCGCATCGGACCGTTGAGAGACCGCACGTGCACCTCGCTCGCCAGGCGCTGCGAGTACACGCGGCACCGACCGAGACGGCCCGTGAGCACGGCGACGACGAGCCGCAGCCGCGAGAACGGCGCGTCGCCTTCCACCATGCGCACGTCGAGCTGGCCGTCGTCGAGGCGCTCCCGCCAGCTCGGCGCGAATCCGCTCGGGTGGTAGCGGCAGTTGCCGATGAAGCTCATCCACACCCGTTTGCGTTCGCCGTCGATCTCGACCTCGCACGGCGTCGAGTTGCGCAGGACCCGCACGAGCGCGACCACAACAGCGGGCCATTTGCCGATCACCGTCTGCAGCCGCTCCCGAGCGTCCACCAGCTCGACGTAGCTCCCGAAGCTGGCGGTGTTGAGAAACGGGCGACCGTCGATGGTGGCGATGTCGACGGCGGCGGCTGATCCCTTGTGCACCGCGTCGACGGCGTCCTGCACCGAACCGAGCCCGAGGTCGCGCGCCAGATGGTTGAGCGTGCCGGCGGGCACGACGAGCAGCGGCTTGCCGGCGGCGTCAGCCACCGCAGCTGCGGCGTTCACGCTCCCGTCGCCACCGGCGATGCCCACGGCCCGTCCACTCGCGGCGGCCTGCTCGAGCGCGTCGTCCAGGCCCTCGGGGTCGTCCACCTCGATGATCTCGGCATCGGGGAGGCCGTTGCGCAACTGCACCGCCGGGTCCCGTCCGAGGGCGGGACCGGCCGACGCGTTCACGACGATGGCCAGGCCGGCGCCGCTCGGCGACGGATCAGTGCCCGCGTCGGACGGCGCCCGCCGCGCCTCTGCAGGGGAGCGTGGCGCCACGGGCCAGACGCGCGTGGTGGCGGCTGCTGTCGCCGCGCCGATGACCGCGCCGGCCACCACGTCCCCCACGTGGTGCTCGCCGATGGCAACGCGCGAAGCGGCCACCGCGGTCGCGGCCGCCGCCAGCGGCACACCGATGACGGGCGCCTCCACCGCCACGCCGGTGGCGAAGGCGAAGGCCGACGCCGAGTGACCAGACGGGAACGACGAGGTCCGAGGCTTCCTCCGCCGCACTCGTAGGCGTCCGGGCGCAGGCCGGCGACGATGCACGAGGGGCTTGACCACCCCGTTGCCGATCGCCGACGCGAGGCCGAGTGACACGAGCCCTCGCAACGCGGCCCGCCGGCCCGCCCGCCCGCCGGCCACGGCCAGCAGGACGGCCGTCACCAGCCACATCCGGGAGCGGTCCGCGAGGTTGGTCAGCACCGCCGCGGTGCCCGGACGGGCCATGGCGTGGCACCCTAACCCCAATGGCTGAGGACTCTGACACCACCCCCGACGACATCGGCGACGACATCGGCGACGAGATCGGCGACGAAACCGACGACGAGATGGCGGACGACCACGAGCACGGTCTCAAGCATCTCGTCGACGAGCTGCGGGACATGCCGGTCGGCACCAACGACCCCAACATCATCGGCGACGCCGGTCCCCTCGACGTCCCGCCGGGCTCCGATCCGCCCCGGGAGGGCGAGCTCGAGGAGTAGGCAGCGGGGAGGCTGTCACACCTCGGCTCTAGCCTGGCCGGACGTGGAGCTGTTCCCTGACGAGGCGGGCGTCCGTCGCCTCTCCCTCGTCCGCCTGAGCACCGAGATCGCACGAGCCCTCGCGCCGGTCGGCCGCTTCGCGGTCGAGGGCGAGGTGCATCGGCCCACCCGTGGGGCCACCGGGCGGCTGTGGTTCACCCTGCGCGACCGCCGATCGCAGATCGCGGTGACGTGTCCGGCGAACCGCGTTCGGCGCTGCCGAGCGGTCGCGGGCGAGCGGGTGTGTGTGACCGGCCGCCTGGAGTGGAGCACCGACCAGGGGCGCTTGCAGCTGGTCGCCGAGGAGGTGACGCCGGTCGGCGCAGGTGCGGTGGCGGCTGCCATCGCGGACGCGCGGCGGCGGTTGGCGGGCGAGGGACTCCTCGAGCGACGGCGGCGGCCCATCCCGCGGTTGCCCGAGCGCATCGGCGTGATCTGCGGCACCGAAGCGGCCGTGCGGGCCGACATCGAGTCGGTCGTGGCCGACCGCTTCCCCAGCTATCCGGTCGACTTCGTCGAGGTGACGGTGTCGGGCGCAGGTGCGCCGGAGGCCATCGTGCGGGCCCTGCGCGCCCTCGACGCCCGACCCGACGTCGACGTCATCGTCCTGGCGCGTGGCGGTGGCGACGCACCCCAGCTGCTGCCGTTCAGCGACGAGGGCGTGTGCCGGGCCGTGGCCGCGTCGAGCACGCCCGTCGTGTCCGCCATCGGCCACGAGGGTGACCGGCCGCTCTGTGACGAGGTGGCCGACCTGCGCTGCGGGACGCCGTCGTTGGCTGCGGCCGCCGTCGTGCCCGATCGGGGCGCGCTCGAGGTCGAGCTGGCCCGTCTCCTCGGTGCCGTCGACGGCGCGGTGGAGCAACGACTTGCGGCCGCAGCACGCGAGCTAGCGGGTGTCGACCGGCACGGCGCGCTGGTGGCGGGGCTCGACGTGGCCCGGGGGCGTCTCGATCGGGCCGTCGGTCGCATCGAGGTGCTGCATCCGGGCCGGCGGGTCGCGGAGGCGGCGCACCTGCTCGAGTCCCGTCGTCTGCGGCTGGAGGCCTTGAGTCCGGTGCGGGTGCTCGAGCGCGGCTACGCGGTCGTTCGCACGGCGGACGGGGCAGTGCTGCGTGACACGGCCACGGTGGCCGCGGGCGAGCGCATCGACGTCCAACTGGCTGCGGGCAGGCTCACCGCCGCCGTCGACGATGTGAGCCCGGCGTGAGCGCCTCCGAGTTCGACGGGCTCACCTACGAGCAGCTCGTGGCCCGCCTCGAGGAGCTCACGACGCGCATGGCCGCGGGCGACATCGGCATCGAGGAAGCGGCTGACCTCTACGAGGAGGCGGGCCGCCTGCACGACCAGGCCGCGGCCCGCCTGGCGCGCGTCCAGGAGCGCATCGACCAGCTCCGCAAGCCGGCCGACGGCAACACCGAGGACCTTTCGCCTCGTCAGCCGAACAGCTGAGGCAGGTTCGGCTCTTCGCGCTGGCGGAAGGTCACGTTGACGTCGAGACGCTCGCGGGTCTGGGCGATGAGCATCTCGCCGCCCGGCACCGGGTGGGCGTCGAGGAAGCGGTGCACCTCTGCCGCGACATCCGGGTCCATGAGGGCGGTGATGCCTTCGAGCATGCGGGGAATGAGCTTGGACGGGAACCGCGTGCGCAGGTCCTCCCAGTGCTCCTCGACGAAGGCCCACGCCTCACCGCCGGCGACGCGGTTGGCGAGCGACGCCGCGATCACGAACGGTGCGTTCTGCGTGCGCACCTCGCCGAGGGCCATGTCGAGCGTTCGCCTGAGCAGCGCGGCGTGGGGCACCTCGGCCAGCGCGAGGAGGTATCGGACCTCCTCCTGGGGCGTCTCGGGCTGGCGCATGCGTTGCAGGAAGGTCGTGTACTCCTCCTCGCCGCCGTTGCGGGCGACGATCTGCACGATGGGGGCGACGAGATCGCCGGGAACCGACGAGCGGTCGCGCAGGTAGGACGCGTGCAGCTCGGCCGCCTTGGTCCGCACCTCGGGGTCGGCGCCGATGGTGCCGAGGGCGGCCACGAACATGCCCCGCAGGCTGCCGATGCGGTCGGCCTCGTCGGGACGGGGCTCCCAGCCCAGGCGGTCGAAGGCCGGGCGCACCAGGTCGCGCACGAAGCGGGCCAGGTCGTCCTGCACAGGGCCGCGCGCGAAGCGATCGACCAGGCTGAACGGACCGAGCACAGCCGACCAGACGTCGGGGTCGGTCTCGGCCGCGAAGTGACCGGCCAACGCGACGAAGTCGGCGAACGCCGCCTTCCCTGCGAGGGAGGCCGCCCACGCGTCGCTGACCAGGTTGAAGCGCTCGAGCGGTGCCAGCCGCTCGATGTCGGCGACCAGGCGCTGCGCCATGTCGGCGGGATAGCGGACGCGGTAGAAGCCGGAGCCGCCATCGTTGACGACGACCCACTCGGGTGCCTGACTGAACGTGACCGTGTCCGTCTGCTCGGACAGCAGCAGCCGGTGGTGCTCCACATCGCCTCCAACGGCGGCACGGATCAGCACGGGCACGCGCCAGCGCACGCTGACCTCGGAACCGGGGAGGTACCGGAACGGCGTCTGGGTCAGCTGCAGTGACGTGCCGCCGTCACCCTCGCTGACCGCCACCTCCGGGTAACCGCCCTGGAGGATCCACGAGTCCATGGTGCTGCGCGCGGGCTGGCCGGTGCTCTCTTCGATGGCGTCCCAGAGATCGGTCGTCTCGGTGTTCCCGTAGCTGTGCTTCTTGATGTAGGCGGCGATGCCCTGACGGAACTCCTCCGCGCCGATGTACTGCTCGAGCATGCGGAGGACGGCCGAGCCCTTCTGGTAGGTGAGGACGTCGAACATGGCCTCGGCCTCCTCGGGACGGCCGACGGGGAACTCGACCGGACGGGTGGTCGACAGCCCGTCGACGCTCATGGCCTGGGCCCGGCTGGTGCCGAAGCTCACCCACCGCTGCCAGTCGGGCCGGAAGGCGTCGACCGCCATCAGCTCCATGAAGGTGGCGAAGGCCTCGTTGAGCCAGATGCCGTTCCACCACTTCATCGTCACCAGGTCGCCGAACCACATGTGCGCGATCTCATGGGCGACCACGTCGGCCACCCGCTCCAGCTCGATGTTCGAGGCCACGTCGCGGTCGACGAGCAACGCCGTCTCGCGGAACGTCACAGCGCCGAGGTTCTCCATGGCGCCGAAGGCGAAGTCGGGCACCGCGATGAGGTCGAGCTTGTCGCCCGGGTACGGGAGGCCGAAGTACCCCGTGAAGTAGCGCAGGGAGTGGGCGCCCGCCTCGAGGGCGAACGGGCTCAGGTGCAGCTTGCCGGGGACGGCCGCGACACGGAGCGGCACGCCGTCGACGTCGACCGTCTCGGAGAACTCGAAGGGGCCGACGATGAAGGCCACGAGGTAGGTCGACATGCGCATGGTGTCGGCGAAGCGCACCTGGCGTCGCCCGTTGCCGAGGTCGGTCTCCTCCTCGATCGGTGAGTTGGAGATGGCGGTGAGGTCACCGTCCACGATGAGGGTGACGGCGAAGGTGGCCTTGCGATCGGGCTCGTCCCAGCACGGGAAGGCCCGCCGCGCGTCCGTGCTCTCGAACTGGGTGGTGGCGATGACCCGCTCGTTGCCCTCCTGGTCCGTGAAGGTGCTGCGGTAGAAGCCCCGGAGCTTGTCGTTGAGGACGCCCGAGAAGGTGATGTTGAGCGTCCAGTGGCCGGGGGCGGCCTCGTCGGCCAGGGTGATGCTGGCGCGGTGGTTCTCGGCGTCGAGGGTCACCGCGCCGTCGCGCCGGTCGCCCTCGTCGGAGACGAGCTCGGCGGAGTGGATCTCCAGCTCCGCCGCGTTGAGCACGACCTCGGTGACCGGCTCGTGCACGAGGACCCGTACCTTCTCCTCGCCGGTGAAGGTGGCGGTCGTCAGGTCGGGCGTGAGCGTGAGCTCGTAGTGCTGGGGTTCGACCGTGTACGGCAGGCGGTAGGTGCTGGGGTCCTGGTCCACATCGGGACACTACCCACGGGCCACTACCGTGCCGCGCGTGAATGTTCTGACGATCGGGAACGCGCTGGTCGACGTGCTCGCCCACGTGAACGATGACGAGCTGGCCGCTCTCGGCCTCGAGAAGAGCAGTTACGGCATGCTCGACGCGGCTACGGCCGAGGAGCTCTACGCCAGGATGCCTCCCAGCGTCGAGGTGTCAGGGGGCATGGCCGCCAACACGGCGGTGGGTGTGGTCTCGATGGGCGGGTCGGCCGCCTATCTGGGCAAGGTCCGCGACGACCAGCTCGGCAAGGTGTTCACGCACGACATCCGAGCCGCCGGTGTGGAGTACTCGGTGGCTCCGGCCGTCGAGGGACCGGCGACGGGCCGGTGCCTGATCCTCGTCTCGCCGGACGGCCACCGCACGATGCGGCCCTTCCTGGGCGCGGCCCACGCCCTCGACGCCGACGATGTCCCAGAGCAGCTGGTCGCTGACGCTCAGGTCACCTACCTCGAGGGATTCCTCTGGGACGCGCCCGGCGCGGCGGACGCCTTCGCCAAGGCGGCGGACCTTGCCCACGGCGCGGGTCGGCTCCTCGCGGTCACCCTGGCCGACGTGGTGTGCGTCGAGGCCCACCGTGAGCGGTTCCTCGGGTTGCTCGAAGCCGGTGCCATCGACGTGCTGTTCGGCAACCACGAGGAGGTCGCGGCCATCACCGGCGCGGCGACGTTCGAGGACGGTGCCCGTGTCATCCAGGGGTGGTGCCGGCTGGCCGCCCTGACCCACGGCGCGGCCGGCTCGTTGGTAGTGACGCCCGACGGCACCGAGCGGGTGGCCGCTGCTCCCGTCCAACACGTCGTCGACACGACGGGCGCGGGCGACCTGTACGCGGCCGGCTTCCTGTACGGCCTCACGCATGGCGCCGACCCCGCCGAGTGCGCCCGCCTCGGCGGCATCGCCGCCGCCGAGGTCATCTCCCACGTCGGCGCCCGCCCCGAAGTCGACCTGTCCACGCTCATCTGACCAGCCCGACCGGTCAATCCGTCGAGGACAGG
The DNA here is from genome assembly GCA_041166085.1 of Actinomycetota bacterium. GTDB lineage: Bacteria > Actinomycetota > Acidimicrobiia > Acidimicrobiales > JAFATL01 > JBEEFP01. The sequence continues at coordinate 123,685 of JBEEFP010000089.1, forward strand.
AGCCGCGATGGGGGACGAGGTTGAGGTGACACGCATGGCGATCAGTGGGGTCCCCATCGCACACCAGCGAGCGCAGCTTGCAAGCGAGCGAATGAATCAGATCTGGGTGCGGCCGCGTTCCTGGATGGCCTGGCGGCGGCGCTCGACGTCGGTGGGGTCGAAGCCGCTGCCCTGCCAGCCTCGGGCCAGCTCGGCTTCGAGCTGCAGACCCTCGGCGACGGTGGTGGCGGTGACGCGCTTGTACTCGTCGAGCAGGGCTGGCACCGCTCGCGGGTCGTTGCCGACGATGTCGGCCGCGACCTGACGAGTCACCGGCAGGAGCTCGTCGTGGGCGACCACCCGGTTGACCAATCCAAAGTGAAGCGCCTCCTCGGCACCCATGAAGTTGCCGGTGAGGCTCATCTCCTTGGCGCGACGCACGCCGATGGCCTGGGGCAGCAGCACCGAGAGGCCCCATCCCGGCAGCAGCCCGACGCGCGCGTGGGTGTCGCCGAAGGCGGCCCGCTCGGACGCGATGAGGAAGTCGCAGTTGAGGGCCAGCTCGAACCCGCCGGTGACGGCGACGCCGTTCACCGCACCGATGAGCGGCTTGCTCAACGCCGGCCAGGGCGCGCCCGCGCGCTCGCGTTCACCCGAGGGACTGCCGCGCAGGTTGTCGCCCGACGCGCCGAGCTCCTTCAAGTCGAGACCCGCACAGAACGCGGGGTCCGCGCCGGTGAGGATCACCACCGCGATCGATGTGTCGGCCTCGAGGTCGACGAAGGCGTCGTACAGCGAGCGCAGCAGCTCGCTGTTGAGGGCGTTGCGGGACCCGGGACGGTTGAGAGTGACGGTCGCCACCCCGTCGGTCCGCTCGAGGAGCAGGGTGTCTGACATCGTCCCGGACACTACTTTCCACATCGTGCCGGACGGAGTAGGGAAGTGACAGAGCCGAATCCCTGGCTGGAGCGACGGGTGCTCAACTACGCGCACCAGGGCGGGGCGGCGGAGATGCCGTCGAGCACGCTGATCGCGCTGCATCGTGCCGTCGAGGTGGGCGCCCATGCGCTCGAGCTGGACGTGCACTGCACGGCCGACGGTCACCTGGTTGTCTGCCACGACGGGACCGTCGACGCCACGACAGACGGGACGGGCCGCATCGCGGACATGACGTTGGCCGACGTGCGCGCCCTCGACAACGCCTACCGCTTCGGTCCTGACGACGGCTTCCCGTACCGGGGCCGGGGCCACACCATCGCCACGCTCGACGAGGTGCTCGAGGCATTCCCGTCGACCTTCCTCAACCTCGACATCAAGGAGACGGCGCCCACCGTGGAGCCGTACGAGGAGCGGCTGGCCGAGACGCTGCGCCGCTTCGGGCGGGTCGACGACGTCATCGTGGCGTCGTTCCTCGACGGCGCCACCGATGCCTTCTCGTCCTTCGCGCCCGGCGTGAGCACGTCGGCGGGGACGATGGCCACGGCCATGTTCTGGCGCGCCGTGCAGGACGGTGACGATCCGCCGCCCATGCGCCACCACGCCCTGCAGGTGCCGCCCGACTACGAGGGGACGGCGATCGTCGACGAACACTTCGTCGAACGGGCCCACGCCGCCGGCATCGCCGTGCACGTGTGGACCATCGACGAGCCCGACGAGATGCGCAGGCTCCTCGCCCTCGGCGTGGACGGCATCATGACCGACCGCCCCAGCGTGCTGGCCGACGTGCTCAGGACGGCAGACGCCCCCACGCCCTGAGGGTGCTGAGGGCGAGCAGGGTCCGCCACGCCCGCCATTCGAAGACCGCGGCGGGACCGGGCGGCTGCCAGCTGATCGCCCAACCGCCGTCGTGCTGCTGGCCGTGCTCGAGATCGTCGAGGAAGGCACCCATGACGTCGTCGCTGAACAACCGCCGCGCAAGATGGTCGGGAGTGGGCGCCAGGTGCAGCGGCGTCACGCCGTAGTCGGCGCTCGGCGTCAGCTGGAGGAGGGCCACGTCGGCCAGCCGATCGGCGATGCGGGGGAGCAGCGCTTCGGCCCGGCCCCGATCGGGCTGCGCGTCGAGGAAGAGCAACGCCTCCTTGAGGGCGTGGGCCTCGAGCGGGATCTCGTGTTCGATGGCCTTCCAGCACCCGGCGGTGGCCGCCTCCCGCCATGGGTGATCGACGCCCCACCTCCACAGCAGCGCGGCCAGCCCGGCGGTGGGGTTCACGCCCGGCACGAGCGGGATCTGGGCCCAGTGCTCGGCGTGCGGGTAGGCCAGCATCGGTTCGAAGGCGAGGGGCACCATGGCGCTGCCGTCGGCGACGGTCGCCAGCCAGTCGCACGCGGCGGTCACGGTTGCAGCGTCGACGATGCCGGCCATGTCCATCGCCTCGAACGCGGTCTCCGTGTCGAGGGGTTGGCTGTCCGGTGCACGCTTGTCGGGCTCGAGTCCGTGGCCGAACCCGCCGTCGGCGTTGCGGTACGCCCGCAGTGCGTCGATGACGCCAGACGGGGGCGCGCCCTCGAAGACGGTCGCGAACACGCGTCGGTCGAGCACCCGTCCGTTCGTGTGGATGAACGTTCGCGCCGCGTGCATCTCGATGCTCATGGGGACGCCTTCTCCTCGATCGGTGCTTCGGGCCGGCCCGGCCGCCAGCGGCGGATGATCTGTTTGCCGTCGCCGAACCGGCAGTAGCCGACCTCGGTGACGTCGAGCGTGAAGATGTGGAACGGCTCGGTGGGTCGCCAGCCCAGTTGCTTCTCGAGCGTGTCGCAGTAGGCCTGGCGTCGCGTGGGTTCAGGGACGTCGCGCGCCCAGCCGTACGCCTTGAGCTCGCCCTCGGTGCCGTCCTTGTCCGACACAGTGCTGTGCACCACGCAGCGCGGGTCGCGCACGAGGTCGAGCGCCTTCTTCGACTGCCACATCATCCCGAGGTACAGATCACCGTCGATGACGTAGGGCTCGCAGGGGCTGATGCGGGGCCAGCCGTTGGCGCGCGTGGTGCCCACCAGAGCCAGGCCCGTGCGTCCGAACAGCTCGTCGCCCAGCGCGCCGAGCTCGGGCGCCTCGCGCTGGAACTCCGACCACGTGACCACGGGACGCACGTTACGACGGCGGGTGGAGGGGTCAGGCAGACATGAACGCGATCGGGACGGAGCTGCCCGCATCGCGGTCGAGGGTGGCGATGCGGCGCCCGGGCTGGACGGCGTCCTTGGGCTTGTGCAGGCGGTCGCCGAGGAATGCAGCGGTGGCGTCGAGGTCGGCCACGGTGAAGGCCAGGCCGTAGAAGCGGGTGGGCTTGTCGTTGTGGGGCGCGACCGGCCCGATGACCTCGAGCACGACCTCGCCGAGCTTGAAGAACGTCTGCCGGAACGGGGCTCCGTACTGGTCGGTGTCGCGCGTGCGTCGCAGCTCGAGCCCAGCGGCCTCGATGGTCTTGGTGGTGCGGGTGATGTCCGGCGTCATGAGCACGAGGTGGTCGAGGGCGGTCACGCCGTTGGGATGCGCAGGCGTCGGCCGCGCCGGCTCGTCCGAGCGCGCCGTCGGGAGGCCGTCGACATCGTCGGGCCCGTGCCAGTCCCGCAGCGCCCAGCCCGAGATCTTGCGGTTACCGACGCCGAGCCGTATGGCCAGTCCGCTCACCCAGCACGCGTCGTGGCCCTCGACCGCGAAGCCGAGGCCCCGCCACACGTCGGGGGCGTCAGCGAGAAACACGCTGGCGATGGACGGCATCACGGTCCACCGTATTCGGGTGGAACCCGAGCCGTTCGACCTTCTCACCGCATCCGAGGCCCTCGCGCGCTCGCGCTACGACCTGCTGCGCGCGGTGAGGGCCGAGGTGGAGCCGGGCGATCCCATTCCGTCGCTGGACGCGGTGCGTCTCGAAGCCCAGTACCCGGTCCCGTGGACGCGCCGTCAGGAATGGGTGGTGTTGGACGGCGACCGCGTGGCGGGCTGGGCCCGCCTCGAGCTCGAGGACCTGGATACCAACCGTCATCTCGCCGAGTGCAAGATCGAGGTGGCACGGAGCGACCGGCGGCGTGGCATCGGCACGCAGCTGCTCGACGCGGTGGGCTCCGCCGCGCGCGAGGACGGTCGCACCGTGCTCGGCACCGTCGCCTCCCAGGGCGCGGCCGCCGAGCCCTTCCTCGCCGCGGTCGGCGGTCAGAACCGCCAGGTGTTCCGCGTCAGCCGCATGCAGATGGCCGAGCTCGACGTCGACCTCATGCGCGCATGGGTCGACGGTGCCAACGAACGGGCGTCGGGCTACACGCTCGTCGGGTGGGACGATCCCTGCCCGCCGGAGTACGCCGACGCTTTCTCGGAGGTCGTCGACGTCATGAACACCGCGCCGCTCGACGACCTCGACTGGGAGGACGAGCACTACACCCCCGAGCAGATCCGCGAGTGGCAGGACCGGTTGGCCAAGCGGGGCCATGTGGGATGGGTCTACGCGGCGCGCGACGACGCAACCGGCCACTTCGCCGGGTTCACCGAGATGGGGTTCTGGCCTTGGTCACCCGAGCTCGCGTACCAGGGGGACACCGGGGTGCACCCCGACCATCGCAACCTCGGCATCGGCCGCTGGCTGAAGGCGGCCATGGTGCTGCGCCTGATGGACGAGCGGGCGGCCCGCGCCGTCGAGACCGGCAACGCCGGCAGTAACCGTCCCATGCTCGCCATCAACGAGGCCATGGGCTTCCGCCCTCACCGCATCGGCGGCTTCTGGCAGCTCCCGCTCTCGTCCTGAGGCGCGTCTGGAGGAAATAGGGGCCGAAACTCGGCCCCTATTTCCTCGAGACGAGGGGCGGACGGGAGGGGTCAGCGGCCCGCGTTGGGCTTCTTGCCGTGGTTCGCCTTGTTGCGGCGGGCTTTGCTCTTGCGCTTGGCCGTCTTCTTGGACATGGGCGATAGCCTCGCAGGTTGTGGAGCGGCTCGGCATCGTCGGCCTGCCGAACGCTGGGAAGTCAGCCCTTTTCAACGCGCTGACAGGCGGTTCGGCGGTCGTCGCCTCTCATCCTTTCTCGACGACGGAGACCCACGTGGGCGTTGCCCAGGTGCCGGATCCGCGCGTCGAGGCGCTGGCCCAGCTCGCCAAGAGCAAGAAGATCGTGCACACGACGGTCGAGTTCGTCGACATCGCAGGGCTGGTCGCGGGCTCGTCGACCGGCGAGGGCATGGGCAACCGGTTCCTGGCCGGCATCCGCGAGGCCGACGCCCTCTGCATCGTGCTCCGCGCCTTCGAGGACGAGAACGTGGTCGGCGGAAACGACCCGCTCGACGACCTGCAGGTGCTCGAGCTCGAGCTCGTCCTCGCCGACGCGGCCACGGTGGAGTCGCAGGTCGACAAGCGCCGCAAGGCCGCCAAGAACGACAAGTCGCTGCTGCCCGAGGTCGCCGCGCTCGAGGCCGCCCTCCCGGTCCTGCAGGCGGGCACACCCATCTACCGCTCCGACCTCGATGCCGAGCACCGCGCCAACCTGCGCACGTCGTTCCTGCTCACCAACAAGCCCGTGCTCGCGGTGGTCAACCTCGGTGAGGACCAGGTCGCCGACGCCGACGACGTCGTCAAGCCCGTCGTCGCCGAGCTGGGTGACGCGGCCGACGTGCTCGGCGTGAGTGTGCAGCTCGAGTCCGAGACGGCCCAGCTCCCGGCCGACCAACGAGCCGAGTTGCTCGAAGGGCTCGGCTTGGGCGAGGGCGCGCTGCCACGTGTCGCCCGCGCCGCGTATCACCTGCTCGGCCGGCGCACCTTCCTCACCACCGGCCCCGATGAGACCCGGGCGTGGACGTTCCGCGCCGGCGCCAAAGCGCCCGAGTGCGCGGGCGTCATCCATTCCGACCTGCAACGCGGATTCATCAGGGCCGAGGTCATCCGATGGGACGAGCTGCTCGAGCTCGGCTCCTGGAACGCGGCCAAGGACGTTGGCAAGCTCCGCGTCGAGGGAAAGGACTACGAGGTCGTCGACGGCGACGTCCTCGAGATCCGCTTCAACGTATGAAGGACCCAGCTCCTGGCCAAGCGTGGTTGCTGCGGGACGACGAGGTGCTGGCCGCCATCGAGATCGCCGACAGCTTCCGTGCCCGGCTGCGCGGTTTGCTCGGGCGCGACGGCATCGAAGGGGGCGTGCTGCTGCGGCCGGCCAAGTCGGTGCACACCATCGGCATGCGGTTCCCCCTCGACGTGGCCTTCTGCGCCAAGGACCTCACCGTGCTCGAGGTGACGACCATGGGACGCTTCCGCGTCGGCCTGCCCCGCTTGAAGGCGCATTGCGTGATCGAGGCCGAGCGGGGCGCGTTCGAACGATGGCGGCTGCAGCCGGGCGACCGCCTGGAGATCAAGGGCTGATGCCGACCGCCGAGCCGGGAGCCACAGCCGCCCTGGTGCTGGTTGCCACGCCGATCGGCAACCTGGGCGACCTCTCGCCGCGCGCCGTCGAGGCGCTCGCCACGGCCGACGTCATCGCGTGCGAGGACATGCGTCACAGTCGCAGGCTGTTGACCCACGCCGGCGTCAACGCTCATCGCCTCATCACCGTGCACGACCACAACGAGGCCGACCAGGTGCGCACCGTTCTCAGCCTGCTCGAGCGGGGGAAACGGGTGGCGCTCATCACCGACGCGGGGACGCCAGGCATCTCCGATCCGGGCCAACGCGTGGTCGCCTCCGTCGCCGCGGCTGGATTTCTTGTGGAGGTCGTGCCCGGACCCTCGGCCGTCATCGCGGCACTGGTGATCAGCGGCCTCCCGACGCACCGCTTCACCTTCGAGGGCTTCCTGCCCCGGAAGGGATCGGAGCGCACACGGCGGTTGGCGACGATCGGCGAGGCCGGCTGCACCACCGTGCTCTACGAGGCCCCGCACCGGTTGGCGCGCACCCTCAACGACCTGATGGAGACGTGTGGCCCGCTTCGTCAGACGGTGCTCGTGCGCGAGCTCACCAAGCTGCACGAGGAGGTGTGGCGGGGCTCCTTGCAGAGCGCGGTCGAGCACGTGGCAACCGTCGCGCCGCGCGGCGAGTACGTCATCGTCCTCGGTTCGGCGTCACCACGCGGGCCGGTCGACGACAGCGCCATCACGGACGCGTTGAACGCGCGGCTCGGCGCGGGGGAGAGCCGCAAAACGGCCGTGGCCGACGTGGCCAGCAGCCTCTCGGTGCCGAAGCGGCGGGTCTACGACCTCGCCACCCGGCTCCGATCAGTTGACTGAAGGTGCGGGCTGCGGCGTCGAGCCGGCTGGTGCGCTCAGCTCGATGACGCAGCTACCGCAGATCTGCTTGTCTCGGTAGCCCTTGAGGCTCTCCACGCTGTCGCAGAACACGCAGCGAGATTCGATCTTGTTGAGCAGAACCGTGACACCGTCCACCGCGATGTCAAGTTCGTCTCCTGCTCGGATCCCCAACTGCCGCCGCAACTCGACGGGGAGGACGATGCGCCCCAGGTCGTCGACCTTGCGGGACATCCCGATGGATTTCACTACAGACAACCCCTTTGCTTAGAGGGTGGACGGCGCGACGGGAACCGTCGAGCTCACGCAACTCGCTTCTTCAGAAACGGTCCGATCAGTACCCTATCCAGGTGAGCCGCTTCTACGTCACGACGCCGATCTACTACGTCAACGACGCGCCTCACATCGGCCATGCCTATACAACGGTTACAGCTGATGCCCTTTCGAGGTGGCACCGCCTCATAGGGGACGATGTCTTCTTCCTGACCGGAACGGACGAACACGGCCTGAAAGTGCTGCGCGCCGCCGAGGCCAACGGGCTCGAGCCTCGGGAACAAGCGGACCGTACCAGCGAGCGCTTCGTCGAGGCTTGGAAGCTGCTCGACATCCAGTACGACGACTTCATCCGCACCACCGAATCGCGCCACTACGACGCGGTGCAGGCGCTGTTACAGAAGGTCTACGACAACGGGTGGATCGAGCTCCGCGACTACGAAGGCCTGTACTGCGTGTCGTGCGAGGGCTACTACGCCGAGTCCGATCTCGTGGACGGGAACCTGTGCCCGATCCATCTGCGCCCCGTCGAGTTCTTCACCGAGCAGAACTACTTCTTCAAGCTCTCGGACTTCGAGCAGCCGCTCCTCGACTGGTACGCGGCCAACCCCGATGCTGTCCAGCCCGAGGGCAAGCGCAACGAGGCCCTCGGCCTCGTACGCCAGGGCCTGCAGGACATCTCGATCAGCCGGACGTCACTGTCATGGGGTGTGCCGGTGCCGTGGGATCCGGGGCACGTCTTCTACGTCTGGTACGACGCGCTGATCAACTACGCCACGGCGGTCGGGTACGGCACCGATCCCGAACGCTTCGAGGCGTGGTGGCCTTCGGTTCACCATCTCATCGGCAAGGACATCCTGCGGTTCCATTGCGTCTACTGGCCCGCACTGCTGCTCGCGGCCGAGCTGCCGCCGCCCAAGCGCGTGCAGGTGCACGGCTATCTCCTCGTCGGCGGCGAGAAGATCTCCAAGAGCGGCAAGAAGTTGCCTCAGATCTCGCCAGCCGAGCTGGTGAGCGACTTCGGCGTCGACGGATACCGCTTCCACTTCCTGCGGCACCAGCCGTTCGGACCCGACAGTGAGTTCTCGTACGAGGGAATGGTGAGCGGGTACAACGCCGACCTCGCCAACAACTTCGGCAACCTGCTGTCGCGCGTCGCCACTGTGGTCGCCAAGAAGTGTGACGGCGTCGGCCCCGCGCCGCAGGCAGACAGTTCGCTGCGCGCGGTCGCCGCCAATGCCTACGGGGCGACGGCTGCGGCGTGGGGCCGGCTGGCGCCCCATGACGCGCTCGAGGCGACGTGGCGGGTCATCCGCGAGACCAACGCCTACCTCGAGGCCAACGAGCCCTGGAAGGCCGAACCTGGCGCGGCGCTCGACGGGGTGCTCGGCGACGCCCTCGAAGCGATTCGCATCGTGAGCATCCTCGCGTCGCCTGCCATCCCGCAGGCGGCGGCCGAAGCGTGGCGCCGCATCGGACTCGACGGCCGTCCCGACGAGCAACGGCTCCCCTCGGCGGCCGAGTGGGGCGGCTACCCCGGCGGCCTCCGGGTCGAGAAGGGCGAGCCGCTCTTTCCCCGTGTGGGCTGACAGCCACGCCCATCTGTCGATGGGCGAGGACCTCGAGACGGTGCTGGCGGCAGCGCGGGCGGCGGGCGTGGCCCGCGTGGTCACCATCGGCACCGACGCCGCGGAGTCGGCCGCCGCCGTCGCGCTGGCGGGCGCGCACGATGACGTGTGGGCCACCGTGGGCCTGCACCCGCACGACGCCAAGAACGGGGTGGACACGATCGTTCCCTTCCTCGACGCGCCCAAGGTCGTCGCGGTCGGGGAGTGCGGGCTCGACTACCACTACGACCACTCGCCCCGCGACGTGCAGCGCACGGCATTCGCGTCCCAGATCCAGTTGGCCCGGGAGCGGGGCCTGGCCCTGTCCATCCACACTCGCGAGGCGTGGGCCGACACCTTCGCCATCCTCGAGGCCGAGGGCGTCCCCGAACGGACGGTGTTCCACTGCTTCACCGGCGGCGAAGAGGAGGCCAGGCGCTGCCTCGACCTCGGCGCCTTCCTGTCCTTCAGCGGCGTGGTCACGTTCAAGTCGGCAGACGATGTCCGGGCCGCTGCCCACCTGTGCCCCCTCGACCGGCTCGTCGTGGAGACGGACAGCCCGTTCCTGACCCCCGTGCCCCTCCGGGGCCAGCCCAACACGCCGGCCAACATCCCGCTGGTAGGAACTGGTGTGGCCAGGGCCAAGGGTGTGGATCCGGAGCAGGTGGAAGCGGCCTCGTGGGCGAACACCCAGAGGTTGTACGAGTTGCAAAAGCCGGACGATTCTTCCTAGATTGCCCCGGGCTCCTCGGGCTGCTCCGAGGAAAGGTTCTCTCCCCTGCACGACTCTCCCCTGGTGGCGCGCAAGCGCCTGGTAGGAGCGGTGCTGTGCGCCGCCATGGTCGCCATCCCTTTGGCAGGCCTGCGCGTGGCGCGTCCGCATCCTTCGAAGTCGACCGTCGAGGTCGCAGCAGTGGCGACCCGTCCGACGGCTGCGCTGGTCGACGATGCACGAGCGACGCCGCAGCGCGCCAGCCGGTCGGCGGGTTGGGCGCGGCGGGAGATCGAGCAACTGGCGCTCGAGGACTTCGCTCCCACCACGACCGCTGCACCCCCGACGACTGCGGCCCCGCTCCGGCGCACGACCACCACCGCTGCCGCTCGCGCGGCACGCACGCCGTCCACGACCGCCGCGCCCAGGCCCAAGCCGGCGACCACGACGACGACCGCTGTCCGCCGGGCCGCCGCGCCGTCCTCACCCCCGCCCACGTCGGCCGACAGAAGCCAGTCCGGCAAGGCCTCGTACTACGAGGCGGCGCCCGCCGGCACGTGTGCCCATCGCACCCTGCCGATGGGGACGATCGTGAAGGTGACACGCGTGGCAACGGGCGCGTCCATCACCTGCAAGGTGTCCGACCGCGGCCCGTACGCAGGCGGCTTCATCATCGACCTGGCCAAGTCGGACTTCGCCCAGCTGGCGCCGATCTCCGACGGGGTCACCGAGGTGCGCCTCACCTGGTGATGGGCCGGCGGGAGGTGCTCGACCTCCTCGCCTCCCACGGCATCCGTCCCAGCCGGGCCCTGGGGCAGAACTTCGTCGCCGACGCCAACACGGTGCGGCGCATCGCCCGCATGGCGGGTGTCGGTCCCGGTGACGACGTCGTCGAGATCGGCGCCGGGCTCGGCGCGCTGACGATGGCCTTGGCGGAGACCGGCGCACGGGTGAAGGCGGTCGAGGTCGACCGCCACCTGCTCCCGGCCCTCCACGAGGTCGTGGGCGGGCAACCGAACATCGAGGTCGTCCACGACGACGCTCGACTGCTCGACTGGAACGCGGTGCTGGCCGGCGCCGATCGCTGGGTGCTGGTGGCGAATCTGCCGTACAACGTGGCAACTCCCCTCGTCCTGGATCTGCTCGAAGGGGTGCCGGCCATCAGCCGCATGCTGGTGATGGTGCAGCTCGAGGTCGGGCAGCGACTGGCCGCGGGAGTGGGCGACGCCGCGTACGGCGCGCCGTCGGTGCGGGTCGCGTACTGGGCCACCGCATCGGTCGCGGGACGGGTGCCGGCGACGGTGTTCGTCCCCAAGCCGCGCGTGGAATCGGCACTGGTGCAGATCGAGCGCCTGCCCGTGCCTGCGGTGGACGTGCCCTACGCCGAGTTGTCGGCACTGGTGCGGGCCGGGTTCGGCCAGCGCCGCAAGATGCTGCGGCGCGCCCTTGCCGGCGTGGTGTCCGTCGACGCGATCGAAGCGGCCGGCATCGACCCGTCGGCACGCGCGGAGGAGCTCGACATCGCTGCATGGGGCAGGCTGACGGCGTGCGCGTCGAACACGCTCCCGCCAAGCTGACGCTGTCGCTGCGCGTCACCGGCGTGCGCGACGACGGCTACCACCTCATCGACGCCGAGATGGTCACCCTCGACCTGGCCGACACACTGCTCTTCGGGCCGGGGGAGGGCGTCGAGCTGGTGCCGCTGGTCCAGCTGCCCCGCTTCGAGCCGACGCTGGTGACGCGGGCGCTGGCAGCCGTCGCTCGGTCGGCATTCGTGCGGCTGGAGAAGCGCATCCCCATCGGCGCTGGGCTGGGTGGTGGGTCGGCGGACGCCGCCGCGGTGCTGCGGTGGGCGGGTTGCGCCGATCCGGCGGTGGCGGCGTCGCTGGGTGCCGACGTGCCGTTCTGCCTGGTGGGCGGGCGGGCCCGGGTGACGGGCGTCGGTGAGGAGGTCGCTCCGCTGCCGGTGGAGGACCGGGTGTTCACGCTGCTCACGCCGCCCCTGCACCTCTCGTCAGCCGACGTCTACGCGGCCTGGGACGGGCTGGGCGGGCCCTCCGGTCCGAACGGCAACGACCTCGAGCCCGCCGCCCTCGCGGTCGAGCCCCGGCTGGTGCCGTTCCGCGACGAGCTCGGGGGCGCGACAGGCCGCGTGCCGCGTCTGGCCGGCAGCGGCTCGACGTGGTTCGTCGAGGGCGCCTACCCAGGCGAGGGCAGGCGGGTGGTGCGCACGGCGGGCTGAGCGGTGGTGGCTGCGGGTGCTACTTGCCGGCGCGACGTTGCCAACGGGTCGCCTTCAGCATCTTCTTGTGCTTCTTCTTCCGCATGCGCTTGCGGCGCTTCTTGATCAACGAACCCATGGCGAGGATGGAGGGTAGCGGGCGAGTCCGATCTGGACGAACCGACCCAGCCTCCTGCCCACCGCCGACTTCTGGACACGCACTCCGTTCCCAGCGGAGTGAGTGTCCAGAAGTCGGGGGGCGCGTACCGTGGGAGCTTCGATCGGGGGTCGTCCAATCGGCAGGACACGGGGTTTTGGTCCCCGGAATCAGCGTTCGACCCGCTGCCCCCGAGCCACGTCCAGCGCCAGCGGCGCGCCGTGCAGGTACAGGCCGGGGAGCCAGAGCGGCACGCCGGCCACGTCCGGAGCGGTGTAGGTGAAGGCGCCCGTCGCCGACCAGCGGCTCTCATAGGTGGTGCCCGCGAGGGCGAGCAGGAGGGCATAGGGCACCAACCGGGCCCGGTCGGGGCGCCGGACCATGCGGGCCAGCCACGTGGCGACCAGCACGCCGGCCACCGATCGCGGCGTGCGCCGGAAGACGGCGCTGGCCAGGTAGGCGCCCAGGAACCAGGCCGTGCCAGTCAGGTACTCGCCAGACTCGGGCCGGCGCCGCCCGTCGCCTGCCGCCACCCGGGCCGAGCGCAGCACGGCCAGCATGGCCAGCCCGAACTGGGGTGCGACCCACCACGCCTGGCCGACCACCCGGGGGGTCCGGTAGCGCAGGACGCCGCCTCGCACGTGGATCTGGTCGCAGAGCGCGCCGCCTACCGACCCGGCGAGGAACCAGCCGAATACCTGCACCACCGGATCGTATCGACGCGGTAGAAAGGTCTCAGTGAGCGGTCGATCCCTTTCCGCGGTGGTGCTGGCAGCCGGGGAGGGGACGCGGATGCGGTCCTCCCGCCCCAAGCCGCTGCACCTCCTCTGCGGACGCCCGCTCATCCTCCACGTGATCGACGCGTTGGCCGAGCTGCAGGTCGAGCGCGTCGTCGTGGTCGTCGGACACGGTGCCGAGCGCGTCACCAAGACGCTGCACGAGCTGGCTCCGCCCAACCTCCTCATCGACTTCGTCGAGCAGCACGTGCAGCGCGGCACCGGCGACGCCGTTTCCGTCGCGCTCACCGCCTTCCCTGACGACGACTTCGAGGACGGCGACATCGTGGTGCTCCCCGGCGACGCGCCGCTGCTGCGCCCACCCACCCTCGCTGCGCTCGTCCGTCGCCACCGCGCCGCGGACGCAGCCGCCACCATCCTGTCGGCCGAGCTGCAGCACCCCGAGGGGTACAGCCGCATCGTGCGGGCCAAGGACGACCGCGTGCGATCGATCGTCGACGACATGCACCTCGAGGAGGAGGACCGCGACGTCCACGAGATCGCCACGTCCGTCTACTGCTTCCGCCGCAGCGTGCTGGCCCCCTCGCTCCGCCGCCTCACGCCCGAGAACGTGCACGGGGAGTACTACCTGACCGACGTGGTGGGCGTCCTTCATGACGCGGGCTACCCGGTCGTCACCATGGTGCTGGAGGACCCCACCGAAGCGGCCGGCGTCAACGACCGCGACCAGCTGGCTGCCGCCGAGGCCGAGCTGCGCGATCGCACCAACCAGCGCTGGATGCGCCGGGGCGTGACGATGGTCGATCCGCAGGAGACGTACATCGACGCGGCGGTGACGCTCGCGCCCGACGTCACGTTGTTCCCCGGCACCATCCTGCAGGGGTCGACGGTGGTGGCGGCGGGGGCGGAGATCGGGCCGTACACCCGCCTCGTCGACTGTGTCGTCGGCGAGGGCGCGGCTGTCGAAAACAGCGTGGGTCGCTTCGCCGAGATCGGTGCACAGGCGAGAGTGGGGCCGTTCGCCCATCTCGCGCCGGGAGCGCGCGTGGCGCCGGGTGCAGTGACGGGGCCGTACTTCACCGCGGGGGACGAGGAGGAGCAGACGTGATGGAACGGGTGCCGAAGAAGCGGCTCGAGCTCTATTCGGGTCGTTCGCACCCGGCCCTGGCTGCCGAGATCGCAGGACACCTCGGCGTCGAGCTCGGCGAACCCAACCTCAAGGAGTTCTCGAACGGCGAGATCCACTGCCGCTACGACGAGTCGATCCGCGGCACGGACGTCTTCATCGTGCAGACGCACTGCGGACCGGTGAACACCTCGATCATGGAGCAGTGCATCATGATCGACGCGGCCAAGCGCGCGTCGGCCAAGCGGATCACAGCGGTCTGTCCGTACTACGGGTACTCCCGGCAGGACCGCAAGGCCGAGGGCCGCGAGCCCATCACCGCCCGCCTCGTCGCCGACATGCTCCAGGTCGCGGGCGCCGATCGCATCGTGAGCGTCGACCTGCACTCCGGCCAGATCCAGGGCTTCTTCGACGGCCCCGTCGACCACCTCTCCGGCATGCCGGTGCTGGAGGAGTACCTGCGCACGCAGGCCCCGCCCGAGTTGGTGGTGGTCGCGCCGGACGCGGGCCGCATCAAGGTGGCCGAGCGCCTGGCCCAGCACCTCGACACCGATCTGGCGTCGGTCTACAAGCGGCGGGCCAAGGGCAACGTGCAGGCCCTCGGCGTGATGGGCGATGTGGCCGGCCGCCCCTGCCTGCTCATCGACGACATGATCGACACCGCCGGCACCATCGTGGCCGCGTCCGACGTGCTCTTCGACCACGGGGCGTCCGACGTGTGGGCCATGGCCACGCACGGGGTCCTGTCCGACCCGGCCGCCGACCGCCTCAAGAACAGCCGGGTCAGCCGCATCGTCATCACCGACACCCTCCCCCTGCCGCCCGAGAAGCAGATCGACAAGATCGAGGTGCTCCCGGTGGCCCGCATCATCGCCGACGCCATCGACGCCGTCTTCGAGGACACCTCGGTCAGCGAGATCTTCGGCGGCGAAAACCAGGCCTGAAACGGCCCGTCCCTCCTGACTTCTGGACACTGAGGTGCGCTATGCGCACCTGAGTGTCCAAAAGTCGGCGTCCGCTACGATGTTCGCCTTATGCCGGAGATCCGTATCGCCGCAGACCAGGGCCGTCCTACCGGCTCTTCCGCCGCTCGCCGTCTGCGTCAGGAGGGCAAGATCCCCGGCGTCGTCTACGGCCACGGCACCGACCCCACGCCCGTCGCCGTCGACGGCCGGGCCCTCCGGGCCGCCCTCACCACCGAGGCGGGCCTCAACGCCCTGCTCGAGCTCGAGTTCGACGGCAGCAGCCAGCTGACCCTGGCCCGCGAGATCCAGCGCCATCCCGTGCGCCACACCGTCACCCACGTCGACTTCGTCATCGTCCGGCGCGACGAGGTCATCTCGGCTGACGTCAACATCACCCTCGTCGGCGAGGCCCTCGAGGTCCACCGCGAGGACGGCGTCGTCGCCCACGAGATGTTCAGCCTCACCGTGCAGTCCACCCCCGCTCGCATCCCCAACAATCTCGAGGTCGATATCAGCGCCCTCAAGATCGGCGACACCATCCGGGTCGGCGACCTCAGGCTGCCCGAAGGCGTGACCACCGACGTCGACCCCGAGGCCGCGATCGTCGTGGGCCAGCCGCCGCAGGTGAGCGAGGCCGACCTGGTCACCGAGGCCGACGCCGAGGCAGCCGAAGCGGCGGAGGCAGCGGAGGGCGAGGCAGCGGAGGGCGAGGCGGCCGAGGGTGGCGAGGCGGCAGCCGCCGAGGGCGGCGAGGGTGGTGGGGGCGAGGCCCCCGCCGAGTCCTCTTCGGAGTAACCGGAGATGCTCGTCGTCGGGCTCGGCAACCCGGGCCGCGAGTTCGAGCGCACGCGCCACAACGTCGGAGCCGAGGTCGTGGCGTTGCTGGCCGAGCGCCACGGCGGCTCGTTCAAGCGGTCGAAGCTCGAGCAGTCGGTGGTCGCCGACGTCCGCATCGGTGGCGACAAGGTGACGCTCGCCGTCCCCCAGACGTATATGAACGACTCGGGCCAGGCCGTGCGGGCCCTCGTCCGCCATCACAACGTCGACGACGTCGCCCAGCTGCTCGTCGTCCACGACGAGCTCGACCTGCCCATCGGCCGCATGAAGGTGAAGGAGGGGGGCGGGCTGGCCGGCCACAACGGGCTGCGGTCCATCGTGCAGCACCTCAAGGACGACGGGTTCCTGCGTGTGCGCATCGGCGTCGGCAAGCCCCGTTCCAAGGAGCACGGCGCCAACCACGTGCTCAGCCCCCCGTCCAAGCGGGAGCGCACCGAGCTCGACATCGTCGTCCAAGAGGCGGCCGACGCGGTCGAGCTCGTCGCGACCGAAGGCATCGCCGCCGCCATGAACCGGTACAACACGGTCACCGAGCCCCCGTCCTGAGCGAACTCGCCCGGTTTGGCCTGGCGGGCCAGACCAAACCGGGCGAGTTCGCTGACAGACGCCGGCCGGTAGCCTGGAACGTCCACCGATGAGCAGGCTGCGCGACCTTCCGGCGCTTCTCCGGGACGAACCGACCCTCGCCGGCCTGGCCGGCGCGACGAGCGCGGTGCTGGCCGTGCCCGAGCCCGCGCGCGCCTTCACGGTGGCCGGACTGGCCCATCTCAGCGGCCGTCATCCGATCATCGTGGCCACGCCGACGGCGACGGACGCCGAGCGGGTCGCGCACGACCTGCGGGCCTTCCTCGGTGACGACGAGGTCGACGTGTTCCCGGCGTGGGAGACGTTGCCGTTCGAGCGGGTGAGCCCGAGCGTGGAGACGATGGGGCGCCGGCTGCGGGCCATGTGGCGCCTGCAGGACAAGGAGCGGATGCCCCGCGTCCTCGTCGCGCCGGTGAAGGCGCTCGTGCAGCGCCTCGGCCCGCACGTCGAGGACGTCGAGCCCGTCATCGTCAAGCCCGGCGATCGGGTCGACGACATCGACCTGCTCGCCCGGCTCGTGCACCTTGGCTACCGGCGCGAGTACCAGGTGGAGCACCGCGGTGAGGTGGCGGTGCGCGGCTCCATCGTCGACGTGTTCCCGTCCACTGCCAACGCGCCGGTGCGCATCGACCTGTGGGGTGACGAGGTCGACCGCCTCACCGAGTTCGCGGTGGCGGACCAGCGATCGACGGACGACATCGCCTGCGCCGAGATCTTCGGCTGTCGCGAGCTGCTGCCGACCGACGACGTCAAGGCGCGAGCAGGCGAGCTGGTCGC
Organism: Actinomycetota bacterium; assembly: GCA_041166085.1. Classification (GTDB taxonomy): domain Bacteria; phylum Actinomycetota; class Acidimicrobiia; order Acidimicrobiales; family JAFATL01; genus JBEEFP01. The sequence continues at coordinate 140,871 of JBEEFP010000089.1, forward strand.
GGCCGAGCCGTGGGGACGCGAGCAGTGGGAGCGCCTGTCGGAGGGCCAGGTCTTCGACGGCATGGAGTCGTGGCTGCCGTGGCTCACCGAGCGCGAGCACGTGCTGCTCGACCTCGTCGGCGACGACGCCCAGCTGCTGCTGGTCGAGCCCCGGCGCATGCGTGACCGGGCCGCCGAGCTGCTCGACGAAGAGGCGGCGTTGGCCGGCACCCTGGCCCAGACGTGGGGAGCAGAGGGTCGCGACTTCCCCAAGCTCCACCTCCCCTTCGACCGCCTGCTGGCCCACACGCGGGCGCCGGCCTGGACCGTCACCACCGCGCCGGAAGGGCCGGACTCGCCGGCCATCTCCGCCAGCGGATGGGACCCCGTGGTCGGCGACGCGTCCCGGCTCACCAAGCAGCTGGCCGAGATGCTCGCCTCGGGCTTCAAGGTCGTCGTCTGCGCGGACGGCGAAGGCACGGCGGCCCGCCTCGCGTCGAACTTCCGCGACGAGGGCATCACCGGCCTCGACATCGTCGTGCAGCCCCTCGAACGGGGCTTTGTGATGTCGAGCATCAAGCTGGCGGTGCTGGCCGAATCCGACATCACCGGCCGCCGGCGCGCCCATCGACGGGCCCGCACCCGACCGCGCGGCGCGGAGGCGTTCTTCGACAGCCTCGAGCCGGGCGGGTACGTCGTGCACCACCAGCACGGTGTGGCCCGCTACGCGGGCATGGTCACGCGCGCCATCGGCGGCGTCGAGCGGGACTACCTGCTGCTCGAGTACCGCGGCGCCGACAAGCTCTACGTCCCATCCGACCAGATCGACCTCATCCGCCCGTACACCGGTGGCGAGACCCCGTCGCTCAGCAAGTTGGGCGGCTCGGACTGGCAGAAGGCAAAGGCGCGCGTGCGCAGCGCGGTGCGCGAGATCGCGCAGGAGCTGGTCGTGCTCTACCAGCGCCGCATCACCACGCCCGGGCACGCCTTCCCGGCCGATACGCCGTGGCAGCACGAGCTGGAGGAGGCGTTCCCGTACCAGGAGACGCCCGACCAGCTCAAGGCCATCGTCGAGATGAAGGCGGACATGGAAGAGGCGACGCCCATGGACCGCCTGGTCTGCGGCGACGTCGGGTTCGGCAAGACCGAAGTGGCCATCCGCGGTGTGTTCAAGGCGGTGCAGGACGGCAAGCAGGTCGCGGTGCTCGTGCCGACCACGTTGCTCGCGCAGCAGCACCTCCAGACCTTCTCCGAGCGCTTCGCCGGTTATCCGGTGCGGGTCGAGGCGCTGTCGCGCTTCCTCACGCCTGGCCAGGCGCGCAAGGTCATCAACGGGCTGAAGGACGGCACCGTGGACGTCGTCATCGGCACCCATCGTCTGCTCTCCCAGGACATCGCCTTCAAGGACCTGGGTCTGCTCGTCGTCGACGAGGAGCAGCGCTTCGGCGTCACCCACAAGGAGCTGATCAAGCAGCTGCGCACCAATGTCGACGTGCTCACGCTCACGGCGACGCCGATCCCGCGCACCCTCGAGATGTCGTTGACGGGCATCCGCGACCTCACGCTGCTCAACACGCCGCCCGCCGACCGCCAGCCCATCCTCACCTACGTCGGTGAGTACGACGAGCGGGCGGCAGCCGAGGCCATCCGTCGCGAGTTGCTGCGCGAGGGCCAGGTCTTCTTCGTGCACAACCGCGTGATGGACATCGAGAACGTGGCGCGTGACCTGCGGGAGATGGTGCCCGAGGCGCGCGTCGCCGTCGCCCACGGACAGATGGACGAGGGCACGCTCGAGAAGGTCGTCATCGATTTCTGGGAGGGCGAGTACGACGTCCTCGTGTGCACCACGATCATCGAGTCGGGCATCGACATGCCCACCGTCAACACGCTCGTGGTCGACCGCGCCGACCTGCTCGGGCTCGGGCAGCTTCACCAGCTCCGGGGACGGGTGGGTCGAGCCGGGCAGCGGGCCTACGCCTACCTGTTCTTTCCGCCCGACCGCGCGCTGTCCGAGGAGTCCTACGAACGGCTGCGCACCATCGGCGAGCACACCGAGCTGGGATCGGGATTCAAGATCGCCATGCGCGACCTCGAGATCCGTGGTGCCGGCAACCTGCTCGGCGCGACGCAGTCGGGCCACATCGCGGCCGTCGGCTACGACCTCTACGTGCAGATGGTGAGCGAGGCGGTGGCCGAGCTCAAGGGCGAGGAGCTCAAGGAGCCGGCCGAGATCAAGCTCGACATGCCTGTCGCGGCCCACCTGCCACGGGACTACGTCGGCCGCGAAGACCTGCGGCTCGAGGCCTACCGGCGGCTGGCGACGGTCAGCACCCAGGAGGAGGTGGACGACGTGCGCACCGAATGGCAGGACCGCTACGGCCCGCCGCCCCCGCCCGCCGAGGCGCTGCTGGCCGTGGGCCGGCTCCGGGCCGAGTGCGCGCGCACCGGGGTGCGTGAGATCACGGTGGCCAGGGACACGGCCCGCATCTCGCCCCTGGAGCTCAAGACGAGCCAGCGCATCCGCCTGCAACGGTTGTACGGCAAGGCCGTCTACAAGGAGGACCTGGCCCAGCTCGTGGTCCCCGTCCCCCGAGGCGCCAACGCGGTGGACTTCCTGCTCGAGTTCTTCGCCGCGATGGTGCCCAGCGAGGACCCCTCGGTAGCATCAGCGACCTCGTGAGAGCTCGCCTTCCCCTCATCGTCGCGGCGGTCGTGCTGGCGCTGGTCGGCGCCGCCTGCGGCGACCTGGCCCAGCCGTACGCGGCCAAGGTCAATGGCGCCCGCATATCCCAGGGTGCGCTCGACCGCGAGCTGCGCATCGTCCTCAACAACAAGCAGGTGCTGGCGTCGCTGGAGCAGGGCATCCAGCCCGGCCAACCCGGGGTCAAGGGCGAGGGCAGTGGCACGGTGACCTCCGCCTTCGCGGCCCGCATGCTGAGCAGGCGCATCCTGCTCGAGCTCATCCACCAGGAGGTGGGGCGCCGCCATCTCGCGGTCACCAAGGCGCGGCTGGCGCAGGGCCGCAGCGAGGCCGAGCAGCAGTTCGGCGATCCCAAGACGTTCGCGGGCTTCCCGAAGGCGTACCAGGACGAGATGAGCCGGGCCAACGCCGAGGTCGCCATCATGCAGGAGAAGGCGGTCGCACCCGTCACCGACGCCGACCTGCGCCGCTACTACGACCAGAACGCGAGTCAGTTCCAGGGCAAGTGCCTCAGCCACATCCTCGTCGACAGCAAGGAGAAGGCCGACGCACTTCGTGCGCAGATCGCGGGCGGCGCTTCCTTCGCGGAGGTGGCCAAGGCCGAGTCCACCGACACGCGGTCGGGCGCGCAGGGAGGCTTCCTCGGCTGCTTCCCGGCCGATCAGCCCCTCGAGGGCTTCGTCGAGCCGTTCAAGACCGAGGCGGAGAAGCTGCCGATCGGCCAGCTGAGCCAGCCCGTGCAGACGCAGTTCGGGTTCCACCTCATCCAGGCCACCGGCAGTCGGACGTTCGAAGAGGTCAAGGGCGAGATCAAGACGCAGCTGGGCAGCCAGCAGAGCCAGTCCGCCTTCAACGACCTGCTCCTGTCGCTCGTGAAGAGGGCCAAGATCGAGGTGAACCCGAGATACGGGCGGTTCTCGAAGGACCCGTCGGTGCTCGGCGTGATCCCGCCCCAGGCACCGCAGCTGGCGCCGACCACCAGCACCAGCGCACCGACCGGCCTGCAGATCCCGGGCGGATGAGCCGCGTCGTCGTGGTGGGCCTCGGCCCGGGCGACGCTGACCTCATGACGGTGGGGACGGTCGACGCGATCGCGTCCGTCACCATGCGGTTCGTGCGCACAGCGAGGCACCCCGCCGCTGCTGCGGTTCCCAACGCGGCCAGCTTCGACGCCGTCTACGACGCAGCCGCGGCCATGGACGACGTGTACGAGGGCATTGTCGATCGGCTCGTGCAGGCCGCTTCTCGGCACGGGGAGGTTCTGTACGCGGTGCCCGGTTCTCCGGCGGTCGCCGAGCGCACCGTCGAGCTGCTGCGAGCGCGCTCCGACGTGGAGGTGCAGGTGCTGCCCGCGCTCTCGTTCGCCGACCTGGCGTGGGTGCGACTCGGTGTCGACCCGGTGGCGTCGGGTGTCCAGCTCGTCGACGGCCACCGCTTCGCGGCGGAGGCAGCCGGCTCGCCCGGACCGCTGCTGGTGGGCCAGTGCGACAGCCGTGTCGTCCTGTCCGACATCAAGCTGGCGGCGGAAGCCGGCACCGTGACGGTGCTGCAGCGCCTCGGTCTGCCCGACGAGCGCGTGTTCGATGTGGCGTGGGAGGACCTCGACCGGGCCGTGGACCCCGACCACCTCACGTCGCTGTACATCTCGTCGCTGGCCGCACCGGTGGCGGGCGAGCTGGTCGCCCTCGACGAGGTCACCCGCATCCTGCGCGACAAGTGCCCGTGGGACGTCGAGCAGACGCATGCGAGCCTCAAGCGCTACGTCCTCGAGGAGGCGCAGGAGGTGGCCGAGGCCATCGACTCGGGCGACCCGGCCAAGCTCGAGGAGGAGCTGGGCGACCTGCTGTACCAGGTGTACTTCCACGCCACCCTGGGCGCCGAGGAGGGGGATTACACGCTCGCGGACGTCGCCCGCGGCATCCGGGAGAAGCTCGTCCGCCGCCACCCGCACGTCTTCGGCGACGAGCACGCCGAGACCATCGCCGACGTCGCCGCCATCTGGACCCGGGTCAAGGCCGAGGAGCGCGCCGACCCCTGATCGCCCCGGTGTGCTTGACCCCCCGTGCCTGTCAACTAACTTTCTCAACACGAACCACAGGAGCAACAGGGCGCCGTGAGCAGCATCGAAGACGTCATCGGGCGGGAGGTCCTCGACTCCCGCGGCAATCCGACGGTCGAGGTGGAGGTCCACCTCGAGTCGGGCGCGCGCGGTCGCGCCATCGTCCCGTCGGGCGCTTCGACCGGCTCGTTCGAGGCCGTCGAGCTCCGGGACGGAGGGGCGCGCTACGGCGGCAAGGGCGTCCAGGGCGCGGTCGAGCACGTGGACAACGAGATCTGCGACCACCTCTTCGGTCTCGAGGCGCTCGACCAGCGGGCGGTGGACGACGCGCTGGTGACCCTCGACGACACCGCCGACAAGGGCCGCCTCGGGGCCAACGCCATCCTCGGTGCATCGCTCGCCGTCGCCAAGGCCGCGGCCGACGAGCTGGAGCTGCCGCTGTACCGCTACGTGGGCGGCGTCAACGCCCACGTGCTGCCGGTACCGCTGCTGAACGTGATCAACGGCGGGGCTCACGCCGACAACAACGTCGACTTGCAGGAGTTCATGCTGGCGCCCGTCGGCGCCGCGTCCTTCTCCGAGGCGCTGCGCATGGGCGCCGAGACGTACCACGCCCTCAAGGCGGTGCTCCATGACCGCGGCCTGTCCACCGCGGTCGGCGACGAGGGCGGCTTCGCACCCAACCTGCCGTCCAACGAGGACGCGTTGCGCGTGCTGATGGAAGGCATCGAGAAGGCGGGCTACACGCCGGGCGAGGACATCGCCCTCGCCCTCGACACCGCGTCGACCGAGTTCTACAGCGACGGCGCCTACGTGCTGGCCAGTGAGAACCGCTCGCTCTCCTCCGGCGAGTTCGCCGAGTACCTCGTCGGCTTGTGCGACCGATACCCGATCGTGTCGATCGAGGACGGCATGGCCGAGGAGGACTGGGACGGCTGGGCCCAGCTCACGTCGCTGCTCGGTCAGCGCATCCAGCTGGTGGGCGACGACCTGTTCGTCACCAACGTCGAGCGACTGGCGCGCGGCATCGAGCAGGGCGTGGCCAATTCCATCCTCGTGAAGGTCAACCAGATCGGGACGCTCACCGAGACGCTCGAGACGGTCGAGCTCGCGACGCGTGCCGGCTACACCAGCGTGATGTCGCACCGGTCGGGCGAGACGGAGGACACCACGATCGCCGACCTCGCTGTCGCCACCAATTGCGGGCAGATCAAGTCGGGCGCACCGGCCCGCTCCGACCGGGTGGCCAAGTACAACCAGCTCCTCCGCATCGAGGACGACCTTGGCGAGGACGCCGCCTACCGCGGCATTGGGGCCTTCGCGCCTCGCCACCGGGGACAGGGGTAGCGGGCGTGCGCCGCGTCTGGTGGTTCCTGCTCATGTTCTTCGTCGTGCTGGCCGGCATCACCCTGCTGGCGGTGTTCCCGGCCCGCACGTACTTCTCCCAGCGCCACGACCTGGCCGCGGCGGACGAGCGGGTCAAGATCCTCAGCGAGCAGAACAAGCAGCTGAGCACGCGGGTGAGCAAGCTCCACACCGATGCCGAGATCGAGCGCCTGGCCCGTGAGCAGTACGACCTGGTGAAGCCGGGCGAGGAGGCCTACGCCATCCTGCCGCCGCCGGAGGCCGACAAGCCCGAAGCCGCAGCCACGCCCGCGCCCAAGAAGCACGCGGGCTTCTGGACCCGGGTCGGGGACACCCTCACGTTCTGGAATTAGGGCGGCGACGCGCCCGGGCACCTTCTGGAATTCGGCACGACGCGTCCGCCCGGCAATAAGGTCGGCGTCAAATGTCGATCCTCGGTAATCGCGTCCTCCGCAAGGAGGACCCCAAGTTCCTGACGACGGGCGGCACCTACGTCGACGATCTGCCCCTCGACGGCGCGGCGTTCGTCGCCTTCGTCCGCTCGACGGCCGCCCACGCGCGCATCACCGAGGTCGACCTCGACGACGCGCGCGGCGCGCCGGGCGTGGTCGGCGTCTACAGCGCGGCGGACGTCGATCTCGAACCGATCGCGCCCGAGGCCGTCATCCTCAACCAGGCCATGGGCCAGCCACCGCTCGCCAAGGACGTGGTGCGCTACGTCGGCGAGCCGGTCGTCGCGGTCGTTGCGGAGACGCGCGCACAAGCGGTGGACGCGGCCGAGCTCGTCTTCGTGGACTACGAGCCGCTGGTCGCGGTCGTCGACCCGGAGACCGCCGTCACCGACGCGACGATCCTGCACGAAGCGGCCGGCACCAACCTCGTGCTCGACCTCGCCTTCGGGCAGAGCGCTGATCTCTTCGACGGCTGCGACGTGGTGATCACCCAGCGCATCCGCAACCAGCGGGTGGCCCCGTGCCCGCTCGAGGGGCGGGCCGGCGCGGCCCAGTGGGGCGAGGACGGCCGCCTCACGTACTGGTGCAGCACCCAGGGCGCGCACACATGGAAGCGGGAGATAGCCAAGGGGCTCGGCGTCGACGAGGAGCAGGTGCGCATCGTCTCGCCGGACGTCGGCGGTGGGTTCGGGGCAAAGATCCACAGCTATCCCGAGGACGTGCTCGTGCCGCAGCTGGCCCGCCTGCTCGGTCGGCCGCTGCGGTGGGTCGACACCCGTTCGGAGAGCATGGTCTCCCTCGGACACGGCCGGGCCCAGGTGCAGGACGTCGAGCTGGGCGGCACCCGTGACGGCAAGGTGCTGGCCTACCGGCTGACGGTGCTGCAGGACAGCGGCGCCTACCCGCGGCTCGGCGCTCTGTTGCCGTACATGACCCGCACGATGCTCACGGGCGTCTACGACATCCCCAAGGGCGAGTTCAACTCCAAGTCGGTGGTGACCAACACCACGCCGATCGTCGCCTACCGCGGCGCGGGACGACCCGAGGCCACGGCCGCCATCGAACGCATGATGGATCGCTACGCGGCGGAGATCGGCATGGACCCCGCCGAGGTGCGGCGCCGCAACCTCATCCACGCCGACGCCTTCCCGTACGACACCGTCACCGGGACGCAGTACGACATCGGCGACTACGAGCGGGCCCTCGACCTGGTGGTCGAGGCAGCGGGATACGACGAGCTGCGGGCCGAACAGGCTCGGCGGCGCGAGGCCAAGGACCGCGTGCAGCTGGGCATCGGCGTGGTCGTCTACGTCGAGATCACCAACGTGGAGAACAGCGCCGAGTTCGCGTCGGTCGAGGTGCTGCCGGACGGCAAGGCGATCGTGCGCACCGGGACGTCGCCCCACGGCCAGGGTCATGTGACGGCGTGGGCCATGCTGGCCAGCGAGCAGACGGGCATCCCCATCGAGGACATCGACGTCGTGCACGGCGACACCGACCAGGTGCCGACCGGCGGCGGCACGTCTGGCTCGCGCTCGCTGCAGGCCGGTGGCGTCGCGGTCAACCAGGCCGCGGTGGCGCTCGTCGACAAAGCCAAGCAGCGGGCCGCCGACCTGCTGGAGGCCAACCCCGACGACGTGGTGCTCGACCGCGTCGACGCCCGCTTCCACGTCGCCGGCACCCCGGCGGTGGCCAAGACGTGGGCCGAGGTGGCCGCAGGCACCGACGAGCTCCTGCGGGCCGACGTGAACTTCTCGCCGACCGGCGCCACCTTCCCGTTCGGCGCTCACGTCGCGGTGGTCGAGGTGGACACCGAGACGGGCAAGGTCGACCTCCTGCGCATGGTCGCGGTCGACGACGCGGGCCGCATCCTCAACCCGCTGCTGGCGGAAGGACAGATCCACGGTGGGTTGGCCCAGGGCGTGGCCCAGGCTCTCTACGAAGAGGTGCGCTACGACGACGACGGCAATCCGGTGACATCGAATCTTGCGGACTATGCGTTCCCGAGCGCGGCCGAGCTCCCGTCGTTCGAGACGGTGTCGATGGAGACGCCGACACCGCTCAACGAGCTGGGAGCCAAGGGCATCGGCGAGTCCGGCACCATCGGCTCCACCCCGGCCGTGCAGAACGCGGTCGTCGACGCCCTCATGTCCCTGGGCGTGGAGCACGTCGACATGCCGTGCACACCCGAGCGGGTGTGGCTGGCCATCCACGGCGCGGGAGAGCCACCCACACCGGAGCGGGGTCCAGCAGCCGCGGGGACAGGGTCGGTGGACGCGTGAAGGTCAACGTCAACGTCAACGGCGAGCGGCGCGAGCACGACGTGGAGCCGCGGCTCCTGCTGGTGCACTACCTGCGCGAGGTGCTCGGCCTCACCGGCACCAACGTCGGCTGCGACACCACGTCGTGCGGCGCGTGCACCGTGTTCCTCGACGGCGAGTCGGTGAAGTCGTGCACCGTGCTCGCGGTCCAGGCCGACGGCGCCGAGGTCACGACGATCGAGGGCCTGGCGCCAGCGGGTGACCGGATGCATCCGATGCAGGAGGCGTTCCGTGAGCAGCACGGCCTGCAGTGCGGCTTCTGCACGCCGGGCATGGTGATGGCCGCGGTGTCGCTGCTGCGGGAGATTCCGTCACCCAGCGAGGAGCAGGTGCGGGAAGGTCTCGAGGGCAACCTCTGCCGCTGCACCGGCTATCACAACATCGTCAAGGCCGTCCTGGCCGCGGCGCCGGTGCTCCGATGATCCCCGCCGCCTTCGACTACGAACGTGCGGACTCGGCCGACGAGGCTCTATCGCTCCTACGGCAGCATGGCGACGAAGCGAAGCTGCTGGCGGGTGGGCACTCGCTCCTCCCGCTCATGAAGCTGCGGCTGGCCACGCCGTCGGTGCTCGTCGACATCGGCCGTCTCGCCGACCTGTCCTACGTGCGCGACGACGGTGAGTTCGTCGCGGTGGGCGCGTTGACGCGACACCACGACGTGGTGGGCTCGGCGTTGTTGCGGGAGCAGGTGCCCCTGCTGCCGGCGGCCGCGGCCACCATCGGCGATCCGCAGGTGCGCCACCGCGGCACCATCGGCGGGTCGCTCGTGCACGGCGACCCCGCGTCCGACCTGCCTGCGGTCGTCCTGGCGCTGGGCGCCACCCTGGTTGTGCGCGGACCGGCGGGAGAGCGCACCATCGCCGCGACCGACTTCTTCACGGGCTTCCTGGAGACGGCGGTGCAGCCCGACGAGTTGCTCACCGAGATCCGACTGCCCAAGGTCCCCGACGCGGGCTGGTCGTTCCAGAAGTTCCATCGTCGCTCTCAGGACTGGGCCATCGTCGGCGTGGCCGCCGTCGCCGGCGCTGGCGTGGCCCTCGTCAACATGGGCTCGGTCCCGCTGCGCGCCACGGCCGTCGAGGAGGCGCTCGCGTCCGGCGCCTCGGCCGCCGATGCGGCCCAGGCCGCGCCCGAAGGCACCGACCCGCCCAGCGACCTCAACGCCACCATCGACTACCGCAACCACCTGGCCCGGGTGCTCGTCCGCCGCGCCCTCGAGGAGTGCGAGGCCCGACCCTGAGTGTCGGAAAGTCGGGGAGGGCTGCGACACTGAGCGGGTGACGCCCGACGACGTGCGAGCCGCACTGGCCGAGCACGAGTACCTGGCCGACGAGGGTCTCGCCACCGCGGTGTTCCTGGCCCTCGAGCTCGAGCGGCCGTTGCTGTTGGAGGGCGAAGCCGGGGTGGGCAAGACCGAGGTGGCCAAGGTGCTGTCGCGCTGGACGGGCGGCGAGCTGCTGCGGCTGCAGTGCTACGAGGGCATCGACGCGTCGCAGGCCGTCTACGAGTGGGACTACTCCCGCCAGCTGCTCCACATCCGGGCCGCCGAGTCGCGCAACACCGACGTGGAGGACGAGCTGTTCTCCGAGCGCTTCCTCGTCCGCCGCGCCCTGCTGCAGGCCATCGCTCACCAGGAGGACGGGCCGCCACCGGTGCTGCTCATCGACGAGGTCGACCGCGCCGACGACGAGTTCGAGGCCTTCCTGCTCGAGATCCTGTCGGACTATTCGGTGACGGTTCCCGAGCTCGGGACGTTCCGCGCAACGACACCGCCTGTCGTGGTCATCACCTCGAACCGCACGCGCGACGTGCACGACGCCCTCAAGCGGCGGTGCCTCTACCACTGGGTCGAGCACCCCGACTTCGAACGCGAGGTCGCCATCGTCCGCCTGCGCGCCCCCGCCGTGGACGACGGCCTGGCCCGTCAGGTCGCGGGGGCGGTCGAGCACCTGCGGACCATGGACCTGTACAAGCCGCCGGGCGTTGCCGAGACCATCGACTGGGCCCAGGCCCTGGCCGCCCTCGGCCGCACCGAGCTCGACGAGGCGCTGGTCGACGTCACGCTCGGCACCATCCTCAAGTACCGCGAGGATCAGGAGCGGGCCCGCGCCGGCGGGCTGGCCGGGCTCGTCGACGCGGCGGTGGCGCGTGGCGCCTGAGCGGGCGTCGACGGCCGTGGCCTTTGCCCGCGTCCTGCGCGGCCTTGGTGTCGCAACCCCCGTCGGATCGGTGACCACCTACGCGCGTGCCCTCGCCGCCGTCGGCCTGGACGATCCTGACGGCGTCTACTGGGCCGGCCGCGCCACCCTCCTCACCTCCCCCGAGCAGATCCGCCCCTACGACGAGGCCTTCGCCGCCTTCTGGAACCCCACCGCCGCCCGACTTTCCGACACGCAGGTGCGCATGGCGCACCTGCGTGTCGGAGAGTCGGAAGCGGGGGACGAGGTCGGCGTCCGGTACAGCGCCCGCGAGGTGCTGCGCCAGAAGGACTTTGCCGCGTACACGAAGGACGAGCACGCCGAGGCGCGCCGGATGATGGCGGACGTGCGACTGGCGGGGGCGCTGCGGCGCTCGCGCCGGCGGCGTCCCACGACCAGAGCCCGCGGGGTGCCCGATGTCCGGGCCACCGTGCGCCGGGCCCTCAGGACCGGTGGCGAGCCCGTCGATCGCGCCTACCGAGCGCCGTCGCAGCGCCCCCGGCGCATCGTGTTGCTGTGCGACGTGAGCGGGTCGATGGAGCCGTACTCGCGCGCCCTGCTGCGCTTTCTGCACGCCGCCATCACCGGGAGACGCCGGGTCGAGGCCTTCGTGATGGGAACGCGGCTGACGCGACTGACACGCGAGCTGGCGTGGCGCGATCCGGACGCGGCATTGGAGCGGGCCGCCCGCGCCGTCCCCGACTGGTCGGGTGGCACCCGTCTGGGCGAGGGCCTACGCGCGTTCAACGCCGAGTGGGGTGCGGCCGGCATGGCGCGCGGCGCGGTCGTCGTGGTGCTGAGCGACGGATGGGATCGGGGGAACCCGGAGCTGCTCGCGGCGGAGATGGTGCGTCTGCGTCGCGTCGCGCACCGTGTCATCTGGGTCAACCCGCTGAAGGCGACGGCAGGGTACGCCCCGCTGGCTCAGGGCATGGCCGCCGCGCTGCCCCACGTCGACGCCTTCGTCGAGGGCCACTCGGTCGCCGCCCTCGAGGAGCTGGCCAGAGAGCTGGCCCGCTCGTGAGAGACCTGCTGGCCGACATCACCCGATGGCGAGCGAACGACAAGCGCGTCGCCCTCGCCCGCGTCGTGGCGCTCGAGGGCTCGGGTCCGCGCGACCCCGGCGCGGCCATGGCCGTGAACGAGGACGGCGAGGTGGCGGGCTCGGTGTCAGGAGGTTGCGTCGAGAGCGCGGTCGTCACCGAGGCCCTCGACGTGCTCGCCAGCGGTGCCGCCCGACGCGCCACGTTCGGCTACAGCGACGACCAGGCTTTCGCGGTCGGGCTGACGTGCGGCGGCACCGTGCACCTCTTCGTCGAGCCGCTCTCGGAGGACGTCGTCGCCGCAGTCGCGGCCGACACCCCGGTCGTCGTCGCCACCGTGATCGAGGGCCCGCACACCGGCGCCCACCTCGTCGTGACCGGCGACGGCACCACGGGCACGCTCGGCAACACGGACCTCGATCGGGTCGTGGGTCGCGACGCCCATGGCGCGCTGGAGTCGGGCACCACCGCCACCCGCCACTACGGGCCCTGCGGCGAGGCGCGCCAAGAGGACGTGTCGGTCTTCATCGAGGCCTTCGGTCCACCGCCGCGCATGGTGATCTTCGGCGCCGTCGACTTCACCGCCGCCCTCGCCCGCACCGCCAAGGTGCTCGGCTACCACGTGACCGTCTGCGACGCGCGGCCGGTATTCGCGACCCGGCAGCGGTTCCCGATGGCAGACGAGGTCGTGGTGGACTGGCCCGACCGCCACCTCGCCGTCGTCGGCCCGCTGCTCGGGCCGCGCGACGCGGTGTGCGTGCTGACCCACGACCACAAGTTCGATGTCCCCGCCATCAAGGCCGCCCTCGCCACCGCCGCCGGCTACGTCGGGGCCATGGGGTCGCGTCGCACCCACGCCGAGCGTCTCGATCGGCTCCGGGCCGAGGGCGTGACCGATGACACGCTCAGCCGTCTCATGGCGCCCATCGGCCTCGACATCGGGGCCCGCACGCCTGAGGAGACGGCCATCGCGGTGTGCGCCGAGATCATCGCCTTGCGCACCGGGCGGCCCGCCCGCCACCTAAAGGAAGGTGCCGGGCCCATTCATGCGGAAGAATGACGGCGTGCTCGAAGGGCCTGAGGAGGGCCGCCCGCCGTCGGTCCGGATCTCCGACGACGAACGGCAGCAGACCGTGGAGGTCCTGCGCGCCCACTGCACCGATGGGCGCCTGACCCTCGACGAGTTCTCGGACCGCGTCGGGCTGGTCTACGAGGCCAAGACGAGCGGCGACCTCGAGCTGGTGACGGCCGACCTCCCTGTGGCCACGCGGCCGGCCCGCCCGCCCGACGGACGCCGCCGCCAGCCCGTGCGCTCCGCCGTCGCCATCTTCAGCGGTCACCGCCAGACGGGTCGTTGGAGGCCCGGCGAGACCATGGGCACCGTGGCCATCATGGGCAGCGTCGAGCTGGACATGCGCGACGCCGAGTTCGATCACGCGGTGATCCATGTCAACGCCACCGCCATCATGGGCAGCGTCGAGATCATCGTGCCCGAGGGTCTCGAGGTCGAGCTCACGGGCTTCAACCTCATGGGGAGCAAGGAGTCGCGTGTCGCGGACGCACCGGGGCGCGTCGGCATGCCGACGCTGCGTGTGAACGCCTTCGTCATGATGGGCAGCGTGCTGGTCCGGAACAAGCGCCCGAAGGGCGCTCCACGCGAGGTCAGCCGTGGCGACGATGCGGCGCAGCGCGCGCTCGGCACGGCGGACGACGCCGTCCAGCGGGGGCTCGACCGGGCGTCGCAACGGCACCTGCAGCACCACCAACGCATGGAACAGCGGGTCGAGCAGCAGCTGCAGCGGGCCCGGCAACGCACCCAGCGCCTCGGTGAGAAGTTCGGGATCGAGATCCCGTTGCCGCCGTCGCTCCCGGCGAGGCCGGCCCCACCGGCCGAGGAGGCGGACAACGACGACTGGCGCGACGAGCTCCGGTCCCATGCCGCCCCCGACGGCACGGTCACCATCCTCTTCAGCGACATGGAGGGGTACACGGAGATGACCGAGCGCCTCGGCGACATCAAGGCACGCGAGATCCTCTACGCCCACAATCAGATCATCCGCGAGCAGGTCGCCAAGTGCGGCGGCTTCGAGGTCAAGTCCCAGGGTGACGGCTTCATGATCGCCTTCGCCGGCGCCAGCAAGGCGCTGCGGTGCGCGGTCGCCATCCAGCACGAGTTCGCGGCGTACGACGACAACCACCCCGAGGAACCCATCCGCGTGCGGATCGGCCTCCACACCGGCGAGGCGCTCAAGGAGGCCGACGACTTCCTCGGCCGCACGGTGATCATCGCGTCCCGCATCGCGGACGAGGCCAAGGGCGGGCAGGTGCTGGTGTCGGCGCTGCTCAAAGAGCTCACCGATGGAACCGGCGAGTTCGAGTTCGGCGACCTGCGCGAGGTGAAGCTCAAGGGGCTCACCCAGACCTATCGCCTCTACCCGGTGGAGTGGGAAGCGTTCGGGACCTGAGCGTCTGCGCCGCCGTCCTGGCTGCCGGCGGGTCCCGCCGCTTCGAGGGCACGACCACCAAGTTGCTGGCCGACTTCCGCGGTCGCCCCCTCGTGGAATGGGCGCTCGAGGCGGCGCTCGACGCCGACGTCGGCGAGGTGATCGTCGTCACTGGCGCGGTGCACCTCGAGGTGGCGCAAGGAATCACCGTGGTGGACAACCCGGCGTGGGCCGGCGGTCTGGCGACCTCGCTGCAGGCCGCGGTGTCCCACGCGCGCGCACGCGGCCACGAGCGCGTGGTCGTCGGGCTCGGCGACCAGCCCCTGGTCCCGGCGACGGCCTGGCGGGCGGTCGCCGAGTCGGAGGCTCCCGTCGCAGTGGCCACGTTCGCGGGCCGACGTCGGCCACCGGTCGGCCTGGGTGCGTCGGTGTGGGACCTGCTCCCCATCGACGGCGACGAGGGCGCGCGCGCGGTCATGCGGGAGCGGCCCGACCTTGTCACCGAAGTAGCGTGCGACGGCGAACCGGCCGACATCGACACCGCGGAGGACCTGGCCCGATGGAGCTGAGCAACGAGTTCCGGGTGCCCGTGCCCGTCGACCAGGCCTGGGCCGTCCTCACGGACCTCGAGCGCATCGCGCCCTGCATGCCCGGCGCCCAGCTGCAGGAGGTCGACGGCGACGAGTACCGCGGCATCGTCAAGGTCAAGGTGGGGCCCATCACCGCCCAGTACAAGGGCAAGGCCAAGTTCGTGGAGCAGGACACGGCCGGCAAGCGAGCGGTTCTGCTCGCTGAGGGTCGCGAGACGCGCGGCCAGGGCAACGCCACCGCGACGATCACCGCCACGCTCGAGCCGGACGGCGACGGCACTCACGTTCTGGTCGTCACCGACCTGGCTGTCACCGGCCGGGTGGCCCAGTTCGGGCGCGGGGTGCTCGCCGACGTGAGCGGCAAGCTGCTCGACCAGTTCGTCGCCTGCCTCGAGTCCGACGTCCTCGCCGACGAGCCGTCGGTCGTGGTGCCTGACGCTCCGCCCCCACCCGAGCAGGGCGCCAACGGCGACCGTCCCGATCAGCCCGTCGCCGAACCGGCGCCCGCGCCGGGCACCGCGCCCGCCCCAGCTCCGTCCGGGCCACGGCAGATCGAGTCCCGGCCCGTCGAGGCGGTGGACCTGCTGCAGACGGCGGGCAAGCCGGTGGCCAAGCGGCTCCTGCCCGTCGCGGCCGTCGTCTTTCTCGTCGTGCTGTTCCTCCGCCGTCGCAAGCGGTGACCGTTCTGAGCGAGCCTGCGGAGCGAACCGTGCAGCAGCGCGACGATGCGACGGTGGTGGCCGAACTGCTCGGGCGGGCGCCGATGGGTGCCTTCGACGTGGTCGTGCGGGCCGCGGATGGCCGGCCGGTGGTGATCCGCAACGCACCGCTGCTCGACGACGGCACGCCGATGCCGACCCGCTACTGGTTGGTGGGCGACGCCGAGCGCGATGCCGTCAGCCGGCTCGAAGCGGTAGGCGGCGTCCGGCAGGCCGAGGCGGCCGTCGACCCCGACGCCCTGGCCGCCGCCCACCAGCGGTACGCGACCGAGCGCGACGCCGCCCTGTCCCCAGATCACGACGGCCCGCGCCCGAGTGGCGGTGTCGGTGGCACCCGCCGCGGGGTGAAGTGCCTGCACGCCCATTACGCCTGGCATCTGGCCGGGGGTGACGACCCCGTGGGTCGATGGGTGGCGGACCACCTGTGAAACGTGTGGCCGCGGTCGACATGGGCACCAACTCCACCCGCCTGCTCGTGAGCGAGGGCACGCAGCCGTTGGAGCGGCGCATGCGCATCACCCGGCTCGGGCAGGGCGTCGACGCAACGGGTCGGCTGGCGTCGGAGGCCATCGACCGTACGGTCGACGTGCTGCGTGAGTACCGCGGCGTGATCGACGGCCTGGGCGCCACGTCCGTGCGCGCCACCGCCACGTCGGCCGCGCGCGACGCGTCCAATCGCGACGAGTTCTTCGCGGCTGCTCACGACGCGCTCGGCGTGCGACCCGAGCTCCTTCCCGGTGACGAGGAGGGGCGCTTGTCGTTCCTCGGCGCGACCGCCGGCCTCGATCCGGCTGACGGTCCCTTCCTGGTGGTGGACATCGGCGGCGGCTCGACGGAGTTCATCGTCGGCACCGACACCGCCGACGGCGTGGTCAGCACCGACATGGGTTGCGTGCGCGTGACCGAGAAGTTCCTGCACAGCGACCCCCCGGCGCCCGAGGAGCTGGCCAACGCCATCGGTGTGGTGCGCGACATCCTCGACGACGTCGAGCGCGAGCTGCCCGCGGTGCGCGAGGCACACCGGCTGGTGGGCGTGGCCGGCACCGTCACGACCATGGCTGCCGTGGAGATCGGGCTGCCCGCCTACGACCAGGACCGCACCCATCATTTCGTGCTCACCCACGACGCAGCCGAGGACGTGTTCCGCACCCTCGCCACCGAGAGACGGGCCGACCGCATCCACAACCCCGGCCTCGAAGAAGCGCGCGCCGACGTCATCGTCGGGGGCGCCGTCATCCTCGTCACCATCATGCGCACCTGGGGCATCACGGAGTGCCTGGTCTCCGAGAGCGACATCCTCGACGGCCTCGTCCGCAGCCAGCTGTGACCGAAGGAGGACCGCAGGCGTCGATCGTGTTCGACCGCGCCGTCGAGTACTACGACCGCACACGCGCCCTGCCGCCCGAGGTGCAGGCCGCCGTCACCGAGCTCCTGACCCTCGAGCTGGACGGGCACGCCCCGGTGCTCGAGCTCGGCGTGGGCACCGGCCGCATGGCCCTGCCCCTGCACGCCAAAGGCGTGGAGGTGGTGGGTGTCGACCTGTCCGAGCCCATGATGCACAAGCTGGTGGACAACGCAGGCGGGGCCATGCCGTTCCCCCTCACGAAGGCTGACGCTCTCGCCCTGCCGTTTCCGGACGGGACGATGGGTGCCGCCTTCCTGTGTCACGTCCTGCACCTGATCCCCGGGTGGAGGGCCGCGGTCGCCGAGCTGGTGCGGGTGGTCCGGCACGGCGGCGTGCTGCTGATGGACATCGGGGGCGCGCCCACGTCGGTCGGCCGCGAGGTGAACGACGCGTTCAACCGCTTCGCCCGTCTCGACAAGCCCCGACCCGGTTGTACCGATCCCGACGAGCTCGATCGAGAGCTTGCGGGCCACGGCGCCACCGCACGGATCCCGCCTCCCATCACCTTCACCGTGCCGTTCACGTTGGCGGGGATGCTCGAGCGGCTGGGCGGCAACCAGTTCTCCTCGACGTGGTCCCTGTCGGACGACGACCGCGCCGCAGCGGTCGCAGCCACGCGCGCCTGGGCGAGCGAGCGCTTCGGCGATCTCGAGGCCCCGCGCACCGAACAGGTCGGTGTGCAATGGCGGGCCTACCGCCTCCCTTGAACGAGCGGCCGCTGACGTGCGTAGGCTCCCGGCGATGAGGACGGCGACGCTCGAGCTCACTGGCCGCCGCGTGCTGCTGCGCCCCCTCGCGCCTGCCGACTTCGAGCAGTGGCGCGAGGTGCGCACGCGTTGTCGCGAGTGGCTCACCCGGTGGGAGCCCCGCCCGCTGCCCGGGCATCCCGACGCGAGTGAGGACCGGCGCGCCTTCGCCGCGCAGTGTGGAGCGCGGGAGCGCGAACGTCAGCTCGGTACGGGCTACGGGTTCGGCATCTTCGTCGAGGGCCGGTTCGCGGGCGCCATCAACCTGTCGAGCATCCAGCGGGGCCCGTTCCAGAACGCCTACGTGGGCTACTGGATCGACGAGGGCCAGGCGGGTCAGGGGTACATGCCGGAGTCGGTGGTGGTCATTCTCCGCTTCGCCTTCGAGGAGCTCAGCCTCCATCGGGTGCAGATCGCCATCATCCCGAGAAACGGCCCGAGTCGCCGGGTCGCCGGCAAGCTCCAGCTCCGCGAGGAAGGAACGGCGCAGCGCTACTTGGAGATCAACGGCGCGTGGGAGGACCACGTCCGCTACGGCATCACCGCAGAGGAGTGGTCCGCGCGACGCGACGAGCTCTCCGCCAAATGGCTCAATCGCTGAGCACCAGGGTTTCTGGGCGCGGATCTTCTCATCGACGCTTCTGGGGTGAAATGCGTCTGCCCTGGGTGCGGTTGGGGCGCGCGGGGTGGGGGTGTCGTTGGTGGGGTGGTTGAGTTGTGGTCAGGCGGCGGGTTCGAGGTGTGCCCGGTAGCCGAGCTGTTCGAGTCTGGCGATGAGTTGTTGGGCTTCGCGGGTGGGGTCTTTTGGTCGGTCGAAGTGTTCGGCTCCGAGTTCGTGGTACGGGTCGCCGGTTTTGGCCATGTGCCACATGATCGTGAGGATGCTGGAGGCGACGGCGACGGCGGCTTTGTTCGTGCCGCGGCGGCGGGCGATGCGGCTGTATTGGGCGGCGAGGTAGGTGTTCTTGGTGTGCGCGGCTGCTCGGGCGGCTTCGACCAGGGCGCGGCGCAGCCAGCGGGTGCCGTGGCGTGTTCCGGCGGGTCGTCGTTTGCCGGCGGACTCGTGGTTGGCGGGCGCGACGCCGGCCCACGCGGTGAGTTGCTGAGCGGTCGCGAAGCTCGCCATGTCGCCGGTCTCGGCGATCACGATCTCGGCAAGGGTCGTGCCGACACCGGGGATCTCAGACCACCGGTCGATCAGTTTCTGGAAAGGGTCGCATCGCCCGGCGATCTCGACGGACAACTCGTTGATCGAGCTGTCGAGGAAGTCGATGTGAGCGATGATCCGCCTGGCGAGAGTG
>JBEEFP010000090.1:0-2507 GCA_041166085.1 Actinomycetota bacterium
GCCCAGGAGGTCTGCCACGCCCTGCGGGAGCGGCTGCGGGAGGTCCACGGGGGCGCGGTGGCCGAGGCGGTGCGGATCCTCTACGGCGGCTCGGTGAAGTCGGACAACGTCAAGGACCTCGTCGGCCAGTACGACGTCGACGGGGCGCTCGTCGGCGGGGCGTCGCTCGACCCCGAGGGGTTCGCGGAGCTGTGCGCGCTCGCCGCGGGGGGCCCGCTGTAGCCCTGGCGTTCCGCCCGTTCTGGCCGAAGGGCCCCTTCGCTCGGATAGATCGAGCGAGGGGGCCCTTCGGTCATTCCGGCGAGTGACCTGCGGCGCCACCGCTCGTTGAGCCCGACGAGGTCCGCGCCCGGAAGGGTGTGACCCCGGGCTCTCCCGTCGGAGGGGCCGGGTAGTGTGACCGATGGATGCCCGTTCCGCAGGCCGAAGGTCGCGGAGCACGGACTAGACGGAGGTCACGGAGCCCGAGATGCGACTGTTCCTCGACATCCTGCTCATCGTCTCCAGCGTGCTGCTGGTGCTGCTGGTGCTGCTGCACCGCGGGCGGGGAGGTGGTCTCTCGTCGCTGTTCGGCGGCGGGATGCAGTCGAGCCTCGCGGGCTCCAGCGTGGTCGAGAAGAACCTCGACCGCCTCACCCTCTTCGTCGGCGCGATCTGGTTGATCGCGATCGTCGGGACGGGCCTGCTCATCAAGATCGAGGGTTGACGGCCGGCCCGGACGGCCGCGCCGGGCCTGACGATGCGGAGGTAGCACCGACATGGCCACTGGCAACGCGATCCGGGGAACCCGGGTCGGGTCCGGACCGATGGGCGAGTCCGAGCGGGGGGAGAGCGCCCAACGCATCGTCGTCTCGTTCTGGTGCTCGAACGGCCACCACACGCAGCCGTCGTTCGCCCACGACGCGGAGCTCCCGAGCACCTGGGACTGCCCCCGGTGTGGCCTGCCGGCCAACACCGACGAGAAGAACCCGCCGCCGGCCCGCCGCACCGAGCCGTACAAGACGCACCTGGCGTACGTGAAGGAGCGGCGCTCCGACGCCGACGGCGAGGCGCTCCTCGAGGAGGCGCTCGCCAAGCTCCGCGCCCGTCGCGGAGAGAACTGACACCGCTGCGCGGTCCTGACACAGTGGGCGCGTGGCCGCCCCCGCAGAGATCACCGACACTCGTTTCTCGTTGAGCCAGGCCGACATCCCGTCGGCCTGGTTCAACGTCGCTCCGCATCTCTCGAGCCCCCTCGACCCGCCGTTGCACCCGGCCACCCGGGAGCCCGTGGGCCCCGACGACCTGGCGCCGCTGTTCGCCGCCGAGCTCATCGGGCAGGAGATGTCGGCCGACCCGTGGGTCGACATCCCCGGCGAGGTCCTCGACGTCCTGCGGCTGTGGCGGCCCACACCGTTGATCCGCGCGCGCCGGCTCGAGCGGGCGCTGCAGACCACGGCCCGCATCTACTGGAAGGACGAGTCGGTCTCGCCGGCCGGGTCCCACAAGCCGAACTCGGCCGTGCCGCAGGCGTTCTACAACGCCCGCGAGGGCATCACGCGCCTGAGCACCGAGACCGGAGCCGGCCAGTGGGGCACCGCGCTCGCGTTCGCGTGCGCGCAGTTCGACCTCGAGTGCGCCGTCTACATGGTCCGCAGGAGCTTCGAGCAGAAGCCCTACCGCAAGGTGATCATGGAGACGTGGGGCGGCACCGTCGTCCCGTCCCCGATCGACGACCCCGAGAACGCCGGCTCGCTCGGCGCGGCGATCTCCGATGCGGTGCGCGACGCCGTCGGCCGCGACGACACGCACTACGCCCTCGGCTCGGTCCTCAACCACGTGCTGCTGCACCAGACCGTCATCGGCCTCGAGGCCCAGCAGCAGTTGGCGATGGCGGGGGAGACCCGCCCCGACGTCGTCATCGCCCCCTGCGGCGGCGGCTCCAACCTCGGCGGGATCGCGCTGCCGTTCCTGCCCGACCCGGCGGTGCGGCTGCTCGCGGCCGAGCCCGCGTCGTGCCCCACGCTCACGCAGGGGACCTACGAGTACGACTTCGGCGACACCGCCGGGCTCACCCCGCTCATGAACATGTACACACTGGGCCACGACTTCATGCCGCCCGGCATCCACGCGGGCGGCCTGCGCTACCACGGCGACTCGCCGATCATCTCGAAGCTGGTCCACGAGGGCCGCATGGAGGCGGTCGCGCATCGCCAGAAGTCGGTGTTCGAGGCGAACGTGCTGTTCGCCCGCGTCGAGGGCAAGCTCCCCGCACCCGAGGCCGGACACGGGATCGCCTCCGTGATCGCCGAGGCGAACGACGCGACGGCGAAGGGCGAGGACCGCGTCATCCTGTTCAACTACTGCGGCCATGGCCTGCTCGACCTCTCGGCCTACGAGGACCACCTCGCCGGGACGCTGCCCGAGGAGCCCTGACCCGGTCACCCCTTCTCTCCTTGTCGCCGGGCCGCGAGCCCGCCACGATGCCCACGGTGACCACAGAGCGGCCGACGGGGGACGCTCCCGAT
>JBEEFP010000091.1:0-2968 GCA_041166085.1 Actinomycetota bacterium
CCCGCCCCGGGCACATCCGGACCCCTGTTTCCGCCTCGACCGCCTCACGGTTCGGGTCACGGTGCGTCCGGGCACCACCGCGCACGTCCAACGAAGGAGAACGATGAGCGTCCGCAACACCGGTTTCCGTGCCCTCCACGACGTCGGCCTCGCCGCCTGGTTCGGCGGCTCGCTGTTCGGGGTCGCCGGCCTGAACGCCGCCGCGGCGGAGGCCGACCAGCAGCGCACCACGGCCCGCATCACCAGCGTCGGCTGGGCCAAGTGGAGCCCGGTCAACACCGCCTTCATCGGTGCGCACCTCGTCGGCGGGGCCGGCCTGCTCGCGGTCAACCGCAAGCGCGCGGCCGTGCAGAAGGGGGCCACCGGCACGACCGTCGCCAAGCTCGTGCTCACGGGTGCGGCGCTGGGCGTGACCGCCTACACCCGCGTGCTCGGCAAGAAGGTGGAGGACCTGGTCATCCACGCCTCGCCGGAGGTGTCGTCCAGCACCACCACCCACCTCGACCGCGGCACCACCCAGGCGGGTCGCGGGGGAGCGGCGCAGGCCGTGCAGGAGGTCGACAAGCAGGCCGGGCAGGCGGTCAGCCAGGCGGCCGAAGCGCTGCCGGTCGGGGCCGCCGAGGCCCAGCGCCAGCTGACCTACTTCCAGTTCGCGGTGCCGGTGCTGACCGGGGCGCTGGTCGTCCTCGCGGCGCAGGCCGGCGAGCAGCAGCGTCCGGGCGACCAGGTACTCGGCGCGGTGCGCCGCGTCGGGTCGGCCCTCGGCGTCGCGGCCTGACGGCACGTCAGACGCGCGGGCCGCTCCCGTCCGCGGGAGCGGCCCCGCCGTCACCAGAACTTGATGCCGACCGATTTCAGGCGGCGTTTGTGGAGGTGTTCCACCTTCTCGACGTCGGACTGGGAGATCAGGTCTCCCCACGCCGACGCCGCTTTCATCCCCTCGGTCAGCAGTGTCTCGAGCTCGTCGTCGACGACGTCGGCGCTCTGGATGACCCGCGAGCCGAAGCCGATGTGCCAGCGCTCGTCGCGCAGCACCAGCTCCATTCCCTTGCGCAGCCCCGGCATCGGCACGGAGACCTGCTCCAGGGTGTCGAGCAGCGCGTTCTGCCCCGCGGTGAGGACGACGCCCTCGAGGATCATGTGGTAGAGCCCGACCCCGGCGGTGAGGCCCTCGTGCCGGTCGGCGACGGCCTGGGCGATCCTCGGGAGGCGCTCCTCGAACAGCTCGACGAGGTCGGGGTTCACCTGGTCGCGCAGCGCGTCCATCCGCTCGGTGAGGTTCTCGCCCGGCACGCCGGCGACCTCGGACACGACGCGGTCGAAGAAGCGGGCGTGGCGGGCCTCGTCGCGGGCCTGGGACCGGAAGCAGCCGGCCATGTCGTCGTCGGTGGTGGCCACGGTCTCGAAGGACCCGAGGTGCGTGGCCACCGCCGTCTCCCCGACGACGAAGCCGGCGAGCAGTCCGAGGACCCGCTCGCTCTCCTCGTCCTCGAGCTTCGGCCACGCCTCGATGTCGGCGGAGAGGTCGATCGCGGTCTCGTCCCACTGCAGTGTCTCGGCGAGCTGCACGAAATGGCCGTACCCGGTGATCATTTCTTCTGACCTCTCACATCTCCGGGAACTCGCCCGGTTCCAGCGCGCGGAAGTCCGACTTCTCGGCCCCGCAGATCGGGCACATCCAGTCATCGGGGATGTCCTCGAACGGTGTCCCGGGCGGGATGCCGCTGTCGGGGTCGCCCTCCTCCGGATCGTAGATGAATCCACACATCTCGCAGAGCCAGCGCGTGACCTCCGGCCGGGCCACCGTCTGCTCCGTCATCGCCGGTGGTCGCCCTCGCGGCGGTGCTCGGGTCTCGTGACGATGTCATCGTGGGCCGGTGCCGAGGCGGTGGCGATCTGGCGGCGCAGGTCGTGCAGATTCCACCGTCTGGTGCCGTCCTCGGTGACACCGCCCGGTGTGATCAACCCGGCGTCGGCCAATTCGTCGAGCTGCTGCTCGCTGGTCCGGAGCGACTCTGCCGCGGTCGACGTGTCGACGAGCGGCCGTGGACCGTCCGCCGGGCCAGCGGCTGAGGTCATGGGACGGGCTCCCTCACAGGTATCGGGACAGGACGGGTGACGTCGAGGGGGCCGAGCTCGTCGTGGACCATTCCCGAGTCCGAGGAGCGCTACCGGGACACTCGGGGCCACATCGGCGAGAGCTCGGGGTGGTCGTCGTCCATCAGGCGATGCGCCAAGGCGACCGCCTCTTGCCGATCGCCCCCCACGACGTCGCCCTCGCCCACCGCCACCGCTTCCAGGGTGCTGCTCAACTCGGCCACCGCGGTCGAGGACAGGTCCGTGTAGGCGGTACCCCGCTCGTACCGCGTCTGCAACAGCGCCACCGCCTGCCGCAGCAGATCGTCCTCACTTCCCAACTGCTCGTCGACCATGGCGACTCCCCTTTCCCTCATGGCGTGTCCCGTCGACGTCGCCGACGGCTCGTTCCGTCTGCCGTCCGGTCCTTGTCACGGCACCGAGGCCGGTCCGGCCAGGGCGCGGCGAAGCTCGGCCACGGCGGCTCGCTTCCCCTCCGGGTGGGTGAGCAGCGCCGAGCCGGCGACGAGCAGCTCGGCTCCCGCATCCCTGGCCGCCCCCGCGGTGTCCGACGAGATCCCCCCGTCCACCTCGATCTGCACCGGCAGCCCGGAGCGGTCGGCCAGCTCGCGTGCCTCGGAGACCTTGCCCTCCATCGCCTGGATGTACTTCTGCCCGCCGAAGCCCGGGTTGACCGTCATGATCAGGATGTGGTCCAACCGGTCGAGGACGTGCCGGGCGAAATCCAGCGGGGTCGACGGATTGACCGCGACCCCGGCGTGCGCCCCGAGGTCGCGGATCATGGACAACGTCCGGTGGAGGTGCGGGCAGGTCTCGACGTGCACGATGATCGTTCCGCACCCGGCGGAGACGAAGTCGGCGAGCATGGGGT
>JBEEFP010000092.1:0-4140 GCA_041166085.1 Actinomycetota bacterium
GTTGGGAGGGTGGCACGCCCGAGGGCAAGCAGATCGTGCGCGGCACCGAGTACAAGACGCGCACCATCACCGAGCCTTCGGTCTGGGTCTCGACGCCGGTGTTCGACGGCGCCCACTGGGACGAGGAGGCCGACGCCGGCCGCCACCCGACGATCCAGCACATCTTCGAGAACCTCAGCCCCGAGGTCGAGGGCGGCGAGCGTCTCATCGGATCCGACGGCAAGACGACGCTCTACAACGGCCGCACCGGCGAGGCCTACGACTCGCCCATCGGCGTGGGCTACGTCTACATCCTGAAGCTGGCCCACCTGGTGGACGACAAGATCCACGCCCGGTCGACCGGCCCGTACTCGATGATCACCCAGCAGCCGCTGGGCGGGAAGGCGCAGTTCGGCGGCCAGCGCTTCGGCGAGATGGAGGTCTGGGCCCTCGAGGCCTACGGCGCCGCCTACGCGCTGCAGGAGCTGCTCACCATCAAGTCCGACGACGTGCTCGGCCGCGTGAAGGTCTACGAGGCCATCGTCAAGGGCGAGAACATCCCCGAGCCGGGCATCCCCGAGTCGTTCAAGGTGCTCATCAAGGAGATGCAGTCGCTCTGCCTCAACGTCGAGGTCCTCTCGACCACGGGCGAGGAGATCGAGATGCGGGAGCTCGACGAGGACATCTTCCGCACTGCCGAGGAGCTGGGCATCGACATCTCCAGGCCCGAACGAGGATCAGACGAAGAAGACGAGCGCCGCGCAGCGGAGCGAGGGAGTTTCTAAATGCTCGACGTCAACAACTTCGACCAGCTGCGCATCGGTCTGGCCACGGCCGACTCGATCCGCACGTGGTCGAACGGCGAGGTCAAGAAGCCCGAGACCATCAACTACCGCACCCTGCGTCCCGAGAAGGACGGGCTCTTCTGCGAGAAGATCTTCGGCCCCACGAAGGACTGGGAGTGCTACTGCGGCAAGTACAAGCGCGTGCGCTTCCGCGGCATCATCTGCGAACGCTGCGGCGTGGAAGTGACTCGCTCGAAGGTCCGGCGCGAGCGCATGGGCCACATCGAGCTGGCCGCGCCGGTCGTGCACATCTGGTACCTGCGCGGCACCCGTTCGTGGCTCGCGTACCTGCTGATGGGCACCGAGATCCGTGAGGAGCTCAAGGCCAAGCAGCTCGAGAAGGTCATCTACTTCGCCGCCAACCTGGTGACGTGGGTCGACGAGGACCGACGCCACACCGATCTCCCGAGCCTCGAGGCCGAGCTGGCCGAGGAGCTGCAGGAGATCGAGCGTCAGCGCGACATCGACGTCGACAAGCGCTTCAAGGACCTCGAGACCGAGGTGGCAGGCCTGGAGAAGGAAGGGGCCAAGGACTCCGAGGTGAAGGCCCGTCAGAAGGTGGCGGACAAGGAGCTCACCCTCATCCGCGAGCGGGCCGACGCCGAGCTCGAGCTGGTCAAGCGCACGTTCGACGAGTTCCGCGACCTCTACCCCCGCAAGATCATCGAGGACGAGATGCTGTGGCGCGAGCTCCGCGACCGCTACGGCGAGTACTTCGAGGGCGGCATGGGTGCCGAGGCCATCGCGCGTCTCATCGACCGCATCGACTTCGACGTCGAGGAGGTCAAGCTCCGCGAGGGCATCGACGCGTCCGACGGTCGCCGTCCCCTCAGCGCCCAGCGCAAGCAGAAGGCCATCAAGCGGCTCAAGATCGTCACCGCGTTCAACCGTCGCGACGACCACGGCCGTCGCATCAACGACCCGCGCGCCATGATCCTCGACGCGGTGCCGGTCATCCCGCCCGACCTGCGCCCCATGGTGCAGCTCGACGGTGGCCGCTTCGCCACCTCCGACCTCAACGACCTGTACCGACGGGTGATCAACCGGAACAACCGGCTCAAGCGACTGCTCGACCTGGGCGCGCCGGAGATCATCGTCAACAACGAGAAGCGCATGCTCCAGGAGGCCGTCGACGCCCTGTTCGACAACGGCCGCCGCGGCCGGCCGGTGACGGGCCCGGGCAACCGTCCGCTCAAGTCGCTGTCCGACATGTTGAAGGGCAAGCAGGGCCGCTTCCGCCAGAACCTGCTCGGCAAGCGCGTCGACTACTCGGGCCGTTCGGTCATCGTGGTCGGCCCCACCCTCAAGCTGCACCAATGCGGCCTGCCCAAGCAGATGGCCCTCGAGCTGTTCAAGCCCTTCGTCATGAAGCGGCTCGTCGACACCGAGCTGGCCCAGAACATCAAGTCGGCCAAGCGCATGGTCGAGCGCCGTCGCGCCCAGGTGTGGGACGTGCTCGAGGAGGTCATCAAGGAGCACCCCGTGTTCCTGAACCGGGCTCCCACCCTGCACCGTCTCGGCATCCAGGCCTTCGAGCCGCTGCTGGTCGAGGGCAAGGCCATCCAGATCCACCCGCTGGTGTGCACCGCGTTCAACGCCGACTTCGACGGCGACCAGATGGCCGTGCACCTGCCCCTGTCTGCTGAAGCGCAGGCCGAGGCCCGCGTGCTCATGCTGTCGGCCAACAACATCCTGTCGCCCGCCACCGGACGCCCCATCACCGTGCCCACCCAGGACATGGTGTTCGGCGCCTACTACCTCACGCTCTCGGTCGAGGGTCTGAAGGGCGAGGGCCGCACCTTCCGCCACATCCACGAGGTGGAGCGGGCCTTCGAAGCGGGCGACATCGCACTCCACGCGAGGATCAAGTTCCGGTTCCCGTCCGGCGGAGCCGGCAATGGGAACAGCGAAGTCACCAATGGCGACCTCCCGCACGAGGAGGTGGAGACCACCGCCGGCCGGCTGTTCTTCAACGAGGCCCTGCCGGACGACTTCCCCTACGTCAACGACGTGGTGGGCAAGAAGAACATCCCCATGGGCAACATCGTCGAGGAGATCGCCGACGTCTATCCCAAGGTCGTCGTGGCCAACAGCCTCGACAAGATCAAGAACCTCGGGTTCCGGTACGCGGCGCAGTCCGGCCTCACCATCTCCATCAACGACGTGCGCACCCCGCCGGAGAAGGCCGCCATCCTCGACCGCTACGAGAAGGAAGCGGAGAAGGCGGAGACCCAGTTCAAGCGGGGCATCATCACCGACGACGAGCGGCGCCAGAAGGAGATCGAGATCTGGACGTCGGCCAACTCCGAGGTCGGAAAGGCCATGGAGGCTTCGCTCGCCGGCATCAAGTTCAACCCGCTCGACATGATGGTGGACTCCGGCGCTCGAGGGAACCCGCAGCAGGTGCGTCAGATCGCCGGCATGAAGGGCCTCGTGTCGAACCCCCGGGGTGAGATGATCCCGCGGCCCATCAAGTCCTCGTTCCGTGAGGGCCTTTCGGTGCTCGAGTACTTCATCTCCACCCACGGCGCCCGCAAGGGTCTGGCCGACACCGCCCTGCGCACCGCCGACTCGGGCTACCTCACCCGTCGTCTGGTCGACGTGGCCCAGGAGCTGATCATCCGCGAGCCCGACTGCGGCACCAGCCGCGGCATCTGGATCGAGGACGTCGTCCCCGACCAGGCGGGCAAGCGTTCGTACCTCGAGACCCGGATCTACGGCCGGGTGTTGATCGAGGACGCCGGATCGGTGAAGGCCGGCATCGAGATCGGTGACGACGAGCTCATCGCGCTGCGCGAGGACCCCTCGGTCACCCGCGTGCGCACCAGGTCGGTGCTCACGTGCGAGGCCGAGCACGGCGTGTGCGCCCGCTGTTACGGGCGTTCACTGGCCACGGGTCGGGACATCGAGCTCGGTGAAGCGGTCGGCGTCATCGCGGCGCAGTCCATCGGCGAGCCCGGTACCCAGCTCACCATGCGTACCTTCCACACCGGCGGCATCGCCGGGGAGGACATCACCCACGGCCTGCCGCGCGTCGTCGAGCTCTTCGAGGCTCGCACGCCGAAGGGCGCCGCGGTGCTGGCTCGCACGTCGGGCGTGGTCCGCATCACCGAGGAGGACAACGGGCGCCGCATCACCATCGTCGGCGACGACGGCACCGAGGACAGCTACAACCTCTCGGCTCGAGCGCACCTCGAGGTCACCGAAGGCCAAGAGGTGACGGCCGGCGACGCCCTCGTCGAGGGCCCGAAGGACCCCAAGGAGCTGCTCGACATCAAGGGCATCCGCGAGACGCAGCAGTACCTCGTCGAAGAGG
>JBEEFP010000093.1:0-53156 GCA_041166085.1 Actinomycetota bacterium
TCCAGCTCGGGCAGGGCGCGCCCCGCACGGTCGCTGGCGGCGACGAACACAGCAGCGAACGGGTCGTCGAAGAGACGATCGGGGCGCGCCGACTCGGCGGCCCGCACGGCGGCCACCGAGAACGCGGTGTCGGCAACCTCGCCGATCACCGGGCCAGCACCGCCCGGGCCACGAGGTCGGTGCCGAAAGCGGTGAGGATGGCCAGGTAGAGCAGGCCGGTAGCGGCCATCACCGCCGAGTAGGCCCGCTCCTTCAGGGCGGCGCGTGTGACGACGCAGAGGACGATGGTCGCGGCCGCGCACGCCAACCAGAACCAGCCCAGGGTGCCGTTCCAGCCGTCGTCCACCGAGCCCGTCAGCACGGACAGCATGCCGGTGGGCCAGAGCATGGCGGTCACTTCGAAGGGCCAGATCCACATCGTCCAGCGCACGAGCTCGTTGAGCGGCTCCCGGGTCAACCCGGGCTGCACGAGATACCAGTGCCCGAGCAGCATGGCGTCGCTGATGGCACCCAGGAACGCAGCGCCGACCATCGTGCGGACGACCGCCAGCGCGTCCGGTCCTCCCGCCGCGATCCCGGCGGCGACCAGTCCCACCGCGCCAGCGACGGGCGCGAGGACGTCGAGCACGGGCGGGAACTCCGCGACGGCGTCGTCACGTTCGGACGCGGCGCGGTCGATGCCGGTCATCGCGGCCACGCGCGCCGTCCGCCGCTCCTCCCGCGCCCGCTCGCCTGAGACGCCGGCCCGTCGTCGCACCACGGACACGGCCAGCGCGACGAACGTCGCCAGCGCGACCACGCCCGAGCACGCCTCCCGCACCGTCACCGGATCGCCCACACCGAGTCCGGCAGCCAATGCGCCGAGCGCCATCACGCCGTAGACGCCGCGCAGCAGCCAGCCGTACCCGATGCCGACCTGGCGCCGTCGGGTCGTGACCCACAGGAACAGCAGCCCGCCGGTCGCCCACTGCAGGAGCACCGTGGCGGCGTCGAGGCGGATCACGTCGTCGGACGGTAGCGGGCAGACTCGGCGGCATGGCTACGTGGCGAGAGGTGACGGCCGCCGCCCCCGAGCTGGCGGTCGAGGTGCGGGCGAGGTTCGAGTCGACCGGTCTCGGCCTGCTGGCGACGCTGCGCAAGGACGGGGCGCCCCGCATCAGCGGCATCGAGCCCTTCTTCACTGACGACGAGCTGTGGCTCGGGTCCATGCCGGGCGCGCGCAAGGAGGCCGACCTGCGCCGAGACGGCAGGCTGGCCCTCCACAGCGCCACCGCCGACAAGGAGGTGAAGGAGGGAGACGCCAAGATCACTGGGCGGGGCGTGCCCGTCGACGACGACGAGGCCTTCGAGGCGTTCGTCACCGGCTTCCGAGAGCAGAACGGCTACGCGCCCGAGGGCCGCTTTCCGTTGTTCCGCGTCGAGGTCACCGAGGTGTCGTTCCTGCGGCCGGCCGGCGACCACCTCGACATCCGCTGGTGGACCGAGCGGGGCGGTTCCGAGCAGCTCGATCGGTACTGAGGCGCCCGTCCGCCCAACTAACGTTGACGTTCACGTCAACCTTGAAGGAGCGGGGATGAGCAGCGGCGACGAGCGGTACAAGTGGACGGCTCTCTCGAACACCACGTTGGGGATGTTCATGGCCGCACTGGACTCCTCCATCGTGCTCATCTCGCTGCCCGCGATCTTCCGCGGCATCCGTCTCGATCCCCTCACGCCCAGCAACATCGGCTACCTGCTGTGGATGCTCATGGGCTACCTGGTCGTGACGGCCGTGCTCGTGGTCACCTTCGGCCGGCTCGGCGACATCTACGGCCGCGTGAGGATGTACAACGCCGGCTTCGCGGTGTTCACCGCAGCCTCCGTCGCACTCTCCTTGACCCCGGGTCACGGCGGGTCGGCCGCCATGTGGCTCATCGTGTGGCGCGTGGTCCAGGGGATCGGCGGCGCATTGCTCGTCGCCAACTCAACCGCCATCCTCACCGACGCGTTCCCGGTCGAGGAACGGGGCATGGCGATGGGCATCAGCATGATCGCCGCCATCGCCGGGTCGTTCATCGGCCTGGTCGCGGGCGGGTTGCTCGCGGACGTGCACTGGCGTCTCGTCTTCTGGGTCAACGTGCCCTTCGGTCTCTTCGGAACCGTGTGGGCCTACGCCAAGCTGCGGGAGCTCGGGCTCAAGCGGCGGGCTCCGCTCGACTGGTGGGGCAACCTCACGTTCGCGGCAGGACTCATCATGGTGCTGATCGGGATCACCTACGGGCTGCAGCCCTCGGGCGGGCACACCATGGGTTGGAGCAGCCCGTGGGTGCTGTTCGAGCTCCTCGGCGGCGTCGCGCTGCTCTCGCTCTTCTGCTGGATCGAGACTCGCGTGCCCGAGCCCATGTTCCACCTCGACCTGTTCCAGATCCGTGCGTTCACGGCCGGCAACATCGCAAGCCTGCTGTCGTCGATCGGGCGCGGCGGACTGCAGTTCATGCTCATCATCTGGCTGCAGGGGATCTGGCTGCCGCTGCACGGCTACAGCTTCGAGCGCACGCCGCTCTGGGCCGGCATCTACATGCTGCCGCTCACTGCGGGTTTCCTCGTGGCCGGTCCCCTCGCCGGCTTCCTCTCCGATCGTTACGGCGCACGCCCCTTCGCCACCGGCGGCATGATCGTCGCCGCCGCGTCCTTCGGACTGCTGATGACGTTGCCCGCCGACTTCTCGTTTCCCGTGTTCGGTTCGCTGCTCCTGCTGAACGGCATCGGCATGGGCCTGTTCGCGGCACCCAACACGACGGGGATCATGAACAGCGTGCCCGCCGGTCAGCGGGGCGCCGCGTCCGGCATGCGTTCGACGTTCATGAACACCGGCATGGTGCTGTCCATCGGGTTGTTCTTCTCGCTGATGGTCGTGGGCCTGGCGGGCTCGTTGCCCGCCTCGATGGAGACGGGGTTGCGCGCCAACGGTGTGCCCTCGGCCCAGGCCCACGCCATCTCCCACGCCCCGCCTGTCGCCAGCCTGTTCGCGGCCTTCCTCGGCTACAACCCGATGGAGAAGCTGCTGGGTCCCGCGACGCTGCACGCGCTGCCGCCGGCGTCGGCGGCGCGCATCACCGGCAAGGAGTTCTTCCCACACCTCATCGCCAAGCCGTTCATCTCCGGCCTGCGCATCACGTTCGCCGTCTCGGTGCTCATGTGCCTGATCGCGGCGTGGGCCTCGTGGCTGCGCGGCGGCCGCTTCGTGGCCGACGACGAGAAGGGCTTCGGGTTCCAGGCTGCTCCCGAGGAGGAGTGGGTCGCATGAGCGGGGATGGTCGCCTCCTGCGCATCGGCGAGGTCGCGACGCGCCTCGACATCTCGACTCGTACCCTCCGCTACTACGAGGAGCTCGGCCTGCTCGATCCGGTGGGCCGGACTCCGGGCGGCGGCCGCCGCTACGCCGACGACGACGTCGAGCGCGTCCGCCACATCCGCGACCTGCAACAGATGCTCGGATTCAACCTCGACGAGATCAAGGAGATCATCGACGCCGAGGACCGCTTGGCCGAGCTCCGCACGGAGTACCGCAAAGGCGCGTCGGTGAAGCGGCAGGAGTCCATCCTCCACGAGGCCTTCGCCCTCAACGAGCGACTGCAACGGCACGTGTCGGCCAAGATCGGCGTGCTCGACGGGTTCATGGCGGAGCTCAAGGCCAAGGCCAGGCGCTACGAGGAGGTCGCGGCCGAACGGGGCCTGCGGCTGCCAGAGCGGCCTGCCGCCGCCCGTAGGATCAGGCGATGACATCCAGCCCGTATGCCGTGCGTCACATCGAGCTGCACGGCCACGACGTCACCTATCGCATGGCAGGCCAGGGCCCGGCCGTCGTCCTCGTGCACGGCCTGGCCGGCAGCTCCACGACGTGGCGCTACGTGATGCCGGTACTCGTGGAGCACGGCTTCACCGTCGTCGCGCCCGACCTGCTCGGCCACGGCCAGTCGGCCAAGCCGCGCGGCGACTACTCACTGGGCGCGTACGCGTCCGGCATCCGCGACCTGATGGTCGCCCTCGACGTGGAGCGAGCCACCTTTGTCGGCCACTCCCTCGGCGGCGGCGTCGCCATGCAGCTCGCCTACCAGTTCCCCGAACGCTGCGAACGGCTGGCGCTCGTGTGCTCGGGCGGCCTGGGCCAGGAGGTCAACCTCTTCCTCCGGGCCGTGTCCCTCCCTGGCGCGGAATTCGTGCTGCCGATCGTGCTGGCCCCGTGGTTCCGCGAGCGGGCCGAGTCGGTCGGCGCCGTCTTCCGCCGGGCGGGCTGGCACCCAGGGACGACGCTGTCCGAGATCTGGCGCAGCTACACCACGTTGACCACCCGTGAGGGCCAGCAGGCGTTCGTGCACACCGTCAGGTCCGTCATCGACATGGCCGGCCAGCGCGTCAGCGCTCGGGACCGCCTCTACCTCGCCGCGGCGGTGCCGACACTCATCGTGTGGGGCGACGCCGATCGCGTGATCCCCGTCGACCACGCGTACGCGGCCCACGAGCTCATGCCCGGAAGCCGCCTCGAGATCCTTCCGGGCGCCGGCCACTTCCTGCCCTTCGAGCAACCCGACTGGTTCAACCGCACGCTGCTCGACTGGTTGGCGTCAACCGAGCCGGCCGACGTCGACCCGACGTCGCTGCGCGAGCTCCTCACGGCCGACTGAGCTGACCGCCGCGTCCTCGCGCGCCGCTTCTGGTGCACTCACGGACACCTCTGGGCGTGGAGGTGCACCAGAACCCGAGCGATCGGCTGCCTCTACCGATTTCGCCGCTCAGAGGAGACCGATGGTGGCGCCTCCGTCGACCTGGAGCGCCACGCCGTTCACGAAGCTGGCAGCCTCGGAGCAGAGGAAGGCCACGACACGGCCGAAGTCGCTGGGATCCCCCATGCCCGCGGTGTTGACGGCGCCGCCGCCGGCCAACTGCTTCATGCGGTCGGTCGCGTGATGGCCGGGCGCGGCCATGTTGAGCGTGATGCCGTCGGGGAACAGGTCCTGGGCCGCCGTCTTGGTCCACGCCCACAGCGCCGTGCGCGCGGTGTTGGAGAGGGCGAGGGTCGGGATGGGCTGCTTCACCGAGAACGACGTGATGCAGCAGATGCGGCCCCAGTGCCGTTCGCGCATGTGGGCAACGGCTTCGCGCACCAGCCGCACCGACGTGAGCAGGTTGGCGTTCAACGCTGCGGCCAGCGCCTCGTCGTCCACCTCGAGGGCGCGTCCGGGCGGCGGTCCCCCCGCGTTGGGGACGAGGATGTCGAGACGGCCCTTCCACTCGACCGTCTCGGCGACGAGGGCGGCGGGCATGGCCGGGTCGGTGACGTCACCGGAGATGGCCAACACGTCGGCGCCGGCGATCCGCAACGCCGTCTCCGTCTCGGCCAGCACCTGTTCGGAGCGACCGTTGAGGACGACGCTCACACCTTCGGCCGCGAGCGCTTCAGCCGCGCCGCGCCCCAATCCCTTCGACGACGCGGTGACCAGCGCGACCTTGCCGGCGATGCCGAGGTCCACCGCTACGCCTCGACGATGGCGAGGTCGTGCGACACGGTGTTCAGCGCCTCTGGGCCGGAGTCGGTCGCGACCACGATGTCCTCGATGCGGGCGCCCCACCGTCCCGCCAGGTAGATGCCCGGCTCCACCGAGAAGGCGTGCCCGGGCGTGAGCGCCGTGCAGTTGCCGCCCACGATGTACGGGTCCTCGTGCTCTTCGATGCCGATGCCGTGACCGGTGCGGTGGATGAAGTGGGGTCCGTAGCCGCCGTCGGTGATGATGCGGCGCGCTACGCCGTCGACGTCCTCGCAGGGTGTGCCGACCACCGCGGCCTCGACGGCGGCGGCCTGGGCCGACTGCAGCACCGCGTAGAGATCGCGGAACTCCGCCGGCGGCTCGCCGGTGAACACGGTGCGGGTGATGTCGGAGCAGTAACCGTCGAGCACGCCGCCGAAGTCGCAGACGATGGGCTCGCCCGCTTCGATCACGCGCGCACCGGGATCGTGGTGTGGGCTGGCCGAGTTGGGACCACTGCCGACGATGGCGAAGTTGACCTGGGAGTGGCCTTCGGCCCGCAGGCCGGCGCCGAGATCACGCGACACCTCGGCCTCGGTGCGGCCGACGAGTGGGATCTCGCCCGCCTGCAGGCGCCCCGCCACGCGGTCGGCGGCGGCCGACGCCCGGCGCAGGGCCGCCACCTCGTCGGCGTCCTTGACCGCCCGCAACGCAGCGGTGACGTTGGACCCCACCTGCCAGGACGCGTCGGGTAGACGGGCCTGCAGCTGGACCAGGAACGTCGACCAGGTGCGATCGGACAGGGCCAGCGACCGGCGCTCGCGACCGAGCAGGGCGGCGACGATGGCGACGGGGTCCTCCGTCTCCGACCACGGGTGGATGGAGAACAGCTCGGGCTGGAGCTGCACGCGCGGTGCCTCCAGCTCGGGGACGACCATGACCGCGTCGCCTTCCCGGGGCAGGACGAGCATGGTGAGTCGCTCGAGCGGCATGGCCGTGTATCCGGTCAGCCACGGCAGGTCGGCGCCGAGCGAAAGCAGCAGCGCGTCGACGCCGACTTCCTCCATGCGGGCGCGCACCCGCGCCATCCGGGCCGCCGTCACGACAGCGCGAGGGGGGACGCGGCCCCCGCCGCCTCGCGGGCGTGGTAGCTCGACCGCGTCAGGGGCGAGGCCTGCACGTGAGCGAAGCCCATCGCCTCGCCGGCCTCGCGCAGGCGGTCGAACTCCTCCGGTGTCCACCACCGCGCCACCGGCAGGTGCGACGACGTGGGTCGCAGGTACTGGCCGACGGTCACGATGTCGACGCCCACGGCGCGCAGGTCGGCCAGCGCCGCCAGCACCTCGTCCTCCGTCTCACCCAAGCCGACCATGAGCCCGGACTTGGTGGTGAGACCGGCCGCCGCGGACCGGGCCAGGACGGCAAGCGACCGGGCGTAGGAGGCGGACGGCCGCACGACCCGCTGCAGGCGGGCCACCGTCTCGAGGTTGTGGTTGAGGACATCCGGCCGAGCCGAGAAGATCGCGTCGAGGGACGCCGCGTCCCCCTTGCAGTCGGGGATGAGGACCTCCACGGCGGTCGACGGGCAGCGCAGCCGGATGGCGTCGATGGTCGCGACGAAGGCGGCCGCACCACCGTCGGGCAGGTCGTCGCGCGCGACCGCCGTCACAACCGCGTGGGCCAGGCCCATGCGTTCCACCGCCTCGGCCACGCGCGATGGCTCGACCGCATCGATCTGCAACGGCTTGCGCGTGTCAACCAGGCAGAAGCCACAGGCGCGCGTGCACCGATCACCGTTGATCATGAAGGTGGCGGTGCCGTCGGCCCAGCATTCGTAGATGTTGGGGCAGCCCGCCTCCTCGCACACGGTGACCAGCTCGAGCGAGCGCATGGTGCGCTTCAAGCCGCGGTACTCCTCGCCCATCTCCGCCTTGACCCGCACCCACTCGGGCTTGCGCTCCTCGATGCGGATCGTCTCGGTCGGCCGCGTCTCGTCGCGCTCCCACGCCACGTCGGTGCGCTCCGATCCGCCCCGGCTCCAGCGCTCGGCGGCCAGGCGGGCCACCACATCGACGACCCTGTGCATGGGGACGCTGATGCCCTCGGCTGACAGCGACGTCACCGGCTTGTCGTCGATGCCGCACGGGACGATGCGGGTGAACCACTCCATGTCGGGATCCACGTTCAACGCGAACCCGTGCATCGAGCGGCCCTTGCTGACCCGGATGCCGACGGCGCAGATCTTGCGTCCGTCGAACCACACCCCCGGATAGCCGTCGAGCCGGCCCGCACCCGGCAGACCGAGATCGGCCAAGGCATCGACGACGAGCTGCTCGACGGCGAACACGTGGCAAGGAATGGCGTTGTGACCCAACGGAACATCGACGATCGGGTACCCGACGAGCTGTCCGGGACCGTGGTATGTGACGTCGCCACCTCGGTCGGTGTCGACCAGATCCGCGCCGACCGACGACGGGTCCACCAGGACGTGCTCGGGCTTGGCGCGCGCGCCCATGGTGAACACATGCGGGTGCTCGAGGAGGAGCAGGTGGTCGTCGCCGCTGCGCTCCCACAGCGCCCGCTGGAGGGCGTGGGCGTCGCGATAGTGCACGCGGCCCAGCCAGCGGATGCGGAGCATCGTTCCTAGAGCTCCTGAGCCCAGTCGCGCGTCTCGACGATCTCCTTGAGCTTGGCCAGGAAGGCCGACGCGTACGCGCCGTCGTTGGCCCGATGGTCGAACGCCAAGGCGAGCACTCCGACCGGGTGGACGGCCACGCCCCAGGTCCCGTCGGGCAGCTCGACCGCGACGGGCTTCATCTTCACCCCGTCGGTGCTGAGGATGGCGACCTGGGGCTGGTTGATGATCGGGAAGGTCAGCAGCGTGCCGTACCCGCCGGGGTTGGTGATGGTGAACGTGCCGCCGCTGATGTCGTCGGCGCCCAGCTTCTTGCCGCGAGCCCGGCCGGCGAGATCGGAGATCTCGCGCGCCAGGGCCCGAAGGCGCTTGGTGTCGGCGTCGTGGACGACCGGCACGATGAGGCCTTCGAAGTTGAGGTCGACGGCGATGCCGAGGTTCACGTAGCGGTGCACGATCAGCTCGTCGTTCCCGACCGAGGCGTTGATGCGCGGGAACTCCTCGATGGCGTCGACCACGGCGCGGGCGATGAACGGCAGGTAGCTGAGCCCGAAGCCCTCGTCGTTGCGGAACCTGTCCTTGACGGCGGTCCGCACCTTCTCCACTCCGGAGTAGTCGACCTCGACGACGACGAGGGTGTGGGCCGACGTGTCCTGTGAGCGCACCATGTGCTCGGCCGTGCGCTTCCGGATGTTGCTGAACGGCACCGTCTCGTCGCGTTCGCCTGGGCGGACGGCGGGCCGTGGCGCCGCACTCGATCGCTCCGGCGCAGCCGCCTCCGGCTCGGCCTTCATCTCCACTGGCGCGTCGACCTTGGCGGCGCCGTCTCCCGAGGGCGCGGCCTTGGCGGCGGGCTTGGTGACCCCGCCGTCGATGACCTTGAGCACATCGTCTCGGGTGATGCGTCCCCCCGCGCCCGTCCCCTCGATCGACTCGGCGTCGAGGTCGTGCTCGGCGATGAGCCTGCGCACCACGGGCGACAGGACCTTGCCGCCGCCGCCGCCACCGCCGCTCGGACGACCCGAGGGACGTCCGTCGGCCGGGCGGGTGCCCGCCCCCGACGGCGCACGTTCCGGCTCCGCCTCGGGTTCGGGCTCGCGACCACCTTCGGCATCGTCGCCTCCGGCCGCCTCGCTGGCATCCTCCTCGGTCTCCCCCGACGCCTGAGCCTTCGTGGCGACCTCCTCGGGTTCGTCGTCCGGCTCTGGCTCGGGCTGGGCGTCTGGCTCGGCGTCCTCGGCGTCCGGCTCGGCCTTGGTTTCGGGCTCGGCCGCTTCGCCGCCGCCACCGCCGTCGGGCGGCGCGTCGGAGATGACCGCGAGCTTGGCCCCCACGTCGGCGGTCTCGCCCTCCTGCACGAGGATCTCGGAGAGATACCCGGCCGAGGGCGACGGCACCTCGGAGTCGACCTTGTCGGTGGACACCTCGAAGAGGACCTCGTCCTCGTCGACCTTGTCGCCCACCTGCTTCATCCACTTGGTGATCGTGCCTTCGGTGACCGTCTCGCCGAGCTGCGGCATGGTGATGTCGGGCATCAGCCGTGCAGTCCTCTCCCTGTCAGCGTGAGCACCGCTTCGCCGAACGTCTCCGAGAGCGTGGGGTGCGGTTGGATGAAGGCGGCGGTCTCGTCGACCGTCGCCTCCCAGTTGACGGCCAGGTAGCCCTGGCCCAGTTGCTCGGTGACCCACGGGCCGATCATGTGCACGCCGAGGAGGCGCCCGGCCTTGCCGTCCTCGCCCTTCTCGGCCACGAGCTTCACGAAGCCGTCGGCGTCGCCGATGATCAGGGCGCGGCCGCCGTGGTTGAAGGCGAACTTGGACGTGACCACCTCGATGCCCGCGTCCTTGGCCTGCTGCTCGGTCATGCCTGCCGAGGCCACCTCGGGGTGGGTGTAGATGCAGAGGGGCACCTTGCCGTAGTCGACCGGCACGGCGTCCTCGCCGAGGATGCCGCGGATGGCGAGCATGCCCTCGGCGTACCCCGCGTGAGCGAGCTGCGGGTGGACCTTGACGCCCTCGAGGGAGACGACGTCGCCGACGGCGTAGACGTCGGGCTCGCCGGTGCGCATGAACGGGTCGACGCGCACGAACTTGCGCTCGTCGAGCTCGACCTTGGTGCCGTCGAGACCCAGCGTCTCCGACAGCGGGCGCCGGCCGGTGGCGACGACGACGGCATCCACGGTCACCTGCTCGCCCTCGCCGAACTTCACCGTCGTGCCGCTGCCGTTGGGCTGGTGGCCTTCGACCTTGACGCCGGTATGGATGTCGACGCCACGGCGCTTGAGCGCCTTCTGCAGAGCGGCAGCCACGTCAGCGTCGTTGCCGGGGATGATCTGGGGCAGGTACTCGAGGATGGTCACCTGCACGCCGAGGTCGGTCATCATCGACGCGAACTCACAGCCGATGACGCCACCGCCGACGATGGCAACCGATGCCGGGAGCTTGTCGAGGGCCAGGACCTCGTCCGAGCTCATCACCAGCTGCCCGTCGATCTCGAATCCGGGGATGGTCGTCGGCGCCGAGCCCGAGGCCAGGATCACGTGCTTGGCCTTCAGTTCGCTGCCATCGTCGACCTTGACTGTCTTCTTCGCGTGCAGCGTGCCCGTGCCGTGGACGATCGTGATCTTGCGCTTCTTCATGAGCCCCTCGAGGCCCTTGAAGATCTGGCCGACCACCTTCTGCTTGCGGGACTGGCTGGTGGCGAAGTCCACCTGGGGCTGTTCGGCGATCACGCCGAACTCCTTGGCTCCGGCAACCGTCCGGAAGACGGTGGCCGTCTCCAGGAACTCCTTGGCAGGGATGCAGCCGCGATGGAGGCAGGTGCCGCCGACCTTCTCCTTCTCGACCACGGCGATGTTCAGTCCGGCGTTGGCCCCGTACAGCGCCGCCGCGTAGCCGCCCGGTCCGCCTCCGATGATGACGACGTCGAACACCTCAGCCATGCCGGCAGCCTATCTACGTGCGGTTGTGTGCTCGGCGGGTCAGCGCGCGATGACGAACTGCAACAGCGAGGCGGTCAGGATCACCAGGCCCGTGACCAGCGCCATGATGATGAGCACCCGGGTCGGCATCGCTATTCCGGGTCTCGCGGAAGGCGCTGGCGGCCCGCGAACCCGTCCTCGGGACGGTGCCACCACGCCAGGTCGTCCTCCTCGAGCCGGTAGCAGAGCAGATACACGACGCCATCCTCGCCGCGAGCCGGGAAGTCGACCAACCCGGCGCTGAGCTGGCGCAGCACGATGTCGCCCGCCTCCGGCTCGTCGATCGCGGCTTGGACCTCAGCAGCCGCTGTCTTGCGCCCGCGACCGTTGCCGCCGGCCCGCTCCGCCACCAGGCCCGCATCCTGGATGACGGCGACGAGCTCCCGCAGCCGGGGGAGATAGGCGCGCGCGTCGGCGACCGTCCAGTACTTCACCGGCGGTAGGCTACGGGTGAACGACGCAGGGGAGCTCGGCGCACCGGGCTGAGAGGGGACCGAGCGGGTCCCGACCCTCGATACCGGCCCGGTAATGCGGGCGGAGGGAGCGTGCCATGCAGGATCCGCTGGTCATCGGAGGGCGGGAGTTCGCGTCCCGGCTGCTGCTGGGCACCGGGAAGTTCCCGTCGAACGAATCGCTGCGCGACACCATCGTGGCCACCGGGACCGAGATCGTCACCGTCGCCCTGCGCCGCGTCGACCCCGACGCGCCCGAGGACATCCTCGACGCCATCGACCTCGACCGTGTCCTGCTGCTGACCAACACCAGTGGCGCCATCGACGCCGACGAGGCCATTCGTCTGGCTCGGTTGGCGCGGGCGGCGGGCTTGCCCGACTGGATCAAGCTCGAAGTCACCCCCGACCCGCGCTACCTCCTGCCCGATCCGGTCGAGACCCTCCGGGCCGCCGAGGTGCTGTGCGCAGAGGGCTTCACCGTCCTGCCCTACGTCAATGCCGACCCGGTGCTGTGCAAGCGGCTCGAAGAGGCGGGATGCGCGACGGTGATGCCGCTGGGTTCCTGGATCGGCTCGAACCAGGGGCTGCGCACCAAGGGCGCCCTCGAGATCATCATCGAGCAGGCTCTCGTGCCCGTCGTGGTCGACGCGGGCATCGGGGCGCCCAGCCAGGCGGCCGAGGCCATGGAGATGGGCGCGGCCTGCGTGCTCGTCAACACGGCCATCGGCACGGCCGGAGATCCGCCCGCCATGGGGCGCGCCTTCCGCCTCGCGGTCGAGGCGGGGCGCAGCGCCTACGTGGCCGGACTGGCCGCGCCGGCGTCCACGGCCAGCGCGTCGTCGCCCCTCACGGGCTTCCTCTCCACGTGACGACCACGCCCGTCGCCCTCGAGTCCAGGCCCACGGGTGTCCCGGCCGGGACGGCGGCCGCCGACCTGCTGGCAACCGACCTCGGAGCGCTGCGCCGGTCCATCGGTGATGCCACGACCGCTGACGTCGACCGCGCGCTTGCCGGCGGCCGGTTGACGCTGCGCGACTTCGCCGTGCTGCTGTCACCGGCCGCGGAGCCGCGCCTCGAAGAGCTGGCGACCGCTGCCCACCGCACGACAATCCGCCGCTTCGGCCGCACCATCCACCTCTTCGCGCCCCTGTACCTCTCCAACGAGTGCGTCTCCACGTGCACGTACTGCGGGTTCTCGGCCGAGAACGAGATCGCCCGCCGCACCCTCGACGCGGAGGAGGTCGCCGCCGAGGCGCGCGAGCTCGCAGGCCGCGGCTTTCGCCACCTGTTGCTTGTCGCCGGTGAGCACGCCCGCATCGTGAGCAAGGACTACCTCGTCGACTGCGTCCGCGCCGTCGCGCCGATCATGCCGTCGGTCAGCGTCGAGGTCCAGGTGTGGGACACCGACACCTACCGCCGCCTGGCCGACGCCGGCTGCGAAGGCCTGGTCGTCTACCAGGAGACCTACGACCGCGACACGTACGCGGCCGTGCACGTGAAGGGCAAGAAGCGCAACTACGACTGGCGCTTGGCCGCGCCCGACAGGGGCGCCGAGGGGGGGATGCGACGGCTTGGCATCGGCGCTCTCCTCGGGCTGCACGCCGACTGGCGCAGCGACGCACTTGCCGTCGCCGCCCACGCCCATGCATTGGTGAAGCGCTGGTGGCGGAGCGAGGTCACGGTCGCTCTCCCCCGGCTGCGGCCGGCTGCGGGCGACTACGAGCCCGCGGACCCCGTCGGCGACCGCGACTTCGTCCAGCTCCTGTGCGCGCTCCGGCTCTT
This sequence comes from Actinomycetota bacterium, assembly GCA_041166085.1. Classification (GTDB taxonomy): domain Bacteria; phylum Actinomycetota; class Acidimicrobiia; order Acidimicrobiales; family JAFATL01; genus JBEEFP01. The sequence continues at coordinate 13,354 of JBEEFP010000093.1, forward strand.
CCTGCCCGACGTCGGCATCACGATGTCGACGCGCGAAGCTCCCGCCTTCCGCGACGCTCTCGCGCGCCTCGGCGTCACGCACATGTCGGCCGGGTCCCACACCGAGCCCGGCGGCTACACCGGCCCCAGCGACGCGGAGCCGCAGTTCGAGGTCAGCGACGACCGCTCCCCCGCCGACGTCGCCGCCGCGCTGCGTGCCGCGGGCTACGACCCGGTGTGGAAGGACTGGGAGCGCACGCGCTGAACGCGCTCGGCTCGATCTAGGGCTGCAACGCCTGAGCCGACGACGACCGCACCGGCGACGGCCGCATCGACGGCGTCGCCGGGGTGGCGGCACGAAGAAGGGCGTCTATGCCGTCGACGGCAAGGGGCTTGGCAAAGAAGTAGCCCTGGCCCAGGTCGCAGTCGAGGCCCTGCAGCTCCGCCACCTGTTCGCCCGCCTCCACCCCTTCGGCGACCGTCTCGAGCTCGAGGGTCTGCGCGAGCTTCATGATGGCCTTGGCGAACGCGGACTCGGTTGCGTCGCCGGCGATGCCGTCCACGAAGAGCTTGTCGATCTTGAGGATGTCGAAGGGGAGCCGTCGCAGATAGCTGAGCGACGAGTAGCCGGTCCCGAAGTCGTCGATGGCCAGTTGGACACCGAGCCGCTTCAGTGCGGACAGCTGCTGCGACGTGGTCTCCGAGTCGAACATCATGACGCCCTCGGTCAACTCGATGACCAGGTCCGCCGGCGGGAATCCCGTGCGCTGGAGCACGGCGCGCACCTGGTCGACCACGTCGGACTGCTGGAACTGCCGGGGCGACAGGTTGACGCTCATCGACAACCGGCGACCCGGGAAGCGCCGCTGCCACTCGCACCCCTGGCGGCATGCCTCCTCGAGCACCCACGCGCCCATCGGGACGATCAAGCCCGTCTGTTCCGCGGTGTCGATGAACTCCGCCGGAGCAAGCAGTCCCCGTTCGGGGTGCTGCCAGCGCACCAGGGCCTCGACGCCGGACAACAGGCCGGTGCGAAGGTTGATGAGGGGCTGGTAGTGCACCAGGAGCTCGCCATTGGCGATCGCGTGCTGCAGGTCGGTTTCCAGGGCGAGACGCTCGACGACGTCGGTGTGCATGCTCGACTCGAAGAGCTGGTAGGTGCCTTTGCTCCCCCGCTTGGCCGTGTACATCGCCACGTCGGCGTTGCGCAGCAGCTCCTCCACCGACTCGCCGGGACCGTTCACGGCGATGCCGATGCTTGCCGTGAGCGTGAGCTCCCGCTGGCGCAAGGTGAAGGGCACCGCCAGGCCGTCGAGCAAGCGCTCGGCAATACGCACCGCGTCGTCGTCGGTGACGATGTCCTCGAGCAGGAGCGCGAACTCGTCACCACCGAGGCGGGCCGCCGTGTCTCCGGGGCGGATGCACGCGCGCACCCGTTCGGCAACGGTGGTCAGCAGCTGATCACCGGCTCCGTGGCCCAGGGTGTCGTTCACGTTCTTGAAGTCATCGAGATCGATGAACAGCACGGCAAGCCGTCCAGGTCGTCGCTGGGTGCGGGCCAACGCGTGGCTCACCCGGTCGTGGAACAGTCGCCGGTTCGCCAACCTCGTCAGCGAATCATGCAGCGCCTGTTCCTCGTTGAGCCGCCACGCGACGATCGATGCCGCACTCGCGGCGAGGACGAACAACCCGTGGATCACGGCCCACTTGAACGGGTGGGCGATGGCGGCGGGATGGTTGTACACCTGCTCCGGGGCGATCGTGCCCAGGATGGCGTGGTGGAGCACGACGTAGCCGATGGCGAGGAGGAAGGGCAACCAATCCTGGTAGAGCGTCAGGATGCCCACCACGACGAAGAAGTGAAAGTGAGCTTCGATCGTCCCGCCGGACAGGTGGACGAGCGCGGCCGAGCACGTGATCAGACCTACCGCGGCCATCGACGACGAGAACTTCCGGCTGCGGCCGGGAAGGCCGGCCAGGAAGGCGAAGGTGGCGACGGCCGTCACGTCGACCAGCACATGCGCCGGCGAGTACCCGCGCAACAGGCCGAAGATGAACAACGCCGGCACGTGGGCACGCAGCAGGATCGACAGCGTGCGGTGGCGTCGACGCCACACGTCCTCGGGGAGCAGCTGGCCCTTCGGCAGGTACTCCAGGATCAGGGTGACGAGCCAGTTTCGCCTCAGGTTGAGCCCGCGCACAACGTCCCCCCAGGTGATCGTCCTGACTGGGGGGATCGGCCAAACGCTGTCCGGCCTTGAGCGTTTTCGGCGGGCCCAGGCGTGGGGCGAGGAGGTGCGTCAGGCCGTCCGCATGTGGATGCGGACGGTGGTGCCGGTCTCGTCCGAACGGATCTGGACGAGATCGCAGAGGTGATGCACGAGCCACACCCCCCGTCCGTCTCGGCGGTCGAGCATCGGCCTGGCCCGGCCGATGAGGGGATCGTCGATGACGCCCTGGTCACGGACCTCGCAGATGAGGGAGCCACCGCCCTGCCACACCCGCAACATGCCGCTGCCGCCGCCGTGGCGAATGCTGTTGGCCGCCAGCTCGTTGACGGCGACGGTCAGGTCGTGGGTTCGCGGCCGCCCCAGCCCGGCCGAGTCGGCCATGCGCTCGACCAGCTGGCGGACCGCCCGCAGGTTCTCCAGGTCGAACCGCATCTGCACGGCTGGGAACGGCGGCTCACGCAGCGCTCCACGGAGGGCGTCGCGGCCGTTGTTGTAGGTGTTGCAGATCGCTGTCTCGCCCACGGCGAAGACGGACGGGTGGCTCTGGCGGGCCGCCTCCAGCACGGTGTCGTCCAAGGTGCTCGTGTCGTAGGGACACACGAGCCACCATGCGGGTCCCGCGTCGAAGGCGAGGTTGAGCAGCGCTTCGTGCCGGTCGCACTCGGCGAGCTCCTCGGCACTGCGGGCCGCCCACACCGGTTCCCCGACTCCTCGGAACGGCCCCCCAGCGTCGGCGTGCTCGGCGACGAAGTCACGCCACACGGAGATGATCCGGCCCGGGTTGGTACCAACCGTCGCCATGTCCGCGTAACGGACGGCACCGTCGTCATCGAGCGCTTCCCGCAGCAACCCGATCTTGGTGCTGTCGACCACCACGAAGGCGGGCTCGCCGCGTTCGATGCCGTCCCGAAGGAAGGCCGACACTGCGTCGACGAAGCCGTCGAGTCCCTCGTACAGCAGGGCCTCGTGGCGGAACCGGGCGTGGCCGCGCTCGGGCGCGAGCGAAGGAGCGCTCAACTGAGCCGTCCGCCCCGTGCCAGATGCCCTGCGTTCGCGTCGAGCCGCGCAAGCACCATCTGCAACTCACTCTACGGCACCCCAGGGGCGAGGAGAGCTTGCGGCCGCCGTCGGACGGTGGTCGCATGGGTCCGTGACCCGGTCCATGACCCGTGAGGAGTGGCAGGCGTTCGTGCTCGAGGGCACGCGAACGGGGAAGTTGGCGACGGTGCGGGCCGACAGCACGCCGCACGTCGTTCCTGTATGGGTCGTGCTCGACGGGGACGACGTCATCTTCAACGCGGGCGACACGACGGCGAAGGTGCGGGCCATCAGACACCAGCCCCACGTCGCGCTGCTGTTCGACGACGAGCAACCCCCGTTCTCCTTCGTCCTCATCCGCGGTACCGCCACGTTGTCGGACGACCTCGACGAGGTGAGGAAGTGGGCCACGCGCATCGGTGGTCGCTACATGGGCGATGACCGCGCCGAGGAGTTCGGCGCCCGCAACGGCGTCCCCGGCGAGCTCGTCGTACGCGTCACGCCGACCAAGGTGATCGCCCAGGCCGACATCTCCGACTGAACCCGTCTTTGCGGATCTGCACGGGCACCTGCCGTGCAGATCCGCAAAGACCGAGAGTGCGGTCAGATGCCGAGGCGCTCCTTGATCAGCTTCGGCAGGGCGGACGGGCCTGACACCGGGTGGAACTGGTCGGACGCGGCGGTGAGACGGGCGTCCTCCTCGTCGGTGAGCTCGAGGTCTGCGGCCGCCGCGTTGGACTCGAGCTGGCCCACGTTGCTGGCGCCCGGGATGGCGACCACGTTGGGCCGGCGGATGACCCAAGCCAACGCGACCTGGGCCGGCTTGGCATCGTGCGCCGCCGCGATCTCGCGCAGCGCGTCGAGCAGCGGCTGGGCCCGCTCGATGTTCTCCGGCAAGAACAAGGCGTTGCCCGATCGCACACCACCGGGATTGTTGGTGCCGTCGTACTTGGCCGAGAGCAGCCCCTGGGCCAGTGGGCTGTACGCGATGACGATGCGGTCGTTGGCTTGGGCCCACGGGATCAGCTCGCGGTCGGGCTTGCGCACGGCCAGGCTGTACTGGACCTGGTTGCTGAGGACGGGTCCGCCGAGCTCTCGCTCCGCCTGCTGCCATTTGCCGAGGGGGAAGTTGCTCACGCCCACGTGGCGCACCACCCCCGAGCGCTGCAGGGCCCGCATGCCTTGCATGGTGGTGCCCGTCGGGATGACGGGGTTGGGCCAGTGCACCTGGTACAGGTCGATCTGCTCGATGCCGAGCCGGGCCGCGCTCGCCTTGCCCCGCTGTTCGACGATCGGCGCCAGCGGCAGGATGGGGAAGACCTTGGTCGCGACGAACGCCTCGTCGCGGCGGCCGGCTATGGCCTTGCCGACGATGCGCTCCGAGCGGCCGAAGGCGTAGATCTCGGCGGTGTCGATGAGGTTGATCCCGAGCTCGAGGGCCCGCTGGGTGATGGCGACCGCCTCGGTGTCCGCGTATTCGTTGCCGTAGCCCCACTCGCGCGAGCCGAACTGCCACGTGCCCAGCCCGATGGCCGACATGCGGACGCCACCTACCTCGACGTACTTCACTGGACACCCCTCTCGGCAAGCTCGACGGATGTCCAGCTCCATGACATGGTTCGCTTCGCAGGCTCGCTCACTTGGGAGGCATCCGGAGGCCGCCGTCGAGCCTGATGGTCTCGCCGTTGAGGTAGGCGTTCTCGGCGATGGCCTGCACGAGCGCCGCGTACTCCGACGGCGACCCGAGCCGCTTCGGGAACAGCACGCCGGACCCGAGGGCCTGGCGCTGGTCCTCCGGCAGCAGCCCGAGCAGCGGCGTGTCCATCAACCCAGGGGCGATGGTGTTGACGCGGATGCCCACCGGCGACAGGTCGCGGGCCGCAGGCAGGGTCAGCCCGACGATGCCGCCCTTGGAAGCCGAGTAGGCGATCTGGCCGATCTGCCCGTCGAAGGCGGCGATGGACGCCGTGTTGACGATGACGCCCCGTTCGCCGCTGTCGAGCACGTCGCTCTTGCTCATCGCAGACGCAGCCAGACGGATCACGTTGAAGGTCCCGAGCAGGTTCACGTTGACGACGAACTTGAACACGTCGAAGTCGTGAGGCGTGCCGTCGCGGTTGATGGTGCGCATGGCGCTGCCGACGCCCGCGCAGTTCACCGCGATGCGCAGCGGGGCCGACTCGCCGGCCAACGCCACCGCCTCGGTGACCTGGTCGGCGTCGGTCACGTCAGCGGACACGAACTTGGCCGCTCCGCCGAGGTCCTTGGCCAGGGCCTCGCCCAGGTCGGTGTTCTTGTCGAGGATCGTGACCTCGGCCCCGGCGGCGCTGAGGCGCCGCGCTGTCGCCTCACCGAGCCCTGACGCGCCGCCGGTGATGAGGGCGGCTGCTCCCTTGATGTCCATGTCGGGGAGACTATGCGCAACCATCCACGCCGACTTTCCGAAAGTCGCAGGGCATCAGGCAGGATGGGTCGGATGGCCGCGCCCACCTCCGGACTGCTTGCGCCGGAGCACCGCGCCCTCACCGTCGGGCTGTTCCTCACCATCACGTTCGTGGCGTCGGAGGCACTGGCGGTGGCGCCGGCCCTTCCCGTCGTCGAGCGCGACCTGGGCGGACTCGCGCTCTACGGCTTCGTCTTCTCCGGGTTCATGCTCGGCAGCCTGGTCGGCACCGTGCTGGCCGGGCGGGCGACCGACGAGCGCGGTCCGACCCCGCCCTTCCTTGCCGGGGTCGGCCTGTTCGTGGCCGGACTCCTCGTCGGCGGACTGGCCACGTCCATGGAGATGCTCGTGGCCGGCCGCGTCCTGCAGGGTCTCGGCGCGGGCGCCGTGCCCGCCGTCGCCTACGCCAGCATCGGCCGCAGCCTGCCCGAGACGCTGCGGCCGCGCATGCTGGCCATGTTGTCGACGGCATGGGTGCTCCCTGGGCTGTTCGCTCCTGCCGTCAGCGCGCTCGTCGTGCGGCACTTCGGATGGCGGTGGATCTTCATCGGCCTCATCCCGTTCGTCGCCCTCGCCGCCGCCCTCGCGCTGCCCGGCCTGGTGCGCCTCCGTGCTCCCGGCGGAGATGCCGGCGCGACGCGACTTCGGGATGCGATCCTGACGGCGGCCGGCGCCGGGCTCTTCCTCGGCGGCCTCACGACCCACCGCCTCGTCGGCGCGCCGGCGGTCATCGTCGGCCTCGTGATCGGGATCCCCGCCCTGCGCCGGCTGGTACCCGACGGCACGCTGGCGGCACGACGAGGACTTCCCGCTGCCATCGCGTCGCGGGGTCTGCTGACCTTCCTGTTCTTCGGCGTCGACTCCTACGTGCCCCTCGCGGTGCAGGACGTTCGTCACCGCTCGCCGGGGCTGACCGGCCTCGCCATCACCGCGTCGGCTCTCATGTGGTCCGGCGGCTCGTGGATCCAGGCCCACCTCTCGTCGTCTCGCGCTCCTCGCCAGCTCGTCCGCGTCGGCACGAGCCTCGTCCTGCTGGGCGTGGCCGGGGTGGCGGCGTCGTTGCGTGCCGACGTGCCCATCGCGACCACGGTCGTCGCGTGGGGCGTGGCCGGGCTCGGCATGGGTCTGGCGTACAGCCCGATCACCCTGCTCGTCCTGCGCGACGCCCCCACCGGCCAGGAGGGATCCGCGTCGGCGTCGCTCACCCTGTTCGACACCCTCGGCTGGGCCATCGGCGCAGGCGCAGCCGGCGCCATCATCGCCGCGACCGACGCCTCTGGGCACTCGCTCGCGACGGGAGTCGCCATTGCCTTCGCGCTGGCCGCCTGCGCGGGGGTGCTCCTCCTCGTGTGCTCGGGCCGCCTCGGTCAGACGTCGAGCACGAGCTCCACCTCGTCGCGCAACGGAATGCCGTAGCGCCCGGTCACCGGGATCTGCGGCTTCAGCACGCGCCGGGACTCGTCGACCGCGCCAGCCCGCAGCTCCTGTAGCCGGAACCCGCGCCGCTGGTAGAAGCGCATTGCATCGACGTTGTCGTTGGTCGTCACCACCCAGATGCGGGCACCCGCGCCCACCATGTCGACCAGCGCTACGAGGAGCGCGGAGCCGATGCCGGTGTGCCCATCTGCCGCGCTGAGCAGCGCCAGCTCCCACACTCGCCCGCCGTCGTCCCGATAGCAGAGGAGCCCCACTCGTTCGCCGTCCCGCCGTGCCACCAACGCCGGCAGCCGGCGCGCGTCGAACAGCTCGCCCCGACGGGCTTGGAGCGACCCGCCCCACTGCTCTTCCAAGAACGCCTCGAGCCACGCGCCGTCGTGCGCGGGCTGCAACGGGCGCACCTCGATCACGGGGACGGCTCGGTCGCCAGGCCTTCGACGACCTCGGCGCCGGCGAGCGCGAGCAGCAGCTCGGGCGGACCGACGACCTTGCAATTGCGGCTGCCTCCACCCAGCACGATCCGCTCCCGCGCCACCACCCGGGCATCGACCCAGATCGGCATCCCTGGCGGAAGCGCGAACGGGGCGACACCACCCACCGCCATCCCGGTGAGCTCCTCGGTGACGGCCGCATCCGCGAAAGAGGCCTTCTTCACCTCCAGCCGCTTGCGCACGACCCGGTTGACGTCGAGGCGCGTCGTCGCCAGCACCACGCAGGCGACGTATCGGGGCGGCTCGCTCTTGCCGGCCACGACGATGGTGTTGGCCGAGTCATCCATGGCGTAGCCGTACGCCTCACAAAACGCTGCGGTGTCGGCCAGCGTGGGATCGCAGGGCACGATCTCGTGCTCGACGCCGAGCTCCTCCACCACCTCGCGAACGCGATGCTCGACGTCGTCCATCAGCTCACACCGGCCGTGACGAGCAAGGCCCGTGACGGCGTGATGGCGGCGTCGACATCGGCGATGTCGCGCGGCGCCACGTCATCCCAGCCCGCGGCAACGAGCAGCGCGACCGCGTCGCCCCTGGCGAGGCGGGTCCGGATCGGCTCGCCCACGCGCGCCACCCGCTGATCGAGGGCGGCTTCACCGGCCGCGACCGTCCCGTCAGCCCCCCGCAGCGCGAAGTCGACCGCCAGCCTGCTGCCCCGCGCCGCCACCGAACGCAGACACCGCAGGAGCGCGAGCGTCACCTCCTCGGGCAGGTACGGGAGCACGCCCTCGCACAAGAAGAGTGACGGTGCAGTTCGGGCGTGCCCCGCCGCCCCGAGAGCGACCGCGACGTCATCGGTGACGAAGTCGGCAGGGACGAGGGTCAGATGGGCGGTGTCGGCCCCGAGAGCGGCAACACGCTCGCGTTTGTCGGCCTGGGTGGCCGGGTGGTCGACCTCGAAGAAGCGGACGCCCCTCGAGCGGAAGCGCAGGGCCCTCCCGTCGTACCCGGCGCCGACCAGCACGATCTGCTCGGCTCCGCCCGCGATTGCCGACAGCGTCTGGTCGTCGAAGAACCTCGTGCGGGCCGCGATGTACCGGAAGAGCCGGTCGGTTGGAACGCGCTGCCCGAGGGCCACCGCGGCCTGCAGTCGCTGGTCGCCATCGGGATCGCCGTCAGGACTTGCTGGTCTCGCCAGCCGCGACCTCGCGGCGGCCACGCCACGCGCCGTCGCCGACGGTCGTCCCGCTTGCATCGACGGGCAGTTCAGCATCTCGGGCGCCGCCGCGCCCAGCGGCCCGCCGCTCGGCCCGGGCGGCAGCGATCACCGCGTCAGGGTCGCGCTCGAGAAGGTCGGCCGGTCGACGCTGCTCCAGACGACGGCTGCGGAACACGAACCAGCGCGCCAGATCCCAAGGGGCCCAGCCGTCGAGGGCTTTGAGCACCTCGCGGATGACCGGCAAGGGCTGGCCGTCGTCGCTGAACTGGAAGCGGAGGTACACGGTGTCGCCTTGGTAAGGCACACCGAAGATGCGCCCGGCCTTCTTCCATCGATGCGCAACCTGGAACCGGTTGTGGGCGCCCGAGCCGGCCATGGCGGCCACTTCCTTGCCGGTGTAGGCGCCGAAGTCGCGGACGACGCGTGAGCGGAGGTTGGCCTGCCGCTTGGCGTCCTCCAGCGCCTCGGCGGTGGGCGCCTCTCCCTCGAGCAGGTCCTGCACGAGTTCCTCGGTGCGCAGCTCCAGTCCTGCATTGGCCGCGGCGACCAGCTCCTCGATGGCGCGCAGGACGCTCGGGCGCAGGTCCTCGACCGCGCCGATGGCGAAGACCACCTTGTGCCGTGTCACCTCGGGATGACGCCGAGCCAGCGCGCGGCGCGCCGGTTCTTCCAGCTCGACCAGCACGACCGGGGGCTCGTTCACCACGCCCGCTGGAGCTCAATGAGGACGGCCTCCCGCAGTCGGTCAAGAGTGGTTCCGTCCACGAGTTTCTCCCGTGTGTCGGCGGCCCTGAGGTAGAAGGTGTCGACGACCTCGTCGCCGAGGGTGAGCACCTTGGCGGAGACGACGTCGTGGCCCGCCGTCGCGATGGCGCGGGCGATCCGGTAGAGCACGCCCCGCCCGTCGGGTGCGCGCACCTCCATGACGGTCGCGCTGGCACTGGCGTCGTTGTCGAACAGCACGACAGGGCCGGTCAGCACTCGGCTCCGGCGCAGCCCCGTCGATCGACTCGCCAACCGGCGGTCGAGCCCCAGGGGGTCGTCGAGCGCGGCCGCCACGTCGCTTTCGATCAGCCGCCAATCCGGCGCGGCACCGACGAGGCTGTCGTCGAGGTCGTACTCCTCGAGCGCCATCGTCCCCGCCGTCACCGCAGCCGCGCTGCGGATCGGCAGCCGGTGCAGCGTCAGCACTCCGGCCATGATCGCCAGGAGCCCGGCGCGGTCGGGAGCGATCACGATGAGCCGGCGGCCAGAGGGCAGCAGCCGCAGCTCGCCGGCGTCCATGGCCTCCTGGTGATGCGGCGACAGCAGCTGCGGCGGCGCGTCCCAGGCCCGTCCGGCCAATCGAGCAGCGGTGCGGCTCACGAGCTCCTCCACCAGCCCTGACTTCCACTCCGACCACGCCGACGCGCCAGTGGCGCGGGAGTCGGCCTCAGTGAGGGCGGCCAGCAACTCCAGCTGCTCGACGGTGCGGACGCGGTCGGCGACCATGGCGACGGTCGCGGGATCGGCCAGGTCGCGGCGGGTGGCGGTGTCGGCCAGCAGGAGATGGTCGCGCACGAGATCGACGAGAACGTCGACGTCGGCGGGCTCGAGCCCCATCCGGGTGGCGATGGCCGCCATCTGGACCATGCCCACCTCGGTGTGGTCACCCGGCGAGCCCTTGCCGATGTCGTGGAGCCAGGCACCCAGCAGCAGCAGATCGGGCCGGTGCACGCGGCGCACCAGCGAGGCCGCGGTCGCGGCCGTCTCGCACAGGTGCCGATCGACGGTGAACCGGTGGTATGGGTTGTGCTGGGGCCGGCTGCGGACCGTCTCCCACTCGGGCACATAGCGCTCGAGGATCCCGACATGTGCGAGCCCGTCGAGCACAGGGATGGCGGACGGTCCCGCGCCGAGCACCCGCACGAGCGCATCGCGCTCGGTCGACCGCCACGGCTCGGCTGGCGCCGTCGCCTCCTCCTGGAGACGGGCCAACGTGGCGCGCGCGATGGGCACGTCGTGGCGAGCGGCCGCGGCCGCCAGCCGCAGCGCGAGCGAGCTGTCGGCGCCCACGTCGGCCGATGCCTCGACGGCGACCTCGCCGTCTCGGAGCACGATGCCGGCATCGACGCGGCGGTCACGCCCCGACCGTCTCGGTCCGGCCAGCCACGAGTCGATGCGTCTCCATCCGTCACTCGCGGCCCAGGCAATGCGGCCGCCGGCAGCCGCGACCGCGGTCATGAGGATGTCCGCATCGGGCAGGCCGAGCCGAGCGGCCACCGCGGCCTGATGCTCCTGCAGCAGGACGTCGGTGTTCCGGCCGGTGACAGCGTGCAGCGCAACGCGGGTCGCCGTCAGCAGCTCGTGTCCCTGGGCGACCGCGGGATCGTCCGTGATCACGGGCGTGACCAGCGCCGCAGCAGCCAACGCCTCGCTGTCCCGGAGGCCGCCCTGCGCCTGCTTGATGTCCGGCTCGACGAGATGGGCCAGCTCGCCGTACTGGGCCCACCGCTCGTGCACCGCGGCCCGCAACCGCTGCAGCGACACGCGAGGGCGCACCTTCCATTGGCGCTGCGTCTCCTCCATCACCCGGGCGGCCAGGTGCTGGTCGCCCGCGATGCGGCGTGCCGTGAGCTGGCCGAGCGCGACGCGCACGTCGCTCTCGACCATGCCCGCTAACTCCTTCGGAGTGCGGACACTGTGGTCGAGGTGGATCCCGCTGTCCCACACGGGGTACCAGATGGCGTCAGCCAGCTCGGCCACCGCACCGGCCCGGTCGTGCACCAGCACCAGGTCGAGGTCGCTGCCGGGGCACAACTCCTGCCGGCCATGACCGCCGACCGCCAGCAACGCGACGCCATTGTCGCTGTGCCGGCCTGTCGTGCTGAGGGCGGCGTCGAACAGCTCCACCAGCCACTGGTCGACGCGCGCCGTGTAGACCGCCGTGAAGTCCCGGTCCGACACTTCCCCACCGAGAAGTGCGGACCGGAGCTCCTTCGGCGCCGGGGCCTCCACTGTCGACCCTGGCGTTGTGGTCATTGCCGCCGGCTACAGGACGTCGCTACCGACCTCGCCGGTGCGGACGCGCATGGCGCGGTCCACGTCGACGGCCCAGATCTTGCCGTCACCGATCTTCCCGGTGCGGCCACTGGTGGCGATGATCTCCATGACCTTGTCGAGGTCCTCGCTCTCGACGAGCACTTCGATCTTGACCTTCGGGACGAAGGAGACCTGGTACTCGCCTCCCCGCCACGTCTCGCTCTTGCCGCCCTGACGGCCGTAGCCCTGCACCTCGCTGGCGGTCATGCCCTGGACGCCCGCCCCTCGGAGCGCGTCCTTCACCTCCTCCAGCTTGTGCGGCTTCAACACGGCGGTGACGAGATGGATCACGGCTCCTCCTGGACGGTCGGACGGACGGGTCTGGTCGAGCGATCGGGGCCCATCACACCGGCTCCGGTTCGGCGGCCTTGGTTTCCGACTTCTCCTCGGGGACGAACCCGCCGGCGCCGAGCAGGGTGGTGTAGCTGAAGCCCTGGCCGAACTCCATGTGGTACGCCGGCGAGCCGTGCTCGTGCAGGTCGATGCCCTCGAGCTCGCCTTCTCGACCGACCCGGAGTGTGCCGGTGGCCTTCACCGCCCGGAAGACGATCATCGAGACGACCATGATGACGACGACACACGTGAGGCTGCCGATGAACTGCGCCTTGAGCTGGTCGAGGCCGCCGCCGTAGAAGAGGCCGTTGACCGTCGACGTGGTGTCGATGCCGTCCGGGGTCGGGATGCCGAACTGGCCGGTGGCGAACAGGCCCAGGCTGAGGGTGCCCCAGATACCGCAGAAGCCGTGCACGGCGATGGCGCCGATGGGGTCGTCGACCTTGCACCACTCCATGAAGTCCACCGACAGCGGGACGACGATGCCGGCGAGGAGGCCGATGATGACCGCGCCGGCCGGCGACACCCAGTAGCACGGACAGGTGATGGCCACGAGGCCACCGAGCAAACCGTTGCAGGTCATGCCCAGGTCCCACTTCTTCGATCTGGGATACACCCAGAACATCGCCATGAGACCACCGGCGGAAGCGGCCAGCGTGGTGTTGGCCGCCACTCGGCCGATGCCCTCGAAGTCGAGAGCCGAGAGGGTGGAGCCAGGGTTGAACCCGTACCAACCGAACCACAGGATCACCGCACCGATGGCGCCGATCGTGAGGTCGTGAGCCGGGAGCGGACCACCGCCGTCCTTCTTGAACTTGCGCCCGAGGCGCGGTCCGAGGGATATGGCGCCGGCCAATGCGATGAACCCGCCCACGGTGTGCACCACCGTCGATCCGGCGAAGTCACGGAACACGGCGCCGTTGGTGAACGTGTTCAGGAAGCCCGGCGTCATGTTGCCCAGCCAGCCGCCCGGACCCCAGACCCAGTGGCCGAAGATCGGGTAGATGAAGCCCGACACCATGATCGAGTAGAGGATGTCGCCCTTGAACCCGGTGCGCCCGACCATCGAACCGGACGTGATGGTCGAGCAGGTGTCGGCGAAGGCGAATTGGAAGAGCCAGAAGGCGAGGAAGGCGACGCCCGTCGAGCCGTACGTCGCGGGCGCGCCGTGCAGCAGGAAGAACTGGTGCCCGATGACGCCGTTGCCCTCACCGAACATGAAGGCGAAGCCGATGGCCCAGAACAGCAGGCCGCACAGGCACGTGTCGACGACGCACTCGAGGAGGACGTTGACCGTCTCCCGCGATCGTGCGAACCCGGCTTCGAGAGCCATGAATCCCGCCTGCATGAAGAACACGAGGAATGCGGTGACGAGCACCCAGACCGTGTTCAGCGGGTTGACGAGGTCGTTGGCCTTGTGTGCCACCTGCCCCACGGTGGCGGCGCCGGCCTGAGCCTCGAAGAACCAGGTGAACCCCTTCATGAGGCCCAGGATGGAAGCCAACCCGAGCATCTTTCCCCCGAGAAGGACGGCGAACAGCCGCCGCGTCTCCTTCTCATGACGTAGTCGCGTGAGCCTTGATCTCATGGTCGGCGACCGTACGGGTCAGGTGTTTCGCATCAATGTGCGGCTGGTTACGTCTGCGATGACGGTGTGTTGCCCAACCGCTTCCGGTTGCTGAGCGGAATCTGAACGTCGACCCGATGTCGTGGGCGAAGGTGACGAGCGAGGAGCGGTGAGCTCGAGCTCGACCCCGAGCCCGACCTCAGCCGCCTCGGCGAACCACACATCGGGTGCTAGCCGGTCGCGTTGGGCGCGCGCTCGCCAAGGCCCTCGGACCGTCCGACCTCGCCGGCGCGCCACCGATCGCGCGCGTCGAGCTTTCGCAGGATGTTCGACACGTGCACGCTTGCCGTCTTCTTCGAGATGAAGAGCTCATCCGCGATCTGGCGATCGGTGCGTTCGCCGGCGAGCAGCTCGAGCACCTCGACCTCTCGGGTCGTGAGGCCCAGATTCGCTCCGGCACGCTGGTGGGGCGAGGCGCTCGGCCCCGTCGGATCGTCGAGCGTGATGTGGGCCCGTTCCGCGAGTCGCTCGCAGCGCACACTGAGCGCGGCTGCGCCGAGACGGCGCGCCGATTGCCACGCGTCCTTGAGTGCTGCGGTCGCCGGTCGGCGATCGGCGCGACCGGCGAGCAGGGCCTCGGCTTCCCGGAAGCGACAGTACGCGGCGTGGAAGGGATCGCCGAGCGTGCGCCATGCGGCGGCTGCGGCGGACCACGCGGTCGAGTCGGATTGCCGCAGGCGCGTCGACTCCGCACGGCAGAGGGCGCCGAGCGCGAGCAGCCACGGCGACGGCTCGCCGCCAATCGGCGTCGACGCCGCGACGTGGCTCTCCACCTCGGTGAGCATCGCCTCTGCGAGCCGCAGTGCCTTCGCCGGATCCGCACCCACCCGCCGGCTCGAGCGCTCCGACTGTGCCGCTTGGTCGGCGAGCGCTCGGAGACCGACGGCGTGCGCGCGCAGGCATTCGATGCCGAAGCCGAGGGCGGCGAGGGAGCGGTCGATGGCTGCCAGCGCCTCCTCCGGTCGGCCGCGCTCGAGCGCGATCTCGGCGGTCAGCGTCTCGCGCTGCGCCACCGCCTTCTCCGGTCGGCCGTGGTCGAACGCGATCTCGCCGGCCAGCGTCTCCCGCTGCGGTACTGACTGGATGCCGGTGCCAGCGCGGTAGGCGAGCTCGGCCGCGGCGGCATCGATGTCACCGCGTCGCAGCGCCAGCAACGCCAGGTTGACCGTGTCGCTGACGGACGTGGCGCTCGCCGTGCCCGAGAGCATGACGGCGAGCGTGTCCGCTTCGTCCCACCGCCCGAGCGCGATCAGCGCCTCCGTCGCGTTGAACCCGGCGGCGCTGAGCCGCACGGTGGCGAGTGGTCCGGTGTCCGTCAGCGCGTCCAACGCGACGGCCGCCGCCTCGCGGAGGCGCCCACTGATGAGCCGGACGTAGGTGAGGTTGGTGGAGGCGCGCATCAGCAGGCCGAGATCGCCCAGCGCCTCTGCAACGACCACGCCCTCCTCGGCGACGACGAGCGCGGTGTCGAGTTCGCCGCGCTCGGCCAGGCACACCCCGGCCGTCGCGAGCGCGTGTCCTTCAACGAGACGAGCATCAGCTCGCCGGGCCAGCTCGAGTGCCTCGTCGCAACGCTCGACTCCCTCCGTGGCGCGTCCGGCCCAGGCCAGCAGCAGTCCGTGCATGCAGATCACCACGGCGAGCGCGACGACGTCGGATTGTGGACGGAGCACGTCCTCGGCCGTCGCCACGACCGCGAACGCGGCGTCCGGACGACCGACGGCCCACGCCGCGCGCGCGAGCAGCGTGGAGCAGGCGGCGACCCGGTCAGGCATCGCATCAGGGTCGAGCACCGCGACCGCACGCTCCGCGAGCACAAACGCTCGAGCCTTGTCGGTCGCGAGGTAGGCCACCTCGGCCGCCATGCGGTACAGCTCGGCCTCGTCGACATCGACGTGACGGCATGTCCCGCCGGCACGACCGTGGGCCTCGATCGCTCGGAGCAGCTGCGCGTGCGCGGCGTGCAGCGAGTACAGGGCGAGACACGCCCGGGCCGCGGCGATCGACGCTTCACATGCGCCCGCCCAATCGCCGGCCTCGAACCGGTGCTCTGCCAGCTGGGCGGCGACGTGACCTGCTCCGTCCACCCCGACGGCGCCGCCGGCGACGAGCGCGTCGGCGGCGCGTGCGTGGAGCCGCGCCCGCTCGCCGGGGAGCAGCGCGTCGTGCGCGACCTCCCGAAGGAGTGCGTGTCGGAACCGCACCACCCCCTGAGCGCCGTCCACCACCAGGACGCCGTGACGAACCGCGTCCACGATGGCGGCGTCGAGGTCGGGCCCTTCCATCTCGGCAACCGCGCTTAGCAAACGGTGATCGGGCGCGCCGATGACCGACGCCGCAACCGCCACGCGCCGGCTGTCTCGTTCGAGTTGATCGATGCGCGCCGCGAGCAGGTCGCGCAGCGCCGGCGGTAGGACGCTGGCGTCGCGGACGTTCATCAACTCCTCAGCGAACAACGGGTTGCCCTCTGACCGGCGATGGATCGCGTCGACGCGGGCCCACGGTTGCGGCTCGCCTGTCGCCCCGGCGGCGAGGGCGGCGATCTCATCTCGGCTCAGGCCACTGAGCTCGATCGAGGTGGTCGAGGTGAGTCGCCGCAGCTCGACCACGATGCGCCGGAGCGCCGGCCGGGCGTCGAGCTCGTCGGGGCGATGCGTCGCAACGACGAACACGGGTTGCGCGTCGAGGTTGCGAACGAGGTGGTCGAGCAGCTCGACGCTGCCGGCGTCGGCCCAGTGCACGTCCTCGAGCACCAGCACGAGCGGCCGAGCGGCAGACAACCCGTCAACCGCCTCCAGCATCTCTTCGAACAACACCAGACGCGCGAACTGCCCGGCCTCGGCCCCATCGACTGCGCCACCCAGAAGGATCCGTTGCACCGGCTCGAGCCGGGCGATGTCGTCCGGTCCGAGCTGGCGGCGGAGATCGCGGACCAGACCGACCACCGTGCCGTACGGGAGTCCCGCGCCCTCGACCGGGGTGCGGCCGATTGCGACGAGCGCGCCCGCGGACGTCGCCCGCCGCCTGAGCTCGCCGACGAGGCGGGACTTGCCCATCCCCGCGTCGCCGGCGACGACGAGGGCAGCTGCGCGGCCCCCGCAGACCGCCGACAGCAACGCGTCGATGGCCGACAGCTCGGGTGCCCGCCCGACGAACGTCGACTCACCCTGCGGCACAGCCACCGGAAAAGCGTCGCACACAGCGACATCCGAAGACGGAGACACGCGGGTTTCATCTCCTGAACCCGTGGCGGTTCCGCAAGGCCGACCGACGTGGCGGACATCCGGCGTGACCTCGCCGCTCAGCTAGGTGGCGTCCCCCACCCTCCACCACCCGGCGTCAGCATGCGGAGCACGTCGCCGGCCCGCAGCTCCACGGTGCATTTGTCGAGCAGGCGCTCCGCTCGGGACTCGTCCCCTCCCGGCAGCAACCAGTTCTCCCCGGTCGCACCCGGCTCGCCGCCAGCGAGGCCCCAGGGCCCGCTCGTGCGGCGCTCGGTGATCAGGCTGGCGATGCAGTCCTCGAGGACCTCGAGGTCGCGCTCGATGCCGTCCCCGCCGGGCGAGAGGCCCGCTCCGCCACTCCCGCGTCGCAGCCGGTAGCGGCGCACCTTCAACGGGAAGGCCCGCTCCAGGGCCTCGATGGGCGTGTTCAAGGTGTTGGTCATGGCCGTGTGGACCCCGCTCATGCCCGCGCGGCCGGGCCTCCCGCCCTGGCCGCCCGCGATGGTCTCGTAGTACACCCAACTGCCACGCCGTTCGAGCACGGAGCCTCCGCCACCGAGCATGAGGTTGTTCATCGTCCCCTGGCTGGCGGCGCCGACGCGGTCGGGCGCCGCTTGGGCGAGGGCGCCCAGGCACACGTCGGCCACCCGCTGGCTGACCTCGACGTTGCCCGCGCCGACGGCGACAGGCGGAACGGCGGCGACGATGGTGCCGGGCGGCGCGATCACCTCGACCGGACGGAGGGCGCCGCCGTTGGCGGGAATGTTCGGGTCCGTCGCCGAGCGCAGTGCGAACGCCACGGCGCTGACCGTCACCGCCTCGACTGCGTTGACGTTGCCCGGTCGCTGCTCGTCGGTGCCGGCGAAGTCGAAGCGGGCCGTCTCGCCGTCGATGCTGAGCGTGACCACGATGCGCGCCGGCTGCTGTTGGCTCGGGCGCGGGCCGGTCGAGTCGATGACGTCAGCGAACCGGTACTCGCCGTCGGGAAGGGCGGCGAGGGCAGCGCGCATGCGGCGTTCGCCGTACGCGACCACCTCGTCGAACGGCTCGCCTGTCAGCTCGGCGAGCCGCGCCACACCGACAACGTTGGCGCCCACCTGCGCGTCCAGGTCGCCGCGGCGCTCCTCCGGCGTCCGGGATGCGGCGAGCAGGATGGCGACGACGTCGTCACTCAGTCTGACGGGTGGGATGCGCAGCCCCTCCTGCTGGATCTCGGTGGCCTCGGGCGGGATCGACCCAGGTGTCATCCCACCGACATCGGCGTGGTGGGCCCGATTGGCAGCCCAGCCCACCAGCTCGCCATCGACCCAGCACGGCGCGACCAGGGTGATGTCGTTGAGGTGGGTGCCGCCGGTGAACGGGTCGTTGAGCATGACCTGCTCACCTGCGGCGACGCCGTCAGTGCCGAAGGCGTCGATGGCAGCCCGGACCGAGGCCGGCATCGAACCGAGGTGTACGGGAATGTGCTCGGCCTGCACGAGCAACTCGCCGTCGGCCGTGAAAAGGGCGGCCGAGCAGTCCGCTCGTTCCTTGATGTTCGGCGAGAAGGCGGCCCGGCGCAGGACGGCACCCATCTCCTCGGCCACACCGGTGAGTTTGGAGATCAGGACCTGGAGCGCTGCAGGATCCACGACCCACCTCCCCCGACCTCCGCGGTCCAGCCGTCCGGCACCCAAACGGTGCAGTCGGGCTCTGCCAGCACCGCTGGTCCCCGCGCCGTCGCCCGCCCGCCCGGAACCGGCAGGTCGTCGAGCCGGATCGGCGAGTGGGTGCGGGCCGAGACGCGCAGGGCGACGACCTCGATGGGCGCACCCGGGCGGGCGTAGCCGTTGCGCCGCTCGTGCTCGGCGGGGAACGCCTCGACGGACGGGACGGTGATCTCGTGGCTCTGTCCCTCGTAGCGGCAGTCGACCGCTGTCACGACCTCGTCGGCTGGCCCTGCCTCCCTCGCGAGGCGAACCACCGCGTCCGCCACGCCTCGGTGATCCCTGGGGTCGGCCCATGAGCGCACCAGGTCGACCTGTCGGGGCGCGGCAACGAGCCCGGCCGCCGAGAGCACGCCGGCCCGCGGCGGCACGACGACCGCGCGCATGTCGAGGGCCTGGGCCAACGCGCAGGCATGCAGCGGGCCCGCACCACCGAAGGCGACCAGGGCCAGCCCCCGCGGGTCGACACCGCGTTCGACCGAGACGCCGCGTACGGCCTGCACCATCGCCGCGTCCACCACCTCGATGACACCGTCGGCGGTGATGCCTGCATGCGCGAGTGCGGTGCGGGCCGCGTCCGCGTCGAGACGGTCGAGGCCGGGGAAGGCGGCATCGGCCGGGATGCGGCCCGCGACGAGGTCCGCATCCGTCACCGTTGGCTCGGTGCCGCCCTTTCCGTAACACGCCGGTCCCGGGTCGGCACCCGCGCTGCGCGGCCCGACCGCCAGCGCGCCGCCGGTGTCGATGCGGGCGAGCGAGCCGCCCCCGGCCCCGATGGTGTGGACGTCGAGTGACGGGAGCCGCACGGGCAGCCCGCCGACGGTCCGGTCTGCCGCAGGTGCGGGCCGCCCGTCGAGGACGAGACAGACGTCGGTGCTGGTGCCGCCCATGTCGAAGGTCACGGCGTCCGGAAAGCCCGCCGCCACCGCTGCGGCCGCGCCGGCCAGCACTCCGGCCGCCGGTCCGGAGAGCAGCAGCGCGGCGGGCCGCTCGGCTCCGTCCGCCAATGGCACCAGGCCACCAGCCGAGGTCATGACCAGCACCGCATCCGCCAGCGCCTGGAGACGCTGCAGGTAACGACGGCAGACGGGTCGGAGGTAGGCGTTGATCACCGTCGTCGACGTGCGCTCGAACTCGCGGAACTCGGGGCTGATCTGGTGGGAGCACGTGACGTCGGCATGGTCGAGGGCGGCGGCGACGGCCAGCTCGCCCGACGGGTCGCGGTCGGCGTGCAAGAGGCAGACGGCGACCGCGTCCACGTCTGCGGGGAGCGGCGCGCCGACGGCGACGCGGCGGTGTCGGGGGACGAGCGGCTCGGGCCGGTCTGCGAAGGGGTCGTACAGCGAGGGACGGTTCTGGCGCCCGATCTCGATGACGTCCTCGAAACCGGGGTCGGTGACGAGTGCGACGTCGGCGCCCCGACGTTCGAGCAGGGCGTTGGTGGCGACGGTCGTGCCGTGCGCGAGCACATCGACGTGGGCGTCACCGAGTCCCGCTGCGACCGCCGAGGCCGGGTCGTCCGGGCGGGAGAGCACCTTGGCGATGTGGCCGTCGGCGAAGACCACGTCGGTGAAGGTGCCCCCGGTGTCGACGCCGGCACGCACTAGGTGGGCTCCAGCACCCAGACCTGGTCTTCGCCGAGGTGGTCCTGCAGCGAACGGACGAGGCGCCCCACGTTGGCGTCGTTGCCGTTCCACACGGCGACGGCCTCGTCGGCGTTGCGGGCCAGCCACGCGTCGCGGCGAGCGAGGGCGCCACCGGCCTGCTGCTTCGAGTCCGGCCGCTTGGCCTGCAGTTGCACCGTGCCCTGCGCCTTGTCGAGCAGGGCGCGGTAGCGCTGTTGCGATGCGGCCGGCCACACCTTCTCCTGCTCGGGGTACGGCAGCACGGCGACATACGGCACGCCGGCGCGGTCCGCCGCCTCCGCTCCCAGCTGCTCAGCGCCGAGGCCGAGGCCGGTGACGACCACCAGGTCAGGTTGCAGTTGGGCTTTGGCATCGATGATCTCGGTGAGACGACGCAGGACACCGTCCGCCACCTCGTTCGCGTCGTAGCCCCCGAGCTCGGGCGGGCGATGTCCGACCACCGCGAGCACGTGGCCCGGGGGGACGCGCGGGTCCTTGTCATTGGCGACGATGTCGGCGGGACCGAGCGTCGCGGGCGGCTCGACACCGGCCCGCGGCTCCTGGGTCCGCGCCGCCTCGACCGCGAGCCGGTCGACGAGATCGTTCATGGGGTCAGCGCTGTGCCCCTTGACCCAGGTGAACCGGATGCGGGTGGGATCGCGGCGGTACTCGTCGATGAGCGGTTCCCACAGGTCGCGATTGGCGACGGGCTTCTTGGCCTTGTTCAACCAGCCGCGCGCCAACCAGCCCTCCCACCAACGGTCGCGGAAGCAGTTCACGACGTAGGTCGAGTCGCTCACGATCTCGACCGGTCCGTCGAGGTGGCGCACCGCTTCGAGCACGGCGCGGATCTCCATGCGCTGGTTGGTGGTCTGCGGGTCGGGTCCAGCGGCGAAGGCGCCGCCCGGGATGGCCCACGCCCAGCCGCCGGGGCCGGGGTTCCCGAGGCAGGCCCCGTCGGTGTAGGCGGTGGTCGCGCTCAGCTGCTGATGTGGCTGGTGACGAAGGCGGCCAGGCGGGCGATCGCTTCGGTGGCCTCGGGCACCGGGAAGGCCTGGTAGACGTGGAAGCACTCCTCACCGACCTCGCACATGGCGTCGCCACCTGCGTCGTTGATCCGCTCGACCAGCGTGATCGCGTCGTCGAGAAGCACCTCGTGGTCGCCCACCTGGACGAGCATCGGGGGGAGCCCCTTGAGGTCCGCGTGCACGGGCGAGGCGTACGGCGTGCGCGTGTCCTGTCCCGCCAGGTACCAGTCCGCCATCTCCTTGAGACCGACGGCGCTCACCATCGGATCGAGCTCGCCGCGTGTGGTGTAGGACTCGGCCGACTGCTCCATGTCGACCCACGGCGACATGGGCGCCGCGCACGCGGGCAGCGGGTCACCCGCGTCGCGCAGGGCAAGAAGGGTGGCGACGGTCAGTCCGCCGCCGGCCGAGTCACCCGAGATGGCGAGCTTGGCGGCGTCGATGCCCTGGGAGAGGAGCCAGCGGTAGGCCGCGGTTGCGTCCTCGACGGCGGCAGGGTGGGGATGCTCCGGCGCCAAGCGGTAGTCGATGAGGAGGACGCGCAGGCCAGCCGCGCGGGAGATGTTGGCGGCCAGCATGCGGTGGGTGTTGATCGACCCGATGGCGTAGCCGCCGCCGTGCAGGTAGAGGATGACGGCGTCGGTGCGAGCGCCGGGCGCTGTCACCCACTCGGCCGGTACGCCGCCCGCGTCCACCGACTCGTAGGCCACGTCGGCCGGCGGCGGCACCACCGTCGCCATCGCCTCCATGTTCGCCCGCAGCTGCTCGACGGGCGCCCCGGTCAACACCGGCGCGCTCCGAATCAGCTCCGCCAGGTTCCGCATCTCCTCACTGGCCATGCCCGGCACCGTAGCCCCGCCCCTCGTCCTCCCGCCCCTCCCCGACTTCTGGACACGCAGGTGCGCCATGCGCACCTGAGTGTCCAGAAGTCGAGGTGCGTTGCGCCAACGCGCGCTGAACGCGGTCGATGAGGACGCTGGCGGTGGTGGCGTGCGTCACGGGGAGCATGAGCCAGCCGGCCAGCTCGAGCTCCGATATGCGGTCGGAGTCCTCGACGAGGGCCTGGCGACGGTCGGCGTGGGCCCACTGGCCTTGGAACTCGATGCCGACCTTCTCCGGCACATAGCCCACGTCGATGCAGTATCGGTTCCCGTTGGCGACCACCCAGATCTGCTGCTGGGGAGCGCGCATGCCCGCCTTCGCAATGGTCGCCCTGACCCAGCGCTCACCGTCGCTCCGCGATTTCTCACCCACGCCGAGGCACCGGTCGAGGATGGGAGCGAGGTGCGCCACCCGCCGCCGGCCTCGCCGACGGACGTCGTTGAACACGGCAACGATCTCGGCGTACGTGACGATGTTGTGGTCATGGGCCCGGTTGATCATGCGTTCGACCGAGTCGTCACTCAGCACTGCCGACATGTCGACCGCAGTGCGAGCCGGGATCGTGCACGGGATCCCATCGATCATCGTGATGTGCTCAGGAGGCAGGTGGGTGCTGCGGTGCGCCTTCACGCCCGGGAGCCGCACACGGACGTCCGGTCCGGTGGTGATCTCGGGCCGCAGCGACACCGCGCCGGGAAAGCGCTCGATCCAGGCGGCCGACCGGTGCGACGCCACGGCGGCTCCGGCGAGGCAGGCCGAAAGGATGTCTCGCTCCCGCGACCAGGGCACCCCCGCGATCACATAGACGCCGGGTCGGTCGCGAACGAGGATCCCGCTGCGGATGACCCGCACCATCGAGTCATGACCGACGGCAGCGATCCCCTGGTCCCACGTGACCAGCCCGTACTGCCGCTCCCCCGGCTCCCTCCACCACATGGCCCAATCATGCCGAGGGGCAGTGACAACTTCGCCGGCCGCTCGACTTCTGGACACTCAGGGGCGCCATGCGCACCTGAGTGTCCAGAAGTCGAGGAGGGCGGGAGGGATGAGTGTCCGGAAGTCGAGGAGCGGGTCGTAGCATGGGACGTAATGGGCGAGATGATCTTCGACGGGTTCGCGCACCAGCTCCCCGACACGGATCCGGGGGAAACGGGCGAGTGGCTCGACAGCTTCGACCAGGTGGTGGAGACCGAGGGCAAGAGCCGAGCCCGCTTCCTCCTCATGAAACTGCAGGAGCGGGCCCGCGAGCTGCAGGTCGGCTTCCCCGCCAGCGTCAGCACGCCCTACATCAACACCATCCCGCCGGACCTCGAGCCGTGGTTCCCCGGCGACGAGCACGTGGAGCGCCGCATCCGCGCCTACATCCGCTGGAACGCGGCGGTGATGGTGACGCGAGCGAACACCCTGTCCGAAGGCATCGGCGGACACCTCTCCACTTACGCCAGTAGCGCGAGCCTCTACGAGGTCGGCTTCAATCACTTCTTCCGCGGCAAGGACGACGGCGGCTTCGGCGACCAGATCTACTACCAGGGCCACGCCGCGCCCGGCATCTACGCACGCGCCTTCCTCGAGGGACGTCTCACCACCGACCAGCTGGACCACTTCCGCATGGAGGTGGGCGGCGGCGGCCTCAGCAGCTACCCGCACCCCCGGCTCATGCCGGAGTTCTGGGAGTTCCCCACCGTGTCGATGGGCCTCGGCCCCATCAACGCCATCTACCAAGCGCGCTTCAACCGCTACCTGCTCAACCGCCGCCTCGCCGACACCAGCCGGGGCAAGGTGTGGTGCTTCATGGGGGACGGCGAGAGCGACGAGCCCGAGTCACTCGGCGCCCTCTCACTCGCCGCACGCGAGCAGCTCGACAACCTCATCTTCGTCGTCAACTGCAACCTGCAACGACTCGACGGACCCGTGCGCGGCAACGGCAAGATCATCCAAGAGCTCGAGGCAGTCTTCCGGGGCGCGGGCTGGAACGTGATCAAGGTCATCTGGGGCAGCAAGTGGGACGAGCTGCTCGCGCGCGACACCGACGGTGTCCTCCTCAACAAGATGAACACCACCGTCGACGGCGAGTTCCAGAAGTACACGGTCGAGTCGGGCGCGTACATCAGGGAGCACTTCTTCGGACCTGACCCGCGCCTGCGCAAGCTGGTCGAGCATCTGAGCGACGAAGAGCTGCAGGCGCTCCCCCGCGGCGGCCACGACTACCGCAAGCTCTACGCCGCCTACAAGGCCGCGGTCGAGCACACCGGCACGCCCACCGCCATCCTGGCCAAGACGGTGAAGGGCTGGACCCTCGGCCCCGAGATCGAGGCCCGCAACGCGACGCACCAGATCAAGAAGATGAACAAGGAACAGCTGCTGCTGCTCCGCGACCGCCTCTATCTGCAGGACCAGATCCCCGAAGAAGCGCTCGACCAGAAGTTCCCGCCCTACTACCGGCCGAGCGAGGGCGACCCGGAACACGACTACCTCATGCTGCGCCGCCAGGCTCTCGACGGCTCGATCCCCAAGCGCATCGTCCGGAAGCAGAGCCTGCCCACGCCCGACCCCAAGGCCTTCGAGGAGTTCGACTCCGGCTCGGGCAAGAACTCGGTGTCGACGACCATGGCCTTCGCCCGCCTCATCCGCAACCTCATGCGGGACAAGGGCATCGGCCCTCGCGTCGTGCCGATCATCCCTGACGAGGCCCGCACCTTCGGCATGGACGCGCTGTTCAAGGAATTCGAGATCTACGCCGCCCTCGGGCAGAAGTACGAGCCCGTCGACGCCAAGCTGCTCCTCTCCTACAAGGAGGACAAGGACGGGCAGGTCCTCGAGGAGGGCATCACCGAAGCCGGATCCATGAGCAGCTTCACCGCCGCCGGCACCGCGTACGCCACGTGGGGCACGCCGATGATCCCCTTCTACATCTTCTATTCGATGTTCGGCTTCCAGCGGACCGGCGACCTCATCTGGGCCGCCGGCGACGCGCGCGCCCGCGGCTTCCTGCTCGGCGCCACCGCCGGACGCACGACGCTGAACGGCGAAGGCCTGCAGCACGAGGACGGACACAGCCACGTGCTCGCCTCCACCGTCCCCAACCTGGCCGCCTACGACCCCGCCTTCGCGTACGAGGTGGCGACGATCGTGCAGGACGGCATCCGCCGCATGTATGGCGAGAAGCCCGAGGACTGCTTCTACTACCTCACCCTCTACAACGAGAACTACGTGCAGCCGGCCAAGCCCGAGGGCGCGGACGAGGGCATCATCCGCGGCATCTACCGGTTCGCCGACGCGCCCGAGGGACCGAGCCGGCGCGCCACCATCCTCTTCAGCGGCACCGCATGGCTGGCCGCCATGGAGGCGCGGCAACTGCTGGCCGACGAGTGGGACGTGGCCGCCGACGCCTTCAGCGTCACGTCCTACAAGGCGCTGCGCGAGGACGCCCTCGCCGTCGAGCGCGACAACCGGCTGCACCCGAGCCGCGCCGCCGAGGCGCCCTACGTCACCGACGCGCTGGCCCAGTCGGACGGTCCCTTCGTCGCCGTGACGGACTTCATGAAGGCCGTCCCCGACGAGATCGCCAAGTGGGTGCCCGGGCCCCTGACGAGCCTCGGCACCGACGGCTACGGCCGCTCCGACACCCGCCCGGCCCTGCGCCGCCACTTCGAGGTGGACGCGGCACACATCGTCGTCGCCGTGCTCCACGCCCTCGGCAAGGCCGACCAGGTGGCCGACGCCATCAAGCGCTACGAGATCGACCCCGACAGCGTCGATCCCAAGTCCGCCTAGCAGCTACATCCACACAACTTCGAAGATGTGCATCGGGTCGTCGAAGCCCTTGAGCTCGGCGTAGCCCTTGTCCTCGAACCGGAAGCCCTTTCCGAGGCACAGCTCGCGGACTGCGCTGGTGACGAAGATGCGGCCGCCGTCACACGTCGAGCACACGCGCGCCGCGAGCTGGACGGCGGCGCCGAACAAGTCCTCGTCCTCGGTCACCGGCTCACCCGCGCTGATGGCCACCTTCACGTCGAACGGCGTCTCGGCCGATCCATTGCGCTCGGCGACGGCCCGCTGGACGGCGATGGCGCTCTCCACCGCTTTGCTCACCGACGTGAACGACGCCATGACGCCGTCACCCATGTGCTTCACCCGCCGCCCGTGGCACGTCTTGATGGCGTCGGCGACGATGGCGTCGTGCGCCCGGATGACGCGCATGGCCTCGACGTCGCCGAGGCGCTGGGTGAGCTCGGTGGAACCCACCAGGTCGGTGAACAGGATGGCTCGGAACGCGGTCGCGACGAACGGCTCGCCGGTGACAGGCCGGTCGAGCTGCCCGAGGAACGCCTCGACGACGGCCCGATCGACCTCGATGACCTTGGTCGGCATCAGGCCGTGCGCCTCGCGGTGCACCTCTTCGACGACCTCGACCGACGGGCCCTCGACCAGACAGAACCCGGCGCCGCTCTGGTGGTCGAACCAATAGGTGATGTAGTCGACCCCGTATTTGGCCTGCACCGCGACGTCGCTGGCGTGCGCCTGCGCGATGTCCTGCGGCCTCGCTTCCTCGGGTACCTCGTGGCGGTCCATGTACAGCGGCATCCGATGAGCCCTCCCTGCGTCGTCCCCCGGCGATTGGTTGCCGTCCGAGGGCAGCCTACGCTGGCAGCAATGAAGGGCACCCTTGCGCTGGCCCAAGACGCCGACGCCGACAAGCTCCTGTCCGAGGATCCGCTCGCTCTGCTCATCGGGATGGTGCTCGACCAGCAGATCCCGCTCGAGTGGGCGTTCAAGGGACCGCTGATGTTGCGCGACCGTCTCGGCGGACTGGACGCAACCGACATCGCCAAGCGCGATCCCGAGGATCTGGGCAAGACCTTCGCCGAGCGACCCGCCCTCCATCGCTATCCCGGGTCGATGGCCAAGCGGGTCCACGAGCTCTGCACCCGCATCGTGGAGGAGTACGACGGCGATCCCGCCGCGGTGTGGACCACCGCCGCCACCGGCGAGCAGCTCTACAAGGGCATCCGCAACCTGCCCGGCTTCGGCGAGCAGAAGGCCCGCATCTTCGTCGCCCTCCTCGGCAAGCAGCTCGACGTGCAGCCGCGGGGGTGGCAGCAGGCCGCCGGTGAGTACGGCAAGAAGGGCAGCTACATGTCGGTGGCCGACATCGTCGACGGCCCGAGCCTCGGCCGCGTCCGCCAGTACAAGCAGGAGAAGAAGGCGGCGGCCAAGGCTGCCAAAGCCAAGGACTAGCCGTGCAGGTCGTCTCCAACGGCAAGCCTCTCGACGTGCCCGAGGGCGCGACCGTCGACCAGCTGCTGCACCAACTCGGGCTCGGCGCCAAGTGGGTGCTGGTCGAGCGCAACGGTGAGCCGGTCATGCGCGGCGCCCTGGCCACGACCGTGTTGGAGGCGGGCGACCGCCTCGAGCTGGTCAGGGCCGTGGCCGGTGGCTAGGTCGGCCGGTGGCTGACCGGCTCGAAGGCCGGCGCCTGTACCTCTGCACGCCCGATCGTCCCGACCTCGAGGCCTTCCTCGACGCGTGCATCGCCGGGGGCGTCGACGTCGTGCAGCTCCGGGACAAGCACCTCGACGCCCGTCCCCTCATCGAGCGGGCCCGACTCGCCCGCCGGGTCTGTCGCGAGGGCGGCGTGCCCTTCATCCTGAACGACCGGCCCGACCTGGCGCTGGAGGTCGAGGCGGACGGCGTCCACGTGGGCCAGGACGACGCGCCCGCATCCCTCGCCCGCCGCCTGCTCGGCCCCGACGCCATCGTCGGCCTGTCGACCCACGCCCCGTCCGAGCTCGACGCCAGCGCGCGCGAGCCGGTCGACTACATCTCGGCCGGTCCGATCGAGGCCACGCCGACCAAGCCGGGTCGGGCCGGCACCGGGCTCGACTACGTCTCCTACGCGCGCACCAACGCGACCCGGCCCTTCTACGTCACCGGTGGCGTGACGCCGGAGACGGTGCCCGCCATCGCGGCGGCTGGAGCCCGTCGCTTCGTCGTCGTGCGCTGGCTCACCGAGGCGGAGGATCCGACCAAGCACGCGCGCGCCCTGCGCGACGCGATCGACCGCGCGACCGGCTAGAGGGTCTGGCGGTCGAGCCAGCCGAGCAGGACGGCAATCGCGCGCGGATCGTGGCGCAGGCGGTGACCGGCGCCGGTGAGAACGCGCAGCTCCACGGCGCCGTCGGCCGCTTCGGCCAGCTGGCGTGCATCGACGACGGGGACGACGTCGTCCTCGCTGCCGTGCACGACGAGCATTGGCCGAGGCGGGATCTTGCCCGCGGCCGACGCGGCACGCGTCTCCCGCAGCTCGCGTGACCACTTCGCCTTGTCCGCCGGGAAGTCGGGCGAGCGGATGACGCCCACTTCGCGGGCGTAGGCGAGGAACCGGTCGGGGTCGTCGGCCCATTCGTCGAACGCCGCGGGCGCGGCCATGGTGGCCACGCCGGCGACCCGCTCGTCCTCGGCCGCCGCGCAGATGGCGAGGGCCCCGCCGGTGCTGAAGCCGGCCAGCCAGACGGCGTCGACCTGCTGCTCGGCGAAGAGGTGGTCGATGGCCGCGCCCAGGTCTGCGAGCCAGCCCCCGATCGAGAAGTCACCCGCCGAGTCGCCCGTGCCCCGGAAGTTGAACGAGAGCACGACCCAGCCCGCCTCCGCCGCCAGCCTGTCGGCCAGGTCGGGGTAGGTCTCGGCCGAGTTGGCGGCGCCGCGCGGCCCGGATGGGAACCCGTGGCACAGCACCAGCCCGTGGCGTCCGGTGGCCGAAGCAGGAGGACGAGCGACGTGCCCACGCAGGCGGACACCCCCAGCGTCCAGCACGACCTCCATATGCGACAAGCTAACCGTCAGATTGTGGGAAGAGGCACCACTTTCGCCTCAGTCCTCCTGTCTCAGTCCTCGGCGCGGTGACCGCCCCACAGGCGGTAGCCCCGGTTGCGTGCCTCCGGGAGCGTGTCCGGGCCGAACGCCGCGAACTGCTCCGACTTCATGAGGTCGTCCACCAGGTCCTGGGGCAGGGCGGGGTCGTCGAAGTCGTAGACGACCTGCGTGCGCTTGTCCCCCACGTACCGGTTGTGCTCGAAGCGAACGGGTCTCTCGGCCATCACCGGAAATCTAGGAGAGACGCGAGCGAGGGGGCGCCGGAGCGCCCCCTCGCCAATTCCTACTGGAAAGGACCTGCTAGCCGAACTGCATCGAGTGGGACCAACTCCCGATCGGCATCGTCAGGCGGTGTCTGGTTGGAATTCCACCAGGTGGTCCAGCGGCCGCTAGCGGCCAGCCACCTCCAGGGTCCCGCATATTTCACAACTCAGTTGGACCACCTCCTTTCTCTGGTGCGGATATGAAACCACACCTGGAGGCGATATTCAGACGTTTTCAGCTGCTCTCTCCTGGCGGCGCCTCGGGCCCGATGGCGCCGATGGCCTCGAGGTAGGACATCTGGGCGTCGAGGACGGCGTGGACCTGGGCCGGCGTGTACGGCGCCCCGTGGGATTGGGCCCGAAGGAGGACGTAGTCCACCGTCTCGGCCCCACCCACCACGACGGGCCCCTCGACGTGCGGATCGTGGCCGTTCCCGGACACGCCCTTCGAACGGAAATACTCGAGGTTCCAGTCGATGATCTGCCGGACGTCGGCGTGGCTGAGCACCGCGCTCACCTCGAACGGCAGGTGCTCCGCGACCCAGTCCACCGCCTCGTCGAGGTCGAACACCGGTTGGGGCGGGACGGCGTCGAGGCGCCGGGCCTCGCGGCCGATCACGATCGCCGCGATGGCGAAGACGATGCCGACCGCGAGGAAGGCGTAGATGACCCCCATCGCCGGCCCAGGCTAGGACGGCGGAGGATCAGCCGGTCGCGGTACTGGTGTCACCGACGACCTTGAGGCCGCCGTCGACGTGCACGCCACCGGTGAACCCCGGATAGGCGAAGAAGCTGGCCGGACCCGAGGCGTGGTTCGGCGGGTCGAAGGTGCGCACGTGGGGGCCGCCGCCCGGACCGGCGCCGGTCACCACTGACAGCTCGTTGACGTCGCTGCTCTCGTAGAAGCTGCCCACGTCGACGCCGCCGTGGAAGTCGGCGCCGTAGGCGAAGAAGCTCATGCCGGGGACGACCTGGCCTGCCAGGTCGGTGTTGAACGCCTTCACGTGCGGACCGCCACCGGCGCCGGCCCCGGTGATGATCTCGTCCTGGCTGTCACCGTTGAGATCGGCGGACGAGATGCGCGCCCCGCCCGTGAATGTCCCGTACGGCTTGAACGACTGCTGCTGGACGCCGTCGGCATTGAAGATGCGCACGAACCCGGGCCCGTTGGGTCCGTCGGAGGTGGCGATGTACTGCGCGAGGTTGTCGTCGTCGGGGTTGGTCCACACGCCGGTGACGTCGACCCCGGCATGATTGGTCGTGGGGCCGGCCATGAAGCTGGCAACCCGCACCATGGCGTCACCCGCGTCGTTGAGGTCCCAGGCCGTGACGTGGGGCCCGCCGCCAGGGCCGGCGCCGGTGATGATCTCGTCGTCGCCGTCGTTGTCGATGTCGGCGATACCGACGTTGACGCCGCCGTGGAAGTCGGCGCCATAAGCGAAGAAGTCGAGGTGGAGATCGTTGCCGTCGAGATCGAACACCTTGACGTGGGGGCCTCCACCCGGCCCCGCCGCGGTGATCACTTCGTCGATCAGGTCGCCGTCGAGGTCGCCCATCGCCACGTCGACGCCCCCCGTGAAGCTCGGGGAGTAGGCCATCCAGTCCTTGACCAACGTGCCGCCGGCCGTCCACAGCTTCACATGGGGGCCGCCGCCGGCGCCGGGGCCGGTCACCAGGTAGTCGGTCTCGACAGCTGCCTTGGCAGGCCCGCTGATCAGGAAGAAGATTCCACCCGCCAGCACGACGGCCGCGGCGAACAGGGTTCCGAGTCGCTTGGGCATGCCCGCGACCCTACCGGCTCCGGGTACACCACCCGGACATATCGGTCAGATGCCGATGCGCTGTGCGAGCAGCTCGCGGTGGTACGTGGGGTCACCGAGCAGGAGCTCGGAGGACTTGGCCCGCTTGAAGTAGAGGTGGGCGTCGTGCTCCCAGGTGAAGCCGATGCCGCCGTGGATCTGGATGTTCTCGGCGGCGGCGTGGAAGTACGCGTCGGAGCAGTACGCCTTGGCGAGCGAGGCGACGACCGGAAGCTCGTCGCTGTCCTCGGCCGCGGCCCAACCGGCGTAGTACGCAGCGGACTTCGCCGACTCGACCTCGAGGAGCATGTCCGCGCACTTGTGCTTGATGGCCTGGAACGAACCGATGGGCCGGCCGAACTGCACGCGCACCTTCGCGTACTCGACCGCCATCTCGAGGCACTTCTGGGCCCCGCCCACCTGCTCGGCCGCCAGCGCGACGGCGGCGAGGTCGAGGGTCTTGGCGAGGGCGGTGCCCGCCTGGCCCTCGGTGCCGATGAGGCGGGCCGGCGTGTTGTTGAACTCGACCTTGGCCTGCTTGCGCGTCTGGTCCATCGTCTGCAGCGGCGTGCGCGTGATGCCCGACGCATCGCCGTCGACGGCGAACAGCGAGAGGCCGCCGCCGGAGCGGGCCACGACGATGAGCAGGCTGGCGTTGTGGCCGTCGATCACGAACATCTTGGTGCCGGTCAGCGCATAACCGTCACCGGACTTGGTGGCCTCCATCTGGATGCCCTCTTCGTCCCAGCGACCGTTCTCCTCGGTGAAGGCGAGGGTGGCGATGGTCTCGCCCGCCGCGATGCCGGGGAGAAGCTCCTTCTTGGCCGAGTCGTCGCCGGAGGCGAGGATGGCGTTGGCCGCGAGCGCCACGGTGGAGAAGTAGGGCGCCGGCAGCAGTGACCGGCCCATCTCCTCGAGCACCACGATCAGCTCGACGTAGGAGTAGCCGGAGCCCCCGTACTCCTCGGGGATCGCGAGGCCCTGCAGACCGAGCTGCTGGCCCATCTGGGTCCAGACGTCGGGGTCGTAGCCCTCTTCCGTCTCCATGAGCCGGCGCACCTCGGGCGAGGACGACTTCTGCTCGAGGAACTTGCGGACGGACTTGCGAAGCTCTTCCTGCTCTTCGCTGAAGGCGAAGTTCATGGGGACTGCCTCCCGAGGCTGCTGGCACGCGAAACTGAGCGAAAGACTTTCTACTAGACCGGGCGGTCAAGATGCATTTCGAGGACTCGCAGGCCGAGATCCACAAGCTGGTCGTGGGCCCCATGGACAACAACGTGTTTGTGCTCCGGTGCAAGGAGACGGGCGACGCCGTCCTCCTGGACGCGGCCAACGAGCACGAGAAGCTGCTCGAGCTGTGCAAGCGGCTCAACGTCCGCAAGGTGCTCGAGACGCACGGGCACTGGGACCACATCCAGGCCGTGCCGGCCGTGCGGGACGCCGGCTACGAGGTGGGCGTCACCGGCCAGGACGCGGCCATGCTCCCGTCCTACGACTTCGTGCTCGAGGACGACTCGGTGATCGAGGTGGGCCGGCTGCGGCTGCACACCATCCACACGCCCGGGCACACGCCGGGCTCGATGTGCTTCAGGGTCGAGGGGTCACCGGTGCTCTTCAGCGGCGACACGCTCTTCCCTGGCGGCCCCGGCAACACCACCTTCGAAGGCGGCGACTTCCCGACGATCATCCGCTCGTTGGAGGACCGCCTGTTCTCCAAGGTGCCCGACGACCACATCGTGATGCCGGGTCACGGCGACGACACGACGATCGGCGCCGAGAAGCCCCACCTCCAGGAGTGGGCCGACCGGGGATGGTGACCGGCGACGGGAAGCAGTTGATCGACCTGATCCTGGCCCGTCGCTCCGTCGGCCGCCTCGTCGAGCCTGCGCCCGACGATGACGAGCTGCGCCGGATCATCGAGGCCACCGTCAGCGCGCCCGACCATCTCGAGCTGCGGCCTTGGAAGTTCGTCGTGCTGCGGGGCGACGCCAAGGATGCGTTCGGACAGGTGCTGGCGGACTCGTACCTGGCTCGTGTCGCCGCGGTCGGCGGCCAGCCGACGGACGGGCAGCTCACCAAGGAGCGCACCAAGCTCGGACGGGCGCCGCTGGTGGTCGTCGTGTGCGCAGTGAACCAGCGCAGCGACGAGGTGCCGTGGATCGAGCAGGTGCTGGCGGCGGGTGCGGCGGCCGAGAACATGCTGTTGGCCGCCAAGGCACTCGGCTACGACTCGATGTGGCGCACGGGCCCGGCCGCCTACGACCACCGGGTCATGCACGCGGTCGGCCTGTCGGACCTGGATGCGATCGTCGGGTTCATCTACATCGGCACCGCGCGCGAGGGACGCGAGCTGCCGCCCCACGAGCCCGTGCTCGACGGCGTGGTCGAGGAGTGGCAGCCACCCACCACATGACCGTGCTCGAGGGGTACCGCGTGGTGGAGCTGGGCGCATGGGTCGCCGGCCCCGGCGCGGGCGGTGTGCTCGCGGACTGGGGCGCCGACGTCATCAAGGTCGAGACCGAAGCGGGTGACCCGATGCGTCGCCTGTTCGACGTCCTCGGTGGCCACAAGCAGCCGCAGAGCCCACCGTTCGACCTCGACAATCGGGGCAAGCGCAGCATGGTGCTCGACCTGCGCTCCGACGACGGGCGGACCGCGCTGCACAGGTTGCTCGCCACGGCCGACGTGCTGCTGACCAACCTGCGGCCCGACGCCCTCGACCGCCTCGGGCTCGATCCCGACAGCGTGCTGGCTGCCAACCCGCGGCTCGTCTACGCCAGCGTCACGGGCTACGGCCTCGACGGACCCGACCGCGACCGCCCGGGCTACGACCTCGGTGCCTTCGGCGCACGGACCGGCGTGGCCCACCTGCACGGTGTGGCCTACGGCGAGCCCGTCGCCATTCGCTCGGGCATGGGCGACCACGTGACGGCCCTGACCGCCGTCACCGGGATCCTCGCCGCGCTGCTCGAGCGCGAGCGCAGCGGCAAGGGGCAGCTGGTTGCCACCTCGCTGCTGCGGGCCGGCATCTACAGCATCGGCTGGGACCTCGGCATCCAGCTCCGCTTCGGGAAGATGGCGCCGCAGACGGGACGGGCCGGCAACACCAATCCGTTGGTCAACTCCTATCGCGCCGGCGACGGCCTGTGGTTCTGGCTCCTCGGCCTGGAAGCGGACCGTCACTGGCCACGGCTCGTCGCGGCCCTCGGCCTTCCCGAGCTCGAGACCGACGCGCGCTTCGCGTCGGCGCGCGACCGGCGTAAGAACGCTGAAGTGCTCATCGCCCTGCTCGATGCGGAGTTCGCGACCCGGCCCCGCGACCAGTGGTTCGCGCGGTTCGACGAGGTCGACATGTGGTGGGCGCCGGTGCAGACGCCGGAAGAGGTCATCGCCGATCCTCAGGCCATCGCCGCCGGCGCCTTCGTCGACGTTCCTGAAGGCGCGGGAGCACCTGCTCACCGCGCCGTCGCCACACCGGTGACGTTCGGCCGCGAGGGCGCGGTCCACACCGGGCCCGTGCCGGGGCTGGGCGAGCACACCCATGAGATCCTCGAGGAGCTCGGCCTCGCGTGACGGACGCCCTTCCCTACGACCAGCGGCCGGTGGACGACACGCCGGTACACACGGCTGAGCTGCCGCTCACGCCGCAACGCGACCGCACGATCGTCGCGACGGCGTGGATCGAGGCGCCGCCCGAGCTCGTCCACCTGGGTGACGACATCGGTGAGACGCGCGTTGACTACAAGCGTCGCATCGGCGACTGGCTGCTGTGGCGCGCAGGCCCCGCCCAGAAGGCCGACGCGCGGTACATGGCCGTCGCGCTCGACGACCTGAGGCGCCACCACACCTTCCGGCTCTTTGCGGACGGCACCGGCGAGGGTGAGGGTCCGAGTGGCGCGACGCACGCCCGCTTCAGGACGTGGAAGGAAGACCTCCGCGACAACCAGCCCTGACCCCCGTTCTCGAGGCAATGACTTACGGAAACCGTAAGTCATTGCCTCGAGTATGTGGGTCGGACTTGACGGCGGACGCCGCCTCTTCGGCCGCGCGCAGTTGCTGCTCGACGATGGCCAGTCCGCCGTCCCAGAAGGTCGGGTCCGACAGGTCACAGCCCACGATGCGGGCGAGCACGTCGGGGCGGTCCGACCCGCCCGAGCGGAGCAGCTCGAGATAGCGCGGCACGAAGGACGCTCCCTGCTCCTCGTACTGCCGGTACACGGAGAGGGCGAGCAGCTGGCCGTAGGCGTAGGCGTACACATAGCCAGGAGTGCCGATGAAGTGCGGGATGTACGACCACCACGACCGGTAGTCGTCGGTGACCTCGACGGCGTCGCCGAGCATCTCGGTCTGACTCTCGGCCCACAGCTCACCGAAGCGGTCGACGGACAGCTCACCTTCCTCGCGACGGGCGGTGTGGACGAGGTGCTCGAAACGGTTCATGGCGACCTGCCGGAACACGGTCGCGATGGCTCCCTCCAGGTTCTCGGCCAGCAGCGCGAGGCGCGACTGGGGCGTACCCGCCTCCTGCAAGAGGCGGCCGAACACGACCGTCTCGCCGAACACCGATGCCGTCTCCGCCAGGGTGAGCGGCGTGGACTGGTGGAACACGCCCTGCGGACGGGCGAGGGCGCCGTGCACGCCGTGCCCGAGCTCATGCGCCAGCGTGAGCGCGTCCCGGCGCCGGCCCGTCCAGTTGAGGAACACATACGGGTGGTGCGACGGCACCGTGTACGAGCAGAAGGCACCGGGGCGCTTGCCAGGCCGCGCCGGCGCGTCGATGTAGCCGTCGAAGAAGGAGGCGGCCACCTCACCGAGCTCGGGCGAGAACGAGCGGTAGCAGTCGAGCACGAGCGTGCGAGCGTCGTCCCACCCGACCAGCTCGTCGTCGGCGGCCAGCGACGCGTTGCGGTCGTAGTCGGCGAGGCGATCGAGACCGAGGAGCCGCGCCTTGAGCGCGTACCAGCTCTGCGGGATGTCGTAGCGGGCGCGCACGGCGTCGACGAGCGCCTGCACCGATTCGTCGCTCGCGTCCTGGGCCAGGTTCCAGCTGGCCAGCCAGTGCGGGTACTTGCGCAGCCGATCGTCGACCGCCTTGTCGTGCAGCAGGGTGTTGTAGAGGAAGGCCCGCGTGCGCAGCCCGGGCGTCAGCCCAGCGGTCACCGCCCCGGCCGCGGTCCGGCGCACGTCGCGGTCGGGGGACTGCAGCCGGCTGAGTCCCTCTTCCAGCGTCGTCTCTCCGCCGTCGAGCTCGACGTTGATGGCAGAGGTGAGCTCACTGAACAACCGCACCCACGCCGACCGACCCGTGACGCTCTTCTCGGTGAGGACGCGCTCCTCAGGCTCGGTGAGCACATGGTCGCGGTAGCGGCGGGCGCTGCGCAGGTAGTGCTTGCTCGCTGCCAGCGCCGGGTCCTCGATCAGCCGCTCGGCCCACGTCTCGGGCACGGCGACCCACTCGAGCTGGAAGAACAGCAGCCTCGTGGAGATGGCGGTGGACCGCTCCTGCACCCGCTGCATCAGTGCGCCCCGCACGGGATCGGTGGTGTCGGTCGCGAACCGCAGAGACGCGTAAGACGAGGCCCGGCCGACCAACTCGCGCAGCTCGGCCATGACCGTCATGAAGGCGGCCAGCGCGGGCGCGGAGATCTCGCCGATGAGCCCCCGTTCCTGCTCCAGCACAGCGGCCAGCTCGTCCGCCCTGTCGAGCAGGGCGTCGACCGGCTCGCCCTGCAACAACGGGTCGAGATCCCAGGTGACGTCGGCCGCGTCGGTCGTGATCGCCATGGCGCCGACGCTAGAGCGTCTTGTCGCGGAAGAAGTCCCAGATGACCGCACTGGCGTCGATGTCCTTGCTGGCCTGGCCGAGGAAGCCGGCGCTGATCGTCGCCCCCGGCCACGTGTGGCCGCCGCCGCCCACGACGTAGAGCTCCACCACGCCGCCGGGTTTGCACCGCGTCCAACGGCGGACCGTGACGGTGCCTTTGACCGGCTCCTCCGTGGCCTGCGGACCGCAGCCGTCGTGGCGGGCCCAGTTCGCCATGGTGTCGGGCGCGCCTGCGATGGTTGGATTGCCGCAACACGTCACCCTGCCGCCGTTGAAGGGCACGATCGGGTCGGCCGTGCCATGGAAGGCGATGATCGGCACGGTGCGAGCCGCCTCGCACTGCGGTCCCCACACGACGGCCGCCACCGACGCGAAGGCGGCGATGCGGTCGGAGAGTCGGCACGCGAGCAGGGCGGTGAGCGCGCCGCCGTTGGACATGCCCGTCGAGTACACACGGGCGGGATCGACGCACAGCGTCTGCTGGAGGTGGTCGAGGAGGTCGCCCACGAACTGCACGTCGTCCTCCTCCCCGGACGCGGCGCCGAGCAGCGTGAAGTGGCGGGGTTGGCCCTGACCCTGGGGTCCCACCACGAGGAACCCGTCGCGGTCGGCGGCCGGACCGAAGTTGCCGTAGATCATCTGCTGCTGGGCGCCCGACCCGAAGCCGTGGAACTCGAGCACGACAGGCACACGCTTGCGTCCGGTGTAGGACGCGGGCGCGTACACCGCGTACTCGCGAGCGAAGCCGTGCGAGGTGAGGGAGAACGTCGACGTGCCGGGCGCGAGACGCTTGCCGGTCGGGCAGTCGTCGGCCGCGGCTGGTGCCGGTGCCGCGCGCGTGGTCGTCGATGCGGGCCCCGCGTTGTCGGAACCACGGGTGCAGGCAGCAGAGAGGGCGAGCACGAGGGCGAGCAGCAGCACCCCCGCCCGACGCGGGGCTATCCCCCGACCCCGGCGAGCATCACGATGACGCCCGCGACCGCCAGCAGAATCGACGCCGCATAGCGGGCGACCCACTCCCACGTACGAGCGGTGCGGCCGTCGGCGGCCCGCACGTCGCGCAGCTCGATGACCGGCCCGGGCGTGCGCCGGTACCAGCCGCGCGCGACGACGTCCTGGCCCATGAACTTGTCGACTCGGAAGAGACCGAACAACGCCGCCGCGAACGGAATGGGCTGTCGGTACAGCAACGGCACGAACCCGGAGCCGTCCTGCACCACGAGGTCGGGCGAGAGGACGTACCCGGGGAACCCACGTCCGATGACCTGGCCCTTGACCTCCACACCGATCCCGGCGACCGGTCCAGCGTCGAGGCGCTCGAGCAGGCTCGTGACCTGGTCGACGGGCATGTACATGGGCGGGTAACGCAGGTGCTGCTTGTAGACGAGCAGCGACCCGGCCACCGTCAAGGCGAGTCCGACCGACGTGGCCGACCCGGTGAAGGCGCCGAAGACGACAAGGGCGACGAGCACGATCCATGGCGTGGTCGCCACGGCCAGCTCGCGGCCGAAGAGGGCGCGGGCCTGCATGCGCTGGTCGGCCGACACCGCCGTGAGCGAACGCAGCACGCTCCACTGCCTCGGCGCGCCCGGTAGGCCCGACTCCTCGAGCGCCTCGATGCGGCGGGCGACGAGGGGATGGGACGACAGCTTCTCGAGCGTCCTGCCCCACGGGTTCACGACGTCCCAGCGCATGGCCGCCACCGCCCGCTCCGGGTCGATGCCGCGCGCGAACGCGGCCGCCAGCGCGTCAGCCGACCGGGGCTCGAAGATGCCCATGGCCTTCATGGACTGGGCCCGGCGCCAGTGCGACTGGCGCTTGGCCGCCTCCTTCTTGCCCTCCTTGCCCTGGGCGATCAGGGCCGCGACCTCGTCCTTCTGCTCGGCGTGGACCTGTCCCATGCCGTACGCGACCTTCACGAGCGCCGAGGCCAGCGCGTCGCCGTTCGCCGTGGCCGCGCACGACCAGTGATCGGCCGCGTACTCACGGGCCCGGCTGAGGGAGAGCAGCGTGAACTGGGACAGGAGGTAGGCGACGTACGCACCGATGGCGACCATGCGGGCCTCGTTGCGATCGGCCCCGCGCGCCACCACGTACATCAGGTAGAGGACCATCGGCACGACCGCGGCGACAGTCATGATGGCGAAGTCCCAGTTGCGGACGTGGCCGACCTCGTGCGCGATGACTGCGTCGAGCTCGTCGGTGTCGAGGCGCTCGAGCAGACCGCGGGTGACCCACATGCGGGCGTCCCGCGGCGTGTGGCCGAACGTGAAGGCATTGGGCGTGCCGTCGTCCACGATGCCCAGCTGCACCAGTGGAACACCGGCTTCGCGGCACCGCTTGGCTACCAGCTCACCGACCACGTGGTCGGTGAGATAGCGGCCGCCGGCCCGCTCGATCACGGTCGCCGGGACCAGCCACTGGATGATCCAGGGGTTGATGGCGAACTGGACACCGACCATGACGATGGCGAAGGCGACCGGGAACCACACCGGCGCTCCCAGGAAGAACACGAACGCGAACCCGACGACCAGCAGAAGGCCGAGCAGCCCCGAGATCGACGGCAGCGACTTGCGGATGACGAAGCTCATGTCACACCACCCCTTCACCCTCAATCGTACGGAGATCGCCGAACTTGAGGACCCCACCCCACCCGACTTTTCTGCGATGAGGGGCGCCATGCGCCCCGCCTCGCCGAAAAGTCGGTCTGGTGACGGCCCCGCGGGTCCGGCTTCGGCGGGGAGGGGGTCCCGGGGGGCG
>JBEEFP010000094.1:0-2666 GCA_041166085.1 Actinomycetota bacterium
CGCTGTGCCGGTTCACCGGAGCCGACGGCCGAGCCGGACTCGGCTGGACCGAGTGGAACCAGCCGGAATCGTTGACCTGATTCCTGTGCCCGGAGGGCCGCCCCCTACCATCGACGGATGATCGGAACCGTCCTGGCCGCCGGCGGCGCGATCGATCCGAAGAACCTCCTCGAGACCTTCGGCGTGCTCGGGCTGTTCGCCATCATCTTCGCCGAGACCGGCTTGCTGATC
Source organism: Actinomycetota bacterium (assembly GCA_041166085.1). Classification (GTDB taxonomy): domain Bacteria; phylum Actinomycetota; class Acidimicrobiia; order Acidimicrobiales; family JAFATL01; genus JBEEFP01. The sequence continues at coordinate 232 of JBEEFP010000094.1, forward strand.
GGCTTCTTCCTCCCCGGCGACTCGCTGCTGGTGCTCGCCGGCCTGGTCGCCGCAGTCGGCGCCAAGTCAGGGCTCGACATCCGCATCAACCTGGTCGTCGTCATCGCCGGGCTGTTCGTTTCGGCGGTCGCGGGCGCGCAGACGGGGTACTTCATCGGCCGCAAGGCAGGGCCTGCGCTGTTCAACCGTCCGCAGTCGCGGCTGTTCAACCACGAGCATGTCGAGAAGGCGCAGCGGTACTTCGACAAGTACGGCCCGAGGACGATCGTCGTTGCCCGCTTCATCCCGATCGTGCGCACCTTCGCCAACCCCATGGCGGGTGTCGCGGAGATGCCGGTGCGGACGTTCACCACGTTCAACCTCATCGGCGGCGCGCTGTGGACCGTCGGCGTGACGATGCTCGGCTACGTGCTGGGCAAGACGATCCCGAGCGCAGAGGACCACCTGCTCGTCATCGAAGCGGTGATCATCGTTCTCTCCCTCATGCCCGTCGCCTACGAGCTGCTCCGCACGCGACGCGAACGGCGGTCGAAGGTCGCCACTCCCTAGAGTTCGCGTCGATGAGCGACGCGACGCAGGGACCCGGATGGTGGCAAGCCTCTGACGGGCTCTGGTACCCCCCAGACCAGCATCCGGACTTCGCGGCTCCCACCGAGGCCGTCGAGTCGGTCCCGCCGGCGGACGCGACCCAGGCGATGGCGCCCGTGCCGCCGCCTGTTCCTCCTGGTCCGCCCGTGGTCGTGGCTCGGCCGGTGGGCCCGGTCGGCCCGCCTCCGCCAGGAGGGGGACGAGGAAAGGTCATCGCGATCGTGGCCGTGCTCGCGGCGATCGCCGTCGTGGCGGCGCTGCTGCTCGTCAACCGGGACAGCGACGATGGCGCGAAGGTCGCTGCGAGCGACACCGACAGCACCGACGTCACGGATCAGTCCGACAGCACCGACGCCACGACCACGACCAAGAAGACCACCACGACCACGGCGAAGACGACCACGACGAGGGCGACGACCACGACCGCACCGGCGGTCGACGCGGCGGCGCTCACGGCCCGGCTGCTCACACCCGAGGAGATGGGCGAGGGCATGAGCGAGGGAACGTTCACCCCGGACAGCAAGAACCCCGAGGCGTGCGGCTCACCGAACACCGACACCGTCTTCCCGCCGGAAGCCATCGTCGGCCGCGCCTCGGTGCAGGCTCAGCAGCGCGCCGTCGTCGAGCAGGTGCGGGCCTACGCAGACGCAGCCACGAGCGCGAAGGCGTTCCAGCGTGGTGTCGACGCCAGCAGCTGCTCGGAGGGGAACGCGTTCGACGCGCAGGGCAAGCCGGTGCCCATCACGATCGGTCCCATCCAGGAGATCAGCGATGTGAAGGGCGCGGTGCGCGCGATCGCGGTGTCCCTCACCGGGGAGCAGTTCGAAGCGCTCGTGGTGGCCGTCGACGTGGGCGGTGAGATCGTCGCGTTCCAGTTCGAGACGGTGCGCGGCGCCGGCACCGAGACCCTCGAGGCCCGGCTTCCCGTCGTGGAAGCCGGTGTCGCCAAGCTGGCGGGCTAACGGAGCTGCACCGCCGACAGCGTTGCGTGGTCACCAGCGGCGGAGTCGCTGTCGAGCGTGTCGGGATCCGAGATCGAGAGCGTGCCCGTGACCTCCACCGTCCACGTGCCGAACGCAGGTGCGGGGCCGGCCGTGAAGTCGAGCGCGACGGTGGGGTAGCCGAACATCGGCGACGTCGCCGTGCCAACCACGTTGCCCGCCGCGTCCTTCACGGTGAGGTCGTACACGAAGCCGTTGATCGCCCCGGTCACGCCGTCCGGCGACGGGTGCGACAGCACGAGCCGGATGCCCCGCGCGCCCTTGGGGACGTCGAACGTGAACGTGTGCGAGTCAGGGACGCCGCCGAGGGTGACCGGGGGCGTCGCCCAGGTCCACAGGTCCTGCTGGGTCACCGAGAGATCGTCCGCCGCGAGGACGCGTGCGCTCGCGTCCGCCTGCAGCTTGTCGAGCACCTTGCGGAGGTCGCCGCGCTTGGCCAGCTCGACCGCCTTGTCCAGCGCGACGCGGCCGTAGCCGGCCTCCCAGAACGGTGTCGGCTTGGCGAGGGGCACCGCGGTCACCTGCAGGATCTTGCGGATGTCGGGCGGTGACAGCGTCGGCCGCACACCCTTCAGCACCGCGGCGGCGCCGGCGACGTGCGGCGACGCCATGCTCGTGCCTGACGCAGAGGCGTTCTCGCCCGGCGGGCACGGACCGACGACGGTGCCCGTCGTGTCACACGAGGACGACACGTCCACGCCGGGCGCGGTGACGTCGGGGTGGTAGAGGCCGACACGGTCGCCGGTGAAGTGCGTGTGCCCGTCGTCCCCGGGTAGGACGGGCTGAGAGCCGTCGTAGACGAGCCCGTTGGAGGAGAAGTCGGCGCGGACGTGCTCGATGTCCTCG
>JBEEFP010000095.1:0-3162 GCA_041166085.1 Actinomycetota bacterium
CGAGGTCGACGTCCTGCTTCTGGGCGAAGGGGAGGGCGATGCGCAGCACGGCACCGGCGTCGGTTCGCGTGATCGTCATCGGACCATCGCCCGCCGACACCGCCAGCGGGTCGGCACCGTCGTACGCCGCCTCGGCCAGGCGGGCCAGCGCCTCGATGCCCACCGGTTCACCCGGGCGGTAGTCGGAGCGCCAGATCGGCAGGTCCGCGAAGGACTGCTCGACCTCCAGGAGCACGGCTTGCTGCGAGGCGACCCAGCCCTCGCGCCACGCGTCGCCCTCGCCCTCGGGGAACACCCGGTTGGCGATCACGCCGTCGACCCGGTAGCCGTACAGCGAGAGCGTGGTCAACGAGCGTCGAGCCTCCGCCACCACCACCGACTCCGGCGTGAGCACCAGGCGGACGGTGGAGTCCTTCTCGCTCAGGATCTGCTGAACCTGCTCGAGGTCGCGGTGCAGCCGCTCCACCGCATCGAAGACGGAGTCCTCGGGCATCGGCACTCCCGCGGCGCGGGTCAGCACCGGACGGAGGGCGCGGATGACGCGTCGTTGCACGCCGAAGACGCGGGTCATGTACCACCCGAGTGCCTCGGGCAGCGCCAGCAACCGGAGCGTCTCCGCGGTGGGTGCGCAGTCGACGATGATCACGTCCCAGGTGCCGCTGACGGCGTGGTTGCGGAGCTCGAGGAGAGCAAGCACCTCCTCGGCCCCGGGGATGACCGTGAGCTCCTCGGCGGTGATCGGGTCCACCCCGGCCGCGTCGAGCACCGAGACGAGGTATCCCTGGATCTCACCCCAGGATCGCTCGAACCGGCGCTGGACGTCGATCTGGTGCACCCACAGGTTCGTGGTGATCTCGACCGGCTCGGGACCCAGGACCTGCAGCCCGAAGGCGTCGCCGAGCGAGTGGGCAGCATCCGTGGAGAGGACCAGGGTGCGCTGACCGGCACGAGCGGCCAGGACCGCCGTCCCCGCGGCGCTGGTCGTCTTCCCGACGCCCCCTTTGCCGGTGAACAGGACGATGCGGACAGTCACCCTCAGTCCAGCGACTCGACGCGCTTCTTCAGGCCCTTCAGCGCGGTGTCGATGATGACCTTCTCGGCCTTGCGACGCAGCATGCCGATCATCGGGATGCTCAGGTCCACGGCGAGCCGGTAGGTCACCTCGGTGCCGTCGCCGCTCGGACGGAGCTCGTAGGCGCCCTGCATGGCCTTGAGCATCTTGCCCTCGACCAGGTTCCAGCGGACCGCGGAGTCACCGTGCCAGTCGTAGCCCAGGGTGTAGGAGTCCTTGATCGGCGCGGCCTCCAGCTCGAAGTGCACCTTCTCCGCGCGTCCGCCCGGCCCTTCCTCGACGACCTCGACCTTCTTCATCCCCTGCGCCCACTCCGGGTAGGCCGTGAAGTCGGCGATCACCGCCATCACCTCCGCCGCCGGGGCGTCGATGATGATGCTGGACGTGGTCTGTTCGGCCATGTTTCCGGATCCTGACGTCGAAGGCTGCTGGTGCGCGGGGGGTCGGCAAGGGCGCTGCTCGGATGCCGGTCCGGCCGCTCAAGGTTAACGGACCACGCGTTGTCCGGATCACGCTCCACGGGGTCGCGCATCCCGCGGAGCCGAGTACGGTGCAGATGCGATCCGGCACCTGAAAATCTGCGGTGCCGTCCTGAAGAGAGGTGCATCGTGCGCGAGTACTCCACGGCCCTGCAGGTCAGTGTCCCGTCGACGGGGAACCTGACCGACGACGTGGTCACGAACGGGACCGAGCACGGCGCCACCGTGGTCTTCTCGCGTCGGGTCGAGGGCACGTGGACCGACGTGACCGCGGCCGAGTTCCTCTCGGAGGTACGTGCCGTGGCCAAGGGTCTGGTCGCTGCCGGGATCCAGCCCGGGGACCGGGTCGCCCTGATCTCGCGGACCCGCTACGAGTGGACGCTGCTCGACTACGCCATCTGGTTCGCCGGCGCGGTCACCGTCCCGGTCTACGAGACGTCCTCCTCCGAGCAGGTCCAGTGGATCCTCCAGGACTCCGGCGCGCGCGCCGTCGTCGCCGAGACGCCGGAGCACGTCGCCCGGGTGACGGAGGTCCGCAGCGGGCTCACCGAGCTCAACCACGTCTGGTCGATCACCGACAACGCCGTCGACATCCTCACCAAGCTCGGTCAGGACATCGGCGACGACGCGCTCGAGGTCCGCCGTACGACGTCGGGCCCCTCGGACCTCGCCACGCTGATCTACACGTCGGGCACGACCGGCCGGCCCAAGGGCTGCATGCTCACCCACGGCAACTTCATGGTCGAGCTCGGTGTCGCGGTGGAGGAGCTGGAGCGGCTCTTCGACCCGTCGACGAGCTCGGGACAGGAGAAGGCCGCGTCGACACTGCTCTTCCTGCCGCTGGCGCACGTGTTCGCCCGGATCATCCAGATCGGCTGCGTGCGGTCGCGCACCCGGCTCGGTCACAGCTCCGACATCAAGAACCTCGTCGCCGACCTGCAGGCGTTCAGGCCTACGTTCGTGCTCGCCGTGCCGCGGGTCTTCGAGAAGGTCTTCAACACCGCGTCCCAGCGCGCCACCGCCGACGGCCGCGGCGCCATCTTCGACCGAGCCGCGGAGACCGCGATCGCCTACTCGCGCGGCCTCGACAAGGGCCGGCCCTCGCTCGCCGTACGCGCGCAGCACGCCGTGTTCTCCCGCCTGGTCTACGGCAGGCTGCGAGACGCCCTCGGCGGCCGCTGCGAGTACGCCGTATCGGGCGGCGCTCCCCTGGGTGACCGGCTCGGGCACTTCTACCGCGGCATCGGGGTCACTGTGCTGGAGGGCTACGGCCTCACCGAGACCACCGCCGCCCTGACCGTCAACCAGCCGGACGCGCTCAAGATCGGGACCGTGGGACGGCCCCTCCCGGGCACCGCCGTCCGGGTGGCCGAGGACGGCGAGCTGCTGTTCAAGGGCGGCCAGGTCTTCGTCGGCTACTGGAAGAACGACACCGCCACCGCCGAGGTCCTCGAGGGCGACGGCTGGTTCCACACCGGTGACGTCGGCGAGGTCGACGACGAGGGCTTCGTCCGGATCACCGGACGCAAGAAGGAGATCCTGGTGACGGCGGGTGGGAAGAACGTCGCGCCGGCCGTGCTGGAGGACCGGCTGCGCGCCAGCGCGATCGTC
>JBEEFP010000096.1:0-12930 GCA_041166085.1 Actinomycetota bacterium
GCCAGGTCCCGCCACTCCTTCCCACTCCCCGCCGCATGGGTCTGCACCGCGAATCTGAAGGCCTTCGTCATGGCCCGAGACCCTACGTCTCGAGGAACTGGGGTACCGATTCGGTACCCCAGTTCCTCGAGACGGATGGGGTTGGGGGGTCAGAGGTTGCCGCGGCGGTCCTGCTCGCGCTCGATGGCCTCGAAGAGGGCCTTGAAGTTGCCGGCGCCGAAGCCTTTGGCGCCTTCGCGCTGGATGACCTCGAAGAAGACGGTGGGGCGATCGGTGACGGTCTCGGTGAAGAGCTGGAGCAGGTAGCCGTCCTGATCGCGGTCGACCAGGACGCCGAGGCGCTGGAGGTCGTCCCACGGCAGGTCGAGGTCGGCGAGCCGGGCACGCGCGTCGTCGTAGTAGGCGTCGGGGACGCGCAGGAAGCGGACGCCGCGGTCGCGCAGCGCGGAGACGGTGGCGACGATGTCGTCGGTACCCATGGCGATGTGCTGCACGCCGGGCGCTCCGTATGCGTCGAGGTACTCCTCGATCTGGCTCTTGCGCAGGCCGTCAGCGGGTTCGTTGATCGGGAGGACGATCTTGCTGCCGTCCCACACGACGGTGGACATGAGCGCTGAGTACTCGGTGGAGATCTGGTCGTCGTCGAAGTGCACCAGCTGCTCGAGCCCGAGCACTCGCCGGTAGAAGCCGACCCACGACGGCAGGGCCCCCTTCTCCACGTTGGCGACCACGTGGTCGATGCGCGTCAGGCCCACAGGCGCACCGATCATCACGGGAGGCAGGTCGTCGGCGCGGTATCCGGGAGCGAACGGCCCCTGGTAGCCAGTGCGTTCCACGAACGTGTGCTGAGTGTCGCCGTAGGCCGCGATCGTCGCCCGCACCACGACGCCGTCGTCGTCCTCGTCGGCCCACGGCGCGCGCAGGCCGGCCGCGCCGCGCTCCATCGCCGCCTCGTAGGCCGCGCGCGCGTCGGCGACGGTGATGGCGACGTCTCGCACGCCGTCGCCGTGAGCCCGCACGCAGGTCGCAACCGGTGTGTCGGGACGGAGGGCACCGGTGAGCACGAACCGCACGTCACCCTGCTCGACGACGTAGGAGCACGTGCCGTCGTGCCTGCCGGTCTCAGGGCCGGCGTAGGCCGTGATCTGGAAGCCGAAGCAGCCGGCGAGGAACCCGGCGGACTGGCGGGCGTTGCCCACCCACCACTCGAGGTGGTCCCACCCGAGAAACAGCGATGCCGGCGTGAGCGCGTCCCACGCGGCGTCGAGGGCGGCGTCGGCACTCGCGGTCGCGTCGAGCTTGCTCATCGCGTCACTCCTGTCATCCGGTCCTGCCACAACCCCTCCCAGAACGCATGCACTCCATCGAGCATCTCCGTCGCGCCCTGCAAGAACTTCGACTCGTCGAAGCCCGGAATGAAGTACGCGTCGGCCAGCTCGTCGGCGGTGTGGGCCGCGTGTTGGTCCTCGACCCGGTCGTGCCACGTCCAGAACGCGAGATGCAGGTCCGCGCACTCGCGGGCACGGAACGCCTCCAGGCCCGCGATGAGCTCCTTCCAGAACCCGGCCGCGGCCCAGTGCTCGACGGCGTACGACGCGCCCTCGGCCGTCGACGGATCCTCGGACCCGTAGATGCGCAACAGCTCGTCGCAGAAGTACAGCGTGGACGACGTGCCGTTGCGGCGCTTGCCCAGGTCGTCGAAGCCGAGCCCGAGCGGCTTGGCGAAGCGCAGCAGCCATTCGAAATGGGCGGCCGGGTGGCGGTACGTGCTGCCATCCACCGTCCCCTCGCTGGCCACGCCCTCGCGGTCGCGAGCCCCGTCGAAGATCACCCCCAGCTCGTTCATGAGGATCTCCTTGCCCGCCCGGTACGTCTCGAGGTCGGCGGAGTTGAAGACCTTGCGCAGCTGGGCGGCCACGAACTCGTGACTGAACACGCTGAACTGCACCGTCAGGTGGCGGACGTCGTCGGCCGTGGCCTCGCCCGTCGCGAACCACCGCGTGTACGGGTTGGCGGCCACCACCGGGTGGCTGCGCACCAGCTCGTCGACCCGCCCGGTGAAGGCGGTCAGGTCTCCCGCGGTCATGGTCATCGTCGGCCTCTCCCTTCCGAACCTGTCTGGGCAGGGCGTCCAGCTCAGTGAACGATTTCGCGGAGGAAGCGTCAAGACAATCGGGTAGTGCTGGGCAGATTGCTCACACTCACCCTGCATCCGGCCTACAGTCTGGTCATGTTGCCCACCGGCATCGACGAGCTCGACGGACGCCTCATCCGGGCCGTAGCGGCGGCACCGCGGTCGGGCGTCCTCGAGCTGGCCCGCACCCTCGGCGTGGCGCGGGGAACCGTGCAGGCCAGGCTCGACAAGCTGCAGCAGCGCGGGGTCGTCACCGGCTTCGGCCCCGACCTCGACGTGGCCGCGCTTGGGTACGGGGTGCTCGCGTTCGCGACGCTGGAGATCGTGCAGGGCCGACTCAACGACGTCGTCGACCACCTGCGGGACATCCCCGAGGTGCTCGAGGCGCACGCCACCTCCGGATTGGGCGACCTCATCTGTCGTGTCGTCGCGCGCACCAACAGCCACCTCCAGGACGTCATCAACCGCATCCTCGAGGTGCAGGGCATCAGCCGCAGCACCACCGTCATCGCCCTCTCGGATCAGATCCCGTTCCGCGTCCTGCCGCTGGTCGACGCCGCCGCGAGCGCGCCCGCGTGACCACCGTGCTGCGCACGGAGGCCCTCACCAAGGCCTTCGGACCGGTGCGGGCTCTCGACGCGCTCGACCTCGACGTGCCCGCCGGGCGCATCGGCCTGGTCGGTGCCAACGGCGCCGGGAAGACGACGTTCTTCCGACTCGTGCTCGGGCTCATCCGTCCGGATGCGGGCCGCGTCGAGGTGCTGGGTCGAGCCGTCGCCGACGACCCCGTCGGTGTGCGCGCCCACATCGGCTACATGCCCGAACACGACTGTCTGCCCCTCGACCAGACGGCGGCCGATGTGGTCGCGACGCTGGGCGAGCTCTCGGGCCTGCCCGCGCGTGCGGCGCGCCAGCGCGCGTCCGACGTCTTGAACCTCGTGGGCCTCGACGAGGAGCGCTTCCGGCCCATCGGCGGCTTCTCCACCGGCATGCGCCAGCGGGCCAAGCTGGCCCAGGCGCTGGTGGCCGATCCGCAACTGGTGCTGCTCGACGAGCCCACCGCCGGCCTCGATCCCTCGGGTCGCGATTCGATGCTCGACCTCGTCCACCGGCTGGGCGACTTCGGCATCTCCGTCGTGATGGCCACCCACCTCCTCGAGGACGTGCAGCGGGTCTGCGACCAGGTGGTCATGCTCGACGCCGGCCGTCTGGTCGCGGCCGGCCCGACGGCCGACCTCACCGCGGTCACGGGCACCGTGATCGTCGAGGTGGACGGCGAGCCTCGCTCCCTGGCCATCGCCCTCGAGGGCGCAGGACTCGAGTGCGCGCTGGTCGATCACCACGTCGAGATCACCGGCGCGGGCGACGACGACCTGGACGTCATCAGGGACACCGTCGCCGACCTCGGGCTGCCGCTGCTACGGCTCGGCCGGCGCGGGCACTCGCTCGAAGAGGTCTTCCGGGAGCGGTCCGCGTGAGCGCGGCCAGCTCCACCACCGGCGCGGTCTACGACCGCGGGTACCGGCCGTACGACGGTCCGCGCATGAGCAGCTTCGGCATCCTGCGCTCCCTGTGGCTGGCGTCGATGCGCCGCGCCCTCGGTCTGCGCCGGAGCTGGCGCCAGAAGCTGCTGCCGTGGCTGCTGCTCGCCATCGTGACGGTGCCCGGCGCGGTGCAGGTCGGCGTGGCCTACATCACGCGCGACAACCCGCGCATCTCCTTCGAGTTCATCACCTACCGCGAGTACGTCGGCGTCTCCACTGCGCTGCTGCTCTTCGTCGCCATCACCGCGCCGGACATCATCTGCCCTGACCGGCGCCAGCGCGTCCTGCCGCTCATCCTCAGCAGGCCGCTCACCGGCGCCGGGTACGCGGCAGCCAAGCTGGCCGCGATCTTCGCCATCGTGTTGGCCTTCGGACTCCTCCCCCAGGTCCTGCTCTTCGTCGGGCAGATGCTGGTGAGCAAGGACGGATCGCTCGCCTATGCCCGCGCCAACGCCGAGGTGCTGTGGCAGGTGCCCGTCGCCGTCGCCGCGCTCGCGCTCTACTACTCCACGATCGGCGTGGCGGTGGCGTCACTCACGACACGCCGCGTCGCGGCGGCTGCCATCTTCCTTGGGCTCATGTTGGTGAGCGGCACCGTCTCGGGGGTCCTCGTCGACACGCAGTCGAGCGGCTCGAGCCTGGCGGGCTTGGCCAACCTGGCGGTGCTGCCACTGCACGTGCGCGACCTCGTCTTCCTCGGCCACGTCCACCCGGGCGGCCCTCTCGGCGGCGTCGCGGGCGCCGGGCCCGCAGTGCTGTGCATCTACGCGTTCATCGTCGTGCTGGGCATCGGGGTGACGGTGCTGCGCTACCGGGAAGCCGCGTGACACCCGATCCGGCGTTGGTGGACGACGCCACCGTCGAGGTCGCCAACCTGTCGGTCTGGTACGGCCCCAAGGTGGCGGTCACCGAGCTCACGTGCTCGTTCGGACCCGGCGTGTCCGGCCTGCTCGGGCCGAACGGGGCGGGCAAGACCACCCTGATGCGCGCCATCGCCGGACTCATCCCGCCCAACAACGGGACCGTGCGGGTGGAGGGTTCGGACCCGCGCGCAACCCTCGACGTGCACCGCCACCTGGCGCTGGTGCCCGAGGACGAGGCCGTCCCCGACGCCCTCACGGCCCGGGACTTCGTGGCCTACGTCGCCCGCCTGCACGGCGTCGGCGGCTCCGCTGTCGAAGACGCGCTGGCCCTGGTCGATCTCGGGGCCGTGGCGCACCGGCGGGTCGGCGGGTTCAGCAAGGGCATGCGCCAACGGGCCAAGGTGGCCGCCGCCCTCGTGATCGAACCGCGCATCCTCATTCTCGACGAGCCCCTCAACGGCGCCGATCCCGTGCAGCGGGCCGCCCTCATCGAGCTGTTCCGGCGGCTCGGCGAGGAGGGGCGCACGGTGATCGTGAGCTCGCACGTCCTGCACGAGGTGGAGCGGCTCGCCGATCGCGTCATCGTGATGGTGCAAGGACGGCTGGCCGCGGCCGGTCCGCATCACGCCATCAGGAACGCGATGGCCGACCGGCCCCAACGCTTCCTCGTCCGTACCACCCGTCCCCGCCCGCTGGCCGCGGCGCTGTTGCAGCTCGAAGCGGTCGCGTCGGTGTCGGTCGACGGCGACACGTTGACGATCGCCAGCTCCCGTGCGCGCGACCTGGCCCTCGCCGTCCCGCCGACGGCGCGCACCGTGGACGCGCGCCTGCTCGAGGTCCGTCCCCTCGACGACTCGCTCGAGAGCCTGTTCAGAGAGCTCGTGCGATGACAGCGCTCGTGCATTACACGCTGCGCGCGTGCCTGCCCGCGCGGCGGCTGGCCGGGCTCGGCTTGCTCATGGTCGCGGGCCTGCTGTTCGGGCTGATCGCCGCGGTCGTACCCGAGCCGGCGACGAGCGCCTTCGGCCACGTCGCCGAGCACGGGCTGTTCGGGCTGGTACTGCCGCTGGCCGGGCTGGTGGTGGGCGACGCCGTGCTCGGTGCCGAGGTGCGCAAGGGCACCTTCCACTTCACGTGGCTCAGTCCGGTCCCCCGCTGGCAGATCGCGGTCGGACGTTGGGTGGGCGGCTCGCTCGTGGTGATCGCAGCGATGGCGCCGACCTTCTTCCTCGCCGGCGTCATCGCGGGAACGCCACGGGGCGGGGCGGCCGCGGCGGCCGGCGCCGCCCTCGGTGGGGCGGCCTACGTGGCGGTCCTCATGGCCGTCGGCGCGACCTTCCGGCGGGCGGCCGCGGTGTCGCTGGCCCTCGTGTTCCTGGGCGAGCGCCTGCTCGGCGGCGTGCTCACCGGCATCGCCCAGTGGTCACCCCAGTGGGAGGGCTCGGCCGTGTTCACGGGCTGGGCCCACGGGCTGGTGCCGCGCGACGGCATCCCCAACGGCTGGGGCGCGGTGGTACGCCTGGTGCTCATCACCCTCATCGGTCTGGCGCTCACGAGCTGGCGCCTCGGCAAACTCGAGCTGGCCGGACCCGGCGACTGAAATACCCTGGAGCCAGCATGCCTGCCTCCTGGACGCCTTCGACATGGCGGGACAGACCCGCGGCCCAGCAGCCGGACTGGCCCGATCAGGCCGCGCTCGACCGCGCCGTGAAGCAGCTGGCCTCCTTGCCGCCGCTGGTGTTCGCGGGCGAGGCACGCAACCTGCGCGCGGATCTGGCCGCGGTGCGCAACGGCGACGCCTTCCTGCTCCAGGCGGGCGACTGCGCCGAGTCCTTCGAGGACTTCTCGGCCGACGGCATCAGGGACAAGCTCAAGGTCATCCTGCAGATGGCGGTCGTGCTGACCTACGGCACGGGCGTGCCCACCGTGAAGGTGGGTCGCATCGCCGGGCAGTTCGCCAAGCCCCGTTCGTCGCCCACGGAGATGGTCGGCGGCGTGGAGCTGCCGTCGTTCCGCGGCCACATCGTCAGCGGCCACGAGCCGACCGCCGAGGCGCGCGTGCCCGATCCGGAGCGCCTGGTCGCCGCCTACCACCAGGCCGCGTCCACCCTGAACCTGCTGCGGGCGTTCACCAAGGGCGGCTTCGCCGACCTCAGCAAGGTGCACCTGTGGAACCAGGAGTTCGTGACCTCCAGCCTCGAGGGGCAGCGCTACGAGGCCATCGCGTCGGAGATCGACCGGGCGATGCGGTTCATGCGGGCCTGCGGCATCGACCTCGAACGGGAGGCCCACCTCCACCAGGTCGACTTCTACACGTCGCACGAGGCGCTGCTGCTCGGCTACGAGGAGGCGCTGACCAGGCAGGACTCGCTCACCGACGACTGGTACGACTGCTCGGCGCATCTGCTGTGGATCGGCGAGCGCACCCGTCAGCTCGACGGCGCCCATGTGGAGTTCCTGGCCGGCGTCAACAACCCGTTGGGACTCAAGCTCGGTCCGTCGGCGACGCCGGGCGAGGCCCTCGAGCTGTGCCGCAAGCTCGATCCCGAGCGCGAGCCGGGCCGGCTCTGCCTCGTCACCCGCATGGGCGCAGGCCGGGTCGAACAGGCGCTGCCCGCGCTGGTCGAGGCGGTCGAAGGGGCGGGCCACCCGGTGGTCTGGGTGTGCGACCCCATGCACGGCAACACGTTCGCGTCGGAGTCGGGGCGCAAGACCCGCCGCTTCGACGACGTCCTGGCCGAGATCGAGGGCTTCTTTTCGGTGATGCGGTCGGCCGGGGTATGGCCAGGCGGCGTCCACATCGAGCTCACGGGCGACGACGTCACCGAGTGCCTGGGCGGGGCCGAAGCCGTGTCCGAGGACCAGCTCGACACCCGCTACGAGACCACCTGCGACCCCCGCCTCAACGCCCGCCAGAGCCTGGACCTGGCCTTTCGGGTGGCCGAATTGCTCCGCGCCTGAGCGAACTCGCCCGGTTGAGCCTGGCGGAGCAGGCTGAACCGGGCGAGTTCGGCGTTGCGGGGTGTGCCAGAGGGCATAGGCTTAAAACTTGATCGGAATAATCAGGTTTTGAGAGACTGTTGACTCCTCCGGGGAGGGAGGTCTGCCCATGGCTGTCACGCACGAGATCGACCCCGCCGCCCGAGCGGACATCGAGAAGTTCGAGCGCCTGCTCCAGCAGTACCTCGCGGGCGAGCTCGAAGAGGACCGCTTCCGCATCTTCCGCCTGAACAACGGGATCTACGGCCAGCGCCAGGGCGGCCACAACCAGATGGTGCGGGTCAAGGTCCCCTACGGCTCGATGACCCCCGACCAGCTGGAGATGTGCGCCCACATCGCGGACGAGTACTCCCGCGGCTGGGGCCACATCACCACCCGGCAGAACATCCAGTTCCACTTCGTACCGCTCGAGCGGATCCCCGACCTGATGCGCGACCTGGCCAGCGTCGGACTCACGACGCGCGAGGCCTGCGGCGACACCGTCCGCAACGTGCAGGGCTGCCACCTGGCCGGCGCCTGCCCCTTCGAGGTCTTCGACATCAGCCCGTGGGCCGAGGCCGTCTACCGCCACTTCCTGCGCCACCCCTACGCGCAGCGCCTCCCCCGCAAGTTCAAGTTCAACCTGTCGGGCTGCTCGACGGACTGCGGCCAGGCCATGTTCAACGACGTCGGCATCATCGCCGTCAAGCGCCCGCGAGAGGACGGCACCTTCGAGGACGGCTTCCGCGTCTTCGTGGCCGGTGGTCTCGGCGCCAACCCGCGCGCGGCCCTCGCCCTCGAGGACTTCACGCCCAAGGAGGAGCTGCTCCCCACGTGCGAGGCGGTGCTCCGCGCCTTCGACCACTACGGCAACCGCGACAACAAGCTGCGGGCCCGCCTCAAGTGGGTCGTGGACACCATGGGCTGGGAAGAGCTGCAGGCCCGGATCCTCAAGGAGCGCAAGCTCCTCATCGGCGCCACCACGTGGGCCTATGGCATCCCGCAGTACGTGCTCGACCACGGCGACGCGCCGGCCGGCATCAACACCGACGTCGTCCCCACCGCCATGGGCCAGGGCACGCCGGTCAAGCTCACCCGCCTCGGCGCGTACGAGCGCTGGGACGACGCCAACGTCGTGCGCGGCGTGGCCAAGGGCACCGTCTCCGCCTATGCGTACGCCCGCCTCGGCGACATCACCTCCGAGCAGTTCCGGGGACTGGCCGCCATCCAGCGCGAGCTCAACCTCGAGGTGCGGGTCACGAACCGTCAGAACGTGGTGTACCGCGGTCTCGAGGAGGACCAGCTGCCCACACTGTTCTCCCGTTTGGACGCGCTCGGCATGGCCGAGCCGGGCGCCGAGCTGGCGCGCGACGTGGTCGCCTGCCCCGGCGCGGACACCTGCAACCTGGCCGTCACCCAGAGCCGCGGCCTGGCCGACGCCATCGGCGCCGCCCTCGAGACGGCGGGACTGGCCGACGTGGGCGGACTGCGCATCAACATCTCGGGCTGCACGAACAGCTGCGGCCAGCACCACACCAGCGACATCGGCTTCTTCGGCGCCGAGCGTCGGGCCCACGGCAAGCCCGCCCCCGGCTACCAGATGCTGCTCGGCGGCTACGTGGGCCAGAGCCAGATCGAGTTCGGCGAGAAGGCTCTGCGTCTCCCGGCCAAGAACGCGCCGCAGGCCGCGGTGGCCGTCGTCGGCCGCTTCGCCAACGAGCGCAACGCGGGCGAGACGTTCCGCCAGTGGATGGACCGCAGTGGCGGAGCCAAGGGCATCGCCGAGGGTCTGAAGCACTTCGACGTGTTCCCGACGCCGGACGAGGATCCGTCGTTCTACGTGGACTACGACGAGCAGGGCCCGTACGTGGCCGACGTGGGGATGGGCGAGTGCGCCGGGGAGTGACCGTGTGGCTGACGGGTCTGCCGTCGGCCGGGAAGTCCACCATCGCCAGGGCGCTCGAGAAGCGCCTCATCGACGAGGGCGTCCCGGTCGAGGTGTTGGACGGAGACGTGGTGCGCACCCATCTCACCAAGGACCTCGGCTTTTCACGCGAGGACCGCGACGAGAACGTGCGCCGGGTCGGCTTCGTCGCCGACCTGCTGTCCCGCAACGGCGTGGTCGTGCTGTGCCCGGTGATCGCGCCATACCGGGCCTCCCGAGATGCCGTGCGGGAGATGCACGGCGACCGCTTCGTCGAGGTGTACGTCTCGACGCCGGTCGACGTGGCGAGCGAGCGGGACGTGAAGGGGTTGTACGCGAAGCAACGGGCGGGCGAGCTCACCGGGCTCACGGGGGTCGACGACCCCTACGAGCCCCCTCTCAATCCAGAGGTCGTCGTGCCGACGCACGAGCAGACCCTCGAGGAATCCGTGGAGTTGGTATGGCGAGCACTTTCATGACCGATACGACGACCGACCTCTCCGACATGGCCCTCGCGGACCTGAACGCGGACTTCGAGCACGCGACGCCGTCGGAGATCATCGGCTGGGCGGTGGACACGTTCCATCCTCACCTGTCACTGGCCGCGTCCATGACCGACGCGGTCCTGGTCGACCTGGCGGTCAAGGTGGAGCCGTCGATCGAGGTCACCTTCATCGACACCGGCTACCACTTCCCCGAGACGCTGGAGACGGTCGAGCGGGTGCGACGCCACTACGGCCTCAACCTGCGCATGATGACGGTGCCGCCGCATGACGAGGAGCTGTGGAAGGTCGACCCCGAGAACTGCTGCTCGGCCATCAAGGTCGGGCAGCTCGACCGGGCCCTCGCCGGCAAGGAAGCGTGGATGAGCGGACTGCGGCGGGCCGAAGCACCCACGCGCGCCAACGCGCCCATCGTGGTGCGCGACCTGCGCGGCCTGGTCAAGGTCAACCCCCTCGCCACCTGGAGCGACCTCGACGTCGAGGGCTACATCCGCGACCACGACATCATCACCAACCCGCTGCTCGAGCAGGGCTACCTGTCGATCGGGTGCTGGCCGTGCACCAAGCCGGTGGCCCCGGGTGAAGATCCCCGCAGCGGCCGCTGGAACGGCTCCGACAAGACGGAGTGCGGCCTCCACCTCTAAGATTTTCGCTTCTCCCGGAGACTCCCATGACTACGCACGCGCCCGCCATCGGCCCTGACCGCCCCTACGAGCTGTCCCACCTCGACGCCCTCGAGGCGGAGGCAATCTTCGTGTTCCGCGAGGTGGCGGCGGAGCTGGAGAGGCCCGTGCTGCTCTTCAGCGGCGGCAAGGACTCGATCGTCCTGCTGCGGCTGGCCGAGAAGGCGTTCCGTCCCGGCAAGTTCCCGTTCCCGATCATGCACGTGGACACGGGCCACAACTTCCCCGAGGTCCTCGAGTTCCGCGACCGACGGGTTGCCGAGCTGGGTGAGCGCCTGGTCATCGCATCGGTGCAGCAGGCCATCGACGACGGACTGGTGGCCGAGGAGACGGGCCCGCGCGCATCGCGCAACCGGCTGCAGACGACGGCGCTGCTCCGTGCCATCGAGGAGCACCAGTTCGACGCCGCCTTCGGCGGAGCCCGCCGCGACGAGGAGAAGGCGCGCGCCAAGGAGCGCATCCTGTCGTTCCGCGACGAGTTCGGGCAGTGGGATCCCAAGAACCAGCGGCCCGAGCTGTGGAGTCTGTACAACCCGCGCATCCGCAAGGGCGAGCACGTGCGTGCCTTCCCCATCTCCAACTGGACCGAGCTCGACGTCTGGCAGTACATCGACCGCGAGCAACTCGAGGTGCCCAACATCTACTTCGCGCACCGGCGTGAGGTCTTCAGCCGCGACGGCATGCTGCTGGCCGTCAGTCCCTTCGTACCCGTCCTTCCGGACGAGGAGGTCTTCGAGGCGACCGTCCGGTACCGCACCGTCGGCGACATGAGCTGCACCGGTGCGGTGGAGTCCCACGCCACCCAGATCGACCAGATCATCGAGGAGATCGCCGTCACCCGCATCACCGAGCGGGGCGCCACGCGCGCCGACGACAAGTTCTCAGAAGCCTCCATGGAGGATCGCAAGAAAGAAGGATATTTCTAGCCATGGAGCTGCTTCGGTTCTCCACTGCCGGCTCGGTCGACGACGGCAAGTCCACCCTCATCGGGCGGCTGCTCTACGACTCCAAGTCGCTCTTCGACGACCAGCTCGAGGCGGTCGAGCTGGCCAGCTACAACCGCGGCCTCGAGCACGTGAACCTGGCCCTGCTCACCGACGGGCTGCGGGCCGAGCGCGAGCAGGGCATCACCATCGACGTGGCCTACCGCTACTTCGCCACACCCAAGCGCAAGTTCGTGATCGCCGATACACCCGGACACGTGCAGTACACGCGCAACATGGTGACGGGCTCGTCGACCGCGGATCTCGCGATCGTGCTGGTGGATGCGCGCAAGGGCGTGCTCGAGCAGTCCCGCCGCCACGCCTTCATCGCCACCCTGCTGCAGATCCCGCACATCGTCGTGTGCATCAACAAGATGGACCTCGTCGACTGGGACGAGGCCACGTTCGAACGCATCAAGGGCGAGTTCCGCGCCTTTGCCACCCGCCTCGACATCCACGACCTCACGTTCATCCCCGTGTCGGCCCTCCTCGGCGACAACGTGGTGGAGCCGTCCGACAACATGCCCTGGTACCGGGGCATGCCGCTGCTCAACCACCTCGAAGAAGTGCACATCGCGTCGGACCGCAACCTCATCGACGCCCGCTTCCCCGTCCAGTACGTCATCCGGCCCCACACGGCCGAGCACCACGACTACCGGGGCTACGCCGGTCAGGTCGCAGGCGGGGTGTTCCGAGCGGGGGACGAGGTCATGGTGCTGCCCTCGGGGCTCACGTCGACCATCACGTCCATCGACACCTACGACGGTCCGCTCACCGAGGCGTTCTCACCGATGGCGGTCACCATCCGGCTGGCCGACGACCTCGACATCGGCAGGGGCGACATGATCTGCCGGCTCGGCAACCACCCCGAGGTCACCCAGGACATCGACGCCATGGTGTGCTGGCTCACCGACCGCAACCTGACGACGAGCGGCCGCTACACCATCAAGCACACCACCCGCACGGCGCGCGCCGTCGTGCGCGAGCTGCGCTACCGGCTCGACGTGAACACACTGCACCGCGACGAACAAGCCATGGGCCTGTCCCTCAACGAGATCGGCCGCGTCACGCTGCGCACGACCGCGCCGCTCATGGTCGACGAGTACCGACGCAACCGCACCACCGGCAGCTTCATCCTCATCGACGAAGCCACCAACACCACAGCGGGCGCCGGCATGATCCTGCATCCCACGTCCTGAGACTGATGCGTCTCGAGGCCTGAGACTGATGCGTCTCGAGGCCTGAGACTGATGCGTCTCGAGGCCTGAGACTGATGCGTCTCGAGGCCTGAGACTGATGCGTCTCGAGGAAGTGGGG
>JBEEFP010000097.1:0-2714 GCA_041166085.1 Actinomycetota bacterium
ACGCTGGGCTGGAGCGCGGCGAGGCGACATCGGGCGGGGATGCGCGCCGCATGTCGCTCGGCGAGTTCGTCGCGCGCGTCGCGGCGCTCGAGGGCGTGGGGGAGGAGCACGCCACCCTGCACGCCGAGGCCGTCCTCGCCGCGCTGCGCGAGGCGGTCAGCGAGAAGGAGCTCGCCGACCTGACCGCGCAGCTGCCGGGCGAGTACGCCGTCCTGTTCGAGCGGCCCTCGCCCGTCACGGGGGCTGCGGCACGATCCGGATGTAGGGCCGCGGCGACTCCCAGCCGTCCGGGGAGGTCTCGCGCGCCTGCTCGTCGGAGACCGAGCCGGCGATGATCACGTCGTCGCCGGGCTGCCACTGCACGGGGGTCGCGACCTTGTGCTTCGCCGTCAGCTGCAGCGAGTCGATGACCCGCAGCACCTCGTCGAAGTTGCGGCCGGTCGTCATCGGATAGACGAGGATCAGCTTGACCTTCTTGTCCGGGCCGATGACGAACACGTTGCGCACGGTCTGGTTGTCGGCCGGCGTGCGGTCCGTCGCCTCGCCCTCGACGCTCGCGGGCAGCATCCCGTAGAGCTTGGACACGTTGAAGTCCGCGTCCGAGATGATCGGGTAGTTGGGCGCGGTGCCCTGGGTCTCCTCGATGTCGCTGGCCCAGTCGCTGTGGCGGTCGAGCGGGTCGACCGAGAGGCCGATGATCTTCACGTTGCGGCTCTCGAAGTCCGGCTGGATCTTCGCCATGTAGCCGAGCTCGGTGGTGCAGACCGGGGTGAAGTCCTTGGGGTGCGAGAACAGGACGGCCCACGAGTCGCCGATCCAGTCGTGGAAGTTGATCTTGCCCTCGGTGGTCTCGGCCTCGAAGTCCGGGGCGGTGTCGCCGATCGTCAGCGCCATGGGAACACTCCTTATCAGTTCAAATCCGGGCGGAGTTCAAGGATATTGTCTCATTCCGGAACCTCCAGCGCCGCGAGGTGGTCCTGGTGGAGGCGCAGCCATTCTTCGGAGAGCTCGTCGGCCTGGACCGAGAGACGCGGCGCCTCAAGCCCCAGGTCGTCGGGCGCGTCGATGCCGAGATGGCCGAGGACCCGCCGCACCACGGGCTCGCGATCCTCGGCGAGTTCCTCGTAGGTGACCTTCAGCGGCTGATGGCCGAGCCCGAGGAAGTAGGCGTCCCACGAGGCGTCGTGGGCGGTGAGCAGCCGCACGAGGTAGTTGACCGCCCGGAACGAGAAGACGGGCTCCCCGGCGTCGCGCGCCTCGTCGGCGCGCCAGGCCTGCGTCTGCACGGCCTTCCAGAGCGAGACGGCCTGGCGGACCTTGTCCTCGCGGGTGATCTGCACGTAGCGCAGCCCGGGGAAGGCCCGGTCCAGCAGGTCGGGGAGGGGCAGGCCGGCCATGCCGTCGATCCCCCGCAGCAGCGTGGCGAAGTCGCCGAGGTAGCCCCACATGAGCTTGGCGCCGAAGACCCCGTTGGGCGTCGTGCCCTGCTGGCAGGCCCAGGCCAGGTAGCGGCCGTAGGTCTCGGGGCGCCACAGCGGGTTCGGCGTCTGCGGCCGGCCGTCGGGCATCTCCCGGAAGGCCAGGCGCTCGATGATGTTGGCGTGGCGATCCGGATCGAAGTACTCGTGCGGCCGGCGCGGCAGGCCCGAATGGCGCAGCGCCTCGAAGTACTCCTCGGGGTGCCCGGCGATCCCGGTCTGGTCGAGCAGGTGACACAGCAGCGTGCTCCCGCTGCGCGGCGTCGCGCAGACCAGATAGGAAAGGGTGGGTGGCATACGTTTACCCACTGAATCTACAGGCTTGGTGGACTACTGCATGACGGCGAACCGTCCGAACATCCTCTACCTGCATTCCCACGACACGGGGCGCTACATCCAGCCCTACGGCCACCAGGTGCCGATGCCCAACGTGCAGGCGCTGGCCGACCAGGGGGTGCTGTTCCGCCAGGCCTTCTGCGCGGCGCCGACGTGCTCGGCGAGCCGCGCCTGCCTGCTGACCGGCCAGTACGGCCAGACCAACGGGATGCTCGGGCTCGCCCACCGCGGCTGGTCGCTGCGCGACTACAGCCACCACATCGTCCACACGCTGGCGGCGGCCGGCTACACGTCGACGCTCATCGGCGAGCAGCACATCTCCAAGGAGCCGGGCGTCATCGGCTACGACGAGGTCATGAAGGTCCCGACCACCCGCGTCGAGACGGTCGCGCCGCTGGCCATGGAGGTCTTGCGCCGCCCGCGCGACAAGCCGCTCTTCCTCTCGGTCGGCTTCTTCGAGACCCACCGCGAGTTCCTCGGCCCCGGCTCGCTGCGCGACGTCCACTACTCGCAGGTGCCGCCGAACCTGCCGGACGCGCCAGAGGTGCGCGCCGACGTCGCCGGCTTCAAGGCCAGCGCACGCTCGCTCGACCACGGCGTCGGACTGGTGCTCAACGCCCTCGACGCGTCCGGGGTGGCCGATGAGACGCTGGTCATCTTCACCACCGACCACGGCATGCCGTTCCCGGGCGCCAAGGCGACCCTGTACGACCGCGGCCTGGGCGTGATGCTCATCCTGCGCGGACCGCACCCCTTCGACGGCGGGCGCGTCGTCGACTCGCTGGTCTCCCACATCGACCTCTACCCCACGGTCTGCGATCACCTCGGGCTCGAGCGGCCGCCGTTCCTGCAGGGCGTGTCGATGATGCCGCTGCTGCGCGGCGAGACCCCCGCCGTGCG
>JBEEFP010000098.1:0-141760 GCA_041166085.1 Actinomycetota bacterium
CACATCGTCCGCACCCGAGACCTGCAGAAGGAGACCGGTGGATTCACGGAGTTCGTCGGCCTCCCGTTCATCCACATGGCGGCACCGATCTACCTGCAACACCACGCCAGGCGAGGGCCGACATGGCGCGAGGTCGTATTGATGCATGCCGTGGCGCGCATCGCGTACCACGGACTCATCGACAACATCCAGGCGTCGTGGGTCAAGCTCGGCGCCGCCGGCGCTCAGCAGCTCCTGCTGGCCGGCGTCAATGATCTCGGCGGCCGTGCCTGGAAGGGAGCGCAGTCCCGCCTCCATCAAGCGCCGCAAGTACGAATCGAGAGGTTCATCCAGACGGCGAGCGCCTTCGGTGACCTCGAGCGCGGTGAAGCCGTGGACGTGGATGTCCGGCGCGGCGTCCTTCACGGCCTTGGCGACGTCGAGGTAGTAGTCGCCGTCGAAGTCGGGATGGATGCCGCCCTGCAGGCACACCTCAGTGGCACCGACGGCCCACGCTTCCCGGACTCGCCCGGCGATGTCGTCGAGTGTCAGCAGGTAAGGGTTGCCGCGCAGGTTGAGCGACAACGGGCCTTTGGAGAATCCGCAGAAGCGACATTTGAACGTGCAGACATTCGTGTAGTTGATGTTCCGATTGCGGACGAACGTGACGACGTCGCCGACCGTCGCCGCTCGAAGCTCGTCAGCCAGTTGCGCGACGGCCGCCACTTCGCGACCGCGAGCCGAGAACAACGCAACGAGTTCGTGGACGCCAGGCTCCTGACCGAGGCGCACGCCATCGAGGACCTCGCCGACCGCGCCCCCGTTCGTGGCGAATGGCGAACCGGGCACGAGCACGATCGGGGCCATGTCGGCGCCGGAGTACCACTGCGTCGACCGGCGTCCGACGAGCACGACCTCGGCGCCGTCGCCGACGTTGCGCACCTCGCCGACGGTTTGGGGAAACACCGCGCCGGGGTCGTCGCGGCCGAGGGCTTCGGCGTCGCTGCGATCCAGAACGGGGAAGCGCATCTCGGCATCGAGCCAGCGTTCGGGATCGAGGGCGAACGACGGGTAAATCGTGAGCCTCGGTGCAAGCGTGTGCCCGTCTTCCTCGGTGACCTCCCGCAGGCGGTCGAGCGCGGGCCACGGCCGCTCCGGATTCACATGATCGGCGGTGATCGGGGAGACGCCACCCCAGTCGTCGATTCCCGCATCGAGCAGCACCCCGAAGTCGTCGCTCAGATTGGGTGGAGCTTGCACATGGATGTCGGGCGGCAAGATCACTCGTGCGAGCGCGATGGCATCGAGGAACTCGTCGTGCGGGCAGGCCGGTGCGTTGTGCATCGCCGTGCCCAGCTTCGGCAGGAAGTTCTGGACGATGACCTCTTGCACGTGGCCATGGAGACGGTGGCTCTCGGCGATGGCCTCGATGGCGGCGACTCGGTCCTCACGGGACTCTCCGATGCCGACGAGGACCCCGGTCGTGAAGGGGATGGAGAGCTGACCGGCCGCCTCGAGTGTCGCCAGCCGCCGCTGGGGCGTCTTGTCCGGCGACCCCAGGTGGCACGGCAGGTCGGGGTTGAGCGACTCGAGCATCATCCCCTGCGACGCCGACACCGTCCGCACCGCGGCCAGCTCGTCGGCCGAGAGCGCGCCGGCGTTGCCGTGGGGGAGCAGGCCCGTCTCCTCGAGGACGAGCCGGCACATGGCGACGAGGTAGTCGACCGTCGTCGCGTACCCGTGCTCGGCCAGCCAGTCGGCCGCAGCCAGGTAGCGCAGCTCGGGGCGCTCGCCCAGGGTGAAGAGCGCCTCGTGGCAGCCCGCCGCCGCGCCGGCGCGGGCGATCTCGAGCACCTGCTCGGACGAGAGGTAGGGCGCCTGCACCCGCGCCGGAGGCTGAGCGAAGGTGCAGTAACCGCACTTGTCGCGACACAGGTGGGTCAGCGGGATGAAGACCTTGGGCGACCACGTGACGCGTGTGCCGTGGGACCGGTCCCGTACCGCCGCGGCCGCCTCCATCACCTCGTGAAGCGGAGCGGCCAACACCTCGTCGCGGCGCATGGGCGACACAGTAGGCACAGCCCGCCCGCTACACCCCCGACCCATCCAACTTTGCGAGAGTTTCCCGGACTATTCGCGGGAAACTCTCGCAAAGTCGGGGGAGGGGGCCAGGGAAAGTCGGGGGAGGGGGCCGGGGTCAGCCGGGGTAGGCGCTGCGATCGACCAGCCAGAGCACTCGCTCGGCCTGGACGCGGGCGGCGGGGACGTCCTCGCCTTCCATGACCTGGCGCATGGCCTCGCGCTTCTCCTCGCCGGACACGGTGAAGACGACGTGGCGGCCGCGGGCGATGCCGGCGTACGTGAGCGTCATGCGCTCGTGGGGATTGCGCCCGGACGGGTCGATGTTCATGGCGACGAGTCGTCCGGGATCGGCCGTGAGCGCCGGGGAGGCGGGGAACAGCGAGGCGGTGTGGCCATCGGGTCCCAGCCCGAGGTGGATGAGGTCGAGACGGCCGAGCTCGCCGAGCTTGAGCTGATACGGATCAGGTCCTTCGTCGCATCGCATCGGGTAGACGGCGTTGGCGGCACCGACCCGCTCGAGGAGCGCCTCGCGTGCCAGCCGCTCGTTGGAGTCGGCATGGTCGGGCGGGACGCAGCGCTCGTCGCCCCAGAACACGTCGACGGCCCACCAGTCGATCTGCTCGGCGCCGTCGACGGCCAGACGCTCGTAGCACCGCCGGGCCGTGTCGCCGCCGGAGAGGGCGAAGGAGAAGTTCTCGTCGGGGCGCGCGTGGAAGCACTCGATGACCCGCTCGGCGAACTCGCCCTGCAGGTCGTCCACCACGACGAGCTCCCCGTTCATCGGGCGAAGGATAAAGCGGCTTCGAGCGACTGCGCGTAGACGTCGTCCCCCTCGAGGTCGCTGAGCGCCTCGGCCAGCGACCAGGCGAGGGTCATGTCCGGGATCGGAATCAGCTCCTCGTGGCCCGGTCCGCCCTCGATCCGGGCAGCGGCGCGCACCATGCGCTCCTCGCCGTGGCGGTCCACGACGAACTCGGCGCCGTCGGCCATCAGGCGCATGGACGCGTGCCGCGCGTCCTCCAGGTGGACGTCGTCCAGCCCGAGCCGCGAGGCCAACCACCCGCCGAGCAGGTCCCGAACGCCCGGCTTGCCGTGGACCTCGGCCGCCGTGATGCGATGCACGAAGGGTCGGTACACGCGCCCCTCGAACAAGCCGGCCAGCAGGAGCCGCCAAGGGGTGAGCCGCACCCAGCTCAGGTCGATGAGCGTGCGGTTGCGCAGGATGGGCACCAGCTCGGCGAAGGCGCCCGCGTCGGCCAGCTCCTTGCTGTCCACCAGCACGACCTCGGCCGCGTCGCAGAGGGCGTCGTCGGGCGCAGGGTGGCTGCCGACGTACCAGACCGCGAGCGGGAGATCGGGAAGCGTGAGTGGCTCGATGAGCGAGTCGAGGTGGTCGGCCGCAGGACCATGGACCACGAGGGTGAGCTCCTCGGACCAGATCTGCACACCGCCCGACGTGCCCTCGATGAGCCGGACCCGCGCGTCGACGCCCCGGCGTCCGCTGTCTTCGGCCGTCTGCACGACGATGGTGCGACCTGGGTGGTGGGTGCCGAGCGTTTCGGTGGTGTCGCACGCCTGGGTGCGCTCGTCGTCGTCGTGCGCGACCGCGACGAGCGTGACCACGCTCGTGCGAGTGGCGGTGCGCTCGCCCGCTCGACGCAGACGGTCGAGGGCTGCGAGCACGTCGCCCAACGTGGCGTCGCGCTGCTCCCACTCCGCCAGCGCGGTTACGGCGTCCGCCACTCGCGTCCGTCCCCCTCGACGAGCCGGTCCGCCTCCTTCGGTCCCCACGTCCCGGCCGGGTAGAAGGCGAGCGGCACCTCCTCCTGCTCCCACGCCTTGAGGATCGGGTCGACGATGCGCCACGCCTGCTCGACCTCGTCGGTGCGGATGAAGAGGGTGGGATCGCCGATCATGGCGTCGAGCAACAGGCGCTCGTAGGCGTCGGGTGCCTCCTCCACGAACGCAGCGCCGTAGGAGAAGTCCATGGACACGCTGCGGACGCGGAAGGCCTGCCCCGGCACCTTGGCGCCGAAGCGCAACGAGATGCCTTCGTCGGGCTGGATGTGCAGGACCAGGGCGTTCGGTTGGAGGCCGCGCGCGTCCGCCGCCTTGAACGGAAGGTGCGGCACGCCCTGGAAGCTGATCGTGACCTCGGTGACGCGCTTCGGCAGTCGCTTGCCGGTGCGCACGTAGATGGGGACTCCGGCCCAGCGCCAGTTGTTGATGTGCAGTCGCATGGCGACGAACGTCGCGGTGGTGCTGTTGGGGTCGACGCCCTCCTCCTCGCGGTATCCCGGCACGTGCTCGCCCTCGACCCACCCGTCGCTGTACTGCCCGCGCACGACCTCGGAGAGCACCTCGTCGGACGTGAACGAGTCCACCGCCCGCAGGGCCTTCACCTTCTCGTCGCGAATGCCCTGGGCGTCGATAGTGGCGGGCGGTTCCATGAGCATGAGGGCCAGCACCTGCAGGACGTGGTTCTGCACGATGTCGCGCATGGCGCCCGCCTGCTCGTAGAACCCGCCGCGGTGCCCGACGCCCAACGATTCCGCCACGGTGATCTGCACGTGGTCGATGTACCGCCGGTTCCACATGGGCTCGAAGATGGAGTTGGCGAAGCGGAGGGCGAGGACGTTCTGGACCGTCTCCTTCCCGAGGTAGTGGTCGATGCGGTAGATCTGCTCCTCGTCGAAGACCGCGTGCATCTGGGCGTCCAGGGCACGCGCGCTCTCGAGGTCGTGGCCGAAGGGCTTCTCCACCACGATGCGCACGAAGGCGTCGTCGGACTGAGGCTTGGCCAGCCCGTGGTCGCCGAGCTCGGTCGCGACCGACGCGAACACGGACGGCACGGTGGCCAGGTAGTACACGCGGTTGCCGCCCGTGCCGCGCTCGTCGTCCACCTCGTCGAGCACGTCCTTGAGACGGTCGAATGTCTCGTGCTCGCCGTAGTCCCCAGCGACGTAGCGGAAGCCCTTGACCAGGCTGGCCCATGCCGGATTGTCGTCGCCGCCGGCCTCGGCCATACGGCTGCGGAAGTCGTCGTCGCTCATCTCGGTACGGGCCACCCCCACCACCGTGAACGCCGAGGGGAGCTGGCGGTTCTGGGCCAGCTCGGCCAGCGCCGGCATGAGCTTGCGACTGGTCAGGTCGCCGGACGCACCGAAGACGATGAGGGTGCAGGGAGGCGCCCGCCGTTCGACCTCCAACCCCTCCATCAGAGGGTTGGGAGGGAGCTCGCTCATGGCTCGTTGCGGGGCGCGGCCTGCTCGCCGTCGCGGCGCGTGTCCTTCTGCACCTCGGCCGCAGCCGCTTCCTGGAAGAACTGGTGGCCACCGAACTGGTTACGGAGGGCGGCCACGATGCGGGCCGCGAAACGCTCGTCGTCCCGTGACGCGAAGCGGGCGTACAGCGCCGCGGTGATCACCGGTGCGGAGATGGAGCGCTCGATGGCCTCCGCCACCGTCCAGCGTCCCTCGCCCGAGTCCTCGACGTAGCCCTTGATCTTGTTGAACTCCTCGGGCTTCTGCAGCGCCAGCTCGGTGAGCTCGAGGAGCCACGAGCGCACCACGGAGCCCCGGTTCCACAGGGCCGCGACCCTGTGCAGGTCGAGCTTGAACTCCTCGGCCGCCTCGAGGAGGGCGAAGCCTTCGGCGTAGGCCTGCAGCATCCCGTACTCGATGCCGTTGTGGATCATCTTGGTGTAGTGCCCCGCGCCAGGAGGGCCGACGTGCGCGTAGCCGTCCTCGGGAGCGAGGGCGGTGAAGATGGGCTCGAGGCGCTGCACCGGTTCGTCGTCGCCGCCGACCATGAGGCAGTAGCCCACCTTGAGGCCCCACACCCCGCCCGACACACCGGCGTCGACGAAGCTGATCCCTTTGTCCAGCAGGCGGGTCGAGCGATCAACCGCGTCGTGGTAGTTCGAGTTCCCTCCGTCGACGATGGTGTCGCCTGGTTGCAGCAGCGTCGACAGTGCATTGATGGTTGCGGTCGTCGGGTCACCGGACGGCACCATCACCCAGACCGCGCGCGGAGGCTCGAGGGCCGAGACGAGCTCGTCGAGAGATCCGCACCCCTCGGCACCGTCTTCGACGATGGCCTTGACCGCGTCGGCGTTGCGGTCGTGGGCCGCGACCTCGTGCCCGTGCTCGATGAGTCGCTTCGTCATGTTGGCGCCCATGCGCCCGAGACCGACCATCCCGATCTTCACGAGATCTCCTTGAGGTCATCGACCGCGACGCGCAGGACCCGGCGACCGTGGTCGAGGAGGCTCTGGTGGTCGCCGATGGCCTGGGCCGCGATGAGGGTGCCGAAGTCGTACCCGAAACCGGGGATCGGCAATTCGGCAGATGGCCGGCGGGGCACGATCTGCACTGCGACCACCTCGTCCGGCCCTCCCTTGTGGAGCTGCCCGGTGGAGTGCAGGAATCGGGGCCCGTACCCGACGGTGACCGCCGTCCCGCCCAGGCCATCGCGCACGGTGGTGCGGAGCCGCTGCAGTGCCTCGTCCTGGCCATAGGGAAGGTAGGCCTGCAGGGAGACGTAGTCGCGCGGCCGGACGTGGCCCTCGAGCCAGCTGCTGACGGTCGCGGGATCGTCGGTCGGCACGTCGGGAAGTGGCAGGCTCTCCAGCACCCGTTCGGTGTTCTTCTTGGACTCGGTGACGTTGGGCTCGTCGAACGGGTCGATCTCGAGGACGGACCCCGCGAGGGCGGTCGCGACCTCCCAGCGGTAGAACTCGCGGCCGAGCTGCAACGGGTCGTCGAGCTCGAGGGCCACGATGTGCCGGTCGTCGCCGGCCTCGATCTCGGCAGTGGGCACGGGGACGAGACCGCGACCCTGCTTGCCCGTGGACTCGGCGATCAGCTGCTCGACCCACAGTCCGAACCCCGCGAAGCGCGGCGGGACCACGATGGTGACCTTGTCCCGTCCGGCTCGACCGGCTCTGCCCATCGCGACGCCGAGCTCGGCCGCCGCCTGCAGGTCGGTCTCACGGGCCGACTGGCACAGCGCGGCCACGTCGTAGCCGAGGAGGGCCGCTGGCACGAGTCCGAAGTACGACAGCACCGAGTAGCGGCCGCCGATGTCAGGCGGGTTCTCGAAGACGCGGTTGAAGGAGCGCTCGCGTGCCAGCTCGGCCAGCGCGGTGCCTGGATCGGTGATGGCCGCGTACCGCGACCCGTCGGGCACCCGCTCCCAGCAGTGCGCGAGGAGAGTCTTCACCTCCAACGTGGAGCCGGACTTGGAGGAGACCAGGAAGAAGCTGTCGCCGAGGGGTGTGCCGACGACGGTTGCCGGGTCGGTGGTGTCCAGCACGACGAGGCGCTCCGAGCCGAGCGCGGCGCGCAGCACCTCGGGGCCGAGCGACGACCCACCCATGCCCAGGAGGACGACGTGGGCGGCGTCGATCCCGTCGGCCCACGCCCGCAGATCTGCGGCCTCGGCTTCCATGCGTTCGTGCACGTCGAGCCACCCGAGGCGGTTGGCGGCGACGTTGCCGTCCGGCCACAGCGTGGCGTCCCGCGCCAGCAGCCGCTCCAGCAGATCGCTCATCAGGCTCTGGCGTCGCCGTTGTTGATCGCGCCGCTCAGGGCGTCGCGGCTGTTCACTGGGCCGCTCCTGGCGTCGCGGCTTTGTCCTGGAGGGCTTGCAGCAGCTCGTCGTAGGACTTGACGAAGGCAGCCACGCCCTCCTCCTCGAGGGTGGCGGCCACGTCGTCCATCGAGACGCCCAGCTCCTCGAGGGCGGCGAGGTTCCGCTCGGCGTTCTCGACGCCCACGTCGATGGTGCGGGCGAGGGTGCCGTGATCGACGTAGGCGGCGACGGTGGCGTCGGGCATGGTGTTCACGGTGTCGGGGCCGATGAGGTTGTCGACGTAGAGCAGGTCGGGATACGACGGATTCTTGGTCGAGGTGGACGCCCACAACGGCCGCTGCACCCGCGCGCTGCGCCGGGCCAGGGCCTCCCACCGGTCACCCGAGAATCGTCGTTGGAACAGCTGGTACGCGAGCTTGGCCTGGCTGACGGCCGCCTTGCCGCGAAGCGCCAGCGCCTCCCCAGTGCCGATGGCCTCGAGACGACGGTCGACCTCGGTGTCGACGCGACTGACGAAGAAGGAGGCGACACTCGACACGCGCGAGAGATCGCCCTCGCACTCCTCGAGTCCGGCGAGGTAGGCCTCGATGACCTCGTCGTACCGAGGGATGCCGAAGATCAACGTGATGTTGATGTTCCTCCCCTCGGCGACCATGCGCTGGATGGCGGGGAGGCCCTCGCGCGTCCCGGGGATCTTGACCATGAGGTTGGGCTGGGCGATGTGCTCGTGCAGGAACCGAGCCGACTTGGTCGTCGCTTCGGTGTCGGCCGCCAGCGACGGCGAGACCTCGATGGAGACGAACCCGTCGGCGCCCGGGTCGGCGTCGTAGACCGGCCGCAGGATGGCCAGCGCCTCGGTGATGTCCTGGATGACCAGACCCCAGTACGCGTCCTCGACCGAGTGCACCTGCACGAGCTCGCGGAACTGCTCGTCGTACGCGTCGCCTGCGGAGATGGCCTTCTGGAAGATCGTCGGGTTCGAGGTCACACCCCGGATGCCGTCGTCGACGAGCCCCTGGAGGTCGCCGCCTCGGATGCCCGGACGGGTGATGTTGTCGATCCAAGGGCTCTGCCCCTGGTCCCGGTACAGGTCGTGGAGCTTGGTGGTCAAGGGGTGCTCCTAGCTGTCTTCTTCGCGGAGGTCGTCCAGCAGCTGTTTGGCGCGGGCGACCACGTTCTCGGGTGTGTACCCCATTCGCTCGAGCGCCTCGTCCCCCGGGGCCGATGCTCCGAAGTGATCGATGGACACGGAGTCGTCGGCGTAGCGGTCCCAGCCGAAGGAGCTGGCGGCCTCGACGGCGAGCGTCGGCACTTCCTCGGGGAGCACCGCGTCCTGGTAGTCCTCGTCCTGCACCTCGAACAGCTCCCAACTCGGCATGGAGACCACTGCAGTGGCGATGCCGTCGTCTGCGAGCAGTCGGGCCGCCTCGACGCACACCCAGACCTCCGAGCCGGTGCCGACCAGGATGAGGTCGGGGTCGGTGCCGCCAGAGACCAGCGTGTACGCGCCCCGCGCCACCTCGTCGGCCCGCTCGGCCGTGCCCTCGAGGACCGGGACGTTCTGCCGCGAGAGCAGGAGGGCCGTCGGTCCGTCGCTGTTGACCGCGACGCGCCACGCGTGCGCGGTCTCGTTGGCGTCGGCCGGGCGGATGACGCGCAGCTGCGGCATGGCGCGCATGGCTGCGATCTGCTCGATGGGCTGATGGGTGGGACCGTCCTCGCCGAGACCCACCGAGTCGTGGGTCCAGGAGTACACGACCTTGGCCTCGCTCAACGCCGCCAGCCGCACCGAGCCCCGCATGTAGTCGCTGAACACGAAGAAGGTGCCGCCGACCGGCAGGACGCCCCCGTGCATCGCCATGCCGTTCATGGCCCCGCCCATGCCGTGCTCACGCACGCCGAAATAGATCTGCCTGCCGCCGGGGTCGTCCTTGGACTGCACACCGACGTCCTTCAGCTGCGTCCCGGTGTTGCCGGTGAGGTCGGCGCCGCCTGCCAGGATTCCGGGCACCACGTCGAGCACCGCGTTCATGCACTCGCCGCTGGCGACACGCGTGGCCTTCTTCTCGCCTGCCGAGAACGTCGGGAGCTTGGCCTCCCATCCCGCCACGCCGCGTGATTGCAGACACGCCTCCAGCTCGCTGCGGTCACCCTGCCAGCCGGCAAGACGCGCCTCTTGCTCCTCGCGGAGACGCCGGCCGCGCTCGCGCGTCCCGCGATACATGGCGAGCACGTCGTCGGGCACCCAGAACGTCTCGTCAGGCGGGAGGCCGAGGATCTCCTTGGTCGCCCGCACCTCGTCCTCACCGAGCGGACTGCCGTGGGCCTTCTCGCTGTCTGTGAACTTCGGCGACGGCCAGCCGATGTGGCTGCGCAGCACGATGAGCGAGGGGCGGTCCTCGACGGCCATGGCCGCGCGCACGCGCTGCTCGAGAGCGTCGGTGTCGTTCGCGATCTCGCCCGCTCGGTCGACATGCCACCCGTAGGCCTCGAAGCGCTTGACGTTGTCGTCGCTGTAGGAGAGCTCGGTGGGCCCGTCGATGGTGATGTGGTTGTCGTCGTAGACGTAGACCAGGCGCCCGAGCCCGAGGTGGCCGGCCAAGGACGCGGCCTCGTGGCTGATGCCCTCCTCGAGATCGCCGTCGCTGCAGATCACGAACACGTGATGGTCGGACACCTCGGGGCCGAAGTGGGCCCGCAGCCACCGCTCGGCGATGCCCATACCGACGCCGTTGGCGAAGCCCTGGCCGAGGGGACCAGTGGTGACCTCCACGCCCTTGGTGTGGTGGACCTCGGGGTGGCCCGGCGTCTTGCTGCCCCACTGACGGAACTGGCGGATGTCTTCGAGCTCGAGCCCGTACCCGGTGAGGTACAGCATCGAGTAGAGCAGGATGGAGGCGTGGCCGGCCGAGAGGATGAAGCGGTCGCGGTCGGGCCAGTCGGGGACGGTGGGGTCGTAGCGCATGATCCGCGTCCACAGCACGTGGGCCAGCGGCGCCAGCGCCATGGCCGTGCCCGGGTGCCCCGAGTTGGCCCGCTGCGGGGCGTCCATCGCAAGACCCCGGATGACGTTGATGCCCTGCTGCTCCAGCGCGGCGTCGGCCATGCGGTCAACCTACCCAGGCGGATGACCGAACAGCACCAGGGACGCCGTGAACCCGTGCACGAAGTTGCGCCCACCCACCGGACCGAACTCGCCGGCCGCGAAGAAGCCGGCCGCGGCGGGATCGTCGAGGGCGTCCGCAACCACTCGCGCGTCGTGGTGGCGGGTTCCGAAGAGCCGCAGGCCCCGGCCGTTGCAGGTGAACACGAGTGCAGCTTCGGCTTGCCTGCCACCCAGCAGGGCCCGTAGGTCCTCGTCGGCGGTCGCCGCGTCCCTGACGTGGTACTGAACGGTCGTCCCCACCTCCACGATGTCGTTGACCCCGATGACACCGTGCTCGGCATCGGCGCCGATGACGTTGCGCACGAGGAAGTCGCCGCGGCCGAACTCCGTCTTGTGCTCGTCGATCACCAGCCCGAGGTGGAGGCCCCGGTTGACGAGCTCGAGCTCGTGCTCGTCGAGCGACGTCCTGGCCAGGTCGACCAGGCGCTCGTAGGCGGGCTGGCCGGCCAGCTCGTACACCGCGTTGCGCTCGGCTCTCGTCACCACGTAGGGCTGGCCGATCGGTCGGCAGCCCTGGGAGACGACCGACGCGATCGGCACGCCGTCGCCGAGGAGCACACCGACCGCTCCGTCGGTGAAGACCTGACCGTTGAGCACCAGTCTGTTGCCGCCCGGTCCGCGAGCGGCCGACGCCATGCCGCCCAGCACCGGGAGCCCGGGGTGACTGGCGGCCAGCAGCGCGAAGAAGCCGTCGGCGTCGAAGGAGAACGGATCGCCGATCAGCAGGAGGGCACTCGGCCCGCCCTCGGTCGGTGGCAGCGCAGTGGCGGCGTCGTCGAGCCGCACGGGCGTCACCGGTCCGACTCGGCCCGCCCAGGCAACGACGGCCGGGTCCTCCTCGACCTCACGCGACTCGCCGACGACCGAGACGGCCGCGCAACCCACCAGGGTGCGCGGACGCAAGATCGTGTCGAGGGCGCTGGCGACATCCTCCAGCGCGCCGGCGTGAGGCGGCGTCACGAACACGGTGACGAGGTCCGGTTCCTCGCCCACTGCGTCCAGCAGGTGGCCCGCCACCTCGCCGACGGCGTGGGCGGTGACGGGGTGCTCGGAGAGGGCGGCGGCGAACCGGCGGCCCATGCTCAGACGGGGGGCAGGAGGGTGAGGGGCACCACGGTCTCAGGCCCCTGGTTGATGCGGCAGTGCGCCTCGATGGTGCCGAAGTCCTTGTAGGTCAGCTCACCGCGCACCAGTCGGTAGGTGAACTTGCCGGGCTCGACCTGGAACGGCGACGCGTTGCGCGCGACCTGCTCGCCCATCTCGTCGAGGAAGGTCACGTCGAGGGTGCCCTGTCCCGGCTCGTCGGCCCGGCAGCGGATGAGGACGACGAGGTGGGGCTCGATGGTCGTCGGCAGGGGAGAGGGTGCCGGCAGCGAGAACATCACCCCGGTGAGGTCGATGCGGGTCGGCCCCTCCGGCAACTTGCGAATGTCGAGGTTCTCGACGAACAGGGCGGAGACGATGTCGATGGGAGTGAAGCTATCTCAGCCCATTCGATGCGGCTTCTCGTCGAGACGCTCTGCCTCGGGTCTGCCGTGTCCGGCTTCTAGCCGGCGCGCCGGCGCCACGTGTGATGGTCCGGATGGTTCGGGTGGTCCGGATGCGTGGGGTGCGGCGGGTGCGGGGGATGCGGCGGGTGCGGGGGATGGTCAGGGTGGTCCGGGTGCAACGTCGAGGCGGCCGCCGGTCCGGCGCCGAGGGCGTTGCTGTAGGCGACGGCTGCGGAAAAGGACAGCCCGCCTGCGACGAGCTTGCGCACGAAGATACGCCGCGAGATCCGACCCGCCTCGTAGGCGTCGATGAGCTCTTCCTCGGACATCGAGCACCGCCCCCTCTGGGTCGACGGCGACTTTACACCGGCCACGGCGTGCCCGGATGCCCTCCGCGGGCCACCCAGGCCGCCGGTACCGTGGCGCGGTGGGGCGACCGGAGCCACGCTTCTTGCTGTGCACGGCGTGGAGCCCGTGGGGTCCCTCCCGGGGCTTCCAGCACCGCCTGGCCATGGTGGCCGAGACGTTGGGCAGTCTCGGCACGGTCGACGTGTGCGTCCTCGACCGCTGGCGCTCGACCGAGCTCGAGCTCGACTGGCCCTCATGGGTGGGCGACGCCGAGTGGTGCCGCGTGGAGTCGCCTCGCATGCCGGGCCTGTCCACGCTGTTCAGCACCGATTCACCCGTCGCGGAGCGCATCGCCCCAGACGCGATGCCGGCCGCGCAGGCCCGCTTCTTCTCCCGCAGGTACGACCTGACGTGGTGCGTGGAGCCGCGGGGCTACGAGCCGGTCGTCGACCTGGTGTCCGTCCCGGTCGTGCTCGACCTTCACAACGTGCTCAGCGGGTCACTCGCGCACAAGCGCCGGCTTCTCATGCGTCGCCCGTGGCTCGCTTCCGCCTGGCGTGAGGCCATCGACGACCCCGTGTACAGGCCGGGCATCGAGCGCCGGTGGCGGGCGTGGGAGGCTCGAGCCGCTCGCGCCTGCGACCGCGTCGTGGTGTGCAGTGATGTCGACGGGAGCCGCGTGCCCGGGGGATCGTCCGTCGTGCCGAACTGCTATCGCCGACCCAGCCGTCCGGCGGGTCGGAACCACGCCGCGGGAGGGCCGCTGCACATCGGCTTCGTCGGATTTCTCGACTACCAGCCGAACTTCGACGCTGTTCGCTGGTTTGCCGACGCCATCCTCCCCCGCATCCACAAACTCGAGCCCGACGCAGAGTTCCATGTCATCGGCCAGGCCGGCCCCGGCTTGGAGCAGCTCGGACGAAGACGGGGGGTTCGCCTCCTCGGCTTCGTGCCCGATCTCGAGCCGGAGCTCGCGGACGTGTCGGTCCTGGTGGCCCCTATCCGCTTCGGGGGAGGCACGAGGTTCAAGATCCTCGAGGGGTTCGCACACGAGATCCCCGTCGTTTCCACCACGGTTGGCGCCGAAGGTCTCGAGGCTCGAGATGGCGAGCACATCCTTCTCCGCGACGACCCCGCTGCCTTCGCAAGGGCGGTCGTCGAGCTCCACCGGGACCGGGCGCGCCGTGATCGTCTGGTGGCCGCCGCCGCCCGGTTGTACGACGACCGCTACACGTGGGAGCGAGGCGTCGCGTCGGTCGTGCAGGTCGTCGAAGAGCTCACCGCGCCGACCTCGATGCGTGCGGGGCGCCTCGCTAGCCTGGATCGCCAGTGAGCGCGCTCGGCGGGGCCCCCGAAAGACGCGACCCGCGCATCGTCTGCTTGCTACCGGTCCGGAACGCCGCGGACACGCTGCAGGATTGGCTCGACGAGGCGGCGAGGTTCGCCGATGCCGTGGTCGCGCTGGACGACGGCAGCACCGACGGCACGGGCGCCGTTCTCGCGGCCCATCCGCTCGTCGCCACTGTCATCACGAACGAGCGCCGTGCAGGCCATCTCGGCTGGCACGACGGACGCAACCGCAACCGGCTGCTCGCGGCCGCAGAAGCTGCGCGGCCGGACTGGATCTTCTCCCTCGATGCCGACGAGCGACTCGACATCACCGACGCCGCGGGTTTGCGGGAGTTCGTGGTCACCCAGGCGCTTCCGGGCTTCGCATACGGCTTCCAGCTGTATCGAATGCACGGAGGCGACACCTACGACCCCGACTACGAGTGGGTGTACCGCCTGTTTCCGTTCAAGCCGTCCCACCGGTTCCTCAACCGGCGACTCGACCTGGTCCCCGTGCCGACCCAGATCGGACCGGAGCGTTGGATCCACACGACGCTGCGCGTCAAGCACTTCGGTGATGCCGATCCGGCGGCCCGCTCCCGCCGGGTGGCGAAGTTCCGTGAGGCCGACCCGGAGGGTGCCTTCCAGGACTACTACGAGAACTTGCGGCCGCTCGGGTCAGGGCCCTTTCCGCGCTGGCGTGCCCGAGTACCGGAGCTGCCCTTCCTTCTCGGCGCTGGGGACAGCGTCGTCCAGGGAGTGGCCCGACCGTACGTCGTCTGCCTCCTTCCGGCCCGGAACTGCGCCGACCTGCTCCCGGGCTGGTTCGACTCCATCGAACGCGTGGCGGACGCGGTCGTCGCACTCGACGACGGCAGTACCGATGAAACGGAAGCGCTGTTGCGTCAGCATCCGCTGGTCGTCAAGGTCCTGACAAACCCACCCCGCCCCGACTTCGGTGACTGGGACGACGGTCACAATCGCAACCGCCTGCTGGCGGCGGCCGCCGAGTTGTGGCCCACCTGGGTCATCAGCGTCGACGCCGACGAGCGCATCCCGCCCGAGGACGCGGCTGCCCTCCGGCGCTTCCTCCATCGCGGCGCCGAGCGCGGCCGCGGTTACAGCCTTGCCTCGTTCCGCATGATCGACGACGAGGACCACTACGACCGGCTGGACTACGACGCCTACCGCCTATTCGCTTTCGAGCCCGGACAAGTGTTCCCCACCGCCCGCCTCCACGCGCCACCG
Organism: Actinomycetota bacterium; assembly: GCA_041166085.1. Lineage (GTDB taxonomy): Bacteria > Actinomycetota > Acidimicrobiia > Acidimicrobiales > JAFATL01 > JBEEFP01. The sequence continues at coordinate 15,238 of JBEEFP010000098.1, forward strand.
ATCCCGACGGCGATCCCGCGCGAGCGGTGGCTGCAGACAACCATCCGTATGAAGCACCTGGTGAGCCTCACAGACGACGCCAGACGTACGCGGCGGGAGAAGTTCCGCCAGGCCGATCCGGACTGCACATGGGAACCCGACTACGGATACACGACCGAGGCGCCCGGCGAGCTGAAGACGTGGGAGCCCCGAGCCTTCGACCATCCCGTCCTGCCTGCTCGAGGGTCCGCCTCGGATTGGCCGGACGAGCTCGACCTCGACGGGCCCGTGCTCACCATCGCGCTGGCCGTGGCGCCGGGCCAGGAGCACGACGCGGTCCAGATGCTCTGGGACATCGGTGACGACGAGCGAGTCGAGCTCCTCGTCGCGACGCGCGACGGATATGCGGCGGACGTGGTGAGCAATGGTGTGAAGAACGTCGCCACGGTCCAGATCGCCGCCGAGTCTGGGGAAGCGGGTCTGGCGAACACGGTGCTCGACGTGGCGCGGGGCGACTACGTCACGTTCCTCGAGGTCGGCGACCGGATCGAGCCGGGCGGGTTCGGGGAGCTGATCGACGCCCATGAAGCGGGGCACGGCGTCCTGAGGGCGGGCGTGACCGAACCCCCGCCGACAGCCGCGGGCTGGGCCAGTCTGCTCCTCGCCGGCGCCGACCCGGCTTGGACGTACGTGTCCTTCGCCCGAGAGGCGCTCCGCGCGCTGGGCGGCTTCGACCAGTCGTGCCCTGATGGGCACGAGGCGGGCGCGGCGCGGGCGCTCAACGACATGGGACTCACGGCTGGGACGGTCTCGTCGGTGGTGCGGCAACGCCGTCAAGCACCTTCGGTGACCGCGATGCTGCTCGCGCGATACGAGACAGGCCTTCGGGGATCTGCATCTGCCAGGGCCGTCCGCCCACGTGCGGCTTGGAGTCGGGCAGCAGGGGAGATCGACGGCGCGGTGGACGCCTCGCGTCCGCTCGTCGCCGGCCTCATCGCCGGAGGGGCCGCGGCCACGTGGCTGGGTGAGGCCCTGAGGCGCATCCGGCGGACTGACGCCCCCGGATGATGGATCCTCGGACACGCAGGCGGGCGGCTGTGGGAACATGGCGATCGCCCCTCCCTCCGCTCGGTGCCCTGGCTGTTCCGAGTCGTCGGAGGGGCGCCTCTCATCGCAGACTCGTGCCGCGATGAAGGTGAGTGTCGTCGTTCCGACGCACAACCGGTCGGGCATGGTGGCTCGCGCGATCGTCAGCCTCACCGAACAGACGCTGGCACCGATGGAGATCATCGTGGTGGACAACGGGTCCACTGACGACACGGCCGCCGTCCTGCACGACCTGAGGTCCCGGTTCCGCCGCCTCCGACACATCCGGGAGCCTGAGCTCGGCGTGTCCATCGCTCGGAACCGGGGAGCGGGGGAGGCGTCGGGACAGCTCGTCGCCTTCCTGGATGACGACGCGGTCGCCGGCCCGCATTGGCTGGAGGCGCTCGCGGATGCCGCTGCGTCCTCGCCGGGCGCAGCTGGGTTCGCCGGACCGATCGGCCTGCGCTGGACCCGTCAGGCTCCACGTTGGGTCCGCGGCCTCGAGGGTTGGTACGGGCACTTCGACCTCGGAAGCACCCGCACGAAGATCGACTACCCGCTGTACCCCTTCGCATCGAACGTCGCCTTCCGACGCGAAGCGTTCCTGTCCGTTGGTGGCTTCCCGTCGGAGCTCGGGCCCCGCGGCGTCCAACGCATTGGCTGTGAGGAGGACGGTCTGTTCCGGCGGGTGGCCGCGCGCGGCTGGGACGTCATCTACGAGCCGGAGGCGCGTGTGTACCACTGGGTGCACCCGGAGCGGCTCTCCCGTCGCTACCTCCTGCGGCGAGGTGTCACGCAGGGCACGTCGAAGGTCCTCGTCGATGCCTTGTTCGCCGGGTCGCGGACACGAAGCGAAAGGCTCCGTCGCTCGGTCGGCGCGGCTGGCGATGCCGTGGGCGCCGGAAGGCTCGCCTTGCGCCGGGGGAGCGACGGCACGGCGATGCATGCGCTCGTGGCTGCCAGTGAGAACCTCGGCAGCGCAATAGGCGATGCTCGGCAGGCGGCCGTCCTTCGGCGTCAGCCGCGGAGGGACCCGCCCGGCGCGCCGGGTCCCATTGGGCTCAGCATCGAGCAACACGATCAGTTCGCCCGTGACGGCTTTGTTCGGATCCCCGGTGCCTTCGATGAAGCGGTGGCCATGGAAGACCGGATGTGGGCGTTCCTGGCCCGGCGCGGCGTTCTTCGCGATGACCCCGCGACGTGGCCGATCGGCGAAGCGCGTCACCTCCAGAAGCTGCTCGACGATCCGGTCTTCATGCCCATCGGCGGTCCAGTGACCACCGCCGTGGCGGACGATCTGCTCGGGGTCGGCCGCTGGGGCCGCCCCAATCACTGGGGTGAGTTCCTCGTGACGTTCCCCTATCCGGAACGACGATGGATGGTGCCACCGCTCTGGCACACCGACGCCGACTACGTCGATCCCCTCGAGCCCCTTCGTGGGTTGATGGTGTTCAGCTTCCTGAACGACGTCGCGCCCCGGGGCGGAGCCACCCTCGTGGTCGCCGGGTCACACCGGCTCGTGGCCCGCTTCGCCTCGAACCGCCCGGGCATCGCCGAGGAGGCCAGCGCGGCGTCCGGCAAGGCCTTCTACAGGAGCCATCCCTGGCTGCAGTCGCTGCTCGGCTCCGATGACGACCCCCGTTCGTATGACCACCTGTTCGCGGAGGCTGACATCGACGGACTGCCCGCTCGGGTGGTCGAGCTCACTGCTCAGGCTGGCGACGTCGTCGTTGCGCACCCTCTGCTCGCCCACACCGTGTCCCCGAACTGCGGTGCCCAGCCCCGGTTCATGCGCATCACCCGTCTCCGGGTGCGATGAGCTCGGTCGGAGGCGCGGGCCCCGGGGCGGCTGCGGCGGGCGCTGGACCCGGCACTCGAAAGGTCTTCATCGTCGGTTGTCCGCGGTCCGGAACGACCTGGGCCCGTTCCATCCTCCGATCCCACCCACTGGTGATCGCACCAGCGGACGAGACGCACGTCTATGACGAGTTGTACGAGCCGATCGTCACCCGGGGACTCGGCTCCGCGGCGCGGCAGTACATCCTCAGCCGGTACGACGGCCGGCCGATCGGCGAGGACCTGGGACTCCACCTGCTGGTGACGCGTGATGCGCTCGTCGAACTGCTCGAGAGGGCTGAGGCCTCGGGGCGACCCATGCCAGACGCCGCCGAGGATGTCATCGCCGCCGTGCTCGAGGGCTTCATCGTCGGCGCCGAAGCGACGAGTGGCCGCGTGTTCGTCGAAAAGACGCCGTCCCACATCCTGCATGCACAACGCATCCTCCGACGCTTTCCGGAGGCGCGGATCGTCGAAGTCCTTCGCGACGGTCGGGACGTGTGCGTGTCGATGCAACATCGGGCGGCGGAGGCGGCCTGGGTACCGAAGAGCCGCGACGAGCAGATCCGACGATGGGTCGAGGCGGTGCAGTTCGGCATGGGCGTTCGTGCGACGCCGGAGGCCGCTGGGCGATGGCACGTGTTCCGCTTCGAGGAGGCCAAGCACGACCCATGGCGCGCCATCGCCGAGCTGTTCACGTTCTGCGGCCTGCCGTTCGACCCCGTGCTCGTCGATCGTGTCACCGCTTCGACCGACTTTTCGCGCGTCGCCTACGCGGGCGACGGACAGATGTTCCGCCGCGGAGCGGTCGGGGACTGGCGGACGGACTTCAACGAGGCCGACGTGGCCTTGTTCGCCCGACTTGCGAGCGAGACCCTCGTTGCCGCGGGGTACGACCTCTAAGGGTCGTGTGGCAGCTCTTTGACGATTCGCTGGTGGTGGCTCGAGACGATCACGTTGGCGGGCACGTCCTCACGGACGATCGTCCCGATGCTCACCACCGAGTTGTCGCCTATCGAGACGTTCTTGGTGATGACCGTCCTGTCGGCCAGCCAGACGTTGGCTCCCACCGTGATCGGGCCGCGCTTCACCGCCTGGCCGGCCCAGCGATCACGTCGCGTGCTGTGGAAGTCGGTGGTCACCATCGAGCATTCACCGACCATGCAGCGGTCGCCGATCGTGACGTCGTCGCCCGCGTAGACGTCGAGTCCGTTGATCCCGCACTCCGCCCCGACGCGCACGGTGGCCGTCGGCTCCGCGGCGTTGAGCACCGTGCCCGAAGCAAGCTCGAACACGCACCGGTCGCCGATGACGACGCGGCCTTTGCCGCCGATGTACAGCTTGGACCGCACTCGTACCGCGCTGCCGATCGAGACGTCGCCAGCGGCGGAGATGTCGAGCTCGTTGACCTTGCAGCTCTCCCCGATCGTGATGTGGTCACCGCCCTGGAGCCTGGCGTGCTCAACGACCTTCGTGCCGTCGCCGATCGTCACATCGCCGGTGGCGACGATCTCGAGTGACGCGATGTCACACCCGTCGCCCAGCGTGACGCGGCCGGCACCAGCGATGCGCAAGCGGTCGCGAACCTGCACGCCGTTGCCGATCGTGACGTTGTCAGACGCGGCGATGTCCACATGGTTGAGGTGACAGCCGGCGCCGATGCGGACGGTCCCCGGTCCAGCGGCGTGGATGCTTCCGGATCCAGGACCGAACACCGTCCCCGCGCCGACGACGATCCGCCCGGGTCCCCGGAGCCGCAGGGGGCCGTGGACGCAGGCACCCGCACCCCACTCCGTGAAGGCGCGATACCGCGAGCGGTAGTACTGCGTCCGAGCCCGCGTGACCATCCGTGCATCGACGTGGTCCGTGTTCCGGCCAGTCGCCCCTCCAGAAGGGGAGCGCAGCCAGAACCACACGCGGCCGGCGGTCGAACTACCGATGACCAGCCATGTTAAGCAGCGAGCTTCTCCTTGACCCGCTCCTGGTCGAGGCGAACGGTCGCCCAGCCCCGTCGCTGCAACAGGCGGACGAGCCACCAGCCCGGATCGATCTCACCGCGCCCGAGCGCGAACTTGGCCGACGTGGGTGCGGCGTGGTGGTTGTTGTGCAGGCCCTCGCCGCCAGTGAGGAATGCCAGCCACTGGTTGTTGCGAGCCGTGTTCTCGTAGGGCTGCGTCCCGAAGAAGTGCCCGATGGCGTTGATGGCCGCGTTCAACAACAGGTAGGAGACGGTGTGCACGACGGCCGCGATGAGGCCGAACCTCCAGCCGAACGCCATGACGAGGATGCCGATGCCGATCGAGAGCCCGACGAGGGCGTGGTCGAAGAGGAGGCGATCCCATCGGTCGGGAGGAAGGTCGCGGGCGTAGCGGGCGACCTGACTCTCGTCCTTGGCCACCTTGCGGTAGAGGCCGACGTTGTTGAACTGGACGGCGGGGAAGCCCTCGAGGAGAGGGGAGTGCGGGTCGCCGGCCACGTCCGTGAACGCGTGGTGCTTGCGATGGACTGCGACCCACTGCCGGGGCCGGATGCCCGTGGTGATCCAGATGAGCACGCGGAACACCCATGTGACGCCAGGTCCCAGGGTGATGGCCCGGTGGCTGAGGGCACGGTGGAGCCACACCGTGGTCATGAGCAGCGCCAGGTTGGAAACCGTCAGCCCGACCAGGACAGGGAGGAGGAACGCCATGGGTCCAGCGTAGCTCCCTACCTACTGGTCGGTAGACGAAAAGCCCCCTCGTGACACCTGGCACCAGTACCCTGCAAGGTATGGCCAGCACTGCTACGTCGCTGTCTACGCGCGACGCCATCCTGGCCACCGCCCGCCACCTCTTCGCCGAGCACGGCTACGACGGGACGTCGCTCAACGACATCGCCGAAGCGGTCGGCATCCGGCGACCCAGCCTCCTGCACCACTTCTCCTCCAAGGAGGCGCTCTACCGCGAGGTGTTCGAGGCGTCGATGGCCGACTGGTTCATCCGGGTCGACCGGGCCATCCAGGACCCGAGCGACGGCTGGGAGCAGGTCGACCGGGTGCTCACCGCCAGCTTCGACTTCTTCGCGGCCAACGCCGAGTTCGTGCGCATCGTGCGGCGGGAGGCTCTCGAAGGCGGCAGCCGCCTCGGGCACGACCTGGCAACAGCCCTGCATCCCCTCGTGGAGAAGGCGAGCGGCTTCATGGAGAAGGAGATGGACGCGGGCCGGTTCCGTCGCTTCGACCCGGAGCAACTGCTGCTCACCGGCTACGGCGCGCTGCTCACCTATTTCAGCGACTCACCGTTCATCGAGGCGCTGCTCGACCGCGACCCCATGAGCCCGGCCGCCCTCAAGGAGCGCCAAGCCCACATCATGGCCTTCTTCCGGTCGGCTTTGGAGCCATAACACTCGCTCGCTCGCAAGCTTCGCTCGCTGAATTGCGCTGGGGCCCCACACGTTCGGCCTGCCTTGCGCGATCGACCCGGCCCCCCATCGCGGCATCTGCCCGAGCGCCACCGGCCTGTTGCAACTGCGCTCGCAAGCTTCGCTCGCTGAATTGCGCTGGGGCCCCACACGTTCGGCCTGCCTTGCGCGATCGACCCGGCCCCCCATCGCGGCATCTGCCCGAGCGCGGTCGGCCTGTTGCATCCCTGCCCTGCCGCGCTCGTCACCTCTCGCGGCGGTCTTCGAGGTCGCGCAGGACCTCGTCCTCCTCGGGGGTGGCCTCGGGGCCGTAGTGCATGACGAGGGTGCCCTTCTGGCCGCAGTGGGGACAGATGATGGCGGCGACGACCGCCATGTCCGACGGGTCCGAGGCTCCCTCGGTACGACGCAGCGACTCCAGGCGCACCTCCTTCGCCGGTGTCTCCTGGCGGCAGCCGAAACAGATGACCGTGGCCTCTTCACGCGCGCCGAAGTTGCCGGTGTAGCCGTCGTCCTCGTAGATCTTCAGCAGCTCCACGAGCGTGGTGAAGTCCGACGAGTAGTCGGGGCCGTTGGTCACGCGAGGCAAACTACTGTCCGCCCGTGCCTCCGGTGGACAAGCGGGTGCAGGTCCCGCCCAACTGTGATCTCACGCTGGGCATGGTCTGCATCGACAAGAGCGAGCCAGGCCGCACGGTGTGGCGGATGGTCGCCGACGAGCGCATGAGCAACCCGGTCGGCATCGTGCAGGGCGGGTTCCTCGCCGCCTTCGTCGATTCAGCCATGGGTGCATCGTCGTTGACCTTCGCCAAGGATCGGAAGGTGTTCTCCTCCAACGCGGAGATGAAGATCAGCTTCCTCAAAGCAGTCCCCGTCGGCGCCGAGCTGACGTGCAACGCCCACGTGATCTCGGGCGGGAGACGGGCCGCCTTCGTCGAGGCCGAGGTGGTCGACGACGACGGGCGCCTGGTCGCCAAGGCCAGCTCGACGTACCTGCTCACCCCACGCGACTGACCGGTCGTAGCGTTGTGCGAGTGCGACGCTGGCTGGCCTCCGCCCTGTTCCTGGTCGTCGCAGTCGTCGCCGGGGTGCTGGCGGTGCGGGCGCCCGCGCCGGTACTCACACCGTCGAGTGGCGCACGCCCGGCGCGTGCGGTCCTGTCCGCGCGCCGCGCGCCGGAGGTGCTGTCGAACTTCGTGGCCGATGTACGCCTGGCCGCCCGTCTCGACACGTTCCTGGGCGATGCATCCTTGGCCGACGGCCGCAACCGCTCCTGTCTGGTGGTGCAGCAGGGCGGGCGCGCGGTGTACGCCCGCCAGCCCCACGAGCTCCTGACGCCCGCCTCGAACCTCAAGCTGGCGACCGCCAGTGCCGCCCTCACCCGCCTCGGGCAGACCACGACCATGGAGACGGCCGTGATCGCTCGCCGTCCGGACAACGGGGTGGTGGCCGGCGACCTCTGGGTGGTCGGCGGGGGCGATCCGCTCCTGGCGACCAAGCCCTACGCCGATTCCTTCGCCAACCAGCCCCAGCTCCACACGCCGTACGAGGACCTGGCGGCCAAGGTCGTCGCGGCCGGTGTGCACGAGGTCCAGGGCAGGGTGATGGGCGACGACTCGCGCTACGACGCCCAGCGCTACCTGCCGAGCTGGAAGCGGGCGTACATCACTGAGGGCCACGTCGGGCCGGAGAGCGCGCTCGCCGTCAACGACGGGTACCAGGCCTTCTCGCCCCACAAGGTCGTCTCCACCGAGCCGGCCGTCAGCGCGGCCGCCATCTTCACCGAGCTGCTGCGCGCCCAGGGCGTGGTCGTGGCGGGGGAGCCCGGCGCCGGGAAGGCCCCCGGCGGATTGGCAGGCATCGCATCCGTGCGGTCGCCCCCGGTCAAGGACATCGTCGGCGAGATGCTGCGCGAGAGCGACAACAACACCGCCGAGCTGCTGGTCAAGGAGCTCGGGCGCCGCTTCGCCAACGCCGGCACCACCGCCGCGGGGCTCGGCGTGGTCCGCGACAGTCTGGCCAGGGCCAAGCTCCCGTCCACCGAGGTGAAGGCGATCGACGGATCCGGTCTCGATCGCTCCGATCTCGCCACGTGCAACCTGTTCGCCCAGATCCTCGCCACCACCGGCCACGACGGTCCCATCACGGCCGGCCTGGCGGTGGCGGGGGAGACGGGCACGCTCGCTGAGCGCTTCGACCACAACCCCGCCGCGGGCAGGCTGCGCGGCAAGACGGGCTTCCTCGACGGGGTGGTGGCGCTGAGCGGATGGATGGACGGCACCCGCGGGGGCGAGCTGCTCTTCTCCTTCCTCGCCAACGGCCTGCCCATCCCCACCGAGAAGCCCGGCTACGGCGCGCAAGAGCGCCTGGGCGCCATCCTCGCCGGCTATCCCGAGTCGCCTGCCGCAGCCGAGCTCCAACCGTGACCGGGACCCCGGCGCTGCCGATGCCGATGTTCCCGCTCGGCACGGTGCTGTTCCCGTTCGCGCCGCTGCCGCTGCACGTGTTCGAGCCGCGTTATCGCGAGCTGACCCAGGACTGCCTCCGGGGCAACGAGGAGTTCGGCGTGGTCCTCATCGAGCGCGGGAGCGAGGTCGGCGGCGGCGACGCCCGCTTCGGCACAGGCACCGTCGCTCGCATCGTGGAAGCGGCCCGTTTCCCCGATGGGCGCTGGGCCCTGATCACCATCGGCGCCCGCCGGATCCGCATCCGCACCTGGCTTCCCGACGATCCGTACCCGTTGGCGCTCGTGGAGGATCTCGACGACGGCCCGATCGAGGCGGAGGACGTGGTCCGGCTGGAGGCGGCGGAACGGGCCGTGCGACGCGCCCTTGCCTTGCAGGCCGAGTTGGACGAGCCGTCCGTCCCCGCCACGGTCGAGCTCGACACGGACCCTGAACGGGCGGCCTACCAACTGGCCGCGTTCGCCCCGGTCGGCCCTGCCGACAAGCAGCGGATCCTCGAGGCGCCGACGTGGCGGGAGCGGATCGAAGCGACCGCTGAACTGGCCTCGGCGGCGGGGGAGATGTTTGCGTACCGCCTCTCAGCGGGATAGGAACCCACCGTGCCCGACGGCGACAAGAGCATGGCCGCGACCGCGGGCGAGGTGTGGGAGCTGGTCGTTGCCTACTTCAAGCAGGAGACGATCGAGCCCCTCAAGGGCATCGGCCGGTTCCTGATGTGGGGAGCGGCGGGCTCGTTCGCCCTCGGGATCGGCTTCGTGTTGGTGGCGCTGGCCGCCTTGCGGTTCCTGCAGGAGCAGTTCTCCGACACCTTCGAAGGCAACCTGTCCGTGTTGCCGTACATCATCGTGCTCGGCGTGTCGGTGTTCATCGCCGCCATGTCGGCCCGAGCCATCGGTGCTGAGAAGCGCCGCGGTGACCGGGCCAGTGGAGGGACCTCATGACCGCAACCACGCAGGGCCGCATCAGTCGGGACGACATCGAGTCCAAGCTCCGTGAGCTCAAAGGTGAGGTCGACGACACCACCGAGAAGGCCAAGCCCATCGGGCTCGCCCTCGCCGCGGTGGCGGCCGTCGCTGTGGTGGGCTTCGTCTATCTCCTCGGGCGCCGCCGGGGGACGAAGCTGTCCACCGTCGTCGAGATCCGGCGGGTGTAGCACCGATGGCCAGGGCCAAGCGGGGCGGACCGTTCGCCATGGTGCGGGCCCGCATGTGGTCGGGCGCCTTGGGCGGCAGTCGCCTGTGGACGGTGGTCGCCGCGGTCAGCGTGACCCGTTCGCTGATCCGGCGCCTGTCCGGCCAGGACACCGTCCTCTTCTCGCGCAAGCTCGGGCCGGGGGAGACCCTGGTGATCGCCCGCCAGGCGGAAGGGGTGAGCGTCTCCGGCCCGGGAACGGGCAACATGGAGAGGTGAGCGAGCGTCGGCGAGCGAACAGATGACACAGCGGTGAAGGTCCTGCTGCGGAACCCACGTCGGGAGCTCGAGATGGAAGGTCCCATGCGGGTGCACGTGCTCATCGAGCGGCTGGCACTCAACCGCGAGTCCGTGCTCGTCATCCGCGGCGACACGCTCGTCACGGGCGATGCCCTGCTCGAGGACGGCGACCGCGTGGAGATCCGGCCTGTCATCTCCGGGGGTGGTCTGTTCTGAAGTGCCGACGGTGCCGCGGTCCCGCGGTGATCGAGTTGCGTCGCCACAACGCCGGGTTCTGTGCCGACTGCTTCCTGCACCACTGCCGGGAGCAGGTGCGCAAGGCCGTCGAGGAGTTCGACATGATCGCCCCGGGCGACCGGGTGCTGGTCGCCGTGTCCGGTGGCAAGGACTCGTTGGCGCTGTGGGACATGCTCGTCGAGCTCGGCTACCAGGCTGACGGCCTGTACCTCGGCCTCGGCATCGGCGACTACAGCGACGAGTCGGGCCGGCTCACGCGCGCGTTCGCGGCCGAACGAGGACTGACGTTGCACGAGGTCGACCTGCCGGGCGATCACGGCTTCGACATCCCCACCGGCTCGCGTGCGGCCCGGCGCGTGCCGTGCTCGGCGTGCGGGCTGTCGAAGCGGCATCTGTTCAACGCCAGCGCGGTCGAGCACGGTTACGACGTGGTGGCCACCGGCCACAACCTCGACGACGAGGCGGCCGTGCTGTTCGGCAACGTGCTGCGGTGGGCCACCGACTACCTGGGCCGCCAGCTCCCGGTGCTGCCCGCGTCACACGGCTTCGTGCGCAAGGTGAAGCCGCTCGTACGACTGGGCGAGCGGGAGATGGCCGCGTGGTGCGTCATCCGGGGCATCGACTACATCGTCGAGGAGTGCCCCATGGCCGCGGGCAACAAGCACCTCGGGTACAAGGAGGCCCTCAACGCCATCGAAGACCAGTCACCCGGCACCAAGAACGCCTTCTACTTCGGCTTCCTCGCGCGCGCGTCGGACCGCTTCACGTCCGAGGCGCACGTCGAGCAGGGCGAGCTGCGGCCGTGCCAGACGTGTGGGTCGCCCACACCCGGTGACGTCTGCGCCTTCTGCAAGCTCGTCGTCAGGGCCACCTCATGAGTCGGGTCTTCGCGGTGGGGGAGAAGGTGCTGCTGCTCGACCGCAAGGCCCGTCGCTACCTCATCACGCTGGCCGAGGGGGGCGAGTTCCACACGCACGCGGGACCGGTGTCGCACGCCGACCTCATCGGGCGCGAGGAGGGCATCACCGTGCGATCGACGGCAGGGAGTCGCTTCATCGCCGTGCGGCCGACGCTGGCCGAGTTCGTCCTCAAGATGCCACGCGGTGCCCAGGTGATCTACCCCAAGGATCTCGGGCAGATCCTGCTCATGGCCGACATCTTCCCGGGCGCGCGGGTGCTCGAGGCGGGCGTCGGATCCGGCGCACTGTCGATGACGATGCTGCGGGCCGGCGCGGAGATCGTGGGCTACGAGCTGCGGTCCGACTTCGCGGCGCGTGCGCGCGCCAACGTGGCGTCGTTCCTCGGCCCGGACGCGGCCGAACGCTTCCGCGTGGAAGAGCGCGACGTGTACGACGGCATCGACGAGACCGGGCTCGACCGCGTGGTGCTCGACCTGCCCGAGCCGTGGCGGGTCGTGAAGCACGCCGAGGGGGCGATGCGGCTCGGTGGCATCTTCCTCTCCTATGTCCCGAGCGTCACCCAGGTCGCGCAGCTGCGGGACGCACTGGCCGAGAGCGCGTTCGGCATGGCGTCCACCGTCGAGGTGATGCTGCGGGGCTGGTACGTCGAGGGGCAAGCCGTCCGCCCCGATCACCGCATGGTCGGCCACACCGGCTTCCTCACGTCGGCCCGCCTCCTCGGGTCGGGCGACTAGCCGGCGCCGACCCCGTGAACCTGCTCGACATCCTCATCGTCGTTGCCGCCGTCTCGGCTGGTGTCGGCGGCTACCGCCTGGGACTGCTGGCGCGTGCGGCGTCGTGGATCGGCCTGGCCATCGGGCTCACCGTGGCGGCACGCGTGCTCCCGACGCTGATCGAGCAGTTCCAGAACAACGATTCGGCCAGTCGGCTGCTGGTCGCGGCGGGCGTGCTCATGGGCGGCGCCTTCGTCGGCCAGGGGATCGGGCTGCTCGTCGGCTCACACGTGCTGCGCTACATCCCGCACGGGCCGTTCCGGCAGTTCGACAAGGTGATGGGCGCGTTCGTCGGTGTGCTCGGCGTCATGGTGGCCATATGGCTCCTGCTCCCGGCCATGGCCGACGTACCGGGCTGGGCGTCGCAGCAGGCGCGCAGCTCGCAGCTGGCCCGCGCCATCGACGATGTGGCGCCGCGGCCACCCGACACGCTCCAGGCCCTCCGCCGGCTGGTGGGCGAGAACGACTTCCCGCGCGTGTTCGACGCGCTGCGTCCAGCGCCTGTTGCGGGGCCGCCGCCCGAGGCCATCCCGATGCCGCTGGCGGTGCAGCAGGCGGTCGCCGCGTCCACCGTCAAGGTCGAGGGCGAGGCGTGCAACCGCATCCAGGAGGGCAGCGGCTTCGCGGCCGATGTGGACACGGTCGTGACCAACGCCCACGTCGTCGCGGGTGTGCGGCGCCCGCGCGTGCTGCGGCCCAGCAGTCCGCGGGCGCTCCCCGCCACCATCGTGGTGTTCGACTCCGACCGCGACCTGGCCGTGCTTCGGGTGCCGGGTCTCACTGAGCGTCCCCTCGTGGTGGCGCAGGGCCGCACCGGACAGGTCGGCGCCGTGTTCGGCCATCCCGGCGGCCAGGATCCCCTGCGCATCGCACCGGCCCGCGTCACGCAGCGGGTCCAGGCCGTCGGCCGTGATCTCTACGACGCCCACCAGACTCGGCGCGACGTGTTCATCCTCGCCTCCGAGCTGCGCGCCGGCGACTCCGGGGGAGCGCTGGTGAACCAGGCCGGTGCCGTCATCGGCGTGGCCTTCGCCATCGCCCCTGACCGCCCCGGCACCGCCTACGCCCTCGCCAGCTCCGAGCTCCGCGCCGTCCTCGTGGCCCCGCGGACCGCACAGGCCGACAGCGGCAGGTGCTTGGCCGAGGCCTGAGAGAAACGAACCGGACTGCGGGTTACTCGACTTCGATGAAGATGCACTCGCCGGGGCACTCCTCGGCGGACTCGATCGTGGCTTCTTCCATCCCGGCGGGGACGTTGGCGAGGCCCTCGGGACCCCCGGGCTCGCTGAAGATCTTGTCGCCTTCCTTCACGTAGGCGAGTCCGTCGTCGAGCAGCGTGAAGACCGCGGGGGCGATCTCTTCACAGAGACCGTCACCGGTGCACAGATCCTGATCGATCCAGACCTTCATGGCCATCGGGCTTCCTCCGCCTCCTCGACATCGGGCAACCAGCGCCGACGTGACGAACGTAACGAGCATACCGCCGGAGCGTCAATTTCCACGGCCGCCGCGGGTGAAAAGCGTCACCCACGCCTGCATGGTCGGCAATTTGGCGAAGGCACCGGTGTATGGTCGCCAAGGAGAGGGGGTGGTCCCGACGTCCGACTCCGAGCCCGAACGACGACTGGCCCTGTACGAGCGCGAGATGGCCGAGCTCCAGGAGCAGGCCAAGGTCCTCGAGGACGAGGTCGTCACGCTGCGCCGGCGCCTGCAGGACGCTCCCAAGCGCGTGCGCACCCTCGAGGAGCGACTGCTCGAGACCAAGGGACAGCTGGCCCAGGCCGTTTCCCAGAACGAGAAGCTCACCTACACCCTGCGTGAGGCGCGCGAGCACATCGCCGCCCTGCGGGAGGAGGTCGACAAGCTCACCCAGCCGCCGTCCGCCTACGGCACCTTCCTCGCCACCAACGACGACGGCACCGTCGACGTGTTCTCCGCCGGCCGCAAGATGCGCGTTGCCCTGCACCCCGAGATCGACCTGGGTGATCTGGAGCGGGGCCAGGAGGTCGTGCTCAACGAGTCGCTGAACGTGGTGCTGGCCCGCAGCGCCGAGCTCTCGGGTGAGGTCGTGACCCTCAAGGAGATGCTCGAGGACGGCCGGCGCGCCCTGATCGTGGGCCGGGCCGACGAGGAGCGCGTCGTCGAGCTGGCCGCCTCGCTCCTCGGCCAGAAGCTCCGCTCGGGCGACACCATCCTCATGGACTCCCGCACCGGCTTGTTGCTCGAGAAGCTGCCACGACCCGAGGTCGAAGAGCTCGTCCTCGAAGAGGTGCCCGACATCTCCTATGACGACGTGGGCGGGCTCGACAGTCAGATCGAGGCCATCACCGACGCGGTCGAGCTGCCCTTCGTGCACCGCGAGCTGTTCGTCGAGCACAAGCTGCCCGCGCCAAAGGGCATCCTGCTCTACGGCCCTCCGGGTTGCGGCAAGACCCTCATCGCCAAGGCGGTGGCCAACTCGCTGGCCAAGAAGGTCTCCGAGGTCACCGGCATCAGCGGGGCCAAGAGCTACTTCCTCAACATCAAGGGTCCCGAGCTGCTCAACAAGTACGTGGGTGAGACCGAGCGGCAGATCCGCCTCGTGTTCCAACGGGCCCGGGAGAAGTCCGAGGAGGGCATGCCCGTCATCGTCTTCTTCGACGAGATGGACTCGCTGTTCCGCACGCGCGGCACCGGCATCAGCTCGGACATGGAGTCGACGATCGTCCCTCAGCTGCTGGCCGAGATCGACGGTGTGGAGACGCTGAAGAACGTCATCGTCATCGGCGCTTCCAACCGCGAGGACCTCATCGACCCCGCCATCCTGCGACCGGGCCGGCTCGACGTGAAGATCAAGATCGAGCGCCCCAACGAGGAGGCGGCCACCCAGATCTTCACCCGCTACCTCACCGAAGACCTCCCCCTCGACGAGAGCGAGGTCCAATCGCTCGGGGGCGGCGACCGCACCAAGACCGTGCGGGCCATGATCGAGCGCACCGTCCAGGAGATGTATCTCGAGGACGACGCCAACCGCTTCATCGAGGTCACGTACCAGAACGGCGACAAGGAAGTCATGTACTTCAAGGACTTCTCGTCGGGCGCCATGATCGAGAACATCGTGCGGCGGGCCAAGAAGCTGGCCATCAAGCGTCACATCGCGGGCGACGGCAAGGGTATCCGTCTCGACGACCTGCTCCAGTCGATCCGGCAGGAGTACAAGGAGCACGAGGACCTGCCCAACAGCACAAACCCCGACGACTGGGCCAAGATCTCCGGCAAGAAGGGTGAGCGCATCGTGTTCCTGCGGGTGCTCATGTCGGAGGGTCAGGAGACCACCGGTGGTCGAGCCATCGAACGCGTCGCAACGGGCCAATACCTGTAGCTCCCGACGGGGAGCGGCGAGGTAGCGTCGACACTGTGATCGAGAGGGCGCACGCAATTTCGAGAGCAGCCCGCGATGGGGGAGTCAGCCGAACGCGGGTGTGCGAGCTGAAGTTGCGGGGCCCCAGCGCACCTCAGCGAGCGCAGCTTGCAAGCGAGCGAATGTAATGGCGCTGCCGAAGATCTTCGGTATCGAGACGGAGTACGGCATCGTGCTGCGCGGCTCGGGCGAGTCCAACCCCATCGCCGCGTCGTCGGTGCTCATCAACGCGTACGTGGCCGAGCTGCAGCGCGAGTCCGGCAAGGTCGGGTGGGACTTCGAGGACGAGTCGCCTGGCAACGACGCGCGCGGATTCGCTCGCGACGGTTCCATGCCGCCCGAGGTGGAGACCCACCTCGTGAACGCGGTCCTCACCAACGGGGCGCGCTACTACGTCGACCACGCCCATCCCGAGTTCTCCACGCCGGAGTGCGCCGACGCGCTCGAGGCGGTGCTGTACGACAAGGCGGGGGAGCGCATCCTCGCTCGGTCGATGGATGCAGCCGCGCGGTCGCTGCCCAACGGCCAGGGCATCGTCGTCTACAAGAACAACTCGGATCGCAAGGGCAACTCGTACGGCACGCACGAGAACTACCTCATGGACCGCGCCGTCCCGTTCGGCCGCATCGTGCAGCACGTCATGCCCCACTTCGTCACGCGGCAGATCTACACCGGCGCGGGGAAGGTCGGGACGGAGGCGCCCAACGCCGGCGACGTGCCGTTCCAGCTCACGCAGCGCGCTGACTTCTTCGAAGAGGAGGTCGGCCTCGAGACGACACTCAAGCGGCCGATCGTCAACACGCGCGACGAGCCCCACGCGGACGCCCAGAAGTACCGCCGCCTCCACGTCATCGTGGGCGACGCCAACCTGGCGGAGATCTCCACGTTCCTGAAGGTGGGTGTGACGGCGATCGTCCTGTGCATGATCGAGGACGACTGGTTCGGCGAGCGGGACTTCACCCTCGCGGCACCGGTGCAGGCCATGCGCAAGGTCTCCTACGACCTCGATCTCACCCTGCCCCTCGAGCTGGCGACCGGGCGCAGCATGAGCGCCCTCGAGATCCAGTGGGAGCACCTCGACCTGGCCCGCAAGTACGCGGAGGACCGTGGGCTCGAGGCCGTCGGCGAGGAGGTCGGCGCCGACATCCTCCGGCGTTGGGAGCACGTGCTCACCCACCTGGAGACCGACCCGATGGCGCTGGCGGGCCAACTCGACTGGGTGGCCAAGTACCAGCTCCTCGACGCGTACCGCGAGCGCCACGGGCTCACCTGGTCCAGTCCCCGGCTGGCGGCCATGGACCTGCAGTACCACGACGTCCGCCCCGAGAAGTCGCTGTACCACCGGCTCCCCATGGAGCGCCTGGTCACCGACGCCCAGGTCGACGATGCGACCCACGAACCGCCGAAGCGCACGCGGGCCTACTTCCGGGGCAAATGCCTCCAGAAGTGGGCGTCGTCGATCGCGGCGGCCAACTGGGACTCGATGGTCTTCGATCTCGGTGGCGATCCACTGCGCCGTGTGCCGATGATGGAGCCGCTCAAAGGTACGGCGGCGATGGTCGATACCTTGATAGAAGCGTGTGCGAGCCCCGCTGAGCTGTTGGACAAGCTGGGTTCATAGGAGAGGGTCTTGATGAACATGACGGAATCCCATGGCTGAGCGAGAGCAGAAGAAGAAGCAGGCCCCCCGCCGCGAAGAGGTGGTGGAGGACGAGGTCGCCGCGGACACCAAGCGCGGCGAGGACATCAAGGCCGAGCTGGACGATCTTCTGGACGAAATCGACGAAGTGCTCGAGGAGAACGCTGAGGAGTTTGTCAGGTCATATGTGCAGAAAGGGGGCGAATAGGACATTGACTGGGTCCCTTCGCTCCTGAACACGTGTTCGGTACGCTGTGCCCATGAAGGGCTGCAAGAAGTGCGGGCAACTCAAGGACCTCGATGAGTTCTACAAGGCGGCGGGAACGCAAGACGGCCGCCGCGGCGACTGCAAGGCGTGCAATCTTGCAGCGAAACACGAGCGCTACATCGCGGATCCGGCCAAGGAAATAGCGCGCGTCAAGGCGTGGCAACAGGAGAATTCTGACCGGGTCAACGCCTATCAGCGCGCTCGGCGACAAGAGCCCGAGGTCAAGCGCCGCGCGCGAGCCGGCCATCTCGAGCGCAAGTACGGCATGACGCTCGACGATTACGACCGGTTGCTCGAGCAGCAGGGCGGTGGTTGCGCGATCTGCGGACGGCCGCCGCGCGACGACATCTCCCTCCACGTCGATCACGACCACGACACAGGTCGCGTCAGGGGCTTGCTCTGCTTCCCCTGCAACAACACCCTGGGCGACTTCGACGACGACCCCGCTCGCCTCTACGCCGCAGCCGACTACCTCGCACGCGATCCCGAGCTGGACGACCTCATCCGGCGGCGCGTGGCCGACCTCGTAGGCAGTCGGGCCAACTAGCCTGCGGCTCGTCATGAGCCTGCCCATGTTCCCGCCCGGCGACAGTCCGGGGCCGAGCTTCACGAACCTCCTGCAGCGATTGGGGCACACCATGCCGCTGCCCGACCAGCACGAGCCCGGCGAGTACCGCCACGGCACCACCATCGCGGCCATCCGCTACACCGACGGTGTGCTGATGGCCGGCGACCGGCGCGCCACCGAAGGCCATTCCATCGCCCACCGGGCCATGGAGAAGGTCTTCCCCGCCGACCGTCACAGTGGCGTGGCCATCGCCGGCGCCGCCGGTCCCGCGGTGGAGATGACGCGGCTGTTCCAGACCAATCTCGAGCACTACGAGAAGGTGGAGGGCGTCGCACTCAGTCTGGAGGGCAAGGCCAACCAGCTCAGTCAGATGATCCGCCAGAACCTGCCCGCTGCCATGCAGGGCCTCGCTGTCGTCCCGATCTACGCGGGCTACGACCTGCGGCGGGGGACAGGGCGCATCTTCACCTACGACATCACCGGCGGGCGGTTCGAGGAGGCCGACTTCCACGCGACGGGCTCGGGTGGCCGCGATGCCCGCACGACCATCAAGCTCGGGTGGACCGAGGGGATGGATCGGGCCGCCGCCATCGAACTGGCGGTGCAGGGTCTCTACGAAGCGGCCGAGGAGGACTCGGCGACCGGCGGTCCCGACCCCGTCCGCGGGATCTATCCCACCGTCGCGACGATCACCGTCGAGGGATTCGAGCGGGTGGCCGACGACGAGGTGGCCGAGCGCTTCCGGTCGCTCATCGAACGGAAGTCGGCCGAAGGGCAGGCGCAACGATGAGCATGCCGTTCTATGTAGCGCCGGAGCAGGTGATGAAGGACCGGGCCGACTTCGCCCGGAAGAACGTGGGCCGCGGCCGCCCTCTCGTTGCCACTGTCTACGACGACGGCATCCTGCTGTGCGCGGAGAACCCCTCGAAGAACCTGCACAAGATCAGCGAGATCTACGACCGCATCGCCTTCGGGGGCGTCGGCAAGTACAGCGAGTACGACCAACTGCGCCAAGCCGGTGTCCGCCACGCCGACACCAAGGGCTACATGTACAGCCGCGAGGACGTCGACGCGCGCTCACTGGGCAACGCCTACGGGCAGACCCTCACGCAGGTGTTCACCCATGAGATGAAGCCCCTCGAGGTGGAGATCCTGGTGGCCGAGGTGGGCGTGGAGCCGAGCGGTGACCAGATCTTCCGCATCCTCTACGACGGCACCGTCTACGACGAGGACCACTACACGGTGCTCGGCGGCGAGGCCGACGCGATCACCGAGCGCATCCAGACCGCATTCACCGAGGGTTGGAACCTCCCCACCGCCCTCAAGGCCGCCGTGGCTGCACTCGCGGGTCCCGATCGCCAGCTGCCGTCGACCGAGCTGGAGGTCGCCATCCTGGCCCGTTCCAACGGCCGCCGCGCCTTCAAGCGCATCGTCGACGACGAAGCGGCCGGCCTCCTCGCCTGAGAACTCCAAAACCCTCGAGACGCTGAGAAGAGGGCTTCAGGCGAAGGCGCGGACGGCGACCGTGCAGGCGGCGACGGCGACGGACACCAGCGGGAGCCAGCCGACCAGGCGGGTGTGGGTGACCGGTTCGTCGTCGGTGTCCCGTTCCACGACCTCGAGGGCGGCCTCGACCTCGTCGATGAGCAGCAGCTCGGCCGCCTCCTCGACGTCGTCCTCGCCGACGAAGACGGTGACCTCGCCGAAGCAGGGGTAGGGGCCGTCCACCGCGCCTCGGAGCTGGGTGGCGATGCCCTCGGCCCCGAGCCTGGCCGCGATGACCTTGGCGTGGAACGTCCCTTGCGCAGGAACGAGCGGCACCATCCGGCTTGTACGCACCGAGAGAACGGTACCGTGGCGCGAGGAGGAGCGATGGACCGCAGGATCTTCGGACTCGAGAACGAGTACGGCGTCACCTGCACGCTCCGCGGCCAGCGCCGGCTCAGTCCCGACGAGGTGGCCCGCTATCTCTTCCGCCGAGTGGTCAGCTGGGGGAGATCCAGCAACGTCTTCCTGGAGAACGGCGCCCGCCTCTATCTCGACGTCGGCAGCCACCCGGAATACGCCACGCCCGAGTGCGACTCGATCTACGACCTCGTCGTGCACGACAAGGCGGGGGAGCGAATCCTCGAGCACCTGCTGCTCAGCGCCGAGCAGCGCCTGCGGGAAGAGGGCATCCGCGGCGTCATCTACCTGTTCAAGAACAACACCGACTCGGCCGGCAACTCCTACGGCTGCCACGAGAACTACCTCACCAGCCGGCGCGACGACTTCGGCCATTACGCCGAGGTCCTCATCCCCTTCTTCGTGTCCCGCCAGATATTCGCCGGCGCGGGCAAGGTGCTGCAGACGGCGCGCGGCGCCATGTACTGCATCAGCCAGCGGGCCGAGCACATCTGGGAGGGCGTCTCCAGCGCGACGACGCGGAGCCGCCCGATCATCAACACGCGCGACGAGCCGCACGCCGACGCCGAGCGCTTCCGCCGCCTGCACGTCATCGTGGGCGACTCCAACATGAGCGAGTACGCCACCTTCTTGAAGGTCGGCACCACCAGCATCCTGCTGCGCATGCTCGAAGACCCGCACGTGGTGCTGCGGGACATGACCCTGGAGAACCCGATCCGGGCGATCCGCGAGATCAGCCACGACATGACCTGCAAGCGCCGCGTGCGCCTCGCCAATGGACGGGACGCGAGCGCCCTCGACATCCAGTCCGAGTACCTGAACCGGGCCCTGCGGTACCACGCCAGCAAGGGCCTGTCACCGCTCGAGGAGCAGGCCCTGGGCATGTGGGAGCACTGCCTCACCGCCATCGAGAAGGACCCCCTCAGCCTCGACCGCGAATGCGACTGGGTCATCAAGCACAAGCTCATCGAGGGCTACCGCGAGCGCCACAACTTGCCCCTCACCCACCCCAAGGTCGCGTTGCTCGACCTGCAGTACCACGACGTCAGCCGCGACCGGGGCCTCTTCTACCGGATGCAGGAGCGCGGCCTGGTCGACCGCGTGTGCACCGACGAGGCCATCGAGACCGCCATCGACGAGCCGCCCCAGACCACCCGTGCCCGCCTGCGCGGTGAGTTCATCCGCAAGGCGAAGGAGCGGCGGCGCGACTACACGGTCGACTGGGTGCACCTGAAGCTCAACGATCAGGCCCAACGCACCGTGCTTTGCAAGGACCCCTTCAAGGCCCGCGACGAGCGGGTGGAGAAGCTCATCGCTTCCCTCTGAGCCCACCTCGACGGCGCCACCTAACGTCACAGGGTGCCCAGCTACCGCACCGGCACGGTGACGACGATCCTCTCCGAGCGCCACGGGATGCAGCGCGTCGAGGTGGACGGCGAGCAGGCGTATGTGCTCACCCAGCTCATCGGCCCCGTTGGGGTGGGCGATCGCGTGGTCATGAACACGACGGCCGTCGAGCTCGGCCTCGGTACGGGCGGATGGCACGTCGTGCACTGGAACCTCGAGCGCGACGCGTGGTCGGCGCGCGGCGCGGGCCACGAGATGAAGCTGCGCTACACCAGCCTGCAGGTCGACACCGGCATGGCGACCGCGCCGGTGGCGGGCGACTGGCGGGCCGAGGCCGATCCGCCCGCCATCGCCTGCTTCCTGCACAGCCAGGTCGCAGTGGCGGCGGCCGCGTTCAAGTACATGGCGCCGCAACGATCACTCGGTTACGTGATGACGGACGCCGGCGCGCTCGCGCTCGCCTTCAGTGACCTGGTGGCGGACATGCGTGACGCTGGCACCATCGACGTCACCGTCACCGCCGGCCAGGCCTTCGGCGGCGACCGGGAGGCGGTCAACGTCCACCACGCCCTGCAGCTGTGCGACGACCAACACGCGGTCGTCGTGGGCATGGGGCCGGGCTCGCTCGGCACCGGCACCGAGTACGGGTTCAGCGGAATGGAGGTGGCGGCGGTGCTCGAAGCGGCCGAGGCCATGTCGTACCGCCCCGTCGTCGCCCTGCGGGTCAGTGACGCCGACCCGCGGGCTCGTCACCAGGGGATCAGCCACCACGCCCGGACGGTGCTCGACGTGACGACTGCACAGGCGGTGGTGCCCATCCCGCGGGGCGAGCAGCGACCCCATCTGCCCGGTCACGAGGTGGTGGAGGTCGACGTCCCTGACCTGGCCGACCTCGGCGTGACGTCGATGGGACGCAGCGTGAGCCAGGACCCACGGTTCTTCGCGTACGCGGCCGCGGCCGGCGTGTACGCCGCGAGCGTGCTCGGATGAACCGGCTCGAACGGCTCATCAACCTGGTGGCCGCGCTGCTCGCGGCCGAGCGGCCGCTCGAGCGTGAGGAGCTGCACGAGCGCGTGCCCGGCTACTCCGATGACGACGCGACCTTCCGGCGCGCCTTCGAGCGCGACAAGGACGCGCTGCGGGAGATGGGCATCCCCCTCGAGCTGTCGCGCGTGGATCCCACCAGCGCGGACTCGCCCATCGGATACCGGATCCCCAAGGAGGAGTACTACCTCGCCGATCCGGAGCTGGCGCCCGACGAGCTGGCTGCACTGCACGTCGCGGTCACGACGGTGCGGCTCGAGGGGTCGGAAGCGGCCCCCACCCTCTGGAAGCTCGGCGGCACGACCAGCGCGCCAGCCGACACCGTCGCAGCGTTGCCCGGCAGCGAGCACCTGGCCGCGCTGTTCGGAGCGGTCGCCGAGAGCCGCACCGTGACGTTCGAGTACCGAGGCGACGTGCGCACGGTCGATCCGTACCGGCTCGCGTTCCGCAACGGCTTCTGGTACCTGGCGGGCTACGACCGCGACAAGCAGGGTGCGCGTTCGTTCCGACTCGACCGCATGGCGACGGTTCCCGTGCCCGGACCACCCGACGCCTTCCAGCGGCCGCCGGCCCGCTCGACTCGTCCGCCCCGGCCGTGGGAGATGGGAGACGAGGACGAAGTCACGGCTCGAGTGCTGGTGGACGGCGACCAGGCCGACCGC
Source organism: Actinomycetota bacterium (assembly GCA_041166085.1). Taxonomy (GTDB): domain Bacteria; phylum Actinomycetota; class Acidimicrobiia; order Acidimicrobiales; family JAFATL01; genus JBEEFP01. The sequence continues at coordinate 38,197 of JBEEFP010000098.1, forward strand.
GTGATCGCCGAGGTCGGCGTGGACGCGGTCACCGAGCGCAGGCCTGACGGGGCCGTGGTCGTCGACCTGCGCGTGACCAACCGCGCCGCGCTGCGCACGTTCGTGCTCGGACTGCTCGACCGCGCCGAGGTGCTGGGCCCGCCCGAGCTGCGACACGACATCGTCGCGTGGCTCCGAGCGCTGGCGGCCTGACGTGCCGCCCAACACCGACAAGCGCCTGGCCCGCCTCCTCGCGCTGGTGCCGTGGGTGGCGGCCCAGGACGGACCGGCGATCGAGGAGGTGTGCGAGCGCTTCGGATGCACCGAGGAGCAGCTGGTCGAGGACCTCGAGCGCCTCTTCCTCTGCGGCCTCTACCCGTTCACGCCCGACACCCTCATCGAGGTCGACATCGCCGAGGGCCGGGTGTGGATCCGCTTCGCCGAGGTCTTCGCCCGCCCCCTGCGGCTCACCCCGGCCGAAGGCCTGGCTGTCGTCGCGGCCGGTGCCGCGCTCCTCACGTCACCGGTCACAACCGACAGTGAGCCATTGGCGCGCGGGCTGGCCAAGCTGGCGGCGGTGCTGGGCGTCGATGCCGACGAGATGGTGGAGGTCGAGCTCGGCAGCGCACCGGCCGGGCTGCTGGCCGAGTTGCAGCGGGCCGAGGCCGAGCACCGCCAGGCTGAGGTCGAGTACTACTCCTACGGGCGCGACACGTGGACCCGTCGCGTCATCGATCCGCATCGCGTGTTCGGCTCGGCCGGGCAGTGGTACGTCGCCGCGTACTGCCACCGCGTCGACGACGACCGTCTGTTCCGGGTCGACCGCATGCGCGCCGTCACCGTGCTCGACAGCTCGTTCAAGCCTCGCAAGGCGGCACCGGCAGCCCAGGTGTTCTCGCCTCGACCCGATGATCCCACCGTCGTGCTGGAGCTGGCCTCGTCCGCCCGCTGGGTGCTCGAGGCCTATCCCCACGAGAAGGTGCAGGAGCGACGGGGCGGCAAGGTGCGGGTCACCTTGCGCGTCAGCGAGCGAGGATGGCTGGAACGCCTGCTGCTGCGACTCGGTCCTGACGCCGAGGTGGTTGCCGGCGAGCAGGACGTGGGCCGCGGGGCGGCCCGGCGCCTGCTGCAGCGGTACGAGGAGCACCCGGTAACGTGAGCGACTTGCACTTCCAGACGGAGGACGAGGTCGACGGAAAGAGCCGCCGCATCCGCGGCGCCGTCGAGTGGGTCGTCATCATCGGTGCCGCCCTGCTCGCCGCCTTTCTCATCAAGACCTTCCTCATCCAGGCCTTCTTCATCCCGTCGGAGTCGATGGTCCCCACGTTGAAGAAGGGCGACCGGGTCCTGGTCAACAAGCTCAGCTATCACCTCCACGACGTGCACCGCGGTGACATCGTCGTGTTCGAGCGTCCGCCCAGCGAGCCGACTGACCCTGCCATCAAGGACCTGATCAAGCGGGTCGTCGGACTCCCCGGTGAGACCGTGAGCGGCGACAACAGCGGCCACGTCCTCATCAACGGCAAACGCCTCAACGAGCCGTACCTGCCGAAGGGGGTGACGACGACGGGCGTGCAGGACTACAAGATCCCGCCCCACCACTACTGGGTCATGGGGGACAACCGCGGCAACTCCAAGGACAGCCGCTACTTCCAAGCCATCGACGACGATCTCATCGTGGGGCGCGCCTTCGTCCGGGTCTGGCCGCTGTCATCGCTCGGCCTGTTGTAAGGACTCGACCATGCGGTCGACGTGGTCGCTGTAGACCGCGTCGATGCCCATCCGCAGCAGCGAGTCGAGGATACGGGTGTGCTGGGCATCCCAGCCGAAGGCGTACACCTCGAACCGGTGGAACAGGGTGGTCAGGCCCAGGGTCCAGTCGGTGTAATGCATGTTGACGGCGTCGACACCGGCCTCGGCCAGTTGGGCCGCCCGCCGTTCCGGTCCCTCCCGCATGCGCTTGAGGCGAGTCGAATCGACCAGGCGGACGTCGTCCGCCAGCTCGCGCCACGATGCCACCCGCTCCCAGTCGTGGTGGCACAGCCAAAGGCGGGGGAGCGCGAACCCCGCGGACCGAGCGCACGCGACCACCGACTCGGCCGCCGCCTCGTCCTTGACGTCGAGGGACAGGTCGTAGTCGGTGCCGCACGCCTCGAAGAGCTCGGGCAGGGTCGGGATGTGGGCGGGGAGGCCAGCCCGGTCGCACCGGTCGATGGACCGACGTCGCACCTTGCCGTCGTGATCGAGCACCGGCACGCCGTCCGCAGTCAGCCACACGTCGCTCTCGAGCCCCCGCGCCCCCAGCTTCAGCGCCAGCTGGAACGCCTCCACGGTGTTCTCGCGCGCGTGCGCTCGCGCCCCCCGATGCGCGAACCCGATCGGCGGCCGCAGCAACGAATCCATCACAGCCCGACGCTACCGAACCGCCCCCACCCGACTTTGCGTGAGTTTTCCGGACTATGCGCGGAAAACTCACGCAAAGTCGGGGTGCGCTCGGTACCTGCCGGAGTGCGGACTGCTACATGCCGACGCGGGTGACGCCCTCGTCGTCGACCGATTCGATCTCGTCGATGGGCAGGGGGTCCTCGGTGGGCTGGTCCTTGGGGATGGTGAAGGCGAAGCGGCTGCCCACACCCAGCCGGCTCTCGCACCACAGGCGGCCGCCCAGGGCCTCGACGAGACGACGGCAGATGTAGAGACCGATCCCCGTGCCGCCCTGGGCGCGGGTCGACGACCCGTCGAGCTGCTGGAACCGCTCGAAGAGGAGGGGGATGTCGCCGGAGAAGATGCCGGGGCCCGAGTCGGTGACCGACACCTCGACGTCCTCGCCCTTGTCGACCACCTCGAGGACGACGGGCCCCTCGCTGTATTTGGTGGCGTTGTCGAGGAGGTGGGCCAGCACCTGGTCGAGCTTGGGCCTGTCGACCTGCACGATGAGCTCGCCGCGGGGACGGCGCACCTGCACCCGGTCCGACTTGTGCTCTGACAGGACGCCGGCCAGGTCGATGGGCTCGAGGTGGAGGCGGGGGCGGCTGGTCTCGATGGCCGACATCAGCAGGAGGTCCTCGATGAGGCGCTCCAACCGGTCGGTGTTCGTGTCGAGGGCGGTGAGGGCCATGCTGCGCGCCCGCTCGTCGATCTCACTGCCCTTGCGCAGGAGAGTGCGCACGTACCCCTTGATGATGGTGAGGGGCGTCCGCAGTTCGTGGCCCATCACCGCCACCAGGTCGGCCTTGATCTGGGCTGTCTCCCGCTCGGTGGTGATGTCGTCCAGCACCATGATGCGGCCGAGGACCTTGCCCTCGGCCGAGTGGATGCGGCGCACGGTGGCCCGGTAGGCCCGGGGCGGGGCGCCCAGGGCGACCTCGACCTGACCGTCGCGGTGGTCGTCCCCGGCGAGCATGGCCTCGAGCAGCGGATTGCCGAGGCGGCCTGCGACCGACTGGCCCTGCTCGAAGGTGCCCGCGACGTGGAACATCTCCCCGGCGGTTCCGTTGATCATGAGGAAGCGCCCGCCCTCGTCCACGACGACGGCCGGATCGGGCATGGCGTGGACGACGGCCGCCAGCTGGTCGTCACGTTCGCGGATGCGCCGGTGGAGCTCGGCCGATCGCAAGCTCAGGGCCACGTGGTTGGCGAAGCCGGTCAGCAGCGCACGTCCTGCCGCGTCGGGCGCGTGGCCGAGCAGCAGCACGACCTGGCCCAGGCGGGTGCCCCCGGCGACGAGGGGCAGGCTGACGGCCCATTCGGCCCCGTCGGTGATGTGGGCGACGACGGGATGGCTCGCGTCGTCGACCCGCATGGTGGCCGAGGTGACCAGATCCTTGAACTCGGGCACATGGGTGGCACGGCGGAGCTGCTCGCGATCCACGCCCCGGAAGTGGGCGATGCGCGCCCCCTCGTCCTCGTAGAGCGCACAGAAGCCTGCAGTGGCGCCGAACAGGCGCTCGGCGGCGTCGAAGAGGCGGACGAGGATGGTGCTGCGGTCGAGGTCGTGGCCCACGCGGGCGAGCGCGTCGAGGAACTCCGGCACCGAGGCGGTGCTGACGGACGGCGTGCGGGCCATGACGAGGCCGGCGGCGTCGGCGAACAGGAGCAGGGTGACCGGGTCGAGCCCGGCGAAGTCCCCGCCGACAGCGATGGCGCCGACCACCCGCGTGCCGATGCGGACAGGCTCGGCGACTACCTGCATGCCCGAGCCCGGATCCCGCTTGCGCACCAGGCGCGTGGCCTCGATGGATGCCTCGGCCGTCTCCTGCACGGTCGCGGGGATGGCGCCCGTCGAGGCCAGGGGGACGACGGCCCCGTCGGCCAGCCCCACGAGCAGGCCGTTGCGGCCCCCGACGGCGGCGACGGCACCCGAGAGCACGTCGCTCAAGAGCCGCATCGGGTCGGCACCCGCGCTGAGGCCCCGGAGGACCTGCTGGAGCCGTTCGAGCTGGGCCACACGTCTCTATCGGCCCCCAGCGGAGCCGGGTTTACCGAACGGGCCCAAGTCGTCCGCAACTAGTCATTCGAGGTCCGGCAAACAGCCCATCCGGGCCATTGGGTGGATACGAACCGGGACCGATGAAACCACCCAAGCGCAGCCAGTCCACGAAGCGCTCAAGTCAACGAGGGGTACCAGCCGATGCCTAAGCGGAAGCGAGAGGAGGAACCGGTGGCGACCATCCGGGCGAGCTGCCCAACCTGCGGTGATGTGGAGCTGACCAGTGCCGATGTCACGGTCCTGGTGTGCTCGTCGACCAGCGTGAGCAGCTATGCGTTCCAGTGCCCCAACTGCGAGGTTGCGGTGACCAAGCCGGCCGAGCCGCGCGTGGTCGATCTCCTCGTCTCCACCGGTGTCCGCCTCTCGGTCTGGCAGCTGCCGGCTGAGATGGAGGAGGCCCACGTCGGAGCCCCCATCACCTACGACGACCTGCTCGAGTTCCACTTCGAGCTGCGCCGTGACGATTGGTTCGACCGGCTCCTCGCCGTCGACAAGCGCGACGCCATCTAGTCGTGCGGGTCCTTCTCCCGACAATGGTGACGGCAGGCGCCCTCACGCCCGTGGTCCTCGCTCTCCGGGGGGCTCGACGCCGCCTCGTCCCGGTCAGGGTGCGCGTGCGCGACGCCGGGGGAGCACAGCACCCCAAGTAGTCTTTGCTCCGTGGGCAGCGTTGGCCCCATGGAGATCATGGTCATCCTCGTCGCCGGGCTCCTGGTCCTGGGGCCGAAGCGACTTCCCGAAGCGGCCCGCCAGATCGGCAAGGCGATGGCCGAGTTGCGTCGCGTCACCGGGGGCTTCCAAGCCGAGATGCGCGACGCCTTCGAGACCACGGTGTCGGCCGATCCCGAGCCCGCGCCGCCCGCGGCCGTGACGCCGCCGGCCACGCCGCCCGCGCCGGCCACCCCTGCGGACACCGAGCTGCATGTGGACCCGGTCGCCGAGGACCAGGAAGACGCGGCCGCTGCTGACGCGGCCACCGCCGTCGAGCAGGAAGAGACGGTCACGATGCCCCCGCTCACCACGGCGGAGGTCCTGCCGATGGACCCCGACGTCCACGACGGCGATCCGTCCCGGAACTGAGGCCGCCCACCATCGACATCCTCGACGACCAGCGCCACGAGGGCGGGGGCCAGATGACGGTCATCGAGCACCTCACGGAGCTGCGACGCCGGCTCATGATCGCCATCGGCGCGGTCGTGCTCTGCGCGGTCGTGGGGTTCATCGTCTACAACCCGATCCTCGCCTTCCTCAAGCACCCCTACTGCGACACCCTGCCGCCCGGTCGGGCCTGTTCGCTCTACGTGCAGGATCCGCTCGAGGGCTTCGCCATCCGCCTCAAGGTGGCCGGTTACACCGGGCTGTTCCTGGCCTTCCCCGTGGTGCTCTGGCAGCTGTGGCGCTTCATCACTCCGGGCCTGCACCCCAAAGAGAAGCGCTACGCCATCCCGTTCATCCTCTGCTCGATCGTCCTCTTCGCATCGGGGGCGGCCCTCGCCTACGTGACCTTCTCCAAGGCGCTGCAGTTCCTGCAGTCGGTGGGTGGCCCGTCGTTCCAGCAGATCTACAGCCCGGCCAAGTACCTGCGCCTGGTGCTGCTGATGTTCCTCGCCTTCGGCCTCGCCTTCGAGTTCCCGGTCGTCCTTGTCTTCCTCGAGCTGGCGGGCATCCTGACCACGGCCAAGCTCAAGCAGTGGCGACGACCGGCCGTCGTGGTGATCCTTGTGGTGGCGGCGGTGATCACCCCGAGTCAGGACCCGTGGACCCTGATGGCCATGGCCATCCCGATGTACATCTTCTATGAAGCCTCGATCCTGATCGGGCGCCTGCTCAAGAAGTGACGGCGGCCGGGTAGCGGCGCGTCATGATGGCCCCATGACGACGCGGGACGAGTTCGTCGCCGCGCTCGGCTTCGATCCGGATCCCTTCCAGGTCCGCGCCTTCGAGGCCCTCGACGCCGGTCGCTCCGTCCTCGTCGCTGCTCCCACCGGATCAGGCAAGACGGTCGTGGCCGAATACGCCGTCGCCAAGGCGCTCGACGAGGGCCGGAAGGCCTTCTACACCACGCCCCTGAAGGCCCTCTCCAACCAGAAGTTCGGCGACCTCGTCCGGCGCTACGGCGCGGGGCGGGTGGGGCTGCTCACTGGCGACAACGCCATCAACGGTGACGCGCCCGTCGTCGTGATGACCACCGAGGTGCTCCGCAACATGATCTACGCGGGGTCCCCTGCGCTCGAGCAACTCCGATATGTCGTGCTGGACGAGGTCCACTACCTGCAGAACCCGTATCGGGGAGCGGTGTGGGAAGAGGTCATCATCCACGCCCCGCCCGAGGTCGACCTGGTCTGCCTCTCGGCCACCGTGTCGAATGCCGAGGAGTTCGCGGAGTGGATCCAGACCGTGCGCGGTGCCACCGAGGCGATCATCGAGGAGCGGCGGCCCGTCGAGCTGACCAACCTCTACCTGGTCGGTGACCGCTCGAGCGACCGCCTCCACCTCTTGCCGACCTTCGTCGACGGCAAGCCCAATGCCGAAGCGGCGGCCCTCGACGCGCGCAACCATCCGCACGATCGCTACCGAGGACGACCCCGTAGCCGCCTCTACACGCCGCGGCGCACGGAGGTGGCCGAGCTCCTCGGCGACGAGGACATGCTCCCGGCGATCTACTTCATCTTCAGCCGCGCCGCGTGCGACGACGCCGTACGCCGGTGCGTCCAGTTCGGCGCCCGCCTGACGACACCGGAGGACCGCAAGCGCATCCGGACCATCGCAGAGGCAAAGGTCGAGGTCATGTCGGACGACGACCTCACCGTCCTCGGCTACGACGAGTGGCTGAGTGGGCTGGAGGCGGGCTTCGCCGCTCACCACGCCGGTCTGGTGCCGCCGTTCAAGGAGGCAGTGGAGGCGTGCTTCGCCGAGGCGTTGGTGAAGGTGGTGTTCGCCACCGAGACGCTCTCACTCGGCATCAACATGCCGGCCCGCTCGGTCGTGCTGGAGAAGCTCACCAAGTTCGACGGCGAACGCCACGTGCCCCTGACCCCTGGCGAGTACACGCAGTTCACCGGGCGGGCGGGTCGCCGCGGCATCGACGAGCGGGGCTACGCCATCGTGCTGTGGACGCCATTCGTGCCCTTCGACCAGGTGGCGGGCCTGGCGTCGCGACGCACCTACGCGCTCACGTCGTCGTTCCGACCGACCTACAACATGGCGGCCAACCTGGTGCGTCGCTACCAGCCTGCCACCGCCCACCACCTCCTCAACCTCTCCTTCGCCCAGTTCCGCGCCGACGCCGACATCGTGCGTCTCGAGCGCGACCTCGAGCGGCTCGTCACCGAGCGCGACGAGATGCGGCGCCGGGCCACGTGCGAGCTCGGTGACATCGACGAGTACCGGCGTCTGCGCCAGGACGCGGAGACATCGGGGCGCATGCGCCCGAGCGTGCGCACGGAGGTGCAGGAGGCGCTCGAGCGGGTGAAGCCGGGCGACGTGCTCGTGCTGCCGGGCGGCAAGTCGGGCGGACGGGTGGCGGTGCTGTCCACCAGCAGGCGCCGAGGCGGCGACGTGCGGGTGCGGGCGTTGACGGTCGGCAGGCGCGTGCTCTCCCTCGCGCCGCGCGACTTCCCCGCCCCACCCCGCCCGGTGGCGCGCATCGAGCTGCCGGCGCCCTACATGCCGAACAACCACGGCTTCCAGCGCCAGGTCGCGGACGCCCTCACCAGGGTGCGCATTCGGGAGGACGGTCGTGTCGGCGTGGTCGCGACCCGCCGGCGGGGGCGCGGCGAGGAAGCGATGGCCGATGCCGAGGAGGTAGCGGCCCATCCCGTCTCCACCTGCCCCGACGTCGGACGCCACGTGCGGGCAGCCACGCGTGCCGACTTCCTCGACCGCCAGATCGCGCGCAAGGAACGGGAGATCCGCGGTCGCACCGATTCGTTGGCCCGTCAGTTCGATCGCGTGCTGCGGGTGCTGGAGGCGTGGGGCTACATCGACGGCTGGACCCTCACCGACGCCGGAGAACGGCTCTCGTTCCTCTACCACGAGTGCGATCTCCTCATCGCCGAGTGCCTGCGGGCAGGTGCCTTCGACGGACTCACGCCGCCCGAGGTGGCGGGGCTCGCGTCGGTGTTCACCTACGAGACGCGCGGCCCGGCCGGGATGGCAACCACCACCGTCGGCCCCGGCCGCCTGCGGGAGCGCTGGGCCCGCGTGGAGGCGATGGCCGCCGACGTGCGGCGGGACGAGGAGGAGGCCGGGCTCCCGCCCATGCGTCTGCCCGATCCCGGATTCGCCGACCTGGCTCGGGGCTGGGCCGCGGGGGAGGAGCTGGCTGCGCTGATCGCCGAGGAGGAGATGTCAGGCGGTGACTTCGTTCGCAACGTCAAGCAGCTCATCGACCTCCTCCGTCAGCTGGGACACGTGGCAGGCGTTCCCGAGACGGCTCAGGCCGCCCGTCAGGCCGCCGACGCGCTGTTCCGGGGAGTTGTCGCCGCGTCGTCGACGGTGGGCGTGGGGTGATCGAGAAGGGCCAGGCGTGGGGTGTCCGTGCCGCCCTCCCGCCCGACGGCGTGGTCGTGACGAGCGACGGCGCGGCGCGGGAGGTCGTCGAGGCGGCCCGCCGGGGCGATCACCCCGTCCCCGTGCTCGGTCTGCTCGGCGGCGACCTGGCCCGGACGCTCGGCGCACAGGGCGACGAGGCCCGCCTGCGATCGGCCGACGCCATGACCTTCCCCGTCGACCTCGGGGCGGTGCTCCTCGACGGGCGCCTGCACTGGTTCGTCGCCCACCTGGTGGCTCGGTCGCCGCTGTGGGGCCGGGCGTTCGTGGCCATGAACGCCCAGTGGCGTGGGGGGTGGAACCTCGGGCCACGAGCCCATCCCGGCGACGGGCTGCTCGACACCTACGACGCCCGCCTCCCACCGGCGGACAGGCTGAAGGTGCGGGGCCGCCTGGCTCACGGCGCCCATCTGCCCCACCCCGGCATCCGGGAGCGCCGCACCGCCGCCATCCAGGTCGAGTTGGAGCACCCCCTCGCCGTCGAGCTGGACGGCCAGCGGGTCGGAAAGGCCCGCACACTGTCGGTCCGCGTCGAGCCCGAAGCCCTCCGGGTGGTGGTTTGAGGGCTTCGGGTGCACCGCCGTGCCTGGAAAAACGCCGGAGTGCACCCGAATCTCAGGGGTCGGAGTCGATCCGCGCCATCCCATGGTTCGGGCCGTAATCTGGCGCTCCTGTCTATGCATCCCTACGCAGCCGAGCAATGGACGACCGAGGAATCCGACGTCCTGCGGCGGTACTTCACCAACCTCGACCTGCCCGTGTTCGCCCTGGTGAATCTGCCCGAGGTGGTGAAGGGAGCGCTCTTCGCCCGCTACTCACGGTCGGCCAAGAGCCTGCGCCGCCTCTTCCTCGACGAGTTCGTCGGCGAGCTCGACATCGAGGGCGACGCCACCATCGACGCCACCGTGGGGCTCAAGCGGGCCGAGGAGCTCTACGACCGCGTCTTCCTCGAATACGGCGACGACTCGGTCGCCCAGCTGGGTGGCGTGCACCTGGCGTGCGAGCAGGCGTCCAACCTGCTCACCAAGGTGCTCGAGTGGGGCCGGCTCATGTCCTATCTCGAGCAGTCGACGCGCTACATCGCCTACGACACCCGACTGCACAACGGGCGCTACCGGTACTACCGCGACCCGGACGTCCTCGAGTCCGCGCTGGGTGCCCGCTACATCGGCGAGCTCGACCGTCTCTTCGACACGTACGCCGAGCTGCTGCCCGTCATGCAGACGTGGTTCGGGACGCAGTATCCGCAGGAGCCCGGCGACTCCGATTTCGTGTACCGCCAGTCGATCAAGGCCAAGGCGTTCGACGCGCTGCGCGGCGTGCTGCCCGCGGCGGCCCAATCCAACGTCGGCATCTACGGCACCGGTCAGGCCTACGAGGCGCTGCTGTTGCGCATGCGCGCGTCGGCGCTGCCCGAGGGACGTGCGTACGCGGACCTCATGCTCGAGGAGTTGCGCAAGGTCATCCCGTCGTTCCTCAAGCGCGTCGACCTGCCTGACCGCGGCGGAGCGTGGTCGGCCTACCTCGAGAAGAACCGGGTGGTGATGCAGGACGTCGCCGACGCGCTGTTCGCCCACGACGAGCCCGAACCGCGGCCGGCGGTCACCCTCGTCGACTTCGATCCCGACGCCGAGGACAAGCTCGTCGCCGCGATGCTCTATCCCTACACGGAGCTGCCCGAGGACCAGGTCCTGGCCAAGGTGCGGCGCCTGTCGACCGACGAGAAGCGCTCGGTCATGCTGGCCTACGCGGGGGAGCGCACCAACCGCCGCCACAAGCCGGGGCGCGGTCTCGAGCGGAGCTCCTACCGCTTCGACGTGTTGTCGGACTACGGCGCCTTCCGCGATCTGCAACGCCACCGGATGCTCACCATCGAGTGGCAGGACCTCAGTCCCCGGCACGGGTTCATCCTCCCCGAGGCGGTTGCCGAGGCGGGGGTCGCCCACCGCTTCGACGAAGCCATGGCGCGGTCGGCCGAGCTGTACGGCGCCCTCGTCGATCCCTTCCCGGCCCAGGCCTCCTACGCGATCGCGCTTGCCTACAAGGTGCGCTACGTGATGCAGCTCAACGCGCGCGAGGGCATGCACATGCTCGAGCTGCGCACCGGGCCGCAGGGGCATCCCGAGTACCGCCGGGTGTGCCAGGAGATGCACCGGCTCATCGCCGAGCAGGCCGGCCACCGCGTCGTCGCCGAGCTCATGCGCTACGTCGACCACGGCACCTACGACCTCGAACGACTCGAGGCCGAACGCCGAGCTGAAGCTCGGCGATCCGGGCCCTAGCTCGCGCCGCGGGCGCGCACGCCCAGCCACCAGCACAGCCGCAGCCACGGCGTGGCGAAGATCCAGATCATCAGCATCACCACGAGCAACGCGGCCAGCGGATCCGGGCCCGCTGCGGGCTGACGGAGGACGAGCTCGACGGTCGGATCCACGAGGAGGGGAGTACGCCGCCGAGGTGGAGGGTTCCTGCCTGGGCGAAATTGCTGTGTTGTTCCTGTTGCCAATGTGGCTAGTGGTGTGTAGATTCACCACGGGAGCGGGCAGGGAGGTGCGTTTTTCCATGCGCCACATGCGCGCGCTCATAGTCGCGGTGCTCCTGGCCGCCAACGCTTCGGCCGCGGCCGGTGGGTACACCGTCAAGTGGGGGGACACCCTCATCGGCATTGGTCGACGGCTCGGCGTTGCGCCGACGTCGCTCGCCAATGCCAACGGCATCGGTGACCCCAACCACATCGTCGCGGGTCGAAGTCTCACGGTGCCCCAGGGCGGGCACACCGCGGCCGGCGCGTCGACGGGCTCGACCGGTGGCGTCTTCCACGTGGTGCAGCGCGGCGAGACCCTGGCGACGTTGGCGCGGCGTTTCGGTACGACCCAATCCGCCATCGTCTCGGTGAACGGGATCGCCAACCCCAACCGACTTCGCATCGGCCAGCGCCTGGTGATCCCCGGTCAGCGTTGGCTGTGCCCGGTCCGCGGCGCGCCCGGACAGGCGGTGTCACCGGTGAACAGCTTCGGCGATCCCCGACCGGGACACCGGCTGCACCAGGGCGACGACATCTTCGTGGCGAGGGGGACGCCCGTGGTCGCGCCCGTCGGCGGGACGGTGCGGCACGTGCGCGGTGCCATCGCAGGCAACGCCTTCTACCTCGCGGGCGACGACGGGACCACGTACTACGGGGCCCACCTGGGCTCGTACGTGGCGTCGCCCGGTCGGGTCAACGCCGGCGACGTCATCGGGCGGGTCGGGACGACCGGCAATGCGGAGGGTCTGGCTGCACATCTCCACTTCGAGGTGCACCCCAACGGTGGCGCCGCGGTCAACCCGTGGGCGCTCGTGTCAAGCGCTTGTTGAGTCCGATTTTTTTCTGCTGCCACTGACCTGCGGCGATGCGAGAAGTCGCAGGTCGCTGTCGCGCCGTGCCGCTTGACGGGGCGTCGTGAACGCGCCATAACTACGTCCGCCCAGACACCCCAGACGCCAGGTCGTGGGCCTCCGGGCCGCCGGGAAGCCGGTCGGTCGGGAGGGGGAGTCACGGGTGCGAGCGGGGTCCAGGAGACCAAGTAGAGAACATCCCAATAACCCCCCCGACTCCTCGAGGGTCGGGGCGGGCTACCGGATGGCCCCAACGGTCTCCTGGACTCTGCAGTCTTCCGAAGGAAGACTGCAGAGTCCAGGAGAGGCTTCGAGTTGCATTCGGTTCCTTGGCGACGCGGCCGGAACTCCGGCGCGTCCCCAAGACACAACGCAGCGCTCGGCAGGAGCGGCGGCGCCGACCTCGCGGCCGATCGCCTTGGTTGGGCCGCCGGTCATCCGTTGGCGCCGAAGGCGCCGGCGCCATCGGCGCAGGATGACAGTGAGGGAGCGTCAGCGAGCGAACCATATGACTGTGGCGGTGGTCACGCGCCGCGTTCACTTGGCTAGGCTCCGGCCACAGTCGGTCTCGACCAGCAGGGGGAGTCTGTGGCTCGCAGCGCCAGCAAAGCCGAGGCAACCGACGGGGGCGGAGAGAACAAGGACATCAAGGAAGGCGAAGCGATCATCTCCCTGCGGGGAGTGACGAAGAGCTTCGGCTCGCACACGGTGCTCGAGGACATCAGCTTCGACGTCCCCAAGGGCAAGATCACCGCCATCCTCGGCCCGTCGGGCACCGGCAAGTCGGTGTTGCTCAAGAACATCATCGGGCTGCTCCGCCCTGAAGCCGGCGAGATCTGGGTCGAGGGCGAGAACATCGTCGGGATGAGCGAGAAGGACCTGTACCGCGTGCGTCGCAAGTTCGGCGTGCTCTTCCAGGACGGCGCCCTCTTCGGCTCGATGAACCTCTACGACAACATCGCCTTCCCGCTGCGCGAGCACACGAAGAAGAGCGAGAAGGAGATCCGCGACATCGTCACGGAGAAGGCCGGCCTCGTCGGTCTTCTGGACCACATGAAGAAGACGCCGGGCGAGGTGTCAGGTGGCATGAAGAAGCGGGCCGGCTTGGCCCGTGCGCTGTCGCTCGACCCCGACATCGTCCTCTTCGACGAGCCCGACTCCGGCCTCGACCCTGTGCGCGTTGCCTACCTCGACGAGCTCGTGGTCAACGTGCAGAAGGAGACGGGCGCGACCTTCTTCATCATCACGCACAACATCCCGTCGGTGATGCGCACCGCCGAGTACATGGGCATCCTGTTCCGCTCCGGCCTCGTGAAGTTCGGCGACAAGGAGTCGATGAAGACCACGGACAACAAGATCATCCGCCAGTTCCTGGCCGGGCGGGCCAAAGGCCCCATCGGCATGGACGAGATGGCCCAGGACGACGACACCGGCATCCAGGACACCCTCGAGGCCCAGGAGCAGGAGCGCATCGATTCCGGCGAGATCGACGAAATCATGACCGTATGAGTTTCGTCCTCGCTGACGATCGGACGACCGTCCCTGCCGGCATTGGGTCTGCCCAGTGACCACCGCGTTTCGGGAGAAGCCGGCGGTCCTCGTCCGGGAGACGGGGAACATGTTCGCCGTCGCCCTCGAGGGGTTCCGCAAGACCTTCAAGGTGCGGGACTGGTGGCGGGAGTACATCAGCCAGTGCTGGTTCATCGCCAAGGTGACGAGCCTGCCCGTCATCCTCATCTCCATCCCGTTCGGCATGGTGATCGCCCTGCACGTCGGGTCCTTCAACCGCCAGCTCGGCGCGGAGTCGGCGACGGGTTCGGCCATGGTGCTGGCCATCGTGCGCGAGGCCTCCCCGGTCGCCACTGCCCTGCTGATCGCAGGGGCGGGGGGATCGGCGATGACGGCGGACCTCGGGTCCCGCAAGATCCGTGACGAGATCGCGGCCATGGAGGTCATGGCCGTGAACCCCATCCACCGTCTGGTGACACCCCGGCTCTACGCGGCCGCGACGGTGTCGCTGTTCCTCGTCAGCCTCGTGAGCCTGGCCGGCCTGGCCGGAGGGTTCGTGTTCAACGTGCTCGTACAGCACGTCACCGCCGGCGCATATCTGTCCGGCTTCACCGTGCTGGTGCAGATGGCCGATCTCCTGTCGGCCATGGCCAAGGCCCTCATCTTCGGCTTCATCGCGGCGATGGTCGCCTGCTACAAGGGCCTGTACGCCAAGGGCGGACCAAAGGGCGTCGGCGACGCCGTGAACCAGGCCGTCGTCGTCACCTTCATACTCATCTTCTTCGCCAACTTCATCATGACCAGCCTGTACTTCGCCCTCGTGCCGCAGAAGTTCTGATGACGGCGATCGCCAAGGCCGGGCGCAGCATCGGGGGGATGCTCGAGGAGGTCGGCACCCAGCTCCTCTTCTACCTGAAGATCTTCGGGTCCATCCCGCGCATGTTCAAGCCGCGCTACCTGAAGCTGCTGGCCGCGATGGTGAGCGACATCACCATCGGCGCAGGCGCGCTGATCGTCGGCGGCGGCATGGTGTTCGTCATCTTCTCGATGTCGTTCTTCACCGGCACCGAGGTCGGACTGCAGGGCTTCAAGGGTCTCCAGCAGATCGGTGCCGAGGCGTTCACCGGACTGGTCGGCAGCTTCGCCAACACCCGGGAAGTCACGCCGCTCATCGCCGGTGTCGCGTTTGCCGCCCAGGTC
Source organism: Actinomycetota bacterium (assembly GCA_041166085.1). Taxonomy (GTDB): domain Bacteria; phylum Actinomycetota; class Acidimicrobiia; order Acidimicrobiales; family JAFATL01; genus JBEEFP01. Next base: position 53,300 of record JBEEFP010000098.1, read on the forward strand.
GGAGCCGGCTTCACGGCCGAGCTCGGCGCCATGCGGATCTCCGACGAGATCGACGCCCTCGAGGTCATGTCGGTCCCGACGCTCGTCTACCTGGTGTGCACCAGGGTGGTCGCCGCGTTCCTGTGCATCATCCCGCTGTACCTGTTCTCGCTGTACGCGAGCTTCCTCGCCACCGAGCTGGTGACCACCAAGTTCTTCGGACTCTCACCGGGCATCTACGAGCACTACTTCCGCCTCTACCTGCCGCCCATCGACGTCATCTACAGCTTGGCCAAGGCCGCAGTCTTCGCGGTGGCCGTCGCCCTCATCCACTGCTACTACGGGTACTACGCCACGGGCGGACCGGCCGGCGTCGGCGTGGCAGTGGGTCGGGCCATCCGCCTCAGCATCGTCACCGTCGTGCTGTTGAACCTCGTGATGTCCTTGCTCTTCTGGGGCGGAGGAAACACCGTCAAGGTCGCTGGGTAGGGGTCTTTGTCAGAGCGGACATTCAGAATCCTGGCCGGCGTGGCCACGCTGTTGTTCCTGATGAGCGCGACGGTCTTCGGGGTCGAGGTTTCCAACGGCGCGCTGCGCGACGTGTACCACCTCAACGCCTCGTTCACGGCCGCGGGCCAGGGACTCATCCAGCAGTCCGACGTGAAGATCCACGGCGTGAACATCGGCCGGGTCGCGGGCGTCCATCTCCAGAACGGCCGGGCCCTCGTGCGCCTGGAGATCGACAGCAGCGAGAAGGTGCCAGTAGACGCCAAGGCCATCATCAGGCCCAAGACCCTGTTCGGCGAGAAGTTCGTCGACATCGATCCAGGAACCAAGGAGGCGTCGGGGCCGTTCCTCGCCAACAACGGCACCATCACCCACACCCTGGGCGGCTTCGAGCTGGAGAAGATCCTCAGCGAGCTCTATCCCATCCTCAAGGTCGTCAAGCCCGAGGAGCTGACCACCGTCGTGCACACGCTGGCGGCGGGCGGCGAGAACCTCGGCCCGACGGTGAACCGCTCGCTCGTCAACTTCGAGGCGCTCGCCAACGTCCAGGCCCGCCACGCGGCCGACACCCAGCAGTTCCTCGACGACCTGGCCAAGCTCTCGGGCGAGCTCGCCGACAAGAGCGACGACCTCGTCGCCGCGGCCAAGGACCTGAACAGCGCGCTGCCGACCCTCAACGCCCGCGGCGACGAGCTCGGCACCTTCCTCGACCAGGCCTCGCGACTGTCGGGCGACGTCGCCGACGTGCTCGAGGCCAACAAGCCGCTGTTGCAGGAGGCGGTCACCGAGGGCGGGAAGACGCTGCAGCTGCTCGACGACAATCGGGCTCGCATCGGGCCCCTGGTGACGGGGCTGCGGGAGTTCTTCGAGGTGCTGGCGGAGGCAGGCCGCATCCCGCGCGGCGACGGCACGAACATGGCCGCGATCAAGCTCATCTTCGGCGAGTCGTGCCCGACGGGCCGCGTCGACGGATGCGGGCCGTCTGTCACCCCTGACGCCAGGGCGGCCGCCGCCCAGGCGGGTGCACCGGGCGGGGCGCGGGCACCAGTGCCGCTGCCGGTCGCGCAACCAGGCGTGCAGGGGCTGCTCGAGCTGCTCGGGGGATTGCTGCCGTGAGGAGCACGGTCATCAAGTTCCTCGCCTTCATTCTCGTGTGCTCGGGCTTCACCGGGTACCTCATCGTCACCATCGGCAACATCCACCCGTTCCAGTCGACCTACGAGCTGAGCGCCCGCTTCGACGACGTCACCGGGTTGCTGCCCAACGACAACGTGAAGGTGGCGGGAGTGGTGGTGGGCAAGGTCACCAGCATCGGCATCGACCGGGGCCGGGCGATCGTGAACTTCCACCTGCGGAAGGGCGTCCGGGTGCCATCGGACTCGAAGGCGGCCATCCGGTGGCGCAACCTGCTGGGCCAGCGGTACGTGTACATCTACCCGGGCTCGTCGGGCTCGTCGCTGGCGGCGGGCGACCGAGTGGCCCAGACCGTCTCGGTGGTGGACCTGGGCGAGCTGTTCAACCGGCTCGGGCCCATCGTCAAGGCGATCAAGCCCGAGGAGGTCAACACCTTCCTCGACGCGGTGGTCGGCGCGCTCAACGGCAACGAGGAGAAGGTGCGCAAGGCCCTCGACGACCTCGGCACTCTCGCCCAGACCCTCGGCGATCGGGACGCGGCCATCGGCCGCCTGGTCGAGAACCTCGACACCGTCGCCGGCACCATCGACTCACGGGATCGTGAGATCCGCACCATCCTCGACAACCTCCTCGCGGTCAGCACGACGTTCAGCGCCAACACCGACGTGCTCAACGAGGCCGTCACCCAGCTCTCCCGCTTCTCCCAGGACTTCGGGACCATCCTCGAGAACAATCGCGGCCACATCGACAACCTCCTGAACAACCTGTCGACCGTCGTCGGCGTGGTGAAGGAGAAGCTGCCGGTCCTCGACGACACGGTCGCCAACCTCGACGAGCTGTCGTCGGCGCTCTTCCGTGCCAGTCGGTACGGCGAGTGGCTCAACCAGACGATCTACTGCGGTGCCGTCGGCCGCACCGCGGCTGGCGCCGCGATCACCGACACCCAATGCGAGCTGCCGGTCGTCTCCGGTCAGCTCCCGGGGAGCACCGCAGGGGCCAAGGCCCTCACCCAGCTACTCGGCGGCAACACGTGAGCAAGCCTGCGCCGCGAACCATGTCATGGAGCTGGACATCCATCGAGCTTGCCGAGATGGGTGTCCAGTGAAGTCGTTCCGTGACCGCAACCCCATCGTGATCGGCATCTCGTCGATCGCCATCCTCGCCATCTTCGTCGCCGGCGCCTTCGCTGTCGGCCTCCTGCACGTGCTGGAGAAGACCTACACCGTGCGGGGCGTCTTCAACGACGCGGCCGGCATCCGGGGTGGCGACGACGTGCGGGTCGCGGGCGTCAAAGCCGGGCGGGTCGTGAAGGTCCAGGCCGACCACGTGCACGGCCACGTCATCATCGAGTTCAAGGTGAACCACGGCGTGCAGCTCGGGCCGCAGACGAGCGCCGAGGTGGCCCTCCAGACCCTGCTCGGGACCAAGTTCCTGCGCCTCTCCGGGCCCGTGCACGCGCCGTACCTGGAGGACACGCCGGCGAGCCAGCGGGTGATCCCGGTCGAGCGCACCAAGACGCCGTTCGACGTGTTCGAGCTGACCACCGTCGGCACCCGGTCCATCCAGAAGACGGACACCGAGAAGCTCAACCAGCTCATCGGCCAGCTCGCCAACATCACCGAGGGCAAGCAGCAGACGATCCGCCAGCTCGTCGATGGTATCTCGCGGTTCTCCACCGCCCTCACCGACCGCGACGCCCAACTGCGCGAGCTGCTCGACCGCGCCGATCGTCTGTCGGCCCTGCTCGACGAGAAGGACCAAACCGTCGCCGGCCTCATCGACCAGAGCCAAGCGGTCCTCGATCTCGTCACCAATCGACGCCAGGACATCGTGCGGGGCCTGCAGGCCACCAACACCGCGATAGGCGAGCTGTCGGGGATCCTCACTGCCCACAAGACGCAGGTCGACCTGCTCCTCGACACCCTGCACCCGACCGTGGACATCCTCGACCGGCACCAGGCCGACCTCGACCGCACCCTCACATGGTTCGGCCTCGGCGCGCTGGGCCTCTCCAAGGCGGCGAGCCACGGGCCCTGGGCCGACGTGTACGTGCGCGACATCCAGATCCAGCTCGTCGGGCTCATCTGCAACACCTTCCAACCGGGGAACCCGGCGTGCGCATGAGGCGACCCGCCATCATCTCGCTGGCCGCGATGGTCGTCGCCGTCGCGCTCGCGTCGTGTAGCGGGGGCTCGAAGAGCGGCACCCATCTCACCGCCTACTTCGAGCGAACGGTGTCGCTGTATCCGTCCTCCAGCGTGCGTGTCCTCGGCCTGCCCGCGGGCTCGGTGGACAAGGTCACCGTGCAGGGCACCCGCGTGAAGGTGGAGATGACGGTCAAGCAGAGCGTGCCGGTGCCCGCCGACGTGCGCGCAACCATCATCCCCCTCTCGCTCATCGGTGAGCGCTACATCCAGCTCTCGCCCGCGTGGACACAGGGGAAGCCGAGGTTGCACGACGGCGCGGTGATCCCATTGTCTCGCACCGACATTCCTGTGGAGCCGGACGAGGCGCTGGCCGCGGTCAAGAAGTTCATCGACACCCTCGACCCCAAGGCCACTGGTCGGCTGGTGAAGAACCTGGCCGACGATCTCAACGGCAACGGCGCCAGCTTGAACAAGACGCTGGAAGGCGTGGCGGGGCTGGCCACGACCTTCGCGGAGAAGGACCAGCAGCTCGTCGACATCATCGATCACTTCGACGCCTTCACCGCCGTCCTGCGCACCAAGGAGACCCAGCTGGGCCGGGTGATGGACGGCTTCGCCCGAACCACCTCGCTACTGGCCGACGAACGAAAGCAGATCGAGTCGCTGGTGGGAGGCCTGGCGCAGCTCTCCACCACCGGGCTCGACCTGGTCAGCGAGCACGGCGTCCGCCTCGATCACGACATCACCGTGCTCACGCGGGTCCTGCGATCGGTGCAGGCCAACATCGACAACGTGGTGACGCTGATCGACTCTGCTCCGATCCTCGTGGCCGGCCAGGACCTCGACGGCAAGGGCGAGGGACTCCTGGCGGCTTGGGACCCCGAGTTCCAGCACCTCGACCTGCGCACGAACATCAGCCCCGTTCTCGCCAACCTGTTCACCGCCATCGGCCTGCCCGCCCTCGCCATCTGCCTGCCGATCGACGTGTCCTGCAGCGCGTCGGCCGCCCAAGCCGCGGCCGCCGCGCCGGCCGGTGCCGGTCCGACGGCCGCGGCGGCACCCACCACGACCACCACGCCCATCGACAGCATCGTCGGACTGCTGGGCAGCTCGACCACCGGTCCCGCCACCACCGCCGTTCCCGGGACCAAAGCGAAGACGTTGGGGTCGGACGACGGCAACCTGCTGGCCCGACTCTCGCGACTGCTGGTGGGGGGGCTGACGTGAGACGGCTGGCCATGCTCGTGCTGCCGCTCGTGACGGGCGTCGTCCTCAGCGGGTGCGGCGGCGGCGGCATGAAGCTCACCGCCACCTTCGACGATGTCGGCGACCTGCAGCCCCGTCACTCGGTACAGGTGGCCGACGTCCGCGTCGGTCAGATCAGCAGCATCAATCTGACCTCGAACTACAAGGCCCGCGTCACCATGCGGGTGAAGTCCAGCGTGCACATTCCGGCGGACTCCGTCGCCGTCCTGCGCACCACTTCGCTGCTCGGCGAGAAGTTCGTGGAGATCCGACCTCGCGGCAACCCCACCCAAGGCCCGTACCTGCACGACGGTTCGGTGATCGGCTCCACGGAGCAGGCACCCGAGCTGGAGTTCGTGGCCGAACAGGCGGTGCAGGTGCTCGGCGCCATCAACGCGTCTGACGTGGGCACGCTGGCCCAGACCGGCGCGCAGGCGTTCGAGGGGCGGGGCGGGGACCTGCGCCGGCTCATCGACGACCTGTCGACCATCAGCCAGACCTTCGCCAGCCGCTCGAACTCGATCACCCAGGTGATCGACAACCTCGACTCCACGGCCGGCACGCTGGCCGCGGGCAAGGACGATGTGAGCAACCTGTTGGGCAACCTGGCAACCACCAGCCAGGTGCTGGCCGACAACCGACAGCGGGCGATCGACGCCCTCGCGCAGCTCAGCAGGCTGGCCGCCGTCCAGAACACGGTGCTCGGCCGCTACCGGGGGGACATCGAGCGCCAGATCGGCCAGGCCGACCGCATCGTCGCCGATGTCGCGGCCCAACAGCAGGAGCTGGGCAGCCTCATCGACTGGCTCCACGGTTTCGCAACCGGCATCCCGAAGGTCATCCCGGGTGACTTCACCCAGGTCTACATGTGGCTCATCCCCGCCACCGGCGGCGCGGGCGCGCCAACGTGCCAGGACCCGAAGGCGTGCGCGCCGTGAAGACCAGCCGCCTCGTCGCCAACCTCACCGTGTTCACCATCGGCTTCGTCGTGATGCTCTATTGGGCGATCAACAACGTGGTGAGCGTGGACTCCATCGACCGTCCGTACAACCTCTCGGCCGAGTTCACCAACGCCTTCGGCGTGCTACCCCACGCAGAGGTGACCTATCTGGGCGTGAACTACGGGCAGGTCACGAGCGTGAGCCGGATCCCCGGCGGGGTCCTGATTCGCATGCAGGTCAAGCGGGGCCACCTGGTACCCGAGGGCTCGACCGCCAACATCTTCCGCAAGTCGGCCATCGGTGAGCCGTACATCGACTTCCGGCCGCCCGCGACGGCCGGCGCGCACGGGGCGTCCTACAAAGCGGGCACCCGCCTCCCCATGTCGAGGACGAGCGTGCCCCTCGAGTTCTCCGAGCTCCTCCGTTCAGCCAGCGCGCTCGTCGAGGCCATACCGCCGGACGCGGTCGCGACCCTGCTGCGCGAGGCGTCGGCCGGACTGCAGGGCCGCACCGACTCGCTGCGCGAGCTGACGCAGTCGGGCGACCGGCTGGCGGCCTCGCTGGCCCAGCGCACAGACGCCCTCGACCGTCTCGCGACCAACAACACGCGCCTCACCAACGTCGTCACCGAGCACCGTCAATCCCTCGGTCAGGCGGTGAGCGACCTGCGCCAGTTGGCCGACACGCTCGACAACGCCAAGGGCGACGTCAGTGTCCTGCTCGACCGCGGCTCGGCGCTGCTCGGGGAGACGGCCGACATCGTCTCGCACCAGAAGGGCAACCTGGACTGCAGCCTCAAGGCCATCCAGCTGGTGATCGAGCGCACCACCACGCCCGACCAGCTGGCCTATCTCCAGGCGTTGCTCAAAATCGGACCCAAGGCCTTCGACCAGGTGTGGGCCGCGCGGGAGGTCGACACCACCGGGCCGTATCCGGGGGTGTGGGTGCGGGTCGGGTTCCTGGTGAATCCGACGCACAACCCGCCGCAGCAGTTCAGCCCGCCGAAGGAGCTGCCGCCGGTCAATCAGGTGACCCTGTGCGCATCGCCCCTCGTCGGCAGGGGCTCGTACCGGCCCGCGGCGGCACCCCCGAGCCTTGTCAGCAGGCTGGCTACCACCGGCGGACCGACTGCGGTCGTGGGCGGCCTCGTGCTGCTGGCGGCGGCCCTGGTGCTGTTCCAGGTGCGCCGGGCCCTACCCTGACCCGTTCATGAGTGAGACCGAGGGCCACGAACCGGGCGAGACGCGTCCGATCCTGGACGCGTCCGCGCCCGCCGATGACGTGGTTCCTCCCGAGCAGGTCGCGTCGCCGGCTCCGTCGGGCGGAACGCCGGACGGCGGAGTGGCAGACCAGTCCGACCTGGCTGGGAGCGGCGCCGATCCCGTGGCCCAGGAGCGGGCGCGGGTCCGGCGGCCCTTCATCGTCCTCAGCGCGGCACTCCTCGTCGTGGCCACCTTCCTCGGGGTGCTCGCAGGCCGCTACCACAGCGAGCTCACCGACGAGCGGGCCGAGCGCCAGCAGGTCCAGCAGGTGGCGTCCCGCTTCGCCACCGCCTTCGTGACCTACGACTACCGCAACCTCGACGCCAGCCTCCAGCGCATCAAGGCGTACGCCACGCCGAAGTTCGCCAACGAATACCAGCGTGCCTTTCGAACATCAATCAAGACGCTTATCGTGTCAACTCAAGCACGCTCCAAAGGCACCGTGACTGATCTGTTCCTCGGGCCGATCGACGGCCAGTCCGCGACGGTTCTAACGGTTTTGAGTGTTGACCGGGCGGGCAAGGCTGGGATCGTCCCCACGGGTGGTAGCTACCTGGAGCTCGATCTCGTGCGGGTGTCCGGCCACTGGCGGGTGGACAATGCATCCATCGTGCTTTTTGACAACGCTGGGTCTAGAGCCGGACCCGCCGTGCCCGCTTTGCCAGGCGCCGCCACCACGACGACGGTCGCGAAGTAGTTCCGGGCGGCGTATATGCTCCGCCCGCTCAGCCCCCCTCCCAAGGATTTTCATGGCCGACGACACGGACGAAGACGTCATCGACGAAGAGGAAGCGGACCTCGAGGAGCCCGAGGACCTCGACGAGGACGAGGACATCGAGGATCTCGAGGACGACGATCTCCTCGACGATGAGGTCGCCGACGAAGAGGTGGCCGACGACGAAGCGGACGAGGTCGAGGGCGTCGAGGTGCCCGTGGCCACCCCGGTCCCGGAAGAGGAAGAGGACGACGACGACGACGAGACCGACGAGGTGGAGGCCACCCTCGACGAGATCCTGAAGGAACGTCTGGTCGTCGCCGACGAGGAGGACGAGGACGAGGAGGAGACGCCGGACACCGACGACAAGGCCGAGGCGGGCACCAAGGTGCTCCCCAAGCAGCCGGACGAGTTCGTCTGCCAGTCGTGCTTCCTCGTCAAGCACCCGAGCCAGCTGGCCGATCCCAAGCGCCAGCTCTGTCGCGACTGCGTCTAGCTCGTGCCGGGCTATCGAAACGTCGTCGTGGGCACGGATGGGTCAGCAACGGCCGAGCTGGCAGTCGAGCACGCGGCCAAGCTGGCAGGCGCCCTCGGCGCCCGGTTGACGGTCGTCACCGCCTACACCCCGGGTGGGGGAGTGGCGGCGCAGGAGCTGGAAGCGGCACCCGAGGACGTGCGCTGGCGCCTGGTCGACGCAGGCGGCGCCGAGGATCTGGCCGGACACGCCAAGGAGATCGCGCGTGCCGCGGGCGTCGCCGACGTGCGGACGCGGGTGGCGCCGGGTGACCCGGCCACCGCACTCATCGAGGTGGCCGAGGACACCTTGGCCGACGTCATCGTCGTCGGGTCCAAGGGCATGACGGGAGCGTCGCGATTCCTCCTGGGAAGCGTTCCCAACAAGGTGTCGCACCACGCGCCGTGTGATGTCCTGATTGTCCACACCGCCTGAATTTCCCCGCGACGCCCTCGTGGGGGAGGATGCAGGGGTGTCCGACCGCAAATCACCCGTTGAGCGAGCCATCAACCTCTTCGTCTACGCGCCCGTTGGCCTGCTGACCCTTGCCCGTGAAGAGCTGCCCCACATCATCGAGAAGGGCAGGCAGGAGCTCACCAACCAGGCCACGGTGGCCAAGATGATGGGGGAGTACGCCGTCGCCGAAGGCCGCAAGGAGGCCAGCCGGCGCCTCGAGCAGGCCGGCGACGCCGTCGGCAGCCTGCGCGCCGTCACCGATCGTCGCACCAACGGCCCCGCCCCGGCCGCCTCGACCACCGCCGCGTCCCCGCCGCCGGCACCCAGCCCGCCGGCACCACCGACACCCGCTCCCGCTCCTGCCGGGGCGACGCCCCCCGTGGTGACACCGGCGCCGGCGCCTGGACCCGTGGCACCCGCGGTCGGCGCCCTGGCCATCCCGGGCTACGACGCCCTCTCGGCGTCCCAGGTCGTACAGCGGTTGGCCGGGCTCTCGGGTCCTGAGCTGGAGGACGTGCGCGCCTACGAAGCGGCCACGCGGGGTCGCAAGACGATCCTCAACCGCGTCGAGCAGCTGCGCGCCGGCACGTCGTCCTGAGCATCCCGTGACCGAGCGCGCTCGTCCGGCCACGCCAGACGACGTGCCGCGCATCGCCGAGCTGGCCCGAACGGCGCGGAAGGAGATGACCGAGCTGCGCGGCGGCCCGGTGTTCCTCGCGCGCGAAGCGCGCCCCGAGCCGTTGGAGGACAATCTCGCGGCAGAGCTCGCCGATCCCGCCCACGCCGTCTTCGTCGGCACCCTCGACGAGGCGGCACTGGGTTACGCGGCGGTGCGTGTCGAAGAGCTCCGCACCGGGGATGTCCTCGGGGTGATCACCGACCTGTTCGTCGAGGCCGAGGCGCGCGCCGTGGGCATCGGTGAGCTCCTCATGGGCGAGGCGCTCGAGTGGTGCAAGCAGCAGCGGGCGACTGCGGTGGACACCTACGCATTGCCCGGCGACCGCAACACCAAGAACTTCTTCGAGATGTCCGGCTTCACCGCCCGCCTCCTCGTGATGCACCACAGACTGTGAGCGAGCCCGCGGAGCGAACCATGAAATGGAGCCGGATATCCATCGAGCTTGCCGAGATGGGTGTCCGGTGAGCGAGCCCCTGCGTCCCGAGGTTTGTGTCGGCGTGATCGCGGTCGACGCCGATCGACTCCTCCTCATACGGCGGGGGAGGGGAGCGGCCCAGGGCGAGTGGTCAGTACCAGGTGGCCGCGTCGAAGGCGGCGAGACGCTCGCCGAGGCGGTGGTGCGGGAGTTGCTCGAAGAAACAGGTCTCGAGGGCGTCTGCAACGACTTCGTCGGCTGGGTCGAACGCATCGAGGACGACCGTCACTACGTCATCCTCGACTTCCACGTCGACGTGCTCGAGCCGCGCGAGCCCGTCGCCGGCGACGACGCGGCCGAGGCGGCGTGGGTGCCGCTCTCCGAAGTGGCCGATCTCCTGCTCGTGGAAGGTCTGGCCGAGTTCCTGCACGAGAACGGCATCCTCGAGGTCATCGCCTGATGGAGCTCCGCGAGGCCATGCACACGGCGCGCGCCGTGCGCCGGTACCGCAGCGACCCCGTGCCCGACGACGTGCTGACCCGCTGCCTCGAAGCGGCGACATGGGCTCCGTCCGGCTCCAACCGCCAGGGCTGGCGCTTCGTGGTCCTGCGCTCCGACGCCGCGAGGGCCGTGCTCGGCCCCGCCTACCGTCGGGGGTGGGACGACATGGTCGGTGCCTACGGCAGCGCGCCAGCCCCGACCGACCAGTCGCCGCGCGCCCGCCTCCTGCGCACCATGGCCCACTTCGTCGAGCATTTCGAAGCGGTGCCGGTGTACGTCCTGTTCTGCGTGCAGGCGCGTGATCGCGAGCCGTGGCTCACCGACGGCGCGTCGGTCTACCCCGCGGTCCAGAACTTCCTGCTCGCGGCGCGGGAGGAAGGTCTCGGCGCGGTCATGACCACGTGGTTCCAGTACTGCGAGGCCGAGCTGCGCGAGGTGATCGGCATCCCCGATGACTGGCTGCTGGCCGGCCTCGTTCCTGTCGGCTGGCCGGTGGGGAGCCATGGTCCGGTACGACGCCGGCCGCTGTCAGAGCTGGCCAGCATCGATCGGTGGGAGACTCCGTTCTCATGATTCTGGATGTCGACCAGCACCTGTCCGAGTCGCGAACCGCGTGGCACGACCACATCGATCCCTCCTTCCGCGACGCCGCCCTGAGCATCGAAGAGGACGACCTGGGCTGGCCCTGGCTGACGTGGCGCGGTCGTCGTCTGTACGCGGTCGAGCACCAGGAGCCGCACCACCCCGAGGCCATCGGTGCCGAACGCCTGCGCCGCGAGGCGGGGGAGCGGGCCACCATGTCCTACGAGGAGCTGGTGCCCGCGTCCTACTCGGACCCGGTGGCTCGTCTGGCCGCGCTCGACCGCTTCGGCGTGGATGCCAGCGTGCTCTTCCCCAACTACGGCCTGGTGTGGGAGGACATCCTCAACGCCGACCTGCCCGCGCTCAACGCCAACCTGCGCGCCTACAACCGCTGGATGGTCGAGACGCTCACGCCCCACGCCGACCGGCTCTTCGGTGTCGCGCACGTGAGCCTGCGCGACGTCGACTGGGCTGTCGCCGAGATCGCTGCGCTCGGCCGTGCCGGCGTGCGGCTGGCGATGGTCGCCCCCGCGCCGGTCGATGGCAAGCCACTGTCCCACCCCGACCTCGATCCCGTGTGGGCCGCGTTCTGCGACCACGGCGTGAGCCCGGTGTTCCACGTCGGCAACTTCACCCGTCCGCTCGATCCCGCATGGCACCACGACGACCCTGAGCCGGTCGACAGCCTGCTCGGCTCGGTGTTCCTGTGGCTGGCGCCTGCGGTCGCCATCGCCAACATGGCGGTGCACGGCACGTTCGAGCGCTTTCCGGAGCTGCGGCTCGGGGTGGTCGAGCTGACGGCGGGGTGGTTCCCGACCTTCCTGCTCCATCTCGACGGCGCGTCCGACTTCTACACCGCGCGCCACGGGCGGCCGCTGCGGGCCTTGACGCAACGTCCCTCGGACTACGTGCTGCGTCAGGTGCGTGTCGCGGCGCTCGCCTACGAGGGGCCCGCCGCACTGGTCGAGCAGGTGGGGGAGGACACGCTCATGTTCGGGAGCGACTGGCCCCACGCCGAGGGCATCGCCGAACCCCGCGCCGGCTACGAGCGCGCCGTCAAGTCCCTCGACGACAGTGCGCGCACCAAGATCATGGGTGCGAACGCGGCCTGGCTCCTGCGCCTCTGAGCTCCAGCGACGGTTGTGGCGTTCCGTGGGACCGAACCTGGAGAGAAGGAGGCCCTGGCATCCACGGAATGGAAAGGAAGGGCTAGCGGCCCTTCCATTCGGGGGCCCGCTTCTCGATGAAGGCCTTGGGGCCCTCGGCGAAGTCCTCGGTGCCGGCCAGGCGGGCCATGGCCGCGAAGCCCATGTTCCAGAGGGTGTCGTCGTCGGTGGTCTGGGCCGCGGCCACGATGGCCCGGCTCTCGCGCACGGCGATGGGGGCGTTGGCGGAGATGCGTTCTGCCAATGCGGTGGCGCCCTTGCGCGCGTCGCCCGCTTCGACGAGGGCGTTGACCATGCCGAGCTCATGGGCCCGTTCGGCCGTGATCGGGTCGCCGGTCAGCACCACTTCCATGGCGATCTTGGGCGGAAGGGTGCGGGGGAGCCTGAACAGTCCGCCCGCCACCGCGGCGAGCGACCGCTTCACCTCGGGCAGCCCGAAGGCGGCCGCCTTCGACGCCACGATGAGGTCGCACGCCAGCGCGATCTCGCATCCGCCCGCCAGCGCAGGACCGTCGACCGCGGCGATCAGCGGCTTGGTGCGTTCGCGTCGGACGATGCCACCGAAGCCACCGCGGTCAGTCTGCAGGTCGCCCGCCTGGCCGGCGGCGATGGCCTTGAGGTCGGCGCCCGCACAGAAGACGGGTCCGTTGCCGGTGACGATGCCGACCCACGCTTCATCGTCGGCTTCGAGCTTGTCGATGGCCGCTTCCATGCCGCGTGCGACGTCGCCGTTCACCGCGTTGCGCGCCTCGGGACGGTTGATGGTGAGGACAGCGACATGTCCCTGGAGCTCGTACTCGACCATGGGCTCACCCTAGGTGAGCGGCACCGCTGACCTCAGGCCGAGCGAACCAGACCCGCATCGCGGGCCCGTCGCGCGAACTCGCGCACGATGGGACGCATCTCGGCCAGGATGCGATCGAGCTCCTCGCCGCGCGGATGCCACTTGCGCAGGCACTCCGACTTCGCTCGTCCTTCCCCCATGTACTGGTTATCGGCAGCTGGGCGGCCCGACTGAGGTTCAGGCTTGCGGACTTGCGGGTGCGGGCTCGGACTCCGCGGGCGACGAGGCCGGCGGCGCGGCGGCGGGAGGCTCGGGCGGGGGCGGAGGGGCTGGAGCCGCTGGCGCCTGGGCCTGGGCCTGGGGCTTGGGCTTCGGTGGACGGCGAGCCTGGCTCTTGGCCGGTCCAGGGGGCGGCGGCATGGGGATCCCGAGCATCGGGGCCAACGCGGGGATGCGCCCGGCTGCCTTGCGGGCCGCGTCGAGCAGCTCCGTGCCGGGCTCAGCGGGCAGCCCTGCGGGCTTCACGGAACGGCGCACCGGCGACGCCGCAACCGCCTCGAGCAGCGTGGTCCAACGCTCGGCACTGGCATCGGGCGCCATGGCGGTGCTGGCCGCCTCCGTGAGCCGGGTCGCCATCTCGGCAGGGACGCGGGTGCCGGGGTCGGGCGTGCGGGCCGAGATGCGCAGCGCGCGGACCAGGCGGCCCTCGTCGAGGGCGCCGGTGAGATCGGTGAGCCAGCGCTCGCGCTCGGCGTTCACCCGACGATCGAGCGCGTCGCGCAGCTTGATGGCCAGATCTCGGCCGCGATCGTCGCGCCCGCCTGCATCGGCCGTGGCGACCACCGAGCGCAGATCGCGCGTCCCGATCTCGTCGACGTGCTCGGCCGCAGCCTCGGCCCGGTCGAGCCACTCGGCCGCCTTCAATTGCGGCAGCAGCTCTTCGGCGATGGTCAGCAACTTCTCGGCGTTGACGTCGGGCTGCCCGGACTCCTTGGCCGCCTTGTTCTGCGCTTCGATGGCCTGACGCACGGCGGGGACGCCGCCGCGCAGCAACGCTTCGGCCACGGGCTGCTGTTCAGGAGACAGCGCCGCCACTGCGGCGGCGCGATGGGCGTTGCCCGGGCTCAACTTGCGCGGTTTGGGTTTGGCCTCGGGTGCGGGACGCTCGACCTGCGCGCGCGCCGGGCGATCGCGCCGCTTGTCCGGGCGGTCGGCGCGCGGCGGACGGTCCGCGCGCGGGGGATGGTCGCCACGGGGCGGACGGTCGCCGCGCGGGGGGCCTTCGCCGCGCGAGGGACGATCGCCGCGCGGCGGGCGCTCACCATCGCGAGGGCGTCGACCGCGGTCACCGCCACCCTTGGCCACCAGCTGGCTCGTCACGCCGGGCGTGTGCGGACGCGACGGGCCGAGGAGCTTGATGGTCTCGGGCTCCTTGTGCTTCTCCTTGGACGGCAGCACGTTGATGATGCTGATGCCCTCGATCTCGAACTCGGCATCGACGCGGAGGACGTCGCCGACCTTGGCGCCACCCGGGATCAGTTGCGCGTCGACGACGCCCCGCGGCTCCTTGGCGCCGGCGGCCCGCCACGTCCACGTGCCGTCGTCACGGGAGCTGGTCAGCTCGATCTCGATCCTGCGGGACATCGCCCCCCACGCTAATACGCTCCCGGAAATGCACGAAGCGCCGGTCGTCCTCGTCCACGGGTTCGCATCGTCGTTCCATCGCAACTGGCGTGAGCCCGGTTGGGTCGACCTGCTCGAGGAGGGCGGCCGCACGGTCGTTCCCGTCGACCTGCTCGGCCACGGCGACGCACCGAAGCCGCACGAGCCCGCCGCCTACGGCGACCTGGAGGGCGGCGTCGAGGCGGCGCTGCCCGAGGGGCAGGTCGACGGACTCGGGTTCTCGCTCGGCGCACGCGTCCTGCTCACCCTCGCCAGTCGCACGCCGGACCGCTTCGGCCGGCTCGTCGTCGGCGGGGTAGGGGCGAACCTGTTCAGGGAGGACACCACCGAGTCGGTGGCCCGGGCCATGGAGGGCGGCGACCTGCCCAGCCATCCCGAGGCCCAGGCCTTCGCCCGGTTCGCCAAGAACTCGGGCAACGACCCGGCGGCGCTGGCCGCCGTCCTGCGTCGCCCCGCGCCGCCGCTGACACCCGAGATGCTGGCGGCCATCACGTGTCCCGTGCTGGTCGTCCTCGGCGACAAGGACTTCGCCGGCCCGCCCGATCCGCTCGTCGACGCCCTGCCCAACCCGACACTCGTGACCCTCAAGGGCGTGGACCACCTGGCCACGCCGACCGACTTCGGCTTCATCGATGCAACCTTGGAGTTCCTCGGGGCAACGTGAGAGCACGATCCGCGGCCGACAGCCACGACCTGATCCGCGTGCACGGCGCGCGCGTGAACAATCTCAAGGACGTCAGCATCGAGATCCCGAAGCGCCGATTGACGGTGTTCACGGGCGTCTCCGGGTCGGGCAAGAGCTCGCTGGTGTTCGGCACGATCGCCGCGGAGTCACAGCGGATGATCAACGAGACGTACAGCGCGTTCGTGCAGGGCTTCATGCCGACGCTGGCCCGACCCGATGTCGACGTGCTCGAAGGGCTGACGACCGCGATCCTCGTCGACCAGCAGCGAATGGGCGGCGACGCCCGCTCGACAGTGGGCACCGCCACCGACGCCAACGCCATGCTGCGCATCCTCTTCAGCCGGCTCGGGAAGCCCCACATCGGCTCGCCCCAGGCGTTCTCCTTCAACGTCGCGTCGATCAGCGGAGCGGGTGCCGTCACCTTGGAGCGCGGGGGACGGACCGTGAAGGAACGTCGCAGCTTCAGCATCACAGGCGGCATGTGCCCGCGCTGTGAAGGCCGGGGCGCGGTCTCCGACATGGACCTCACCCAGCTCTACGACGACTCGAAGTCGCTCAACGAGGGTGCGATCACCATCCCCGGCTACAGCATGGACGGCTGGTTCGGCCGCATCTTCAACGGCTGCGGCTTCTTCGACCCGGACAAGCCGATTCGCAAGTTCACCAAGAAGGAGCTGGACGACCTGCTCCACAAGGAGCCGACCAAGATCAAGGTCGACGGCATCAACCTCACCTACGAGGGTCTGATCCCCAAGATCCAGAAGTCGATGTTGTCGAAGGACCTGGAGTCGCTGCAGCCGCACATCCGCGCCTTCGTGGACCGGGCGGTGACGTTGACGACGTGCCCGGCGTGCGACGGCACCCGGCTCAGCGAGGCAGCGCGGTCGTCCAAGATCAACAAGATCAACATCGCTGACGCCGCCGCGATGCAGATCAGCGACCTGGCCGTCTGGGTCACCGGTCTGAAGGAGCCGTCGGTGGCGCCGTTGCTCGGGAAGTTGGGTCACACGCTCGACTCGTTTGTGCAGATCGGGCTGGGCTACCTCTCCCTCGACCGGCCGGCGGGGACGCTGTCGGGCGGCGAGGCGCAGCGCGTCAAGATGGTCCGACACCTCGGCTCGTCGCTCACCGACGTCACGTACGTCTTCGACGAGCCCACCGCGGGCTTGCACCCCCACGACATCCAGCGGATGAACGACCTGTTGCTCCAGCTGCGGGACAAGGGCAACACGGTGCTCGTCGTGGAGCACGAGCCACAGACGATCGCCATCGCGGATCACGTCGTCGACCTCGGCCCTGGCGCCGGGTCGGCGGGCGGCACCGTCTGCTTCGAGGGCACGATCGCAGGGCTGCGGGCCAGCAAGACCATCACCGGGCGCCACTTCGACGACCGGGCTTCCTTGAAGCCGTCCGTGCGGACACCGTCGGGAGTGCTGGAGGTGCGCGGCGCCAGCGCGCACAACCTGCAGGACGTCGATGTCGACATCCCGCTCGGCGTGCTCGTCGTCGTGACGGGTGTGGCCGGGTCGGGGAAGAGCTCGCTCATCCAGGGCGCGGTGTCGGGCCGCGACAGTGTGGTGTCGATCGACCAGACCCCGATCCGCGGCTCGCGGCGCAGCAACCCGGCGACATACACCGGACTGCTCGACCCGATCCGCAAGGCGTTCGCGAAGGCCAACGGCGTGAAACCCGCACTGTTCAGCGCCAACTCCGAGGGCGCCTGCCCGAACTGCAACGGCGCCGGCGTCATCTACACGGACCTGGCGATGATGGCCGGCGTCGCCACCGTCTGCGAGGAGTGCGACGGGAAGCGCTTCGAGGCATCAGTGCTGAAGCACCGCCTCGGCGGCCGCGACATCAGCGAAGTGCTGGCCATGTCGGTGAACGCGGCCACCGAGTTCTTCGGCGCCGGCAAGGCGCAGACACCGGCCGCCCACGCCATCCTCGAGCGCCTCGCCGACGTCGGTCTCGGCTACCTCAGTCTCGGCCAGCCGCTCACCACGCTGTCGGGTGGCGAACGGCAGCGGCTCAAGCTGGCCACCCACATGGGGGAGAAGGGCGGCGTCTACGTCCTCGACGAGCCCACGAGCGGCCTCCACCTCGCCGACGTCGAGCAGCTCCTCGGCCTGCTCGACCGCCTGGTCGATTCCGGCAAATCGGTCATGGTCATCGAGCACCACCAGGCCGTCATGGCCCATGGCGACTGGATCATCGATCTCGGCCCGGGCGCCGGCCACGACGGCGGCCGGATCGTGTTCGAGGGCACACCCGCCGACCTCGTCGCCGCCCGCAAGAAGACCCTCACCGGCCAGCACCTGGCGGCCTACGTGCGCAGATGAGTGGGTCCTGCAGCCCGGCCCAGGAGGTCCGCATGGGGTTCAATGCCGGAAGCGGCCCCGAAGGGGCCGCCCCTCATTGCGGATTCTCGGCGCAGCCGAGCTTCGCCTCGCCGCGCCGATAATCTATCTAGGCTCGGCGGGGGTTCCGGAGTGTCTCTCAGGTGAGAGCGAGCACGAGAAAAGCGTTGCACCGGAACGGGATTCGGGCGTATCGTCCGAGCAACCGGAGAGCGGAGTTCGGCCAAGGCGCGGTGGTCCTGCCGTCGCACAGCCTGAGCGCTCCGGGGGAGCGGAGTCCCGCGAGTGCGGGCCGACGTGTAGCCCGCCCCGAGGACATGTGGGTGGCCGGGCCGGCGTGCGAGAGCGCGAAGCCGTCGGAGGTGTTCCCATGTCCAACGCTCTCGTCCAGGCGGTCGAGGACGCAGAGGTCGTCGTTCAAGGCCCGCCAGCAGCTGAGGCGCTTCGCCAGGCCGCAGCGCAGCTGGCAGCTGCAGCGGTGCAAGTCGAGCGTCGCGAGCAGGAGCAGGCGGCTGCTGCGCGAGCCGCTCAGCGGGCGAGGCCGGTCGTCATCGAGGCGGAGGTCCTCAAGTACCTGATGGTGTTCTACCGGGCGGTTCTGTGGCGGGTCGGCGAGCACGTGGCGGCGGGTGGCACCGCGGTTGGCGTTGGTGCGGTGGTGAAGGCGGCCGCGATCGAGGCGGGGTTGCCGGTCGAGAGCATCCCGCTTCCGAGGCGTTCGCGTCACGAGGAACAGCGGCAGGGCGTCAGCAAGCACGGAGGCGTTCGGTGAGCGTGGCCGAGCGGCAGGCCATCAGCGCGCTGGGTCAGCTACGGGAGCTCGTCGCCCGGCGGGCCGAGCTCGAGGACTGGATCCGAGAGGCGGTGGAGGAGTGTCGGCGTGCCGACGTCGACGGATTCGCTATCGCGTCCGCGCTCGGCATGTCGCGGCCAACGTTCTACCGCCAGTACCCGGCGCGACGTCCGTCGGCCACAACGGCGGTGGACGCGTGATGGCGTCGCGTCAGCGGCGCGTGCGACGTGTCTTGCGGCGATCGGCGCGTCTGCGTTGGGCCCTCCGACGGCGGCTGTGGTCGACGTTGTCGTCTGCGGGCCACGGGAGCCCCGGTCGGGCCCCCGAAGGGGTGGGCGGGGCTCCGTCCCGCGAGGACAGCGCGACGGGCACGCATGGCGGCGGGGAGCGAAGTGCCGCGAGCCGCCCTCCCACTGGCCACGGTGACTCGACGGACGGTCGATCGCACAGCAGCTCACCCAAGCCCGCATCCCCCCTCCTTCAGCGCCGCTTTTCACTCGTGCGCCAGGAGGGCTTGTCCTCTGGCGCATATCTCCTTGCGGGTGGGGACAGGCACGTAAACGTCAACTGCGGTTGCTGTCTACGCACAAACGGTGTCAACCCGGCTTGACATGGGGAAGGCGTCGCGACGGAAGCGGGAGACGGCGAGGGCTGACCGTGTGGGCCCACGCCTGGAGGCGGTCGACCCGTGGGAGGTAATGCTCGATGAGCTGGGCGAGCGTGCGGTCCCTGGCGGCCTCGAAACGAGGGGACGGGTACAGGCGGAGCTGGCACCGGTGCCCGCGCGTCGAGCACCCTGGGACGGCAGGCAAACGCGGGCACCGCTGGACGCGGCGGTGCGCCGGGCACTCTCGTCGCGCGTTGTTGCTACCGATCGGCTCGGCGCCGTGGCTGAGGCGCGCCGACTGTTCGACGGCCTGGTCGAGGAGCTGGTCGAGCAGGCGCGCGGGGACGGGAGCAGTTGGGAAGCGGTCGGCGCGGCGCTTGGCGTCAGTCGCCAGGCCGCGCAGCAGAAGTTCGGCCCGGGGCGGCAACCCCGGAAGGGACGGTGACCGGGTGTTGAGCGCACCCGGCATCGAGCCGG
This sequence comes from Actinomycetota bacterium, assembly GCA_041166085.1. Classification (GTDB taxonomy): domain Bacteria; phylum Actinomycetota; class Acidimicrobiia; order Acidimicrobiales; family JAFATL01; genus JBEEFP01. Next base: position 72,929 of record JBEEFP010000098.1, read on the forward strand.
TGCGAGCGGGCCTGCCCGGGCCTTCTGCAGAGGGGTCGCTGGGCAGGCCGCTCGCCGGAAACCGTTTCGTCAACTGTAACGCTCACCTGTGACATCGCCGGATAACGCTCGTAAGCGCTACCAGCGGGTCAAGCGGTCCTGCGCCTGGTGTGGGGCCACAACGCAGCTCGACGGACGGGCGAAGTACTGCTCTGACGCCTGCAGACAGAGTGCCCACCGATCTCGCAGTCGAGACTCTGAGGGTGTTACGGTTGAGCCGCCGATAATCTATCTTATGTAAAGTTGATGCGGCGTATTCATGGGGAGGCGAAACCTGTGCAGCGAACCGGGGGTGGAAACCCGGCACATCGGGCACAACAGGCCCCACTTCCCTGCCGTGGTCCCTCTCGCAGCCGGCTCGGGCAACCCGGCGCCGATGGTCAGGTTCGACGCTTGATCCAGGCCAACGTCACGACGTAGGTGCCGCCGGCGACGGCCAGCAGCCACGCGTACGGGTGGCCGTCGCCCCCACGTGCCAGGTCGACGACTGCGCCGATGAAACAACACAGCAGGACGGCGGCTCCCGCGACCAGCGTGGCCTGCCGGTCCATCATCCGCTGGCGCTCGTCCCCGCCGACGCGGAGGATGGCGGCGACGTCGCCCGTGCCGGCGCTCCACGCGTAGGCCCCCAGCGCGGCGAGCACGTAGAACGCACCGAGTCCGACCGCGAAACCGTGGTCGCCGCTGGCCCATACGCCGATCGCGAGGGCGCCACCCGCCACGAGCAACACGGCCGCCGTGACGGCCCTTCTGCCCCGCAACACCTCCGCGCTCATGTGCGCTGCTCCCCTTCGTCGATGTCGAAGACCTGTTCCACCGTGCTGGAGAAGAACCGCGCCAGCGAGATCGCCAAGGGCAACGACGGTAGGTACCGGCCCGTTTCGATCGCGTTGATGGTCTGACGGGAGACGCCCAGCTCCGCTCCGAGGTCGCCCTGCGACAACCCCTCCGCTGTGCGCAGCTCCCGCACCAGGTTCTTCACTGTGTCAAGTGTGCTTGACATGGTCCCTCGTGTCAAGGGAGCTTGACACTCTCACCCGACGGCGAGATCCCTGCGGCCGAACCGCCATACCGCCGCCAATGAGAGGACGCCCGCGACGCCGACCAAGGCGGCGGTCGACCTGACGTCGACAGGCTGCAGCGGGACGGCGGCGACGTGGTGAAAGGGCGACAGGCCGAGCACCCACCCGGGCCAGCTCAGCAGTTGGCCGACGATCTCGATGGTGTAGGCGGCGAGAACGGCGCCGTAGGCCGCCGGCGCCGTGAGTCGGGGAACGAAGGCGAAGGCGCCTGCGGTCAGGGCGACGAAGACGAGCACCGCCGGGACGCAGTTGGCGCCTGCCTTGATCATCGACGGCAAGGACACCGCCACCGGATGCAAGCGAGTGCCGAGCCACGCAGCCACTCCGGCCGCGACGCTGATTGCCACGACCATCACGACCGCGAGCGTGATGCGACCGGCCAGCCACCGACGGCGCCCGACCGCCCCTGCCAGCAGCAGCTCGAGCCTTCCTGCCGACTCCTCGTGGCGAGCGCCGACCACGAGCGACACGCCGTAGAACGCGATCGGTGCCAGCAGGGTGGTGAAGGCGAGGGCCAGGAATGCGACGGGCAGGCCTGCGCCCGCCACGCCCAACCGTTCGAAGACACGCTCGGTGTCCGCCGACCCGGCCGTGAAGTTGGCCACGTCTCGGGCGAGCGACCCCAGCACCGCCGCCATCGCTGCCAGACCGGCCGTCCAGGCCATCGTGACGCCGAGCACCGATCGTAGGCCGAACCCTTCGGGTGACCCGAGCAGCGCGACCGATGTGTGCGGACGTGCGTCCTGCACAACCAACCCCGCGCCGAGGTCACGGCGGGCCCGCGCGACCGCCGCGACCGTCACCCAGCCCGCGGTCCACAGCACCAGCAACAGGACGGGAAGCGGCCGGCCACCGTCGGCCGGCCTGATCTCCTCCGCCCATCCGAGCGGTGTGGCCCATCGCAGGGCGGACAGCGCGCTCCCGTCGGCCACGATGCGCAGCAGGGCGCTGGCGCCGAGCACGGCTCCGGCGACGCCCGCGGCGGCCCGCCGCGTGTCGAACAGCTCGGCGGTGGCCGCACCGACGGCAGCGAAGGCCACCGCGCCGCCGACGATCACCAGCGCGACCAGCCCCGCTCCCCCGGCGGGGGTGCCGCCGGCGATCAGTCCGCCCGAGACCGCCACCCACGCCACGCCGTAGACGAGCGCGAGGGCCAGGAGCTCGGCTCGCAGACGCGCGCCAGCGGTCGTCGCGCCGGCCGCCACTATCTCGCTGCGGCCCGCCTCCTCCTCGCCACGCGTGAGGCGGGTGGCGGCGAGGAGGCCCCACACCGCACCGATGATCACGAAGACCCCGCCGACGCGCCAGGCCGCGAATCCGGTGGTCGTCTCCAGGTGGTGGGCCGTGCCGTAGAGGGCGTTGAAGGCGGGATTGGCGGCAACCGTGCGGGCGATCTGGTCGCGCGCAGCCTGGGTTGGATAGGCAGCGCGGTAGCCCGCGACGCCACTGAGTCCGACCAGCGCCAAGGCGATGATCCACGCGGTGGCCTGGCGCCGCTGGAGTCGGAGCTCGTGACCCAACAGGGTCGCCTGCGGACCGCTCATCGCTCGCCGTAGTAGGTGAGGAAGACCTCCTCGAGGGACGGCTCCTCGCTGATGAAGGTGTCGATCTCGTAGCTCGCCAACCGCTTGAGCAGTGCGTCGCTGGAACCGCGCAGCCGGAACCGAAGCGTGCCGTTCATGTCGACCTCGTCCTCCACACCGGGCACGCCCGACACGTCAGGACGTGTGCCGCGGTACGTCAGCTCGACGCGCAGCGTGCGGAGGTGGCGCAGGTCGTCGAGGGGGCCCACGTCGACGAGGCGGCCCGCGCGCAGGATCCCGACCCGGTGGCACAGGACCTCGACCTCGGCGAGGATGTGCGACGACAGCAGCACCGTCTGGCCGCGCTGCTTCGCCTCCTGCACACATGCGCGGAAGGTGACCTCCATGAGCGGATCGAGACCGCTGGTGGGTTCGTCGAGCACGAGCAGCTCCGCACGCGTCATCAGCGCGGCCACGAGCGCGACCTTCTGCCTGTTGCCCTTCGAGTAGGACCGGCCCTTCTTCGTCGGATCGAGCTCGAACCGTTCCGTCAGCTCGTCGCGGTAGGCACGGTCGTAACCACCGTGAAGGCGACCGAGGAGCTCGAGCGTCTCGGCTCCGGTGAGCTGAGGCCACAGTGCGACGTCACCGGGGACGTAGGCCACCCGACGATGCACCGCCACCGCGTCGGCCCACGGATCGAGACCGAGCACGCGCGCGGAGCCGGACGTCGGGTGGATGAGTCCGAGGAGCAGGCGCAGGGTCGTGGTCTTGCCCGCACCGTTGGGCCCGAGGAAGCCGAAGACCTCACCTTCGACGACCTCCATGTCGAGACCGTCGAGCGCGAGCGTCTCGCCGTACTTCTTGGTGAGTGCCTTGGTGGCGATGACGGGCACGGCCCCTTGGTCAGGCACCCCCGACGGTCGTCCCTCCAACATTGATGTGCTCGCCCTGGAAGAAGTCGCGCAACCCGTCGAGGTCGGAGCGCTGCAGCGCCTTCAACGCACCGACCACAGCCTCGAGCACGGTGCGGGTCGGGCTGACGAACCACTGCCCGTCGCGCTCCACCGCGACGATGCCCTGGGCTGGGAGCCGGCTCGCGATGCCCGTCAGCTCCTTCGGCCCGTTGGCGTCATCGGGGCACACCCTGCCCTCACCCGGGGCCATGTTCGGACCTGTGAAGGTGACGCACTTGCCGTCATAGGCCACGGTGCCGCTGTCCTCGCCCGACGTGAAGGCCACCTCGAGGCGCTGCAGCGTCACGGTTGCGTGCGATCCGCTGCGGTCGGCGCGCAGCTCCAAGGCCTTCACGTCCGCGTGGAAGCCCGAATCGGACGCGGCCTTCTTGGCATCGTCGAGGAACAACGGGGAGTAGTCGCGCAGCACGCGTCCCTCGTCGGGCGGGAGGAGCTCGATGGCCCGCTGGATGTCGAGGCCCACTGCCGCCCGCACGAGCTGATCGACCGCCGTCACCGGATCGTTGGCACCGCGCGCCTGCAGCTCGTGGCCGAACCTCGGCACCGCGGCGCCAGAGCTGCGCCGCGCCGCTTCCGCCGCCGAGTAGTTGAGGCTCACGTACCAGCGACCGTCCTCCTTGATGGTGACGATGGTGTCGTCCGCGCCCTGCGAGACGACGGGGTCCGAGCCCGTCTGCGGCTCGGCGGGCAGGTCCGCGCCCATGAGATCGGTGATGAACCCGCCGAGCGGAAGCTCGCGCGGCACGATGCGGTAGCTGCTCGTGCCCCCGGTGATCCGCACCGCGCTGACTCCTTCGCCGACGGGGCTCGACGTGAGCTTGACGCCGCTGAAGTTCAGGTCGACGCCCTTCACCTTCGTCAGACTGAAGTCGTCCGAGAGGACGCCGAGGCGCTTCAGCTGGTTCGCCATCTCGGGAAGGTTGTCCTGGAGGGGGTCGCGCTCGGACGGCGGGAGCGCAGCGAGCACGCCGAGGACGTCCTCCCTGGCGACGGCGTCGAGCATGCGTTGGACCGCCGCCTCCGGCGTACCAGCGTCCTCACCCGCGAGGAACACCGCGCCGAAGACGCCGCCGGCCAACAGGGCGAGGACGCCGATCCACAAGGCCACCAGACGCGAGGGCTTGGGCCGCGGAAGGGGCTGAGGCTCCGGCAGGATGTCGTGCCGGGTGAATCCGCTCTCGCTCATGTCTTCCTCTCGAACACGACGATGGCGACGGCGGACAGGATCGCGACCACTCCCATCCCCGACGCGAACACGACACCAACACCCGCATCGACCGGGGCCCGCCACACCTCGCTCGCTCCGACCAGTGCCAGGCTGCCGCTCACGATGCCCAATGTTGCCACCCAACGGCGCCAGCCCATGATTGCGGCGATCCACGTGGCGGCCGCGCCCGCGGGCAGGAAGGCCAAACCGACGAAGAGGATGCGGGCGCCCGTCCCCCGAACCACGCCCAACTCGTCGGCCGTCCTCGCCAGCGCGAAGGCCGACCGCGACGCCTGGCCGGTCCGGGCCCACGGCAGGAAGGCGGCGACCGCGATGGACACGACTGCGCCCACCGTGAGGCCTACGGCCGCCCGGCGGCGTAGCATTTCGGTCATGGCCGAGTATCCCCTCCCCCAGATCCCGACGTTCGACAACGTCGCCGACGAGCGACTCCACCGCAAGCAGCGCCTCGCCGCCGCCTTCCGGCTCTTCAGCCGGTTCGGGTTCGACGAAGGGGTGGCGGGACACATCACCGCCCGTGATCCGGAGCTCCTCGATCACTTCTGGGTGAACCCCTTCGCCATGCACTTCGGACAGATCCGCGCGTCCGATCTCATCCTGGTGAACCACGACGGTGAGGTGGTCGAGGGCAAGCGCCCCGTCAACACCGCCGCCTTCGTCATCCACTCCCAGGTCCACGCCGCACGCCCCGACATCGTCGCTGCCGCCCATTCGCATTCGGTGTACGGCAAGACGTGGTCGACCCTCGGCCGGCCCCTCGATCCCATCACCCAGGACGTCTGCGCGTTCTACGGCGACCACGCCGTCTTCGACGACTACACCGGCGTGGTCCTCGACCTCGAGGAGGGCAAGCGCATCGCCCACGCCCTCGCCGGCAACAAGGCCGCCATCCTCCGCAACCACGGTCTGCTCACGGTCGGTCAGACGGTCGACGAAGCCGCGTGGTGGTTCATCACGATGGAGCGGTCGTGCCAGGCCCAGCTCATGGCCGAGGCCGCGGGGACGCCCGTGCTCATCGACAAGGACCAGGCCGAGACCACTAGCAAGTTCGTCGGCAACTCGTTCGCGGGCTGGCTCTCGTTCCAGCCCCTGTACGACCGCATCGTGCGGGAGCAGCCCGACCTCCTCGACTGAGCTCTCCCTCTGGTTCGCTCGCTGACGCTCTGACGGTCGACCATGGCAACGAGTGCATCGAGAACGCCCGATTCTTGACCGCGCGGTCAAGGCAGGGCTAGCAAGTGGCATGGAATGGCCCCTGCGGTTCGGCATCTTCCTCGCCCCCTTCCACCCCGTCGGGCAGAACCCGACCCTCGCCCTCGAGCGTGACCTGGAACTGGTCGTACGTCTCGACGAGCTCGGCTATGACGAAGCGTGGTTCGGCGAACATCACTCGGCGGGCTACGAGATCATCGCCTCGCCCGAGGTCTTCATCGGGGTGGCGTCGCAGCGCACGAACCACATCAAGCTGGGCACCGGGGTCAGCTCACTCCCCTATCACCACCCACTGATCCTCGCCGACCGCATGGTGCTGCTCGACCATCTCACACGCGGCCGCACGATGTTCGGCGTCGGCCCGGGCGCGCTGCCGTCGGACGCGTTCATGATGGGCATCGACCCGGCCAAGCAGCGGGAGATGATGGAGGAGTCGCTCGAGGCCATCCTCGCGTTGCTCGACGGGAGCGAACCGGTCACGCGGGAGACCGACTGGTTCACGCTGCGCGACGCCCGCCTGCAACTGCGTCCCTACACCTTCCCCCGCTTCGAGATCGCCGTCGCCGCGCAGGTGTCCCCAGCGGGACCACGAGCGGCGGGGCGCTTCGGTCTCGACCTGCTGTCGATCGGCGCAACATCGGTCGGTGGGTTCGACATCCTCGGCAGCCACTGGACCGTGATGGAGGAACGGTCGGCCGAGTTCGGCACCACGGTCGACCGGCGCGGCTGGCGGCTGGTTGGACCGATGCACATCGCCGAGACCGAGGAGCAGGCGCGCAAGGACGTCGAGCACGGTCTGGTCGATTGGGTGGACTACTTCCGCCGCGTCGCCGCCCTGCCGCTCGCTCCGGAGAGCGACGACGCCGGCGAGCTGGTCGACGCCATCAACGGAACGGGCTTCGCGACCATCGGCACGCCCGACATGGCGGTCGCGCAGATCCAGCGTCTCGTCGACCAGTCGGGCGGCTTCGGCACCTTCCTGTTCATGGCGCACGAGTGGGCCGACCGCCAGGCCACGCTGCGCTCCTACGAGCTGTTCGCGCGGGAGGTCATGCCCCTCTTCCAGGGCTCGACGCCGTCACTGGTGAACTCCCGCGACTGGGCCGCGGCCAACCGCCCGGAGTTCATCGGCGCCGTGACCACCGCCATCATGAGCGAGGTCCAGAAGCACCACGCCGAGAAGGAAGCCAAGAAGACCACCGCGTCGTAATTGCCGGGTGGTGGTGCCACCACTCGACCCTGCCGTGGAGGCTGGCTTGGAGCGGCGAGTGTGGCATGCGAGGCTCGCATCATGGGCGCCATCGGCGTGCGTCTGCGGGCTGAGCTCCGTTCGTCCTGGCGCTCATGGCTCGCGCTCGCGCTCCTGATCGGGATCTTCGGCGGTGTCGTGCTGGGCGTCGCGGCCGGCGCCCGCCGAACGGCAACCGCCTTTCCCCACCTGGTCGACAAGTCCAACGGCAGCGACGGGCTGGTCGGCGCGTTCAAGAACGGCGCCAACGACTACTACCGCACCGTCGGGCGCGACCCGCGGGTCCTCGACTTCGGACTGATCGGGGGGATGCCGGTCTATCCCGTCGGTCCCGACGGGCAACCCGGCTCGTTCAACGGCAACGCCCTTGCGCCCGTCGACGGAAAGATCGGATCGACCATCGACCGCCCGCTCGTGCTCGCCGGTCGCCTGCCCAAGCCTGACGCGCCCCGCGAGGTCTTCGTCAACGAGATCAGCGGTCGTATGCGGCACCTCCACGTCGGCAGTCCCATCAAGGTGGTGGCCGCCAGCCTTGGCGACGAGGGCAGAGATGCACCCACCGACGTCGAACCCTTCACCCTGACCGTCGTCGGCATCGGCCGCTTCAACAGCGAGATCGTGCCGACGACCAAGTTCGACATCACCGAGCTGTTGCTCATGACGCCAGCCGGCTACCGCACCTATGCCAAGAACCGTCCGTTGAACTTCGACGGCATCTTCGTCCGCCTGCGCCCCGGTGCAGATGCGAATGCCTTCCGCCACGCCGCAAAGGCCCTGGCCCAGACGCGCAGCGAAGAGGTCGGCGGGGACATCCTCTACGCCGACTACGCCGACCGCAACGCCCGGGTCGAGCGCACCATCCAGCCCCAGGCGGCAGCGCTGGCGCTGTTCGCTGCGTTCGCGGGCCTGTCCGGCTTCCTCGTGATCGGCCAGGCGTTGTCCCGCCAGCTGAGTGACGACGCGACCGAGGTGCCGATCCTCCGAACCATCGGGCTCACCCGCGCCCAGCTCGTCCGCCTCGCGCTGCTACGCACAGGGCTGGTCGCGGGTGTTGCGGCAGTGATCGCCGTCGTCGTGGCCGTCGTCATGTCCCCGCTGTTCCCGATCGGCGCCGCTCGGCGCGCCTATGTCCATCCGGGGGTGGACGTGAACGTGGCCGTGCTGGCCGCGGGTGCGGTCGTCATCGTCGCGTTGTTCCTGGCGCGCGCGGCCGTACCGGCGTGGCGCTTGGCGTCGACTCCGGCCGGAGTGGAGGGAACCGCGTCGGGGGGCAACGAGCGGACATCTGCCACTGCGGGCTGGCTGAGCGGGGTGCTGCCTGCCAGCGCGGCGACGGGCGTGCGAATGGCGCTCGAACCGGGACGGGGGCGAACGGCCGTCCCCGTCCGCACCACCCTGGCGGGCGCCATCGTCGCGCTGGCGGCTGTGGCGACGACCGCGACCTTCGCCGTCAACCTGAACCGGCTGGTGAGCACCCCGCGCCTCTACGGCCGAGGGTGGGACGTGCTGTTCGACGCCAGCTTCGGCCCACTCCCCAGGGACACCGTCGACCCCGTGCTGCGAAGGTCACACGTGGTCGAGTCGTACTCGGGTGGCTTCTACGGCGAGGCGTCGGTGGAGGGCAAGCCAGTGACCGCGGTGGGGATCCACGGGCCGGTGCGACCCGTCATCGTGTCCGGGCGGGCGGCCGCGCGCGCCGACGAGGTCGTGCTCGGCTCCGTGACCCTCCGACGGACCCACCGGTCGGTGGGCGATCGCGTCGCGGTCGATCTGGGCGACGGCGCCACGCAGATGCGCGTCGTCGGGCGCGCGGTGTTCCCCGCGATGGGACGCGGCTCGTTCCCGCAGACGGGTCTCGGCGAGGGCCTGATGGTGACGGACCGGGTGCTCGAACCGCGCGACGAGTCGCTCCAGGGTCTGTCCTTCTTCAACTTCTTCCTGATCAAGCTGCAGCCGGGGACGACGTCGGCCCAGGAGCGGGCCCTCGTACGCGCCCTCACGCCGCTGTGCCCGCCGCAGCAGGACTGCCAGGTGCGCACCACGCGGGACCATGACCTGGCCGAGCGACCGGCCGAGATCGCCAACCTCGAACGCATCCGCTGGACCCCGGTGGTGCTCGCTGGCGTCCTCGCCGCTCTCGCCATCGCCACGGTGGCGCACACGCTGCTGACCTCCATCCGGCGGCGGCGCCGCGACCTGGCGATGCTCAAGACCATCGGCTTCCAGCGTGGGCAGGTCTCCGCCGCGGTGGCGTGGCAGGCCACCACCTTCGCCACCGTCGCACTGATCGGCCTGCCGCTGGGACTCGCCCTCGGACGAGTCCTGTGGCGCGCCCTCGCCAACCAGATGGGCATCGTTCCCGACGTGGCCACACCCGCGCTGGCGTTGGTCCTCGCCGTCCCCGTGACCATCGTGCTGGCCAACGTCATCGCCGTCGTGCCCGGCTGGCTCGCGGGCCGGGTTCGGCCCGCCGTCGCCCTCCGGGCCGAGTAGTCGCGGAGCTAACGAGGGTCGCGCCACATCGGGCGGGCGACGAAGTCACCGCCGACGGCCACCTCGCCCAGCACCTCGAAGCCATGCCGTTCGTAGAACGGCACGTTGCGGATGTTGCTCGACTCCAGGTACGCGCCGAGGCCTTGGCGGTCGCAGCGATCGAGCACCTCGCGCATCAGCAGCGTGCCCAGGCCGCTCCCCTGCTGGGCTGTGCGCGTTCCCAACACGCTGAGGTAGAAGTGCGGACCGCGATCGTGGGGATGCCACGCGCTGATGGCCAACAGGCCGGTTGCCATCTCGTCGCCGTTCGGGTGGGCCTCGAAGATCGGCCCGAGGGCAGCGACTCCGGTGTCGTCGAACAGCTCGACATCGGGCGGCGACCAGATGGCCACCGCCTCGTCGTGTGCGCCCACGACGTAGGTGTGTCCGTGCGGGAACCCGATCTCGAGCATGGCGCGCAAGAAGGCCGCGCCGCCCTGCAGCCGATCTTCGGGCGCGGGATACATCCACGCCAGCATCGGATCCTCGAAGAAGGCGTCGACCAGCGCTCCTTCGAGCTCGTCGAGCTGGTCCCGCAGGGCGTGGCGCACCGTCGTCGGCATCGCCCTGCATTGTGCTTTAGCGCACGGAGGTGGGCCAGGACCCCCGCTCGTGCGCAATAGCGAGTCGGCCTTCCTGGATCACGGGCCGCCGGGCGTGTCGACGTCGAGGACCAGGCCGCGGACGACGGCGTCCCACAGCTCGCCGTCGCGGCGGCGGTAGTGGCGCCGGAGGCGTCCCTCCTCGACGAAGCCGAACTTCTCGTAGAGCGCAGCCGCGGGCTCGTTGGTCGGCCAGTGCTGGAGCGCGACCTTGTGGGCGCCGATGTCGCGCGCCCAGTCGACGCCGCATTGCAGCAACGCCGATCCCACTCCTCTCCCCCGCCATCCGGCATCGACCATCATGCCGACCTCGGCCACGCCGTAGCCGAGCAGGAAGATGCCGAGGTTGCCCACGACCGTCCCGGCATCGTCGACGGCCACCCAGGACGACTGCGTCTCCGACGCGATCGACTCGAGGAAGACCCGGCGGTCACGCTCGACGTCGAGGGGGAGCTCGGCGCCGATGCCCCGGCCCTCGCCCGCGACCGCCTCGCGCAACTCGATGTACGCGTCGGCGTCTTCCGCGACAGAGAGCCGGACGGTGAAGCTCAGGGACGGGCGTCCCACGTGGGGATGAGCTGGCGGGCGGCGCGCGCTTCGTCGACCCGTCCGACCGGCGTGGTGCGGGGTGCAGCCGACGCTCCCTCGGGTGACTGCGCGATGCGCTCGAGGGCGTCACCGAGCGCCGCGAGGGTCTGCGGGCTCTCCGTCTCGGTGGGCTCGATCATGAGCGCCTCCTCGACGATGAGCGGGAAGTAGACGGTCGGCGCGTGGAACCCCTCTTCGAGCAGCCGCTTGGCCACGTCGATGGCCTTCAACGACGCCTGCTTCTTGAGCGACGTGGTCGACGCCACGAACTCGTGCATGTTCGGGCGGTCGTAAGGGATGTCGTAGATGCCCCGGAGGCGATGACGCAGCCAGTTGGCGTTCAGCACGGCCGCCTCGGCGACGCGGCGCAGACCGTCGCCACCGTTGGCCAGGATGTAGGAGTACGCACGCGCCAAGGCCAGCGCGTTGCCGTGCCACGAGTGCACGCGACCGATCGACTTGGATGGGGTGACCCACGCGTAGGAACCGTCGTCTCCCAGCACCGGCAGCGGGCCGGGCAGGTAGTCCGCGAGGCGCGGTGACACCGCCACCGGGCCGGCACCGGGCCCACCACCCCCATGTGGCACGGCGAAGGTCTTGTGCAGGTTCATGTGCACGATGTCGAACCCCATGTCGCCAGGACGGGTGACCCCGAGGATGGCGTTGAGGTTGGCGCCGTCGTAATAGAGCAGGCCGCCGACCTCGTGGACGGCCGCGGCGATCTCGGCGATGTCCTCCTCGAACAGCCCGAGGGTGTTGGGGTTGGTGAGCATGATGCCGGCCACGTCTTCGTCGAGCCGCTCGCGCAGCGCGGCGACGTCGACGCAACCGCGCTCGTCGGACGGGACGGTGACGGTCTCGTACCCGCCCAGCGTTACCGACGCCGGGTTGGTGCCGTGGGCCGAGTCGGGGATGATGACCTTGGTGCGTTGCCGGCCCTGGTCGCGATGCCAGGCCCGCATGAGCAGGAGCCCGGTGAGCTCGCCGGACGCGCCGGCGGGCGGCTGCAGAGTGGCTGCATGCATGCCCGTGACGCGGCACAGGATGGAAGCGAGGTCGGCCAGCAGCTCCATCCACCCCTGGGTGAGCGACGGCGGGGCGGCCGGGTGTACGTCGGTGAGGCCAGGCAGCGACGCCGCGTCGTCGCACAGCTTGGGGTTGTACTTCATGGTGCAGGAGCCGAGCGGGTAGGCGCCGAGGTCCACCGAGTACTGCCGGTGCGTGAGCCGGGTGAAATGGGCGACGAGGTCGCGCTCGGAGACCTCGCACACCGGCGTGGGCTCGTCGCGGAGGTGGGCCAGCGGCACCAGCTCTTCGGCCGTCCACTCGGGGAGGTTGGTGGTGCGGAACGACGCCGCCACCCGTCCCGGCGACGAGAGCTCGAAGATGGTCGGCTCCTCCTCGCGGCCCATGATGGGGGCGCTGGTGGCCTTGCCCCCGGGCTTCTGCGTCATCGAACCACCTTCTCGAAGGCGGCGGCATAGGCGTCGATCTCGGCACGCGTGCGTCGCTCCGTGACGGCGACGAGCAACCCGCCGCCGTACTCGTCGTCGAGGGCGACGCCCGCGAGGAAGCCCTCCTCGGCCATGCGGTCGACGATGGTTGCGCCCGGCACCGACGTGCGCACCGCGAACTCGCGCAGGACCGGCGCGTCGACCAACGACTCGACACCGTCGATGGCCAACAGCGCCTCGCGCGCGTATCGAGTACCCCGGGCGCAACGCAGCGCGACCTCCCGCAGGCCGGCGGTGCCGAGCCACGACAGCTGGATGGCACAGCACACCGCGATCAGCGTCTGGTTGGTGCACACGTTGGACGAGGCCTTCTCCCGCCGGATGTCCTGCTCACGCGTGCGCAGGGTGGTGACGTAGGCCCGCCTGCCCTCGACGTCGACCGTTTCGCCGACCAGCCGGCCGGGCAGACGCCGCACGTGCTCCTGGCGGCATGCGAACAACCCCAGGTACGGACCACCGAGCGACAGCGGGGTGCCGAAGGGTTGCCCCTCCCCCACCACCACGTCCGCGCCCTGCGAGCCCGGTGACCGCAGGAGCCCGGCGCTGACGGGATCGGCGGCGACGAGCAGCAACGCACCCGTGCGCTTGGCCGCCTCGAGGTCCTCGAGGCAGCCCAGGAAGTTGGGCTGCTGCACGAGCACCGCGCCGGGCTCGCCGTCGTCGGGCCACGCGGTGACACCGTCGACGAGAGGCACCTCGATGATGTCGTGCCCCGTACCCGCCGCGAACGTGCGGATGACCTGGCGCCATGTGGGGTGCACGCCCTGGGACACCCACACCATCTGGCGGCCCGACGCGGCCACCGCGAGGTTCACCGCCTCCACGCAGGCGGTGGCCCCGTCGTAGAGCGACGCGTTGGCGATCTCCAGACCCGCCAGTCGGGCGATGAGGGTCTGGTACTCGAACAGCGCCTGCAGAACGCCTTGGGCGACCTCGGGCTGGTACGGCGTGTAGGCGGTCACGAACTCCGAGCGGAAGGTGAGGCGCCGCGTGACCGCAGGAACCTCGTGGTCGTACGCGCCCGCCCCCGCGAAGCAGACGAGGTCGGGACCGCAGGCGCGGTTGCGTGCAGCCAGCCTGCCCATCTCGGCCATCACGTCGGGCTCGGACAGGCCGGGGTCGACGTCCAACCCGCCGGCCAGGCGCAATGCCTCTGGGATCGCGGTGAAGAGCTCGTCGAGCGATGACAGCCCCATGAAGCCGAGCATCTCGACGATCTCGGCGTCGGTGTGCGGGACGAAGTGGCCCATCAGTTGGCCTTGGCGACGAAGGGCGGCTTGACGACCGAGGCGTTCAGCATGCGACCACGCACGTCGACCTCGACCGACGCGCCGGGCTCGACGTCAGGGGGCAGGAAGGCGAGAGCGATGCCCGTCCCGAGCACCGGAGAGAAGTTGCCGCTCGTGACCTCGCCCGCGGGCTTGCCGTCCACGCACACGGGGTTGCCCTCGCGGGGCGGCTGACGTCCGGCGAGCGCCAACCCGCGCAGGCGCCTCGCCACGCCGCGCGTGCGCTCCGCCTCGAGGGCGGCGCGGCCGCGGAAGTCGCCCTTGTCCCAACCCACCACCCAGCCCAGCCCGGCCTGCAGGGGCGTGATGCCGGGCCCCAGCTCGTGGCCGTGGAGCGGCAGGCCCGCTTCGAGGCGCAGGGTGTCTCTGGCACCGAGCCCGGCCGGCGGGATGCCGGCGTCCATCACGGCGTTCCAGAACGCGGTCGCGACTTCGACCGGCACCGCGCACTCGACCCCGTCCTCACCCGTGTAGCCGGTGCCCGCCGCCTTGCAGACCGTGCCGTCGAACTCGAAGCCGGTCACGCCGAAGTGCGGGACGTCGGCTGCCGCCGGCGCGACGGGCCGAAGCTTCTCGCGCGCGTTGGGTCCCTGCACCGCGATGATCGCTCGACTGGCGGTGACGTCGTCTCCTCCGATGGCCTCGACGACGCGTGTCGTGTTCGACGCGTTGGGCATGACGTCGAAGCTCTGGTCGTCGAGCCACCAGACGATGATGTCGTCGAGCACGGAGGCGTCGTCGGTGTCGAGCAGGTGGGTGTATTGGGCGCGACCGGGCCCGATCTTGCCCAGGTCGTTGGTGAGCGCCCGCTGCAACCGCTCGAGGGCGTCGGGGCCTGCGACGGCAACGGTTCCCAGGTGGCTCACGTCGAACGCGACCGCGTCCCGGCGGCAGGCCATGTGCTCGGCGATGGTGCCGCTCGGGTACGACAGCGGCATCTCCCACCCGCCGAAGGGCACCACCTTGGCGCCCAGGTCCCGATGAGCGGCGTCCAGCGGTGAGGTCCGATCCCCCATCCGTTGGAGACTACTGCCGCGTCTCGACTCCGAAGTCGAGTGGATGGGGCTCCACCTCGTCGAGCCCGGCGTCGGCCAGCTGCGACGGCTGCTCGAGCCCGTACTTCACCAGCAGGTTGAGGTAGTCGCGCTGGTAGAAGATCTTGATGTTGGTTTCGGGGTGCAGCTCCTGGAGGCGGCGCACCTTGCGGTTCTTCTTGGTGACGAGCTTCTGGTTGAGGGTGGTGACCTCGATGAACAGGTCGTACGCCGGCAGGTAGAAGTCGGGACGGAAGGCCTGTGTGGGATTGCCGTCGCGGTCGCGCTCGAGGAGGAACTCACGCGGCTCGTAGTCCCAGGTGATGCCGTAGAAGTCGAGGAGCTTGGCGAACTGCCGCTCCGAGTTGTGGGCGAACCGCACCTGCTCGTGCGGCAGAGCAGGCTCGGGCAGGACTATCCCCGTGCTTCGGCCGCCATGTCCGACGCCGTCGGTGCGGCGGCAACGACCGGGTCGGCCTGTCGCAGGTCGTGGATCGCGGCGTCGATCTCGTCCTTGACGCCACCGAGGGGCAGCACCATGTTGAGCACGCCCTGGCCACCCTTGAGCAGGTCGACGACCTCGCCGTCGGATCGGGCCAGCACCGAGTCGGCGCCCGCCAGCACCAGGTTGGCCGTCTTCAGGTCGGCACCCAGGTTGTCGTGCAGGGTCTGGATGGCGCGGCGGGCCGACTGCAGGGAGACGCCGCCGTCGAGCAGGCGCTTGATGACCTTGAGCTCGAGCAGGTCGCCGTAGCTGTAGCGGCGCTGGGTGCCGCTCCCCCGTGCCTCGGAGATGGAGGGGTTGAGCAGATCGGTGCGGGCCCAGTAGTCCAGCTGCCGGTAGGTGATCCCGACGATCTTGCAGACCTGCGGCCCGCGGTAGCCCTCTTCAGCCATTGGGGAAGTCCTCCTGGGACGTGGCTCTCGTGGTCTCCGGGCTGCTCACACGCCCGAAATTACGTCCTTGTCACCCCAGAGTATGACCCCTGCCCCGGCAACGTCAACGAATGCCCGTCAGGGACGCCGAAGGCCCCTCGCCGGACGCCACGCGAGCGAGCTTGCGAGCGAGCAATGAGAAATCGCGAGGGCGGACGCCCTGAGAGACTTCAGGAACTGAAGTCTTCAGGGCGGACGCCCTCGATGAACTCCTTGAACTGGGTGACCAGCTCGTCGGAGGTGCCTTCCTCGTCCTCGTCGTCGGGCGGGAAGATGACGCCTTCGGCGTCGAGCAGGGCGTCGTCGGCATAGATGGGCGTGCCCGTGCGCGCCGCGAGGGCCATGGCGTCGGACGGGCGGCTCGACACGGTGATGGTGCGCTCGCCCTGGCGCAGGTGGATCTCGGCGTAGAACGTGCCCTCGCGCAGGTCGGTGATGACGACCCGCTCGACGACGAGGCCCGCCGCGTTGAGCAGGTCGCGCATGAGGTCATGAGTCATCGGGCGCGGGCGCTGCACGCCCTGGAGCGCCTCTGCGATCGCGCTGGCCTCGAAGGGCCCGATGAAGATGGGAAGCGTGCGGTGGGCACCCTCGCTCTCCTGCAGGAGAACCACCGGCGTGTTGGTCGGGAGCTCGACTCGAACCGCCGCGAGGTGCATCTCCACCATGGGGCAACCCTACCCTCCGTACACCTCGGCAACATGCGCGTCGGGGTCGCTCCGGAGCGCCTCGAGATCGCCCGCGATGACCCTGTTCAGGTTGCGGTAGCGCTCGGCGAAGTCGAGCCCGTACCCCAGCACGAACTCGTCGGGGATGGTGAATCCGACGAAGCGAACGGGCGGCGGGACGATGCGCCGCGCCTTCTTGTCCAGCAGCGTGCAGACATCGAGCGATGCGGGAAGCCGCCGCTGCAACACGCTGAGGATGTAGGTGAGGGTGAGACCGGTGTCGACGATGTCCTCGACGAGCAGGGTGGGACGCTGGTGGATGTCGATGTCGAGGTCCTTCACGATGCGGACGCGGCCCGTCCCCTCCCCATAGGACGAGATGGCGAGGAAGTCCACCTCGACGGGGACGGTGATGGCCCGCACCAGGTCGGCGAAGAACAGCACGCTTCCCTTGAGCACGCTTATGGCCACCAGGCCGTCGGGATAGGCGGACGAGATCTCAGCGCCGAGGCGCGCGACGGCCGCCTCGAGCTCCTCCTCCGCGATGAGGACGCGCGCCGGCACGGAGCTCGGGGCCTAGAGGCCGGACGTGTACTGCCGGAGGGCCTCGCGCAGCATCGCCACCCGCAGCTGGCCTCCGAGCTGACCCAGCTGGCTGAGGGTGTCGATCGCCTGTCGCCGCGCCTCGGGGTTCCGCTGCTTCAGCATGGGCATGACGATCTGCTCGAAGAAGCCCGCCTCGCGGTCGGCCGCGTTCTTGTACATGCGCAGGTGGCGGGCCTCGACGCCGAAGCGCAGGAAGCCGGCCGCGACCTTGGCGATGTGGAGGGCCTGCTCGTCGTAGTAGGTGGACCCGCCCACCTTGCGCCCGACCAGGAGCCCGTACTTCTCGAGCTCGGCCAGCCGGTCGACAGGGAGGTCGGCGGCAACGCTGAGCTCGTCGAGGGTGTAGTTGTCGGCTCCGTCGGCGTGGGCCGCGGGGACGGCCGCGGGGGGTGGCGGCGGCGGGGTGGTGCGCTCGACGCGAGGCGGCGCACTCGGCCGAGGCGGGACAACCCGCGGCTCCTGCCTCGGCTCGGGCCTGGGATCCGGGCGGGGGTCGGGGCGCCGTTCGCGCTGTGGTTCGGGCGGCCGCTCTGCTCGTGGCGCGGGCGGCGCGGGGCGAGACTCCTGGCGTGATGGCGACGGCGATGACGCCGGCGCGGCGGTGACCGGCTCGGGCTCGTCCTCGAAGGGCACGGCCGCCTCCTCGACACCGAGCCGGCCCTTGATCACCTTCAAGGGCAGGAAGTTCTCGCGCTGCTGCTGCAGGATCCAGCGCAGCCGCTCGACGTCGGCCTCGTAGAACTTGCGGTAGCCCGACGGCGTGCGCTCGGGGTCGAGCAGCCCCTGGCTCTCCAGGAAGCGGATCTTGGAGATGGTGATGTCCGGGAACTCCTCCTTGAGGAGGGACAGCACTTCCCCGATGGAGAGATAGGCGCGGTCGGCCACGCGGTTACCCGGCCTCGCCGCCGGTGAGGAAGACGAGCTTGAACTTGCCGATCTGCACCTCGTCGCCGTTGGCGAGCCGCTCTTCGTCGATTCGCTCGCGGTTGAGGTAGGTGCCGTTCAGCGATCCCACGTCGCGCACGACGTAGCCCCCACCGTCCTGGCGTTGGAACTCGGCGTGGCGCCGCGACACGGTGATGTCGTCGAGGAAGATGTCGCTCTCGGGATGCCGTCCCGCCCGCGTGATGTCGGCGTCGAGCATGAACTTCGACCCCGCGTTGGGGCCCCGCTTCACCACGAGCATGCCCACACCCTCGGGCAGGCCTTCCATCCCGACAGTGATCTCTTCTTCGCCGACCTCGCCGGCCCCCTCGACCGGCACAAGGGTGATGGTGGCGTCGTCGCCACCGTGCTCCAGGGGCGCGCCGCACGAGGAGCAGAAGTTGGAGCCGGCGGGGTTGCGGTGCCCACAGTTGTTGCAGAACACGGCGGTAACGCTACCCGGCCCCTAATCCTCGATGAGGCGACGGTAGGCAGCGGCGTCGAGCAGGCCTTCGAAAGCGGCGCTGTCGCTCGGGTCGATGACACAGATCCACCCCTCGCCGTAGGGGTCCTCGTTGAGCCGTTGTGGCGCGTCCGTGAGGTCGGCGTTCACCTCGACCACCGTGCCCGCGACCGGCGCGTAGATGTCCGACACCGACTTGGTGGACTCGACCTCGCTGAACGACGCGCCAGCCGCGACCGCAGTGCCGGGGGCGGGCAGCTCCACGAACACGACGTCGCCCAGGGCGTCCTGCGCGTAGTCGGTGATGCCGATGCGGATCTTGCCGTTCTCCAACCGCGCCCACTCGTGGTCAGCGGTGTAGCGGAGCTCGTCGGGCACGTTCATGACCGGGACCCTACCGGTTTGGCGACTTTGAACACCGGGGGCTTTGCAAGGGCCGGGATCTGCAGCGTGGCCGCCCGTTCGACCTGCGTGGACACGTTCCTGAGGGCGGCCAGCGTGTCCAGCGCGCCGCCTGGAATCTTGAGCCCGCCGTCGAGCGTGGACGCCGGACCAATGGCCGCCACGCGGAAGGGCGCGACCAGCACGGTGCTGTCCAACGTCACGTGGCCGTCCCGCTCGCCGAAGGACGACGCAGCCCCCACCCGCTGATCATTGACGGCGACGGCCTCCGCTCCTGCGTCACGCAGCTCCTGCACGATGTCGATCAACGTGTCGAAGCCCACCGCGCCACGTGGGTCGTCGATGGTGACCGTGAGCCCCGGACCGGTCACCGCCACCGTGCCGGCCAGGACCTGCAGGGTGCGGGTCTGCTCCTCGGCCGTGCCCGCGGCCGACGCGTCCTGCTGGGAGGAGGTCTGCAGGGCCTGCAGCTGCAGCCGCAGCCGGCTGACCTCGTCCCGCAGGTCGTCGGCCTCGGTGGACAGTGACGCCAGGATGCGGGTGAGATCGGGCTCGGACTCCGCTTGGAGGCGCTGGCGGAACCGTTCGGTACCCCGCATCTGGCTCACGAGCAGGAACCCGACCAGTCCGGTGACCAGGAGCACGAGCAGCGGGCCACCCACCCACGTGCGCAGCCGTTCGGCCGGACCCGACCGTCGGAACGTCAGCGGCGCCGTCATCTCAGCCTCCGAAGATGCGGCGGCGGATGGCAGCGACGTTCTGGAAGATCCGCACGCCGAACACGACGGCGATGGCCGTCGACAGGTCGGCGCCGAGCTGATCGCCCACCCACACGAGGCCGATGGCGAGGGCGGCGTTGATCAGGAACGCGATGACGAAGATCCGGTCGTTGAACGTCCGCTCGAGGAACGCACGCGTGCCCCCGAGCGAGGAGTCGATGGCAGCGAGGACGGCCATCACGACGTAGCGCGACAGCTCCTGGGGGACGGTGGGTTGCAGGACGATGGCGAGGATGGCGCCGATGACCAGGCCGAGCAGGGCGAGCAACTCAGTTCCCTGTCTCGGGCGCCGGTGACGCGGTCGTGATGCGCACGCGGCCCGTGTAGGCGGGCACCGTCACGTCGTCGAGGTCCTTGGTCGAGTAGCCCAGCCCGAACAGGCGCGTCCAGCGTCGGAACCGCACTGCGATCTCGCTGGCGCCGAACGCGGCTGGGTCGGCTCCGATGGCGGTCACGCGGTACGGGGGCGAGAGCGGCCGGAAGTTCACGACGATGGTGTCGCCCGCGGCCCGGATCGGCGTGGTGACGACGACACGGCTGCCGTTGACGGCCACCGCCTCGGCCCCGGCTCCGAAGAGGGCGTTGACCACCAGTTGGAGGTCGGAGTCGTGAATGGCGTAGGCGCCGGCCTCGTCCGGGCTCGGCGGCGACCGATCCGAGTCACTGAGCTTGACCTCCATGCCCGGGCCGTGGAGCGCGGTGGTGCCCGCTTGTCCGGCCAGCCCGGCCAGCTCCCGGGTGGTGGCGTCGCCGAGCGCGCTGCGGCGGGCCGCGGTGCGCTCCGCTGCCGCCACTTGGTCCCGGAGCTTGCTCACCGAGGCGTCGAGCTGGTCCACCGTGCGCCGGCGCTGCTCGATCAGGTCGATGAGCTCGGCCTTGCGCGGCGCCTCCGCGCGCTTGGTCGTGCGCGCCGACGAGACCGCTGTCAGCAGCAGGAAGCCAGTGACAGCGAGCACCGCGAGCAGCCCGAACGAGACCCTGCGACCCATCGCCGTAAACCTATAAGCCACGTCTCGAGGAAATGGGCCACGGAATCCGTGGCCCATTTCCTCGAGACGTCACCTAGCGCAGCATCTGGCGGATGCGTCTCGCGTATTCCTGGGCCAGGGCCCTGGCCTCGTTCTCGCTCGGGGCCTCGGCCCACACGTGGGTCAGCGGCTCCTCGGGGTCGGGCAGCACCAGCGCCCAGCCGTCGTCGTGCAGCACCTTGACGCCGTCGACGAGGATGAGCTCGCGGTCGCCGGTGCGCTCGACGAGCGTGCGCATGACGAGCCCCTTCTGCTCCCATGGCGTGACCACGTTCTCGTGCGCGATGGCGAAGTGGGGCAGGCCGTTGACGACCTTGGAGAGACGCACGCCGGTGCGGGCCAGCAGCTCGAGGACGTGGACGAGGGTGGCCGCCGCGTCGTAGGCGGGCAGGAACGACGGGAAGATGTAGCCGCCTTCCTGACTGGCGGCGAAGGCAACGCCTTCTGTGGCCGCCACCTCCATCAGGTGCGGCGTGGACAGCTTGGTCCAGA
Organism: Actinomycetota bacterium; assembly: GCA_041166085.1. Classification (GTDB taxonomy): domain Bacteria; phylum Actinomycetota; class Acidimicrobiia; order Acidimicrobiales; family JAFATL01; genus JBEEFP01. The sequence continues at coordinate 94,096 of JBEEFP010000098.1, forward strand.
CGATCTCGGCGCCCGCCTCGGCCACGATCTGCTCGGCCACGCGGCTGACGGCGACCGGCAGGGCCACCTTCGGCTTGTCCAGCGTCTGCACGACGAGGGTGAGGAGAGCGAACAGGGCCTGGTTGTTGTCGAGGACGCGGCCTTCGTCGTCGACCAGGGTGATGTGCTCGCCGTCGGGGTGGATGATGGCGCCCATGTGCGACCCGGACACCCGCACCAGGTCGCCCACGCGCGCGCCGCTGGCGGCCGCGTCGAACGTGACGGCTCCCGCAGTGGCTGCGAAGGGATTGACGGCGAGGACCTCGGCGCCCAGCTTGGCCAGCACGTTGGGCATCACGAAGCTGGTCGACCCGTACGCGTAGTCGAGCACGACCTTGAACCCGGCCCCGGCGATGGCATCGGTGTCGACCGACGACATGAGGGCCGCGGTGTAGTTCTCCAGGGCGCGAGGAGCGAAGCCGATGTCGCCGATCTCGGCTGCGACTGCCCGCCGGTAGTCCTCCCGGTAGAACAGCCGCTCGATCTTGCGTTGGGTCGTCTCGTCGATGTCGGTGCCGTCGGAATCGAAGAACCGAAGTGTCACGCTCTGGGGGTCGTCCGGCGCCAGGCGCACGGTGATGCCTCCCTGGCCCTGGGCCGACCGCGTCTGGAACCGGGTGACCGGCACGCTGGCCAGCTCGAGGTCGTCGATGTTGACACCCGACGCGTTGAGGCCAGCCATCACCGCTCGCTTCAATGTCCGCGCGGCCCGACTCGAGTCGCGCGACGTGATGACGGTGGAGCCCTTCTTGAGCGTGGTGCCGTACGCCATGGCCACCTTGACCGCGAGCTCGGGCGTGATGTCGACGTTCGCGAGCCCGGTGACGCCGCTGCGTCCGAACAGGTGACGAGCGCCGCGCGACTCCCACACGATCGAGGAGTTGATGATGGCGCCGGGTTCGACCGTCTTGAACGGGTACACCTTCACGCCCGGGTTGATGACGGCGTGGTCACCCACCAGGCACTCGTCGCCGAGCACCACGCCTTCCTCGCACCGGGCGCCGTGGCGCAGGTCGCTCGAACGCCCCACGACGCAGCCGCGGAGCCGCACTGCAGGTCCCAGGTACGCGTTGTCGTGGACGACGGCGCGCTCGAGGAACGCGTCGGCGCCGACCCGCACGTTGTCACCGAGCACCGTGTACGCCCGCACCTCGGCCCCCGCGTCGACGCGCGTGTAGTCGCCGATGATGGCGGGTCCGGTGATCTTGGCACTGGGGTGCACCTCGGCGCCCTCGCCCAGCCACACGCCCTCGCCGAGCCGGAAGCCGGGGATGTCGACCTCGACCTTGCCGTCGAGGACGTCCTGGTGCGCCTTGGTGTAGGCGTCGAGGGTCCCCACGTCCTCCCAGTAGCCCTCGGACACGTATCCGTAGAGTGGGCGGCCCGCGTCGAGCAGGGCCGGGAACACGTCGCTCGAGAAGTCCACCGAGCGCCCGTCGGCGATGTAGTCGAAGATCTCCGGCTCGAGCACGTAGACGCCGGTGTTGATGGTGTCGCTGAAGACCTGGCCCCATGTCGGCTTCTCGAGGAAGCGCTCGATGGAGCCGTCCGGCCGGGTGATGACGATGCCGAACTCGAGCGGGTTCTCCATCGACTTGAGGGCGATGGTGGCCATGGCCTTCTTCTCGTCGTGGAAGTCCACGACGGCGGACAGGTCGAGGTCGGTGAGCACGTCGCCGGAGATGACGAGGAAGCGCTCTTTGAGCTCGTCCATGGCGTTGCGCACCGAGCCGGCGGTGCCGAGTGGCGTCTCCTCGGTCGCATAGACCATGCGGACGCCGAACTCGGAGCCGTCGCCGAAGTACGTGCGGATGGCGTTGGCGAGGAAGGCGACCGTGACGACGATCTCGTCGAACCCGTGCTCCTTCAGCAGCCCGACGATGTGCTCCATCATCGGCTTGTTGGCGAGCGGCAGCATCGGCTTGGGCTGATTCGACGTCAGCGGACGCAGGCGGGTGCCCTCGCCGCCGGCCATGATCACCGCCTTCACGGGACAGGCACCTCCGGGTGAGCACGGCCCTCGGCGAGGGCGCTGCGGGCGAGGGGGACGTAGGTGGCCGCTGCGTAGTAGCTCAGCGCCAGGCCTGGAACGGCGCACAGCCATGCCGCGACGCGCGCCGCGTCGTCGACGCGGGTACCTGCGTGTGAGAGGAGGAAGAGCGGATAGGCGAACATGAGCGCGAAGGTCCCCGCCTTGCCTACCCATTGCACGTCGATCCGACGCGCGCCGAGCGCGGCGAGCATCAGCACCGCCCCGGACACGAGCACCTCACGGACGAGGGTCAGCCATCCGATCCACGCCGGTACCGAGCCGTCGATCATGAGTGCGATGACGCCGACGGCCAGGAGCAGGCGGTCGGCCGTCGGGTCGAGGACCTTGCCGAGCGTCGACACCTGGTCGTAGTGACGGGCGATGTAGCCGTCGATCCAGTCGGTGGCGCCCAGTCCCGCGAGCAGCCAGGCCGCCCCGAGGCGATTGTCGCGACCGAAGAGCAGCCACAGGAAGATGGGGATGCAGCAGAGGCGCACGACGGAGATCGCGTTGGGGATCGTCACGATCCTGTCCTCGCCGCTGCGCACGACCTGAGTCTAGGTGTCGGTGATTCCGCGCCGGGCTGGACGGGTATGGCAGCGACATGGATGCCATCACCCTGCTCAAGAACGACCACAAGACGGTCAGCGCGCTCTTCAAGCGGTTCGACAAGCTCGGCGACGGAGCCACGAAGAGCAAGCAGGAGATCGTCGACAAGATCATCGAAGAGCTCTCGATCCACGCCGCCATCGAGGAGCAGCTCTTCTACCCGGCCGCGCGCGAGTGCGTCCCGGAGACCGAGGACCACGTCCTCGAGAGCCTCGAGGAGCACCACATCGTGAAGTGGGTGCTGTCCGAGCTCGACGGCATGGACCCGAGCCACGAGCGCTTCGACGCCAAGGTCACCGTCCTCAAGGAGAACGTGGAGCACCACGTCGAGGAGGAGGAGCAGGAGTGGTTCCCCAAGGTCCGCGAGGCCATGGGACGCAAGGCCCTCCAGGAGCTGGGCGCAGCCATGGAAAAGGCCAAGAAGACCGCCCCCAAGCGGCCCCACCCGCGCTCACCGGACACGCCCCCCGGCAACATCGTGGTGGGCGCCGCCGCCGGGCTCATCGACACCGCTCGCAAGACGGGCAAGGCCGCGGTCAAGCGGGCCAGCGCCCGCCGCTGACGCCGCTGCGCTCAGCGAGCGCGTGAACCGAGCGAGCGAGCGAACGTCACGGGTAGTCGACCGTCACTTCCCCACCGACGTCGTAGTGCCCGTACTGCTGGTCGAGCGGCGTCGCGGACTCGACCTCGAGCGAGGCGCCCGGAGCCAATGACTGCGTGTCGGGGAAGCGCAGCTCCACCGTGCGCCACTGCTGGCCGTCCTTGGACAGGATGAACCGAAGCACCAGCCCGTCAGGGAAGGTGATGTCGCGGGCCGTCTGATTCGTCATGTCCGCTCGCAGCTCGCACGCGCCGTCGTGATCGGTGTCCGAGCCCAGCGTCTTGAACACGAACGGATCGCGCGGTTGGCCATTGTCGGTTGTCGTCATGGCCCCGCCGCCGTCGGCGCGGTAGTCGAACGATGCGGTGGTGTCGGCACGTTCCACGACGCGCCCGTGGGGGTCGGCCGGCGAGGTCGGCGGACGCGTCGTCGTCGTGGCGACTGCGGGCGGGGCGAGGGCGGTGGTCGTCGTCACCTGGTCGATGGGCACTGGTGCCAGCACGGTGGTGGTCACGACGAGGGTGGTCGTCGAGTCGGACGTTGCTCGATCGGCAGCTGTGGTGGTGCTGCGAGGGACCTGGCGGCCGAGCACCTCGGTGGGGACGCCCCCGTCACCCCCGCGAGCGAGAAGGGCGAGGGCCGACAGGACGAGCACGACGGCGGCGCCGGCGGCCACCGTGCGTTGCGCGTTCCTCGCGCTCCTGACCCCGCTTCTGAGCATGGGGCGTTCCCCAGTCCTCGCCTCGACACCGTACGAGCGGCCACACCCAGGCTAGCGGCCAGGGCGCAAATCGGTCATGGCCACCGGGAGTAGGCGCTTGGGCCGACCGTGAACTAGAAATATCGCCCCCGGAGGAGGTGAGAGCGGTCGCGTTGGCAGTCTTCTTCCTGTTGCTCGGCGTCTTCTTCGCCGAGCTGGGCCTGGTCGGATGGCGCTGGGCCATGTTGGCCGGCGCCGGCAGCCTCGCCCTGTGCGCCCTGATCCTCGTCGCGCTCCGCTCGATCTACGCCAGGCGTCGGCCCCGCTCCGCCCAGCGGCCGTCACGACCGTCCTCGTCGGTCACCGCGCTCCGCTCGACCTGATCTGGCTGCTCGCGGGGCGTGCACCGGCCGAAGCGCTGGTGTCGCTCGACCATCGCTTCGGCGCTGAATCCGTCGGAAGGCGTGAACAGGGCCACGCCACAGGCCGGGCACGTTGCTCGGACAGGCATCGCCGACCTCCAAACTCGAACGCTTGGCATCTCGCCTGCTGGGGTGCCGGCTGGGGAAGTCCACCGTGGGAGGACCGGCGAGGGCGCACCCTACTCCGGGCCTCTCGCCGCGTCACCGCGGGAATTGTGACAATCGCGCGACGGCGGCGGACCTACCGGCTCCCCAGGACCTTGTGCATGATGTCGAGGTAGACGCCGTAGCCGGACGGCGTGGCCCATGCCGTCGCCGGCTCGACGGCCGTCCCTTCCCCCCACTCGTTGAAGGTCGTCACCAGCTTCCACATCGCAGGGCTGGCCGCCATCGCCGCCACGCCCTGCTCGAAGCGAGCCGGATCGCGTGCCAACCGCGGTGAGCCCTCGTTGTAGAGCCAGAAACCGGGGCTCACGCCGAACGACCACGGCTTGACCTCGATGGTGGGGCGGTCCGGCGAGTAGTCGTGCCAGGACTGGGGCTGCGCGCCACACGACGCGTACCCGGGGAAGCGCTTCTGCACGACGTAGAGGCCGAACGTGTTGGCCGCGTTCCACCGGCTGACCATGTCGCAGCGATCGTTCGGATCGGGCCACACGAAGATCACCGGCTTGCCGTCGACCTTGAGGTAGTTCGGATCGTTGGCGTAGCGGTCGACGATGTACTGCAGCGACGAGCGCAGCTGATCCGGTGCCTGGTTCGGATAGTTCGGGCCCTCGAGCTCGTAGTACAGCGCCCACTTGAACGGTGTCCCGTCGGCTGCCCGCAGGTCGGTGGCGAAGGCCTGGTCGGTGGAGCTGCCGGGGCCCCACCATGATGCGATCGCAGCCTGGATCCCGCCGTAGCGCATCTGGTCGATCTGGCGCTGCACGGTGGCCAGGTCCTTCGAGTCGTACTTCCCGGCCGTGGGCGTGTAGTGCGAGCCCGGGAGCTCGAAGCTGCCCGGGTACCAGCCGTAGTAGAAGGCAGCGACCACGCCACTCCCGGACGGCTTGGGCGTGGGTGCGGGCGCCGGTGCGGGCGCCTTGGGCTTGGCCGTCGTGGCCGTGCGGGGCCGTGGGGCCGCGGTGATGCGCGCCGCTGCCGTGGTCGTCGGCGCAGAGGCAGCCGTGGAGGTGGTGGTGTCCTCGACCACGCTGGTCGTCGTCGCGGCCCGCCTCGTCGTGGACGGGCCGGCGGCCAGCGGGTGGGCGGAGTCGTCGCCGCGGGACGCGGCCGCCACGCCGGCAGCCGCGAGCAGCAGCACGACGACCACGCCCAGACCCCGCCGCCACGCCCGCTCCCTCACCGCTCCAGGATCGACGCCCGGCCGGCCCGTCTTGAGCCTGGGCCCGATTCGTCCGGGAAACGAGCCCGCCCCCGGCGGAGCCGGGGGCGGACCAGAGCCCGGTGGGGAGGGCTCCGGCCCCAGTACGGCGCCGACCCCCCAGCGGATGATGACGCCTGTTGGGCCGGGCCCCTTTCGTGCCGAGAATGGGGGGTGCGACCGCGGTTGGTGGTCATGAGCGTGCTGGCAGCGGCGCTGCTGGCCGCCCCCGGTCCGGCCGGGGCGGCCGCGCCTACCGGCGCGCCCGCGTGCCCGCTCTTCCCGAGCGACGACGTCTGGCACGCGGACGTGTCCGCCCTGCCCGTCCACGCCCGGAGCGGCGCGTGGCTGGCCGCCATGGGCGGGCCCGACCGCCGTCTGCACCCCGACTTCGGGCCGTCCGGGGACACCCAGCCCTACGGGATCCCGTACACCGTCGTCCACAGTGGCCACGAGCGGGTGTCGGTGTCCTTCGACTATGCGGACGAGAGCGACCCCGGCCCGTACCCCTTCGGTCCGGACATCGGTGTCGAGAGCGGCTCCGACCGCCACGCCCTCATGCTCGACGCCGACAGCTGCACCCTCTACGAGCTCTACGCCGCCCAGTACAGCCCGAGCGGATCGACAGCGGGCTCGGGCGCCGTCTGGAACCTGCGCTCGCACGCCCTGCGCCCCGCTGGCTGGACGTCGGCGGATGCCGCCGGCCTGCCCATCCTGCCGGGCCTCCTGCGCCGGGACGAGGTCGCCGCCGGCACGGTCGACCACGCCATCCGGATGACGGCCCAGCGCACCGACCGCAGCTACCTGTGGCCGGCCCGCCACCAGGCCGGGGCGGCCAGCGACCCGTCGCTCCCGCCCATGGGCGCCCGCTTCCGGCTCCGACCCAGCTTCGACGTGACCCATTTCCGCCCCGCCACCCAGGTCGTGCTCCGGGCCATGCAGCGCTACGGCATGATCCTCGCCGACAACGGGTCGAACTGGTTCTTCGCCGGAACGGCGGAAGACGGCTGGGACCCGGCCATGCTGGACGAGCTGAAGACGGTGCCGGCGGGCGCCTTCGACGCCATCGACGAGTCCTCGCTCATGGTGGACGCGAGCTCAGGCAGGGTCCGTGGGGGCGCCACTCCCCCACCGGTCACCACCCGTCCGACCGTCGCACGTGCGCCGGTGCGGCCGCCCACCGCGCCGTCGACGCCCACCCCGGTCGCGGTCCCGGGCACCACGATCGGGGCCGCTCCGCCGGCCACGACGACCACCGCCGGTGCGGCCGAGGTGGCCGGCGGTCCGAAGCCCCGACCCGGCCCGACACCCGGCACCGGCACGACGAGGGACCCGTGGTGGCCGGCTGCGGCTGGCGTCGCCGCCTGGGCGGCTGCGGCGACCGCCACCGCGACACGGGTCAGGCGGGGACGGCCACTGCAGGTGTGACGGCCGGCCGGGGCGCTGCGTCCAGCCTTGCGCGGGGTCCGTCCAACGTTGTCCGTCCCGTCCAATGTGGATTCATCGGACGGGATGGTCCAATCTCGGACTTGCCATCCGACGCGAACCGTGCAATATTGCATCTGTCCGGAAACCTGGACGACCGGGGAGGGGGCGAAGGCGTTTTGCGAATCGAGCGGCCGGGTGACCCCACCACCCAGCCCGCAGTGATCACGCCGCTTCCTGATGGCACCTTCCTGCACACCCCCGCGCGCATCGTGGCCCACGTCGACGACGGCAGCCTCCCTGTGGACCTCACCCTCGTGACGAGCGTCGACGAGTTCGGCAGCGCCGTCGCGGAGTCGGTCACCATCCGCCGCCGCCCGGGGGGCCCGCCGGTGACGGGCGAGCGCCTGCGGGAGATCAGCATCCAGACCCTGGTCGAGGAAGCCGTCAGCCACGCCGCCACGCGGGGCGAGTGGCTGCACGAGGACGACAAGCTCGTCTTCCGCATCGCGGCCGAGCCCGGCACCGGGACGGAGACGAGCGAGTCGGTGCCGCCTCCGCCGCCCAGGCGCCGCCCCCGCCGCAACGCGGTCACCGACGAGGAGCTCCGCCGGACCGTGGACCTCTATCGCCAAGCCAAGGCCACACCAGGGCTCAAGGACCCGTTGGCGTGGGTCGGCCAGCAGTTCGACAAATCACGCTCGACCGCCGCCCTCTGGCTGCGGCAGGCGAAGGAGAAGGGCATCGAATGAGCACCGGATCCGGCCGATGAAGGTCGCGGACATCCGCCCCGGCCAGGTTGTCGCGGTTACGCCCGAGTTGCGCGGCGACCACCTGGTCTTCATCCTCGGCATCGACGACGGCGACCGCGGTCGCATGGTCGAGGGCTGGCACTTCGGCATCACGCTGCCGGACAACGCGGGGACGGCCATGCGGACGTCTCTGGAGAGCCTGCGCGAGCGACTCACCGCTGACGGGTTTCCGGCGGTGGTCGCCGACGAGATGAACCGTCACCCGCTCGTGGCCCGAACGGGCGCACATCGGGCCGTGGTGCGCGACCCCTCGGTGCCGTTCGGCCGCCGGCGTACGGGCGTGCTCGTCGACATCGACGTCCCGCCCGACGACATCCCCTCGACCGTCTCGATCAAGACCTGGGCGCGTGAGCTGCTCAAGGGGCTGCGCACTGTGGCCGTCGTCGTCCCCGTCACCATGCTCCGCGACTACGACGAGACCCTCCAGGAGCGGGAACGGCGCACCATCGACCTGCGCTCGCCCGGGAACGTCTCCCGGTTCAGCGCTCCCACCCGCCGCGGCGCCGAGTTCATCCGCTTCGGCATGCGCTGGAGCCGCGCGGGCGGGACCTAGTCGGGTCGGCGGGGTCGAGAAGCGGCCCCGCCGGCCTGCTCTTCCACGGGTCTTTGCGGATCTTCGGGTGTGGAGCCCGTGCAGATCCGCAAAGACCGTGCACCCTCGGAGTCGGGCTGGGGAGATTTGAACTCCCGACCTCTTGACCCCCAGTCAAGCGCGCTAACCAAGCTGCGCCACAGCCCGTGGGGCGGTCATCCTACCGGGCGATGAGCCAGGCGATGCCTTGGTAGGCCCGGAAGGCGAGGTAGAGCACCGTCGCCGCCACGAGGAGCTTGAAGTGCCAGGGCGCCTTGACCTCGTCGACCTCCGCGATGACCCGCCCGCACGTCGGGCACTCCCCGCCCGAGCGCATGCTGGTGGGGTTCCAGAACCGGGCACAGTCGTCACACCAGGGCATCGCTACGCAGACGCGGAGAGGCGAGAACGCGGACCGGCGGCCGCGATGCGACTCGGCACGGGGTGACCGACGAGGGCGGCGACCTGCGCACTGACGCCGAGCAGGCGGTCGAGGTCGATGCCGCTCGAGAGCCCGAGGTCGTCGAGGAGGTGCACGAGGTCCTCGGTGGCCAGGTTGCCGGCCGCGCCCGCAGCGAAGGGCGAGCCGCCGAGGCCGCCGACCGAAGTGTCGAAGCGGCGCACGCCCCGCTCGAGGGCGGCGTAGGCGTTGACGAGGGCGGTACCGCGGGTCTCGTGGAGGTGAAGGCCCACGTCGACGCCGGTGACATCGAGCAGGGCGTCGACCCGTCGGGGTGTCCCCATCCCGGTGGTGTCGGCGTAGGTGAGGGACGTGGCCCCCGCGGCGAGCAGGCGCCGGCCGAGTGCGTGCACTTCGTCGGGCGCGAGGTCCCCTTCGTACGGCGACCCGAACGCGCACGAGACCACCGCGTCGACGGGAACCCGTGCCGCCACCAGCCCGGCGATGGTGGCGACCACCTCGACGGACTCGTCGATGCTCATGTGCACGTTCTTCTCGTTGTACGCCGCCGACGCCGAGACCGTCACGGTGAGCGCGTCGACACCGGCGTCGACGGCCAGCTCCGCGCCCTTGAGGTTGGGAACGAGCGCGGTGTAGGTGACGCCGGGCCGGCGCGGCAGCGCTGCCATCACGTCAGCCGCGCCCGCCATGGCCGGCACCGCTCTTGGTGACACGAAGGACACCGCCTCGACGTTCGTGACCCCGGCGTCGAGGAGCGCCTCGATGAGGGTGACGCGATCAGCAGCCGCGACGGGCGCTTCTGCCTGCAGGCCGTCGCGCGGCCCGACCTCGCGGACGTGGACGTCCGGCGTGCGGCGGTCGAGCACCGTCACACCGGCGGCACGCCGTGACGGCGGTCGCTGAAGTGCCGATCTTTCGACTGCGCCAGGGCCAGCCGGCGCACGAGGTCGTCACGCAGGTCCTCGGGCTGCACCACCGCGTCGATGACGAGGTCGGCGGCCAGGCGCAGCAGGTCGACGTCGGCCTCGTATTCGGTGCGCTTGGCCGCCACGAAGGCATCTCGCTCGGTCTGGTCCTCGATTGCAGCGATCTGGTTGGCGTACACCGCGTTGACCGCCGCTTCCGGACCCATCACCGCGATCTTGGCCGAGGGCAGGGCAATGGTGGCCTCGGGCTCGAACGCGGGACCCGACATGGCATAGAGACCGGCGCCGTAGGCCTTGCGCACGATGACCGAGAGCTTGGGGACAGTGGCTTCGGACACCGCGGTGATCATCTTGGCGCCGTGGCGGATGATGCCCTGGCGCTCGACCTGGGTGCCCACCATGAAGCCGGGGACGTCGGCCAGGAAGATGAGCGGGATGTTGAAGGCGTCGCACCACCAGATGAACCGGGCCGCCTTGTCGGCCGAGTCGACGAAGAGCACGCCGCCCTTCTGCATCGGGTTGTTGGCCACGATGCCCACCGTCTCGCCGTCGAGACGGCCGAGGCCGGTGATGAGCTCCTTGGCGAACAGGGCCTTGACCTCGAAGAAGCTGCCCTCGTCCACCAGCGCGTCGATGACCTTGTGCATGTCGTAGCCGGCCCGCTCCGACTCCGGGATCATCGAGGCGGTGAGCGTGGTGCGGGGCTTCGCCGGCTCGACGCGCAGCGGCCGCTGCCGCCACGTGGCCGGGAGGTAGGAGAAGCAGCGCTTGGCCAGCGCGATGGCGCTCTCGTCGTCGTCCGCCAGCCCATCGGCCGAGCCCGAGACGGTGGCGTGCATGCGCGCCCCGCCCATCTCGTCGAGGGTTGCCTTCTCCCCGATGACCATCTCGGCCATCCGGGGGGAACCCAGATACATCGACGCGTTGCCCTCGACCATGAACACCACGTCGCAGAACGCGGGGATGTAGGCGCCGCCCGCAGCGGATGGACCGAACAGGCAGCAGATCTGCGGAACCCGTCCCGACAGCCGCACCTCGTTGTAGAAGATGCGTCCCGCACCCCGCCGTCCCGGGAACAGCTCGACCTGATCGGTGATGCGGGCGCCCGCCGAGTCGACGAGCCAGAAGATGGGCAGCTCGTGGGCGAGCGCGTACTCGGTGAGGCGGATGATCTTCTCGACGGTGCGAGCGCCCCAGGACCCGGCCTTGACCGTGGGGTCGTTGGCCATGACGCACACCGGCCGTCCGTCGACGGTGCCTCTGCCCGTGACCACCCCGTCGGCAGGCAGGTCGGTGGCCGTCGCGTTGGCCAACAGCGCGTCCTCCACGAACGAGGCCTCGTCGACGAGCAGGGCGATGCGGTCGCGCACGAACAGCTTGTGCTGACTGGCCAGCTTCGCTGCTCCCTTTGCAAGGTTCCCCTGAAGCGCGCGCTCGGTCGCAGCCGCGAAGTCAGCGTGGTGGTCCGGCACGTTCAGGTTCTCCGGATGGCGAGGATGGCGACGTCGTCGGTGAGGGGCTCGGCTGCGAAATCACGCGCCGCTTCCAACAGCGTCTTGCACAGCGTGGTCACATCCTCGCCCGGATCACGACGCAGGATGCCGGCGACGCGGTCCTCACCGAAGAGCTGCTCGCCGCTGCGGGCTTCGGTGAGCCCGTCGGTGTACAGGAGCACGAGGTCGCCAGGATCGAGCGGCACCTCGCGGCTGTAGTAGGTCCCGTTGGGGTCGAGGGCCAGCAGCGGCCCGGTCGAGCGCAGCGGACGCACCTCGCCGTCATGCCACAGCCAGGCAGCGGGATGGCCGGCCGACGCGTAGCGCAGCGTGCCCGCCTCCTGGTCGAACACGATGGTGCAGAGCGACACCAGCTCCTCGGGCCGGCCCTGGGTGTAGAGCAGGTTGTTCATCTCCTCCAGGGCCTGGGCGGGCTCGCGGTACTGCTTGAGGAACACGCGCAGGAGGTACTTGACCTGGAAGGCGGTGATGGACGGCTCGATGCCGTGGCCGGCCACGTCGCCGATCACCGCCGCCAGCCGGCCACCGGTCGTGGGGCTCACGTCGTAGAAGTCGCCGGCCATGGCGCCCATGCCGGGCTCGTACACGCGGCCCACGTCGAATCCCTCGATGGTGGGCAGCACCTCAGGGGCGAGGCGGGCCGCCCAGCGCAGCGGCGCGAGCTCCTCCTGGGCCAGCACCTCTTCTGCCCGTCGCTCGAGCAGGCTGCGCTCCTCGGCAAGACGCGCCTCGGAGAGGAAGCGGGGTCCGTACCGCAGGGTGATGGCGAGGGGCACGAGGAGCGGCAGCATGGCCAGCTGCACGTACCACCGGTCCGAGACGGCGAGGATGGCGAGGTCGATGGCGAGGAAGGCGTAGAGGAGCGCGGTGTGTAGCTCCTTGCGGAAGGCGGAGCGAGCGAGGTCGGCCGACTCCTGTCCGCCGCCCTGCAACGCGCGCGCATAGGCCTCGATGCGGCGCGAGGCGCGCAGCAGACGGCGGCTGGAGCGGCCCCAGATGAGGGCCGCGACCACGCACAGCACGGCGATCCCGGCGAGGACCGGATGCTCCACCAGCACGACGGGAACCTACCCGGCCCGCCGCCGCACGCGGAGCTTGAGGGGGGTGGGGCCGAAGTCGAAGTGCTCGCGGATCTTGCGCTCGAGGTAGCGCAGGTAGGGCGCGGGAAGGGTGCGGTTGGTGAAGAGGGTGAAGGTGGGCGGGTCGGTCGCGCCCTGCGTGGCGTAGAGGACACGTCCGGAGGGGGACGGGTGGGCGGCCTGAGCCGCCTGCACCACCGAGTTGAGCTCAGCGGTTGGCACCCGCCGGTGATAGGCGTCCATGGCCTGCCCCAGCGCGGGCAGGAGCTTGTGCACACCGAGGCCAGTGCGGGCGCTGAGCTTGAGCACCGGCGCGTAGCCGAGGAAGGCGAGCCGGTCGGCCACCTGTGCGGTCACGTCCAGCTTGGCCTCGCTGTCGAGCAGCTCCCACTTGTTGAGGATGATCACGACGGGACTGCCGGCGGCGTCGATGCGCTCGGCCAGACGCTGGTCCTGATGGGTGACACCCTCGGTGGCGTCGATGACCAGCACCGCCGCCTCCGCTTTGTCGATGGCCTGGAGAGCCCGCACGAGTGAGTAGTACTCCGCGCCCTCGCCGACGCGCGACTTGCGACGCATGCCCGCGGTGTCGAGGAACCGCACCGGGCCCTCGTCGGTCTCGACCAGCGTGTCGATCGTGTCGCGGGTGGTCCCGGGCATGTCGTGGACGATGGAGCGGTCCTCGCCGATGAGGCGGTTGAAGAGCGTCGATTTGCCGACGTTCGGGCGACCCACGATGGCGACCGCCGTCTCGCCCTTGTCCTCGACCGCGGGCGCCGCGTCACGATCGTGCTGTGTGGGCTCATCGGGAAGCCGGGCGACGAGGGAGTCGAGCATGTCGCCCGTGCCCCGCCCGTGCAGGGCGCTGATGGGCCATGGGTCACCGAGCCCGAGCGCGAGCAGCTCCCACGCCGCGGCTTCCCGGCCCTCCGAGTCGACCTTGTTGGCGATGACGAGCACCGGCCGATCGGCGCGCCGCAGCATGGCCGCCACCCGCTCGTCCTCACCGGTGATGCCCACGGTGGCGTCGACGACGAACAGCACCACGTCGGCGTCCGACATCGCCCGCTCCGCCTGCTTGCTGACCTGGGCGTCGAGCGCGTCAGTGCTTGCGAGCCATCCTCCGGTGTCGATGAGGGTGAAGCTGCGCCCGTTCCACTCCGCCTCCACGACCTTGCGGTCGCGCGTGACACCGGGGTGCTCCTCGACGATCGCCTCACGGCGTCCGAGGATGCGATTGACGAGGGTGGACTTGCCCACGTTGGGGCGGCCCACCACTGCGACGACCGGGATCACGTGGACGCCACGAGGGCGGTGCGCAGCGAGACGCCGTCGGTCCTGACGATCTCGACGGCGCGGGGCAGGTCGGCGGGGGCGGTGCCGTCGAGGAACGTCCCGTTCGACAGGCACACATCCGGCAGCAGGTAGCGATCGCCCTCGGGCTCGCTCGCCAGCGTGCGGGCCAGGTCCTCCCCCACCAACAGGCCCGTCACCCCGATGTTGCCGCCGAAGAACTCGTTCTTGACCGCCACGACCCGCACGTCGTCCCGGCCCAGCTGCGCGACCAGCGGCGCCAACACGCGTGCCCCGTACTCCCCCGTCAGGATCGCCGTCTTTCGTTCCGTGGGACGCACGGTCAAGAAGACTCGCCCATCGGTCCCACGGAACGGTGCGCGCTGGGCGCGGTAGCCCTCGGCCGGCGCGCCGTCGACGGACTGGAAGAAGCCGGACTGCACGCCGATGGCCTCGTCGGTGCGGCCGAGCAGCTCGGCCTCGAAGGCGCGGGCCATGCCGATGCCGTCCTCGTGCATGGCGAAGCCCTCGTAGGTGTCGGCGTCCGGGAAGGTGCGGCCGGCGAGCAGGTAGTACTCGTCGGCGGCAAAGACGAGCCGGTGGCCGAGGGTCGCGAGGAACACGTCCTGCCACTCCTCCACCGTGTCCACCACGGCGGCGGCCTCGTCCACCGTGTGCTCGCGCAACGTGCCCTCACCGGAATGGCGGCTCACACCGAGAGGGACGACAGCGAGCGATGCCAGCTCCGGGTAGACGTCGAGCACGCCGGTGAGCGTGTCCTCCAGCACCGCGCCGTCGTTGGTCCCCGGGCACACAACCACCTGGCCGTGCACCTCGACGCCGTGGTCGAGCAGCGCCCGCAGCCATCGCAGCGACGTCGCGCCGCGCTTGTTGCGCAGCATGCGGGCCCGCACGTCGCGATCGGTGGCGTGGATGCTCACGTACAGCGGGCTGAGCTTCTCGGTGATCACCCGCTCGAGGTCCGCCTCGGTGAAGCGGGTCAGGGTCGTGAAGTTGCCGTACAGGAAGGAGAGCCGGTAGTCGTCGTCCTTCACGTAGAGGCTGCGGCGCAACCCCTTGGGCAGTTGGTAGATGAAGCAGAACTCGCAGTGGTTGTCGCAGGTGCGCACCTGGTCGAAGAGGGCCGACTGCACCTCGACGCCGAGGGGCTGCCCCGCGCGTTTGTCTACCAATACCGACATGTCGAGGCCGCCGCGGCGAAGCTCCAGTTCGAGCTCGGCCTCGTCGGCGAGCACCTGGTACTGGATGACATCACGGGGAGCCTGCCCGTTCATGGCGACGATCTCGTCGCCGGGGAGCAGGCCGGCCCGGGCGGCCGGTGACGCTTCGGTCACGGCCACCACACGGGGCAGCGGCATGGTCCAAGGATACGGGGCGGGGTCGCCTAGCCTGAAATGGCTATGGCCGTGGACAAGGTGCTCCTGGCCGCCCCCCGCGGGTTCTGCGCCGGGGTGGAGATGGCCATCAAGGCGCTGGCCTGGATGGTGCGCACCTTCGAGCCGCCCGTGTACTGCTACCACGAGATCGTCCACAATCAGATCGTCGTCGACCGCTTCAAGGACCTCGGCGTCGTGTTCGTGAACGAAATCGACGAGGTCCCGGCCGGGGCGCCGCTCATGCTGAGCGCCCACGGATCCGCACCCGAGGTGGTGGCGGCCGCCCGCGCTCACGGCGGTGTCGTCGTCGACGCGGTGTGCCCGCTGGTCACCAAGGTCCACCACGAGGTCAAGACGCGCGCTGGCAAGGGCTACACCGTCGTCTACGTCGGCCATGAGGGCCACGACGAGGCGGTGGGCACCATGGCCGTGGCGCCGGACATGGTGCGCCTGGTCGAGAAGGAGGCCGACGTCGGTTCGCTCGAGGACCCCGGCACGCCCGTCGCCCTGCTGGCCCAGACCACCCTGTCCCACGACGAGTGGGCGGGCGTGCAGGAAGCCGTGCGCGAGCGCTTCCCCGACGTGTGGATGCCGGGTCGCAGCGACCTGTGCTTCGCCACCACCAACCGCCAGGCCGCCCTCAAGGCCATCGCCTCGCAGGCGGACACCATGGTGGTGATCGGCTCGGCCAACTCGTCGAACACCCTCGCCCTGGAGCGGGTGGCGCGCGAGCACGGTTGCCGCACGGTGCTGCGCATCAACAGCGCGGCCGAGCTGCCGGACGATCTGTCCGGCGTGGTCGGTGTCACCGCGGGGGCATCTGCACCTGAAGAGCTGGTGGACGCGGTCCTCAGCAGGCTGGCGCCGGTCCATGGTGTCGAGCTCGTGGACGTGACCCACGAGGACGAGTACTTCCCGCCACCCCGCGAGCTCCGTGAGCTCCTCGGTGACAAGCTGACGGGCGACCGGCAGGTGGCGGCGAGCGACGTCCTCCGAGAACTGGCAGGAATGACCGCACCTCACGTTGAAAGGACGAAGGCATGACGCAGACCTTCACCCGCATGGACGAGTCGACGGCCGAGCAGTGGGCCACCATCGGCGCCGAGACGTTCCAGAACCAGGGGCGGGTGGCCGAGCGGGTGCTCGGGCTGCTGCGGTCGCTCGGTGAGATCACCGACGGCTTCGCCACCGACCAGCTCACCCACTGCCTGCAGACGGCCACCCTCGCCGAGCGAGACGGCGCCGACCAGGAGGTCGTGGTCGCGGCCCTCTGTCACGACATCGGGAAAGCCATCTCGGTGCCCAACCATCCCGCCATCGCCGCGGAGATCCTCAAGCCCTACGTGCGCGACGAGGTCTACAAGATGATCCAGGTGCACCAGGACTTCCAGGGTCGGCACTACTACGCCCACTTCGGCGGTGACCCCGACGCCCGCGAGAAGCACCGCGACGCCCTCAGTGCGGATGAGTTCACCCTCGCCGAGCGCTTCGCCGACACCTGGGACCAGATCGCCTTCGACCCCGCCTACGACACGCTCCCCCTCGAGCACTTCGAACCGGCCGTGCGCGAGGTCTTCGGCAAGCCCAAGTCCCTGTAACTGCTCGTCTCGAGGAACGTGGGTACCGAATCGGTACCCGACTTCCTCGAGAAGGAGTTCAGGTCTTGGCCTGGGCCTGGTCGAACAGCGTCTGGATCGCGGCGTGGAGCTGCTCGGTGAGCTCGTGGATGGCGCGCCGTGAGGTGCGCTTGCCGTCCTCGGCGGGCGTGGGGTGCAGGGCGGGGCCGACCACCACCGTGACCCTGGTCGGGTGGAGCAGCTTGGACCCCTTCGGCATGGCCTTCTCCGACCCGCCGATGCCGACGGGGACGATGGGCACGCCGGTGCGGGTCGCCACGTAGGCCGCGCCTTCGAAGAGCGGCTGCACCTCGGGTCCACTTTGCCGCGTGCCCTCGGGAAAGATGACCACCGGCTCGCCGCCTTCGATCATGGCCATGGTGCGTCGCAGTGCCTCCCGGTCGGCCGCACCGCGGTGCACGGGATAGGCGCCGAGGGCGGAGATGAACGCCGCGAAGGGCTTGAGCTTGAACAGGCTGTCCTTGCCCATGAACCGCATCCGCCGCTTCGTCACCGTCGATGCGATGGCGAAGTCGACGTTGGAACGGTGCACGGGTGCGAGCACGAACGGGCCCTCGGCGGGGATGTGTTCCCGACCCTCGATCGAGAGGCGCCAGAACACGCGACAGAACCCGGCGATGATCGCTCGGACGACCCGGTAGAGGATCACACCGCCAACCTTTGCATGACCTGCTCCACGATCTCCTCCACGGACAGGTGCGAGGTGTCGATCTCCACCGCGTCGGGCGCCTTGGCCAGGGGGCTGGCCGCCCGGGTCGAGTCGAGGTAGTCACGCCTGGCGATGGCCGCCGCCACCTCGTCGTAGTCGAGGTCGCGGACCTCCTGCGACCGGCGACGGGCTCGCTCGTCGTCTCGGGCCGTGAGGAAGATCTTGAGCTCGGCGTCCGGGAACACCACGCTGCCGATGTCCCGCCCCTCGACCACTCCGCCGTCGTGGGCCGCGGCCCACTCGCGCTGGCGCAGCACCATCTCCTTGCGGACGGTCGGGTTGGCGGCCACGACGCTCACCGCGCGGGTCACCTCCGGCCCGCGGATCTCGACGGTGGCATCGACACCGTCCACCGTGACGATCTCTCCGACGTTGATCTCCACCGCCGCGGCCAGCGCGCCAACCGCGTCCGTGTCCTCGGGGTCGATGCCGCGCTGCATGGCGGCGAAGGCCACCGAGCGGTACATGGCGCCCGTGTCGAGATAGTCGAGTCCGAGGCGCGTGGCGAGAGCCCGGGCGACGGTGGACTTCCCAGAGCCGGCGGGCCCGTCGATCGCTATGACACGCACGCGCGCAGGTCCTCCTCGAACGCGGGATAGCTGGTCGCCACCGCGTCCCACCCTTCTATCCGCGTCGTGCCGGGCACCGACAGCCCAGCCACCGCCATGGCCATCGCGATGCGGTGGTCGCCGTGGGACCGGACGTCTCCCGCACGGAGCCCGCCTCCGTGCACGACGAGCGTGTCCCCCTCCCCCTCCGCGGTGACGCCCAGCGCACGCAGCTCGCTGACGACGGTCGCGATGCGGTCGCTCTCCTTCAGCCGCAGCTCGCCCGCGTCGTGGAAGGTGGTCGCACCCTCGGCGGCGGCGGCCGCCACCGCGAGAACCGGGACCTCGTCGAGGGACGGGATCTCGACCGCGTCCACCTCGGTGCCGTGCAGCGATGACGCGCGGGCGTGGATCGTGTCGCCCTCGACCGTCACATCCGCGCCCATCCGCCGCAGCACGTCGAGGAAGCCGGCGCGGTTCGGGCCCAGGTAGACGTTCTCCAGCGTCACCTCGCTGCCCGGCGTGATGCACGCGGCGACGACCCAGAAGGCGGCTTGGGACGGGTCGCCGGGAACGTCCAGCTCGAACGGCTGCAACGGTGACGGACGCAGGCGCACCACCAGGCCGTCGACGGTGATGTCGGCGCCGCACATGGCCAGCATCTCCTCGGTGTGAGCGCGGGTGGGCGAGAGCTCGCGCACCACCGTCTCGCCCTCTGCACCGAGACCGGCCAGCAGCACGCTTCCCTTCACCTGAGCGCTCGCCATGGGCACCGTGAAATCGATGCCGTGCAGGCCGCCTCCGTCGATGACGAGGGGCGGATACGACTCGGCCACGCGCGCGCCCATCTGGCGCAGCGGCAAGGCGATGCGGTCCATCGGACGCGCTGACACGGACCGGTCTCCCTCCAGGACCGTGCGCCACGGGAAGGGAGCGCAGAACCCGGCGAGGAGCCGCATGCCCGTGCCCGAGTTCCCCACGTCGATGACACCCTCGGCTTGGTGCAGACGACCGACCCCGCCGGTGATGCGCTCGCCGTCAACCTCGGCGCCCATGGCCCGCACCGCTTCCCGCGTGCGCAGCACGTCGTCACCAGTGGAGAGGCCGCGCACGATGGACGTGCCCTCGGCGCGCGCCGCGAGCAGAAGTGCCCGGTGGGAGATGGACTTGTCGCCTGGCACGCGCAGGCTCCCCCGAAGACGGCGGCCACCGTGCACTTCCAGCACGCTCACGGAGCGAGGGGGCGCACCGACACGCGGTATCCCAGCGCGAACAGCGCGCCCCGGAGAAGATCGGCGGCGCGGGCGTCGACCACCACGACCATGACGCCGCGGTCCCCTTCGGCCGAGTGGGCGATCTCCACGTCGAAGATGTTGACGGACAACTCTCCCGCCAGGGTGGTGACCTCGGCGATCACGCCAGGGCGGTCGGGCACGGGGATGCGCACCTCGACCAGGTCCTCGGCCGCTGCCGCGCGCGCGGGCAGGTTGACGCGCGCGGACCGTGCCTCCTCCAGCGTCTGCAGAAGACCGGCGCGGTCGCCGTCGGCCACGACCCTGCGCATGCGGCCGAGCTCGGCGACCAGATCGTCGAGCACGGACACGATGGCCTCGCGGTTCTCGACGCAGATGTCGGGCCAGATGCCCGGGTGCCCAGCCGCGATGCGCGTCATGTCCCTGAAGCCGCCCGCCGCCAAACGCAACAGGGTGGCGTGCTCCTCGGCGCCTTGTGCGGCCAGGCGCATGAGGGTGGCGGCGGTCAGGTGAGGCACGTGGGACACCAGGGCGACCAGTGCGTCGTGGCGGTCGGGCGGAAGGGCCACCACGTCGGCGCCCAGCGACGCCACCACGCCCTGGAGACGGGCGTAGGCGTTCGGTTCGGTGGACACCGCGGGCGTGAGGACCCATGTGGCACCTTCGAAGAGGGCGGCGTCGGCGCCCTCGACCCCCTCCTGCTCGGATCCCGCCATCGGATGGCCGCCAACGAACCGCGGGTGGTCGACGGCGGCGACGATGGGCGCCTTCACGCTGCCGACATCGGTGACGAGCCCGCCACGAGCGAGGGCGATGCGCGCCTCGTCGACGACGGCGGACACCGGCGTGGCGATGAACGTGACGTCGGCGTCGGGGTCGTCGCCGACCGCGTCGAGGGCGCCCAGCTCCTGGGCCCGCTCCGCCCGTGCGCCGTCGGCGTCGCGCCCCGTGACGTGCCAGCCGTGCGCGCGCAGTGCCATGCCGATGGAGCCTCCGATGAGCCCGGTCCCGACGACCTGGGCCCTTCCCGCCGCCGCCATCACTCGGGCAGGTCGTCGCGGAGAGAGCGAGCGCCCTCCAGATAGACGTGATGCAGCTCGTCGCGCGCCTTCTCGGTGTTGGTGTGCATCAGGACGCGGACGCAGAGTGGTGCGCCGCCCTTCACGTCGAGCTCACGGGCGCAGATCAGAGGCACGTCGCCGAGGCCGATGGAGCGGGCAGCCGTTGCCGGGAACATGGCGGTGATGTCGTCCGTGGCGGTGAAGAGGATGCTGATGAGGTCGTCCTTCGCGATGCCGTTGCGGTCGAGCATCTCGGTGACCAGCGTCTGCACGCGCTCAGTGATCTGTTCCTCGGTGTCGGCGTCGACCGTGGTCGCGCCGCGCAGGGCACGCACGGCAGGCACGGGCGGCGATGCTACCTGCCCGGTTTGAAGGCGCCCCGGCCGGTATCGGAGGCGGCCGCTTCCTCGAGGGACCGCAGCTCGGCGGCCGTGAGGGTGCGCCACTCCCCCGGCCGCAACGTGCGGTCGGTGACGGTGCCGATCCTGATGCGGACCAGACGCAGCACCGGATGGCCGACCGCCGCGCACATGCGTCGGACCTGACGGTTGCGACCCTCGTGCACCGTGAGGCGCAGCACGTTGGGCGCGACGGACGTCACCCGCGCCGGCGTGGTCATGCCGTCCTCCAGCTCCACACCCTCGCGGAGGCGCCGGATATCGGCGGGCGAGGGCTCGCCGTCCACCTCGGCCAGGTACTCCTTCTCCACGCCGAAGGACGGATGGGTCAGGCGGTGCGTGAGCTCACCGTCGTTGGTCAGGAGGAGCAGCCCCTCGCTGTCGGCGTCGAGGCGCCCGACCGGGAACACCCGGGGCTCGGACGGCACGAGCCCCACCACCGTCGGCCTGCCCTGTGGGTCCGAGGCCGTCGTCACCACACCGACGGGCTTGTGCAGCAGGTAGTGCACGAGCCCCTCGCGCACCGAGACGGGGACGCCGTCGACCTCGACGCGGTCGGCCTCCGCGTCGACGCGCCGCCCGAGCACGGCGACGTCACCGTTCACGGTGACCCGGCCCGCGGCGATGAGGTCCTCGCACACCCGGCGGCTGCCGAAGCCGGAACGGGCCAGCACCTTCTGCAACCGCTCGCCCGTGCTCAAGGCGCCGCTCGCAGGTGAGTCAGTCGGCATCGGAGCGCAG
This sequence comes from Actinomycetota bacterium, assembly GCA_041166085.1. Lineage (GTDB taxonomy): Bacteria > Actinomycetota > Acidimicrobiia > Acidimicrobiales > JAFATL01 > JBEEFP01. Next base: position 115,650 of record JBEEFP010000098.1, read on the forward strand.
ACCAGCCTCGAGCGCCTCTGCCACCTCGGGCCCGGGGACGAACTCCCCGAGCGGCGGCAGATCGTCGACTGAGTCCAGCCCCAGCTTCTCGAGGAAATCGCGCGTCGTGCCGTAGAGCACGGCCTGGCCGGGGCCAGGATCGCGGGCGACCTCTTCGATGTAGTCCCGCTGCTCCAGGGTGCGCATGACGGCCTCGGCGTTGACGCCGCGGATCGACGCCACCTGGGCGCGCGACACGGGTTGCTTGTACGCCACGATGGCGAGGGTCTCGAGGGCGGCGGCGGACAGCCGCGTCGACTGGCCCTCGAGCACGAAGCGCTCGACGTACGGCGCGAGGTCGGGATGGCTCTGGAAGCGGTACCCGCCCGCCACCCGCACGAGGAGGAAGCCTCGGTCCTCAGCGTCATAGCAAGCGGCCAGCTCGTCGCACAGCTCTTCGACGCGCGCGGGCGAGATCTCGAGCAGCTGGGCCAGCATGTGTGGCTCCACCGGCTCCGCCGACTGCATCACGATGGCCTCGATGGCCCTGCGCTCCTCTGTCGCCATCAGTGCACTAGCCCGCGTAGTCCTCGACGGCGAGCGGGTCGAGCTCGACGCCGTTGTCACCGATCCAGATGACCTCGAGCTCGCCGAAGTTGGTGGCCTGCTCGAGGTCCACCAGGCCCTGCTTGACCAGCTCGAGGACGCCGAGGAACGAGGCGATCACGGTGAGGCGGTCGGGCGCGGCGGCAGTGAGCTGACGGAAGGTGGCGCGCCCGAGGGCGGGCAGACGGCTGACGAGGCCCTCCACCACCTCTTGCACGCTGATGCGGATGGGCGCCAGGTGCTCGGTGTCGACGGTGGGCACGGGCTTGGGCGTGAGCGCCCGAAGACATGCCGCCCGGAGCTTCTCGACCGTGAGCCCCGCGAGGGGGTCAGGGGCGAGGGACAGGAACTGATCCTCGAGTCCCGCCATGCGGGGGAAGGAACGGGCGGCGCGGTCGCCCAGTCGCTCGAGCTCGCGCGCGGCCTGCTTGAACGTCTGGCATTCGAGCAGACGGGCGAGCAGGAGGTCGCGTTCCTCCCAGAGGGCGAACTCCTCGTCCAGGTCGACGTCGTCCCGCCCGGGCAGCAGCCGGCGCGTCTTGAGCTCGACGAGGATGGCGGCGATGAGCAGGAACTCCGTCGCCAGCTCGAGGTCGAGGGCGGCCTGCATGCGCTCGAGCTCGCTGAGGTAGGCGTCGACGATCGTCGCCAGGTTGACCTCGTAGATGTCGACCTGCTCCTTGGTGATCAGATGGAGCAGCAGGTCGAACGGCCCCTCGAAGACGGGCGTGGCCACCTGGTAGGGCACCCGACGAGATTACCGGCGGGTGCGGGAGGGCAGGCGCATACCATCGCCGGGCCATGACCCGCGTCCTCTCGGGCATCCAGCCCACTGGCGACTTCCACCTCGGCAACTACGTCGGGGCCCTGCGCCAGTGGGTCGAGGCCCAGCACAGCCACGACGCGTTCTATTGCGTGGTCGACCTCCACGCCCTCACCTTCGATCACGATCCCAAGGTCCTCGCGGCCAAGACGCTCGAATCGGCCACCGTGCTGCTCGCGGCCGGCATCGACCCCGACGTGAGCACCCTCTTCGTGCAGTCCCACCTGTCCGAGCACACCGACCTGTCGTGGATCCTCGAGTGCGTCGCCACCTACGGCGAACTTCATCGGATGACGCAGTTCAAGGACAAGGGCGCCGGGCGGGAGTCCGTATCCGTGGGGCTGTTCACCTACCCGGTGCTGCAGGCGGCCGACATTCTCCTGTACGACGCCGACCAGGTGCCCGTCGGCGAGGACCAGCGCCAGCACCTCGAGCTCTGCCGCGACATCGCCATCCGCTTCAACCACCACTATGGCGAGACCTTCGTCGTCCCCGAGGCCGCCATCCCCAAGGTCGGCGCCCGCATCATGGACCTGCAGAACCCGGCCATCAAGATGTCGAAGTCCCGCAGCTCGCCGCAGGGCAAGATCGACCTGCTGGAAGCGCCCGAGTCCATCACCCGCAAGATCAAGCGGGCGGTGACCGACAACGAGGTCGAGGTGCGTTATGACCGCAGCGCCAAGCCGGGCGTCGCCAACCTCCTCGACCTGCTGGCCGTCGCAACGGGCACCACGCCCGAGGACGCGGCCGCGGGCTACGAGCAGTACGGACCGCTCAAGGCCGACACCGCAGCTGCTCTCGTCGAGTTCCTGCGTCCCGTGCAGGAACGGTTCAACGAGCTGTCCCGGGACCCCGGCCACGTGCGCTCCGTCCTACGTCGCGGCGCGGCGAAGGCGGCCGGCATCGCCGGGTCCACCCTCGCCCGCGCGCAACGGGCCGTGGGGCTGCTGGAGCCCTGACCCCGGATCAGCCGAACTTGGCGCAGGGCGCCGGGTGCTGGTTGGCCAGGCCGAGGAGCGTGCAGAACAGCTGCTCGTTGACCTTCCACTTCCCCGCGAGGAACTTGGCTTGACCCTTGGTGTTGGCGGCCACGACGGCGCCCTTCAGGAGCAGATCGAAGTTCACGTCGGCGAGCGTCTCACTCTGGAACTGGATGCTCTTCACCTGTGCCGACAACCCATTGGCCGCGCCGCTGGTGCGCTGCGCCTCGATGGCGGGGCGCAGGGCCGGTCCGTCCTCGATCAGATCGACGGCCTGATCGGTGGTGGTCTTGTCGTTGAACACCGTTGTGTACAGCGTGGTGATCTCGGCCTTGGCCGTGTCCGGATTGAACGCCGCGGCGGTCGTCGTCGGCGCCTCGGTGGTGGTCGTGGCGGCTGACTGCTTGTCGTTGCTCTTCCCGCCGCCACACGCGCCGACCAACATCATGATCGCCGTCAATGCCAGAACCCGCTTCATTTGCTCTCCCTGGTTGCGAGCCCCAGCTCGTCCATGACCGTACCGGGTTTCCGGCAAGTGACGTAGGTTCTGGGTGTGACGACCAGCCCGAGGTTGCTTCGGCTGGCGCTGGCGATCGTCCTCGTCGCCGTCGGTGCCGCGTGCGGCAACGGGTCCTCGAGCAGCGACACCCGCACGGTGCTCGTCGACTACGCCCACGACGAGATGGGCACCTCGATGATCGACTTCTTCCCGCAGAACGTCGTCGTGCACCCGGGCGACGCTCTGCGGTTCCGGCAGTTCTGGACGGGCGAGGCCCACAACGTCACGTTCGGCACCGCCTTCAACGCCGCCCTCGGCCGCATCCGGCAACGCCTCGCCGTCGCGCCCCGCCCCACCGCCGCGGAGATGGACGCCGACCTGGCGGTGCTCGCGCCGCTTCCGTCCATTCTCGGGAGTGACGCCGGACCGTTCGTCGTCAACCAGAACGGCGCGCAGCCGTGCTATCTCGACACGGGCCTCCCGCCGACCGATCGCACCCAGCGATGTCCGCCCAGGACCCAACCGGCGTTCACCGGTCGGGAGTCCTACTACAGCAGCGGCTTCATCCCGCACGTCGGCGACGGCGCCAACCAGTTCACCATGCAGCTTGCCGACGACATCAAGCCCGGCGATTACAACTTCTACTGCACGCTGCACGGCGTCGGGCAATCCGGCACGGTGCGCGTCGTCGGCGCGGGTCGGGCCATCCCGTCGCAGGGCGACGTGACCCGCGCGGCCCAGCGCGCCATCGAGCGCGACTTCGCCGCGCCCTTCCGTAGCGCCCTCGCGGACGCGAAGGCCGACAGGCTGACCATCGCCGGCAACCGTTACCCGTTGCCCGTCGCGGGCGTTGCGACCGAGGGCATCCGTTCGTGGACGGGCATTGCGCATCAGCGTCATTTCGAGCACCGCCACGGCTCGGTCAACCAGTTCGTCCCCGCCTCGGTGCAAGCGCACGTCGGTGAGCCGGTCACGTGGACCATGACCGGACGCCACACCATCAGCTTCAACGTCCCGAAGTACTTCCCGATCTTCACCGTGGCTCGCGACGGTCACGTCAACATCAACCCCGACGCCTATCGACCCATCGGGTTCCGCGGGCGACCAGCGGGCCTCGCGGCCGATCAGAAGGTGACGGTCAACGGCGGCAGTTGGAACGGCGAGGGTTTCCGCAGCTCCGGCCTCGACTGGATCGCCGGGGACCGCTTCGCACTCACCTTCACGCAGCCCGGCACCTACCTTCTCGCGTGCCTCGTGCACCCGACCATGGTCGGCAAGGTCGTCGTGCAGGCCTGACGTTCAGGACCGAGCGCGTTTCGCCGCGGCGCGCAGCTGGTCCTCGGGCTCCTTGCGATCGAGGTAGTCGCGCCACCGCGTCACCAAGCCCTCGCCGTCGACCTCGATGATGGTGGCCCCGTGCATCTCGACCCTGGTACCGGCGGCCAGGTCTTCCGGCGACCGGCCGGCGTAGATCGCCCGCCCGATCCACTCGAACACGGCCCAGTCCGCACCGCCACGGATCGAGGTGATCTCCTGACGCCAGTCCGGGAAGACCGCCGCCGTCCCGCGCTGCACGGCCCGCAGGTCGGTGGTCTCCGGGGTGTGCGGATCCCCGAACGTCGCGTTCGCGGCGAACAGGTCCCGCCAGCTCCCCTCCTCCTCGAACGCCAACGCCCGCTCGGCCCGCTGCGCCCATCCCTGCCAGTCCATCACCAGAGTCTCCCGCTTGGTTCGTCAATCGTCGTCGGCAGCCTTCAGCGCACACGCGACGCCCGCGGGCAGGGTCCACCGATCGGGCGGGAGGTGGTGCTCGCGCGCCCAGGTCACCGTCAACGGGTCGCTCCCTGCGATGACGAGCATGTCCGCGCCGAGCTCGGGATGACGCAGATACAGCCCGACCCGACGGGTGAAGCCGCCCCGCTCGCTCCAGGCCTGGGCGCTGGAGCGGCCCGCGGCGCCGCCGGCGACAGTGGCCACGACTCGGCCGTAGGTGCCCAGCCCGGAGGCCGTCTTCCCGACATCGTGCAGCAGGGCAGCCGCCAGCACGGGCGTCATCGCGCGCTCCGGCCCGAGCGCGTCCGACACCCGGCGAGCGACGCCGACCGCGTGTCGCCGATCCGCACCACCCATGCGCCGCCACAACTCGAGCTCCCCCGACCCGAGCACGTCGGCCACCCAGGCCTCGTCAGCCTGCGAAGGCCCACCCGGACGCAGCGAGCCGAAGAATCGACGGGCGAGATGAACGACCGTCCCCATCAGCGCAGCAGGTGGAACCAGAAGTCGAGGGCGGGGTTGAACACCCGGCTCAACGCCCCACCCGACCAGAAGATCAGCGCGAAGAGGAGCAGCATCGAGTACTGCCGGAATCGCAGGTAGCCGGGCCAGAGACGTGCCGGCAGCAGGCGCTCCACCACCGCGGACCCGTCGAGGGGCGGGATGGGGATGAGGTTGAACGCGGCCAGGATCACGTTCACGTAGCCCGCCTCGAACACGATGCGGGCCAGGATGGGCGCGTGGTCGAGGCCGACGTTGAACTGATCGATCAGCACGAAGCGGATGAGCATGGCGCTGATCAGGGCCAGCGCGATGTTGACCGCGGGCCCACCCAGGCTGGTGAGGAGGCCGTGGTTGCGGGGCGACCGCATGCGACTGGGTGAGACGGGCACGGGGCGGGCGTAGCCGAAGGCACTGCCGGTGGTGAAGATGAGCAGAGCGGGCAGGATGACGGTGCCGAAGGGGTCGACGTGGGCGATGGGGTTGAGCGTGAGCCGTCCCGCCCGCTTGGCCGTGTCGTCGCCGAACACGAGGGCGATCCAGCCGTGGCTCACCTCGTGGAGGATCACCGACGGGAACAGCACGCCAAGCCGGATCAGGTCCTCTTGGTTGAGATGGATCGATCCGTTTCGCACCCCGAGGAAGACCACCCCGACGGCGACGGCCACGACGATCGCGGCGGACCGGTTGGCGTTAGCGCTTCGAGGCGCAGTCAATGCAGAAGCGGGCCGTAGGCATGGCCTCGAGCCGCGGGCCGGCGATGGGCTTCTCGCAGCTCTCGCACAGCCCATAGGTGCCGGCCTCGTGCTTGGCGAGGGCGTGCTCGACGTCCTCGAGGGCGTCCCGCAGCGACGCAGCCAGCGCGTCCGCCTCCCCTCGCTCGGCCGTCACCTGGCTCGAATCGGCGAAGTTGGAGTCGTAGTTGAGGGTGCCGAACTCCTCGAGCTGACGCACCAGATCAGCGCGTTCCTGTTCGAGCGCGACGCGCAGATCGGCCCCGGCAACATCAGGCATGAACAGCCAGGTTAGCCGTTCAGCCCTGCGGCCCGGCCCTTGGCGCGGGGGTGCGCCTGCTCGTACACCTGCCGCAACCGCTCCGTGGAGACCCGTGTGTACACCTGGGTCGTGGCGATGGAGGCGTGTCCGAGCAGCTCCTGGACGACGCGGATGTCGGCCCCGTGGTCGAGCATGTGGGTCGCGCACGAATGGCGCAGCACGTGGGGGGTCAGGCGCTCTCCGAGTCCGACCTTGTCGCCGTAGCCGCGCACGACGCCCCACGCCCCCTGGCGGGACAGGCGCCCCCCGCGCTGGTTGAGGAAGACGGCGTCGGCGTCCCCCCGACGGGCCCAGCGGGCCGGCGCCATGGCGTCACGACCGCCGCGGCCCAGCCAGGCGACGAGGGCGGCTCGGGCCAACCGGCCGACGGGCACGACGCGCTCCTTGCTCCCCTTCCCGAAGGCCCGAAGCACGCCCCCGTCGAGGTCGAGGTCCCCCAGCGAGAGCCCGACCAGCTCGGAGATGCGCAGCCCAGCGGCATAGAGCAGCTCGAGGATGGCGCGGTCGCGTCGGGCTGCCGCGTCCTCGCCCACCACCGCGCCGAGGAGGCGCTCCACCTCCTCCTCGCTCAGCGCCTTGGGCAGTCCCTGCGGAACCCGCGGCGCGCCGACGTCGCCGGTCGGGTCCGACGTGGCCGCCCCCTCGTCCACGCAGAAGCGGTGCAGCGATCGCACCGACACCAATGCCCGCGCCACCGACGATGGCTTGCGACCGGCGGCGCGCAGAAAGGCGACGTAGTCCTCGACCACGGACTCGGTCACGTCGGCGACGCCCAGACCTCGGCCCTGCAGGAACTCCTCATAGGACGCGAGGTCGCGCCGGTAGGCGGTGATGGTGTTGGCGGCCCGCCCTCGCTCCACCGCCAGCCAGGAGAGGAACTCCTCGCTGTCGCGGCTCAGGGGCTGAGACATGCCAGGGGGTCGGCCGCTTCCTCACCCAGGGCCTCGGCGACCGCCGGGTTGGTGATCCGCCCGCCCACCGTGGTGACGCCCAGTCGCAACGCCGCGTCGTGCTCGACCGCGCCGCGCGCGCCGCGCTCGGCGACTTCGAGCACGTACGGAAGGGTGGCGTTGGTGAGGGCGTATGTGGACGTGTGCGGTACCGCGCCCGGGATGTTGCCCACGGCGTAGTGGATGACCTCGTGCACGGTGTACACGGGGTCGTCGTGCGTTGTCTCCCGAGTGGTCTCGACGCACCCGCCCTGGTCGACGGCGACGTCGACGATCACTGACGCGGGCTTCATGCCCCGCACCATGTCCTCGGTGACGACCATGGGTGCCCGTCCACCAGGGACGAGCACCGCTCCGATGACGAGGTCGGCCTCGGCCACGCTGCGTTCGACCGTGCCCCGGTTCGACGCAAGCGTCATGATGCGACCCCGGTGGATCTGGTCCACGAAGCGGAGGCGGTCGAGGTTCTTGTCGAGCAGGACGACCTCGGCCTCCATCCCCTGGGCGATCCACGCCGCGTTCCAGCCGACGTTGCCGGCGCCCAAGACGACGACGCGCGCGGGCCGCACACCGGGCGCACCACCGAGCAGCACGCCACGTCCGCCGTTCTCGCGCTCGAGCCAGTGAGCGCCGACCTGCGTGGCCATGCGCCCGGCCACCTCGCTCATCGGCGCCAGCAGCGGCAGGGCCCCGTTGGCGAGTTGGACGGTCTCGTAGGCGATGGCGGTGGTGCCGGCGTCCAGGAGGGCGCGCGCGACCCTGGGGTAAGCGGCCAGGTGCAGGTAGGTGAACAGCACGAGGTCCCGGCGCAGGCGGTCCAGCTCCGTGCCTTGGGGCTCCTTCACCTTGACGACGAGCTCGGCGCCCCACGCGTCGTCGGTCGTGCCCAGCGTCGCGCCGGCGGTGGCGAAGTCGTCGTCATGGAGCGACGACTCCTCTCCTGCACCCCGCTCGACGATCACCGGGTGGCCGTGGGCGATGAGCTCGCGCACGCCGTCCGGCGTCATGGCCACGCGGCTCTCGGCCGTCTTGACCTCGCGGGGAACGCCGACGACGGTCATCGGATGCCGAGGCGCTCGCGGGTGAGCAGCAGCCCGATGATGGACTTCCCGTCGACGAGCTCGCCGCTTGCGATGAGCGCAGGTACGTCGGCCAGCGCCACCCGCTCGATGGTCATCTGCTGCTCCTCGGGCCCCTGTGGGTCGACAGCGCCGACGTCGGTGAGGTCGAGCGCAAGGAACACGAAGGAGTGCTCGTCGGTGAATCCAGGCGAGTTGTAGAACTCGGCCAGCTTCTCGACCCGTCCGGCCCGCATGCCGATCTCCTCCGCCAACTCGCGCTCGGCCGTCAGCTCGGGCGCCTCGCCCTCGACGTCGCGCTTGCCGGCGGGGATCTCGAGCAGGTCGGCCTCCAGCGCGGCCCGGTACTGCCGCACCATCACCGCATGGGTGCCGTCGACGACCGGCACCACGGACACGGCACCGGGATGGTGCACGACGTCGCGGTCGAACTCGCCGTCGGGTCCGGTGAAGCGCGCCGACGCGACGTTGATCAGGTGCCCGCGATAGATCTCGCGCTCAGTGAGCTTGCGAAACGGGGGCAACGGGGGCCAGATCGAGGAGCCTGGGGGCTCTGCCCTCGGCGCGGTGCAGCGCGGCACCGACGAGCTCGCGGAACAGCGGGTGGGCCCGGTCGGGACGGCTCTTGAACTCGGGGTGGGCCTGGGTGCCGACCCAGAACGGGTGCCCAGGGAGCTCGATGAACTCGACGAGCCGGTCGTCCGGTGACATCCCCGATAGGGCGAGTCCCGCCTCCTCCAGACGGTGGTGATACTGCGGGTTGACCTCGTACCGGTGCCGATGCCGCTCGTAGACGACGGGTTCGCCGTAGGCCCGCTCCACCTGGGATCCCGGCCGCAACTTGGCGACGTACGCGCCGAGGCGCATGGTGCCGCCCATGTCGACGACGTCCTCCTGCTCGTCCATGAGGGCGATGACCGGGTGGGGCGTGCGGCTGTCGACCTCGATGGAGTTGGCACCCTCGAGGCCGACGACGTTGCGAGCGAAGTCGATGACCATCATCTGCAAGCCGAGACACAGGCCCAGACACGGGATGTTGTTCTCGCGTGCGTAGTTGGCCGCCGCGATCTTGCCCTCCAGCCCACGCTCGCCGAAGCCGCCGGGGATCACGATGCCGTCGAGGTCGTGCAGCCGACCTTCGGCCAGCAGACCTTCGACCTCGGCCGCCTGCACCCATTCGATCTCGACCTTGGCGCCGTGGTGATAGCCGCCGTGGCGCAGGGCCTCCACCACCGAGAGGTAGGCGTCGGGCAGGTCGACGTACTTGCCGATGACACCGATGCGGGCGGTGCGGTCGGCCGCGTCGATGCGCTCGACGAGCGCCTCCCAGTCCCGCAGGTCGGGCTCGCCCTCGAACCCGAGCAGGTCGCACACGACCTCGTCGAGGCCCTCTTCGTGGAGCACGAGAGGGATCTCGTAGAGGTGGGCGGCGTCGAGGGCGCTGACGACCGCGTTCTGGGGCACGTCGCAGAGCAGCGAGATCTTGCGCTTGAGTCCCTCGGAGATCGGGCGATCGCTGCGGCAGACGATCACGTCGGGCTGGATGCCGCGGCTGCGCAGCTCGGTGACGGAGTGCTGGGTGGGCTTGGTCTTCTGCTCACCGGACGGACCGAGGTAGGGCACGAGGGTGACGTGGACGTAGACGACGTTGTCGCGCCCGACGTCCTTGCGGAACTGCCTGATGGCCTCGAGGAAAGGCAGGATCTCGATGTCGCCCACGGTGCCACCGACCTCGGTGATCACCACGTCGACGTCGTCGGCCGCGCCGAGTCGCTTGATGCGCCCCTTGATCTCGTCGGTGATGTGCGGGATCACCTGCACGGTCTTGCCGAGGAAGTCGCCCTTGCGCTCCTTGGCGATGACGCTCTGATAGATCGACCCGGTCGTGGCGTTGGAGTCACGATGCAGGTTCTCGTCGATGAAGCGCTCGTAGTGCCCGAGGTCGAGGTCGGTCTCGCCGCCGTCGTCGGTGACGAAGACCTCGCCGTGCTCGAACGGGTTCATGGTGCCGGGATCCACGTTGATGTAGGGATCCAGCTTCTGCATGGTGACCCGGAGTCCTCGGCACTTGAGCAGTCGGCCGAGCGAGGAGGCAGTGAGCCCCTTCCCGAGCGAACTGGCGACTCCGCCGGTCACGAAGATGTGCTTCGCCACGGGCTGCCACCATACCCGTCGCCCTCGCCCCACCGGGCGGATGCCCAGAACCCGCACCGACTTCTCGGCGATCCGGAAGGCCTCGCGCCGCCGTCCGCCGAGCCACTGCGGAGAAGTGGGGCCCGTTGTGCCCGATGTGCCAGGTTTCCACCCCCGCTGCTCTGCAGCGGTTTGGGTGGCGCGCTCAGTCCCGCCTGCCGGCTCGGTCCAAGGCTCGCAACGGCGGCACCGCGTCGATGATGCGGCTGAACGAGACGAGCTCGCTCAGGACGTTCGCGCCCACCAGCGCCGCGAGCACGATCGCCAGTGCGAGGTCGGACGCCGTCAGGACCACGCCCACGCCCAGGACCCCTCCCAGGGCGTTGGCGCCCGTATCGCCCAGCATGAGCTTCTCTCGCAGGTCGTCGGGCGCGAGCGCGAGGCCGGCCCCGACGACCACGACCACGTCGGTGAGGACAACCGCTCCCGCCGACGCGGCGACGAGTGCGACCGCGGCGAGCGCGCTCGCCTTGATGGCCCGCCCCGGAGCCCGGTCCAGCAGGTTGCCGAGATTGGCGGCCAGCGCGATGACAGCGGCGCTCGCCACGAGCCGGGCCAACGACGGGTGCCCACGCGCGATCGACGCCGCGACCAGCGCGACGGCGCCTCCGCCCAGCAGCTTGACGCCTCCTGTTGTGAGGCGACCACGGGCCAGCGCGGTGAGGTGGCCCCGGAACCCGCGGGCGTCACCCGTCCCCGCCAGGTCGTCGAGCAGGCCGAGGAGCGCGAAGCCCACGACGGCGACCACGACCGCGACGCGGCCCGGGCCTGGAGGCGAGACCAGGGCGCGCGCTCCCTCCACCGCCACCAGGGAGATGGGCACGACGGCACCCGCCGCCGTCGGCAGGTGGCGGTCGCGGTAGTTGGTGCGGTCGAGGGCGGGGTGGGTGAAGGCGGGCCGCAGCATCAGCCACACGACCCGCCCGACGACCACACCAGCGGCGAGCGCGAGGACCAGTTTCACCCGACGATCACGGGCGCGGCCTCGGGATCCGGAGCGTCGAGCCGGGCCGGCTCGCTGCGCTCATGGGCGAGAGCCAGCAGTGTGAGGTAGGGGCCGAAGAACACGAACACCAGCGCGGCCACGATGACGCCGGAGTCGTTGGCCGCGAACCCGAGCAGACCAGCGACGAGTGTCCCGACCGCGCCGGCCCGCAGCGCCGACCGCGGCGGGAGCAGCTCAGACCATCGTCTCTCCCACACCAGGAGGTAGAGCGTGAAGATGGCGATGATCGGCAGGATCCACGTCCACACCGACGTCCCGAGGATGCGGATGTTGGTGGAGAGCTTGCGCAGGACCGTGGTGAAGAAGACGCCGTTGCCGCCGCTGTGGACGTCGGTGACGAGCCGCCCGAGGTGGGTGCGGGCCTCGGGTGGCCGCAGCAGGTCGATGCCCGTGGCGATGCCGAGCACGACCACGGCCAGGCCGGCGGCGGTGAGCACCGCCCTCCACGACAGTCGGCGCCCGGACATCACGTACATGGTCAGGCCGAACGCGGGCACGAGGGTGATGATGCCGCCCACGTCGTCGCCCAGCGACGGCGCGCCGTCGACGATGATCACGAGCGCAAGAACGGCCGCCGCGAACAGGAGCGCTTCCCGCCTGCGCGGCGCGTAGTGGACGTGGATGGCCGCCCACAGGAGCGCACACGCGGCCAGCACCGCGAAGGCGGCGTTCCCGAGCCCGTAGAAGCGGGCCGCGATGTGCAGCGAGTAACCGAGCAGGCTCGACGTCTGCAAGTGCACGCCGGTGGCGGTGTCGACCATGATCACCGCCGCAGTGATGCCCAGGATCCAGGCCAGCGGGCTCAGCGGATGGCGGCGCGACCGGTTCACCACGGCGACCAGGGCCACGTCGATGGCGATGAGAACAGCGATGCCGCCGGCGCCGAACCGGGGAACGTCGGGCACCAGGCGCAGGATGAAGCTCGACACGGGGAATGCGGCGATGCCCAGCACGACCCACCGCAGAACCGGCCCCACGCGACCCACCCCGCCCCGCCGCCCGAAGGCGACCATGGTGAGGAGGTACAGCACGGCCTGGAAGATGATGAAAGTGAGCGTGACGGGGTAGGCGATGCGCTCGCGGTAGGCCGCGTCCCGGTCGATGACCCGCAGGTCCCCCATGCTCGGCGTGGTGGGGTGGAATCGCAGCGCGTGTCCGATCATCTCGGAGGGCACCGTCACACCGAGCTCGTGGAGGATGGTCGGGGCCACGTCGGTGATCGTCACCACCCCGAGGCGCTTGGTCGACGGTGAGTGGAGGTACCCGGGACGAATCCCTTCGCCCGTCGCGACGGCGGGCATCAGGTGCCAGCCGGCGGTCGGCGGTGACGGCGAGACGACCATCGTCAGTGTCCGGGGCGGAACACTGCGCAGCACAGCACCCAGAAGAGCGTCGGTTCGCCGGACGGCTCGGTCCCACTCGGCGTCGGCGGCCCGATCGAGGGCCACGCGACGGTAGGCGGCGGCGCGATCGAGGTCACCGGGATCGACCACGACCAGCTGATCGCTCGTCATGGCGGCGCGGGCCTCCGCCAGCACGCGCTCCGGATCGGCGCGCACACCCCACGGTGCCGAAGCGTCGTGCAGCAGCAGGTCGCCGCGGCTCACGGCGCCGCCGTCGACGGTCATGGCCTCGCTCATCACCGCCAGAGCTGCAGGGCGGTAGATGGCCGGGGCCAGTGGATCGCGCGACGCCGGATTGTCGGCGTTGCCGACGACTGCCGTGCGCATCCCCGCGTCGTGCAGCGTCTGACCGAGTGCACCCGGGACGCTAGGCAGGTGCTGCCCGCTGTTGAGCCGGGCAATCGACGGGCCACCGAGCACCGCGACCGCACCGGTCGCGGCACGCCCGGTCCGCCGCGAAAGTGCCTGGGCGGCCGTGCCCCCTTCGTACGGCGCGTCGGCCGCGTAAGCCAAACCGCCGGCGAGCCGCCCCCGCAGGCGAGCACCAGCGCCCAGCGCGGTATAGCCCTCGGCGGTGCTCGGCCTGCCCTCGAACGTGCGCACGCTCATCGCCGCCATGGCCTGGGTGTGCAACAACCGGTCGAGGTTGGGTGTGAGCCCTCGCTCGACGTCGTCGAGGCTGAGGCGGGGCACGCCGAAGAGCACGACGCGGTCGTACCGTGCGGGGAGCCCCCGACTCGACGCTTCCCATGAAGAGCCGGCATAGACGGCAAGAGCGGTGAACGCCAGCACGACGACCAGCATGAGGGCGATGCGTTGACGGCTCGACGTGAGCCGGGGCCAGGCAGCACGGAGGATGTCCCGGCCCTGACCTGCCCTGTGCCGGAACCCGGCGATGGATCGACCCGTGTGGGCGTGGTCCATGGCGACGTCGACCTCGACCACCCGCGCGCCGTTGCGCACCGCGTCGATGGTCAGGGCCGTCTCCAGCCCGAACCGATCGGCCAGTGGCACGAGCGATCGCAGCAACGGGCCGCGGACGGCCCGCTGACCCGAGAGCGGCGCTCTCGGCTCGAAGCGTGATGCACGGCGGATGATCCCGCGCGCCAACTTGGCGACAGTGCCGAAGCCGCCGCGGCGCCCGGCGGGCGGCAGCACGGCAATCGTCATGTCGGCGTCGCCGTCGACCACAGGCGACAGCAGCCGCTCCGCTAACGCGGCGGTCGCGCCGGTGTCGTCGTCCACCAAGAGGTACACGTCAGTGTCGGGCAGCGCCGACACGCCCGCCGTCACCGCCGCTCCCTTCCCCGCGTTGACAGGGAGACGCAGCACTGTGGCGCCCGCGGCTCGCGCCACTTCGGCCGTGCCGTCGATCGACCCGTCATCGACGACGAGCACCTCGTCGACGCTGCTCAGCTCGAGCAGTGCCGCGACGGTGACGCCGACCGATGCGGCGCGGTCCTTGGCCGCGACGATGGCGACGACGCTCACGGCTTGCCCTCCGAGGGCGTGCCACTGCGCAGGGCCCGCAGCGGCGCGTGCAGCTCCGGCGCCCGCAGTGCGAACTGACCCCCGATGCTGACCGCGGACACCACGAGCAGACCGACCGCCAGCGCGGCCGCCGCTCCCGCCCGACCTCCGGTGTCCACCGCGCCTGCCGCCAGCGCGCCGGCGCCGCACGCGGCCGCAGCGGTGACGAGTGACCGCACCAGCGTGGCTCCGACGTGCAGATGCAGGCGATGGCGGCGCTCGAGCAGCACGGAGAGCACGAAGGCACCGCCGGTCATGGCCGCCGAGTGGGCCAGGCCGAGAGCGACCACGCGGTCGGAGCCGTCGGCGGCGCGTGATCCGACCACCATGAGCACGGCGCCGACGAGTGCAACGCCGATGGCCACGATCGCGGGCAGGCGGGCGTCGCCCGCGGCCGTCCACGCGCGAGCGAGCAGCAGGAAGCAGCTGTAGCCGGTGAGCCCGATGGCGTAGGCCGCCAGCACCCGGCCGACGAGGTGGGCACCGGCTCGGTCGAGCGCGCCGAGCTGCACCAGCCGCAGTGCGGGCCCGCCGACCACCACGAGGGCAGCGGTGGCAGGGAGCACGAAGAAGGCGGTTCGCCGGATGCCATCGCCCACGTCAGCCCCGAAGTCCTCCCACCTCGCGGCGTGGGCGGCGGCCGCCATGCGCGGATACAGCGCGGTGAAGACCGGGTGAGCGACGAGGGCGACCGGGAGGAGGAAGAACGTGAAGGCGATCTGGTAGGCGACGACGCCACCTCGGACCTGGTTGGCGAGCACGAGCGTCACGCCGATCATCACCTGCACGGCTGCCAGCAGCACCCCGCCCCACAGACCCACCCGCCCGATCTCGAGCAGGCGCGGATCGCGGGGGTTCCACCGCGGCCGAAGCGACAGGCCGCGCCGGCGCGCGCTCGAGATGGGGATGGCGGCCATGGCCAACACGCCAGCGGTGGTACCGACGGCGAGAAGCAGCCGCTGCTCGTTCGGCAACGACAGACGCACGTCCTCCCCCGCGCGCATGGCGACGAACGCAACCATGGTGAGGGTGACGACGACGTTGTTGGCGACTGGCGCCACCGCGGGCGCCGCGAACGAACGGTCGGCGTTGAGCAGGGCGGTGGCCACTGCCAGGCCCGCGTAGAGCAGGACCTGGGGCAGGAAGAACCACAGGAGGAACGTCCCCAGATGGATCTCCTGGTGCCTCAGCACCGGGTCGTCCACGGCAACGGTGAGCAACCGCATCAGAGCGGGGGCGGCCGCCATGCCGGCGATGACGACAGCCCCGAGTCCGGCCAGACAGACACCCAGGAGCGAGCCCGCCAGCCGCACCGCCTCGTCGCGCTCGCCGCGGTCGATGAGGGCGACGAAGGCGGGCACCAGCGGCGCGGACAGCAGCCCGGCGGCCAGCAGCTCGAAGAGCAGATTGGAGACGAGATTCGACGACTGGTACGTGTTCCCCACAAAGGTGGTGCCGAGCGCCGCTCCGACTGCCAACACGCGCACGAAGCCCGTCACGCGCGACACCGTGTTCCACAGCGAGATGGTGGCCGCCGAGCGGAAGAGCCCTGGCTCGGCGCGTACGGCTGGTGCCGTCACCCGCCCACCTCGGGCACCAGTCGCTCGGCGCCCCGGCCCACGCCGTAGTGCCCGGTCTTGCCTTCGCCCAGGGCCGCGACCGCCAGCACCGCGGCGATCCGCCCGCGGATGTCCTCGAGGTTGTCGATGGTGGAGAGGCTGTTCCCCGTGCCCGAGTCGCTGAGGAGGGGACGCAGGAAGACGGCCCGCTGCGCGGGTTTGTCGGCGGTGGCATCGTGACCCCCCTCGGCCGCCAAAACGGTATTGGGCGCCCGCGCGACCAATGCGGTGACAAAGGGTGCGGCCACGTCGGCGTTGGGGACCTCAGGCGTGGCACCGGACACCACGACGGTGCGGGCGCCCGCGGGTGGCATGGCGGCGAGGTCGACCGGTTCGCCGGACGGCGCCTCGAAGTCGACGAAGCCGGCGTCCCGCAGCGCGGGCAGCACCGTGGGCGGCCCGCCCGGGAGCCACCCGTCGGCCAGTCGCTGGGCCATGGCGCGGCGCAGCGCGTCGGGGCGGGTCGTCGGCGCGCCGAGGATCCCCTGGAGGCTGCGCACGTCGTCGGGGTTGCCGAGCTTGAGCTTGGACGTGAACCACACCGTGCCCTGCAGGCGGGCGCCCGACGCGACGAACAGCTGGCGCAGGGCGTCCACGGGCTTGCGGTCGATGCCCTGGACACCGACGACCACGACGGGAACATCGAGCTTGCCCCGGACGAACGCCGCCGCGCCTTGGTCGCCGAAGCGTTGCCATCGTGCGGTGTCGGCGCGGAGCTGGTCGTTCTCGGCATTGGTCCTGGTGGCGCGGTTCTCCACCGTCTTCAGCCGGCCTTCCAGGAAGTCGACCGTCTTGCGATCGACGACACCAGCGCCGATGCCGATGCCGAGGGCGAGGGCCACGAAGATCGCGGTGAGAGAGACGAGGTGGAAGCGGAAGGAGACCATGAGAACTAGCGGGAGATGCTGCGCCAGGTGTCCCTGACGAAGAGCCAGAAGCTGTCGAGGAAGACGTGGGGTATCACGAGGAGGGTGACGAGCACGAAGCACGTCATGGCAGCGAGCAGGAAGAACGTCATGTCCCGCTTGCGGATCCGCCCCTCGTACAGCCGGTTGACGCCCTTCGCGTCCACCAGGATGGGGCCGACCCGCAGCCGGGTGAGGAATGTAGACGCCATCCCAGGTCTTCCCTTGTCGAGGAAGTCCACCATCGAGGCATGGCTCCCTACCACCACGATCAGCTCACAACCCTTCTCGTAGGCCAGGAGCATGGCCAGGTCCTCGCTCGTGCCGGTGGCCTCCACCGCGACGTGTGGCAACCCGAGCTCGTCCAGCCGACTCGCGCCAGGCGCCCGGCCGCCTGCGTACGCGTGCACGACCAGCTGCGCGCCACAGGCCAGGGCCCGCTCGGAAACGGAATCCATGTCGCCGACGATGAGGTCGGGCTTGAGCCCGACGTCGAGCAGCGCGTCTGCCCCGCCGTCGACGGCGACGAGCACCGGCCTGATCTCCCGTACGTAGCTGCGGAGGTGGGCCAGGTCCGACTTGTAGTCCGGCCCGCGCGCCACGACGAGGGCGTGACGTCCGCGAAAGTCGACGGCGAGATCGGGGAAGTCGGGGGTGTCGAGCCACACGTGGCGCTCGCGCCGCATGAACTCGAGGGTGTTCTCGGCGAAGCGCTCGAGCTCGAGGCCCAGGGTGGCCTTGGCTCCTTCGTACTGCTCCTCCAATGACTGCAGCGACTGGCGGTGGCCCTTGGCGATGAGGTCGGTGCCGGCATACACCTCGTCGCCATCCACACGGAGAGGCTGGCCGTCGCGGACCGCGTCCATGATGTCGGACCCCACGCCGTCCACGAGCGGGATGCCGGCGGCGGCGACCAGCAGCGGACCGACGTTCGGGTAGCGCCCGGAGATGGACGGGGCCGCGTTGACGACGGCACCGGCCCTCGCCTCGACGAGACCCTCGGCCGCCACCCGGTCGAGATCCTCGTGATCGATGACCGCGATGTCACCCGGTTGCAGGCGGGCGATGAGGTTCTTCGTGCGACGGTCCACACGCGCCGGACCCGCCGCGACCACGATCTCGGTGCCCTTCCTGGTCGCCATCAGCGCGCCCGGTCCCGCGCCGTCGCCAACAGCTCCTCGGCGTGACCTCGCGCGGTTGCGCTGTCGGGCTGGCCCGACAGCATGCGCGACAGCTCCACCACCCGGCCCGCGCCGTCGAGCAGCGTGGCGCGCGTCACGGTGCGTCCGCCGTCTTCGTGCTTGGTCACCGCGACCTGGTGGTCGGCGAAGGCCGCAACCTGCGGCAGATGCGTGACGACGACCACCTGACGGGTGCGCGCCAGGTCAGCGAGGGCTCGGCCCACCGCGACCGCGGCCTCACCTCCGATGCCCGCGTCCACCTCGTCGAAGACGAGGGTGCCGGGAGCGTCGGTGAGGACGAGGCGGGCCGCCAGCATGGCCCGGGCCAGTTCGCCACCCGACGCCGTCTTCGCCAGCGGCAGGGCGGGCTCGCCCGGGTTGGCACCGAGCAGGAAGGAGACATCGTCGCCGGGCTCCTCGCCACCTACCTCGACGACGAACCTCGCTTTGGGCATGGCGAGCAACCGGAGGTGGCCTTCGACGGCACGCGCCAGTTCGGGCGCGGCCGCCCTGCGCGCTGCGCCGACCGCCGATTGGGCGGCCGCGACCTCGGTGTCCCGGAGCGCTCGCTCGGCCTCGAGAGCGGCCGCCCGCTCCTCGAAGCCCTCGAGCTCGGTGAGGCGGGCACGGGCCTCGTCGCGATAGGCGATCACGTCGGCAAGGGTGGCACCGTACTTTCGACCGAGGTCGTGGAGCAGCTGGCGGCGGGCCCGTACTCCGGCCAACCGCTCCGGATCGTCCTGGAGGTTCTCGCCCAGCCCCCGCAGGTCCGACGCGGCCTCACTCGTCTCCGCCGCGGCGGCGCGCAGGCGCGCCTCGACGTCGGCGAGGGGCGCTCGCCCGGCGAGTGCGCCCAGCGCGACCCCGATGGCCTCGGTGGCACCGCCGTCTCCGGCCAGCGCGTGGGCGGCAGCTTCGGCCGCCTCGCGGTGCGCGGTGGCGTCGGCCAACGCCTCCTCTTCCTCCGCCAGGCGGGCGTCCTCATCCGCATCGGCGAGCTGCGCGTTCTCCAGCTCGGTGACCTGGTACCCGACCAGGTCCATCTCCCGCGCCCGCTCCCGGGCGTCGCCGCCGAGGGCCGCCAACGCCTCGTCGACGGCCCGGCGCGCTCGCAGTGCGTCTGTCAGCGGGGTGAGGTCGACGCCGGCGAAGCGATCGAGGGCCTCCCGCTGCACCGATGGTGCGAGGAGCGACTGATGCGCATGTTGGCCGTGCAGATCGACGAGCGCCGCTCCGTGCTCCGCCAGCGCAGACGCGGGGGCCATCCGGCCGTCCACATACGCGCGCGACCGACCTGTCGCGGGGATCGCGCGCGCCAGGATCAGCTCGTCACCGTCGTCATCGAAGCGGGCTTCGACCCACGCCTCGTCGGCGCCCGGACGCACGAGCAGTCCGTCGGCCCGCCCGCCGACCACGAGCTCGAGCGCCTCGACGACAAGGGTCTTGCCCGCTCCTGTCTCACCGGTAAGGGCAGTCATGCCGGTCCCGAAGTGCAGGGTCAGCGCGTCGATGACCCCGAGTTCGCGTACCGAGAGCTCCACGAGCATCAGCGGTCCGCCAGCCCGAACTTGCTCTTGAGGATGCGGTGAAAGTCGCGTCGGCCGAAGGTCACGAGGCGCGCGTCGTTGGCCCCGGCCCGGCACGTGATGGCTTCACCATGGCCGATGTCCCCGAGGTCGCGGCCATCCACGACGAGGTTGGCCGGTCGGTCGTCGATCACCTCGAGGCGAACCTCCTCGCGGGCATCGAGCACGAGCGAACGATCGAAGAGCATGTGGGCGGACGCAGGGGTGACGAGGATCGCCCGCAGGCGGGGCGACACGATGGGTCCGCGCGCCGAGAGGTTGTACGCAGTGGAACCGGTGGGCGTGGCCACGATGAGTCCGTCGGCCGCGTAGGTGATGAACGGACGACCGTCGATGGAGGCGGCCAATCGGATGGTGTGGCCGGCAACCGTCTTCTCCATCACCGCCTCGTTGAGTGCGGTGGCGTGGCGGCCACTCGGCTCGAGCTCGATGTCGAGTGTCATCCTGCACTCGATCCCGTAGTCGCCGGCGAAGAAGCGTTCGAGGGAGGCGGTCAGGTCCTGTGGCTCGACCTCGGTGAGGTAGCCGAGGTGGCCGACGTTCACGCCCAGAACGGGAACGTCGGCCCCGCACACCAGATCGACTGCTCGCAGCATGGTGCCGTCACCACCGAGGCTCATGCAGAGATCGGCGCCCTCGCCGATGCCGTCGTCGGGATGAGCCCAGCGGTCGAGCCCGACGACCGAGGCGTCCTCGGCCGGGATCCGCACCTTGTGGTCCCGCGCCGTGAGCCAGTCGACGGCGAGCGCGGCCAAGTCGGCCGCTCGCTCCCGGTGCGGGATGAGCACAACCGTCGCCATCAGCCGGCTCCAGCCGACGCGACCACGGCGTCGAGGTCAGGCCCCGGACCGGAGGCGACGACGCCGGCACGGGCGTGCACGAGGAACTCGACGTTGCCGTCGGCCCCCTGGAGCGGGGACACCATGGCGTCCATCATCGCGGCTGACTGGGCCGTCATGGCGACTCCGACCTCGCCGAGCACCCGGCGCCACACGACTGGGTCCGTGACGACGCCCTTTCCCCGGGACGCCTCGGCCCGCCCTGCTTCGAACTGCGGCTTGACGAGGAGCACCAGATCGGCGTCCGGCTCGGCCAACTCACCAGCCAGCACGGGCAGCACTGTTCGGAGGGAGATGAAGGAGAGATCGGCCACCACGACCGGGAACGGGCCGCCGATCTCCGCGGCCGTCGCGTGGCGCACGTTGAGGCGCTCATGCACGCGGACGCGCGGGTCGGCCCGCAGCCGCTCGTGCAGTTGGCCGTAGCCCACGTCCAGAGCGACCACCTCGGCCGCACCCCGCTGCAGCAGGCAGTCGGTGAAGCCGCCCGTCGACGCGCCGGCATCGAGCGCCCGCCGGCCCGCGACGTCGACCGCGAAGCGCTCCAGCGCAGCGTCGAGCTTCTCGCCACCTCGGCTGACGAAGCGAGCGCGCGGCGCGAGCACCTCCACGGGCTCGTCACGCCCGACAAGCCTGCTCGCTTTCGTCGCCGGTGCGCCACCGACCGTGACCACGCCCGTCGCGATGAGCGACTGGGCCACCTGCCGACTGCCGGCCAGACCCCGCCGGACGAGCTCGGCGTCGAGCCGCTGGCGCGCGCTCAGGCCTTCGTGGCTCCGCCGGCCTTGCTGGCCACGCCCTTCTTGGCCGGCGCAGCCTTCTTGGCGGCCGCCGGCTTCGCGACGGGGGCCGCCTTCTTCGCGGCGGGGGCGCCAGCGCCGAGCTTGCGCTCGAGGCGCGCGATGTCGTCCTTCGTGGCCAGGCCGACGGACGCCAGCTGCTCACGAATCTCCTTGCGCACGAGATCGCGGAGCGCGTCGGTGTTCTTGCGGCTGCGCTCCAGCAAGTCCTCGACCCGGTCCTGGGTCTGCTCTCGCTGCACCTCGCCGGCCTTGACCAGGTCCTTCACGATGCCCTCGGCCCGGGCCCGGGTTAGCTGGGTGAAAGCCATCCCTGCATCGAGGTAGCGCCTGAGCATGTCGTTTTGGGCCATGGGGGAACATTACGCGGTGCCCTCACATAGCCTCCAATCCCGGTGATCCCGCTCAAGGACTACAACCCCACGAAGCGGTTCGCCTACGTCACTGCCCTGCTCATCGGGGCGTGCGTGGTCATCTTCGTCGCCGTGCAGCCGGTGGGCCACGCTCCGATCTTCGAGTCCGACCCGCAGAAGGCCAACGTGAGCCAGAACGCGGAGCTCAGGTTCGACCTCTACAACGCGGCGATCCCGTGTGAGGTCACCACCGGCGAGGCGCTGAGTCAGGCTGAGATCGACCAGACCTTCGTCCAGAACCCGCCCAACACGGAGGCGTGCCACCGGGGCGACGCGCCGCGCTATCCGAACAAGAACATCTACCTCGCCATCCTCTTCTCGATGTTCCTGCACGGGAGCTGGCTGCACCTGCTCGGCAACATGCTGTTCCTCTGGGTGTTCGGGAACAACATCGAGGACACGTTCGGGGCCGCCAAGTACGTCGTCTTCTACCTGGTCGCGGGCCTGGTGGCCGCCGCCGCGCACATCGCCATCCAGCCGCACAGCACCGTCCCGATCGTCGGCGCATCGGGCGCCATCGCGGGGGTCATGGGCGCGTACATGGTCCTGTTCCCGAACGTGCGCATCCGCACCCTGCTGTTCTTCGGGTTCTTCTTCCTCCTCCGCGACCTGCGGGCCAAGTGGCTGCTGCTGTTCTGGTTCGTCTTCCAGTTCTTCACCGGCCCCAACTCCGGCGTCGCGTGGGTCGCCCACGTCGGCGGCTTTGCCTTCGGCGTGGTGGTCGCCCTGATCTACAAGGCCACCTCCCGACCGCCGCGCCCCGAACCCGCCCTCCCCTGGTCCTGACCCCTGGGCTACACGTTGACGGCGGCGGCCAAGTCGGCGACGACGAGGTCGGGCGCGGGGGTGACGGGCAGGTCGTCCTGGCCCGTCACGCCGCTGAGCACGAGCACGAAGCGGGCGCCGAGGTTGTGGGCGAGGGCCCCGTCCGTCGACGCGCGGTCGCCGACGACGACCTCGACGCGCCCCACGCGCTCGCGGATCAGCCCGACCGTCGCCTTGAAGGGCTTGCCTGCCACCTCGGCCGGCTTGCCCGTCGCGTAGGAGACCGCCGCCAAGAGCGAGCCACCGCCCGGCACCAGCCCCGTCGGAGTCGGGTAGGTCGGGTCGTCGTTGGTCCCGATGAGACGAGCGCCCGCGGCCACTGCCCGGTAGGCGGCGGTGAGACGTTCGAAGTCGAACTCGCGATGCCAGCCCACGACGACCGCATCGGCCCGGCCGCTGCGCACGGTGCGGACTCCCCGCCTCTGCAGGGCCTCGTCCACGCCCTTCCCGGCGCAGACCAGCGCGGTGCTCGACGGTGAGAGCATCGACGCCGCGGCCTGGGCCGAAGTGATGACGTCCGCCTCCTCGACGGGCACGCCCATCGTGCGCAGCTTGGCCGCGTAGTCGCCGACCGTCTGCGACGAGTTGTTGGTGAGGAACACCACGCGCTGTCCGCCCGCCCGCAAGCGCGCGACCGCGTCGGCAGCGCCGTAGATCGGCTGGTCGCCCAGCCACAACACCCCGTCGAGATCGAGGAGCCAGGCCATGGCTGTTAGACACTAGGTGGATGCCTCGCTTCGAGCCGTTTGCCGGCCTCCGATACGACCTCGCGGCCGTCGAGCTCGACGATGTGATCGCCCCGCCTTACGACGTCGTCTCTCGCGACGACCAGTCCGCCCTCGAGGCGCGCAGCCCGTACAACTCCATCCGCGTCGAGCTCCCGCGTGACGAGGTCGGGCTCGATCGGTACGCGGCGGCCTCGCGTCTGCTCACCGAGTGGCGGGCCGCGGGCGTGCTCGTCACCGACGACGAGCCGTCGTTCTACGTGTACCGCATGGGCTTCCACGACGACGACGGCCGGCCGCGGCAGACGTCCGGCGTCATCGGCGCCCTGGGGCTGGTCAAGCCCGGGGCACCGGGCAGCGACGTGCTGCCCCACGAACGCACCACGCCGAAAGCCAAGAGCGACCGCCTCGACCTCCTCCGCGCGACGAAGGCCAACCTCTCGCCGATCTGGGGGCTCTCGTTGGCCGAGGGCCTCTCGGCGTTGAGTGAGCCGCCGGGGCCGCCTGACGGCCGGGCAACCGACAGCGACGGCGTGCACCACCGCATCTGGCGGGTGATCCAACCCGGCGTGGTGGCAGCGATCACCGAGGCGGTCGCGTCGGCGCCCGTCGTGATCGCCGACGGTCACCATCGCTTCGAGACCGCCCTCAACTACCGCGACGAGCAGCGGGCCGCGTCCGGGGACGCCGACGGTCCATACGACCTGGTGCTGGCCTACGTCGTGGAGCTCACCGAGGAACAGCTCAGCGTGCGCCCCATCCACCGGCTGCTCAACGGCCTCCCTGACGACGTCGACCTGCCCATGGCGCTGGAGCCCTTCTTCGACGTCTTCGGCGACGACGGACCCCTGGACGGCGTCACCACACGCATGGCCGACGCCGGCGCCCTCGCCCTCGTGACACGAGGCGGGACGTGGCTGCTCCGCCCTAGGCCCCAGACGGAAGCGGCGGCGGAGCAGGACCTCGACTCATGCCGGCTCGACGTCGCCCTGGCCGCGCTTCCACCGCACGAGCTCACGTTTCAACACGGATGGGACCTGGCGGCGGCCGCGGTGGACAAGGGGGAGGCGCAAGCGGCCGTGCTCCTGCGACCGGCGACGGTCGAGCAGATCCACGCCACTGGTCACGCAGGACTCCGCATGCCCCCCAAGACGACCTTCTTCCATCCGAAACCCCGTACTGGTCTTGTCTTCCGTTCCGTCGCGGGGTGAGCTCTACGACTGGGAGCAACGCAACGTCATCGGTCGTGGCGCGCAGGACCTTGCGTTCTACGCAGAGCTGACCCGACCGGGCACCCAGGTCCTCGAGCTCGCGTGTGGCACCGGTCGGCTGTCGGTGCCACTCGCACGGCAGGGCGCGCGGGTGGTGGGCCTCGACGTCGACGCCTCGATGCTCGCGGTCGCGCAGCGACGCGAGCCATCGCTGTGCCTCATGCGTGCCGACATGCGTCGCTTTGCGTTGCATCGTCGCTTCGACCTGGTGGTCGCGGCCTACAACTGCCTGCAGCTGCTGCTGACCGACGGGGACCGGCGGGCTTGCGTGCAGGCGGCGGCCCGCCACCTCGCGCCGAGCGGAGTCCTCGCCGTCGAGGTCCGAGACTTCCTCGCCGACGGGACGCCGGCGGACGTGGAGTCCGAGCCGCTCCACACCGGACCGTTGGGCGACTCGATCGTCACCCTGCACGGCGGGCTTCGCCACGACGTCGGCCCGCGAGTCACGACCTACACCCGCCGATTCGAGGTGCGGGCTCTCGACGCTCCGACGAGGTGGGTGGATGACGACGTCTCGCTGTACTCCTTCGAGGCCGGCGAGCTCGACGATCTGATGCAGGGCGCCGGGCTGGCCGGCACCGTCGAGGTGGCCGGGAACGCGGTCGAGCGATGGGTGGCGCGTAGGATGCTGACGTGCGAAACCTGACCAAGTCCCCCCTGTACACGGCCGTCGCGCTGGTGGGGCTCGGCTTCGTGCTCATCTTCCTCGGCTGGAACGGCGCCGCGGGCAAGGACTACACCCAGGGCCAGCTGCCGTATCTCCTCTCCGGCGGCGTGGCCGGGCTCGCCCTCATCCTCTGCGGACTCACCGTGGTCGTCGTGCAGGCAGTGCGGCGCGAGGCGCTTCTCCTCGCCACCAAGCTCGACCGGCTCGCCGAGAGCTTGGGTGCCGCGCCCGAGACGACCGCCGACCTGGCGGTGGCCGACGACCCCCAGCAGTACGCGCCCCGCCGGCGCGAGTCCGTGAACTCCTGACGAGCACGAGCCGACTCGTCGCAGAGCGTTCACGCCGAGATTCCGGCGAAGATGTCGAGAACTCGGGGCCGGTTCCGTCCCTGTGGTGATACGGCCGGCAGGGCCGGCGTCACACAAGGAGAACACCATGGCCAAGTACCTGTTGCTCAAGCACTACCGGGGCGCGCCCGCGCCCGTCAACGATGTCCCGATGGACCAGTGGAGGCCCGACGAGGTCGAGGCACACATCCAGTTCATGAACGACCTCGCTGGTCGGCTCGAGGGCACCGGCGAGTTCGTCGAAGGGCAAGCGCTGTCACCCGACGGCGTGTGGGTCCGCTCCGACGGTGAGGGCCGTCCGCCGGTGACCGACGGACCGTTCGCCGAGACCAAGGACCTGATCGCAGGTTGGATGGTGATCGACGTCGACTCGACCGAGCGCGCGCACGAGGCCGCGGCGTTCCTGTCCTCGGCGCCCGGCCACGGCGGCAAGCCGCTGGAGGAATGGATCGAGGTGCGGCCCTTCCTGACCGAGGCGCCGCCCGATACCGAGTGACTGGTGACGACGTGACGCCGACATCGAGTCAAGTGAACAGCGGGGTGACCGAGCTGCTT
>JBEEFP010000099.1:0-19628 GCA_041166085.1 Actinomycetota bacterium
CTCGAGGCAATGACTTACGGAAACCGTAAGTCATTGCCTCGAGAACGGCCTGCGGTCGCGTCACAGGATCGCGGCCTTCTCCTTGAGGGCGATGATGGCGTCCCAGTCGAGGCCGAGCTCGAGCAGCAGCTCCTCGGTGTGCTGGCCGTGCTCGGGGGCCCGCACCGGCTGGATGGGCTGCTCGTCGAACTGCACAGGGCTCGACACCACCGGGAAGCTGCCCTCGTCGCCCTCCACCTGTGGGACGTAGCCGTTGGCCGCCGCCTGCGGATCGTCGAATACCTCGATGACGGTCTGCACCGGCGCCCACACGCCCTCGATGCCGGCCAGGCGCTCCTTCCAGTGCGCGAGGGGCTGGGAGGCGAAGACGGCGTCGAGCTCCTCGTGACAGGCCACCTTGTTCTCGGCTCGGACCATCGCGTTCTCGAACCGCGGATCCTCGAGCAGGTCGGGACGCTCGATGGCGTCGCAGAACTCGGGCCAGTGCCGGTCGGCCTGCAGGAACACGAGGATGATGTACCGCTCGTCGGCCGTCTTGTACATGTTGACGAGAGGATTCGGGTTCTGCCTGCGATCGCCGCCGCTGGGCATCTTCATGCCGAGCGCTTGCGACAGGAGGATGTCGAACGAGACGTTCCACATGCCCACGCCGAGCAGCGACACGTCGAGGACCGACGTCTCGCCGGTGCGCTCGCGCTTGAACAGCGCGCCGGCGATGCCTCCGGCGATGGTGAGCCCGCCCATGACGTCGCCGAACGCCGGGCGCTGCGAGGGCGGGAACTCGCCGTCGCGCGACAGCGCGTCGGCGATACCAGCCCGGGCGAAGTAGGCGGCCGCGTCGAAGGCACCGCGGTTGGCCTCATCGCCGCGGATGCCCTGGCCGTGGCCGCGGGCGTAGATGATCTTGGGGTTGCGGGCCCTGATGGACTCGACGTCGACCTTGAGGCGCGCGCAGGAGTCCGGCAGCAGGTTGGTCAGAAAGACGTCGGCCGTCTCGATGAGCTTGTAGAGGATCTCGAGACCGTCGGGGTTGGCCACGTCGATGCCGATGCTGCGCTTGCCCCGGTTGGGCTGCTCCATGAGGAAGTTCATGCCGCCGCTCTTGCTGCCTGGGATGACGCCCATGCTCACCAGGCCCCGCTGCGGATCTCCGGTCTCGGGGTGCTCGACCTTGATGACATCCGCGCCCCAGTCGGCCAGCACCGCGCCAGCCGCGGGGACGAACGTCCACGCCGCCAGCTCGACCACCCGGACTCCCTGCATCGCTCCGTCCATGACGGCAACGTAGTCAGGTCAAAGGTTCAGGTGCGTGGGACAGCGACGAGCGCAGGTGGGTGGTGTCGTTGAAACGCCGCACTGTCCACCGATCGCCCGTCACCACGATGTGGCTGACCGAGCAGTTGTCGCTGCCGGCGAAGGCGAACGGACGGCTGCCGGTGGCCTCCGAGAGGATCCGGCCGATGACCCCGCCATGGGTGAACGCGACCACCAGGCTGTCGGGATTGGCGTCGGCGATCCGGGTCACGGCGTCGCGTACGCGCTTGGCGAACACGGCGGC
This sequence comes from Actinomycetota bacterium, assembly GCA_041166085.1. Classification (GTDB taxonomy): domain Bacteria; phylum Actinomycetota; class Acidimicrobiia; order Acidimicrobiales; family JAFATL01; genus JBEEFP01. Next base: position 1,559 of record JBEEFP010000099.1, read on the forward strand.
CGGCTCGGCGCCGGGGATCACGTCCCAGCGTTCCTCGGTGAACATGCGAACGGCGATGGGGTCGAGCTCGGACACCCGTTCACGGAACACGCCGCCTTCCCACTCACCCAGGAACACCTCGCGCAGGTCGGGCTCCACCCGCACCTCGATGCCGGTGCGAGCCGCCAGGGGCGCGGCCGTCTCGGCCGTGCGCCGCAACGTCGAGACGTAGATGGCGGCGATGTCCTCGTGCTGTAAACGCTCGGCCAGCTTCTCGGCCTGCGCCCGTCCTTCCGGATGCAGCTCGGGGTCACCGTGGCCGTCGGCCAACGGGAACGGCTGGCCGACTTTTGCCTCGGCCGACTCACCGTGGCGCACGAGGACGATCTCGCACGCGCCCGGTGGCCGCTCGTACCGGTACTGGCGATAGGACTCGGGTTCTGACATCCGCGCTAGAGCTGCCCCGTCACCATGGCGGCGAGGAAACCGGCGTCGACGTGGAAGGCCTCGCCCGCCACGTAGCTCGACCGCGGGCTGTTGAGGAACAGCAGCGGCCACGCCTGCTCCTCCGCGCTGCTGCGCCGCCCCGACGGACCGACGAACGCGTCGATGAGCTCCTTGCCCGCCTGGGCCTCGAAGGCCGGCATCATCGCCGTATCGGTGGGACCCGGGTTGGAGCAGTTGAGGCGGATGCCGTGCTCCGAGAGCAGCGAGCAGGCGCGCCACGCCACCCACGCGTTGAGCGCCTTCTTGGAGAACATGTAGCCACCGGCGATGACGTCGGGGTGGGCCTCGCACCACGCCACGCCCGCCTCGAAGTCGGGCGAGGACACGAACGGCAGCAGCTTGTCGATGTCCTGCTCCCAGCCCAGACCGGCGTTGGATGCGACGCATACGACGGCGCCTCCCGACGGGATGTTTGGCACCAGCGCCTCGACGAGGTGGCGGGCGCCGACGAAGTTCACCGTCATGGTGTCGACGTCGGAGAACGGCGGACCGGGGAGGCCGGCCACGCTGAACACCGCGTCCACCGGACCGCCGATGGCCGCCGCGGCCTGGTCGATGGCGGACCGGTCGCGGAGGTCGACCTCGAGCGACTCCTTGACCGCCAGGTCGGTGGGCCTCACGTCGATGGCGACGACCTCGGCGCCGAGCTCGAGGAGCAGGCCGGCCGTCGCCGCGCCCATCCCCGAGGCGGCGCCGGTGACGACCACTCGCTTGCCCTCGTAGCCCAGCACGTCATCCACTGCTTGCTCCCTCTGTCTCGCTGATGATGTCGACCAGACCCCAGTCAAGCGCGGTCGCGGCGTCGATGACGGACCCCGTCACCGCCAGCCACCGCGTGCGCTCCTCGCCGATGCGCCGGGGCAGGCTCACTGTCCCGCCTGCGCCCGGCACGAGGCCCATGGCGATCTCGGGCAGCTGGAAGGTCGCATCGGGACGGGCAACGACGCGCCCGGCGAAGGCAGCCAGCTCCACGCCCGCGCCGACGGACGCTCCGTGGACGACGACGGTGACACGATCGCGCAGCTCGTCGATGGCCCGGCCGACGCTGCGCGCGACCCGCACCAGATGGGCGGTCGCCGGGTCCGGAGTCGTGCCGAACTCGTCGAGGTCGCCGCCGCTGCAGAAGTTGGGCCCGGCGCCATCGAGCACCACCGCGGTGATGGTGTCGTCGTCGCGCGCGAGCGCCAGCCCCTCGAGGAGTGCGTCGCGCATGGCGGCGTCGAAGGCGTTGCGCACCTGGGGTCGATCGAGGGTCAGACGCAGGACTCCGTCGTTGCGGGTCATGCGCACCGGCTCCTCGTCGCCCGTCCTCCTCCTGCGCCGGCGGCCTCGCAGCCACGCCTGGTGCTCCGGCCCGGCCTGCAGGGTGGAGTACGTCGCCGACTCGACGATGAGGGCGCGGGGCACGTCCATGCCGACGGTGGCGTCGAGCAGGAGGTCGAGAGCGGCCACAGCTGTGGGGTTGGTCTCGACGGCGGCGTCGAGGTTCTCGGGCACCCTCGATAACTTACGCAGGGCGATGGAGGCCAACCCGGTCGTGCGTTCCCTCGGTTCCGCTCTCGGCGTGGACGCGGCTGGGCTCCTGCACGAGCGACGGGTCGTCACGGGGGGGCGTCCGACCAGCACCCGATTCGTACGCGCCTCCGACGGCTGGGTCGCGGTGTCCCTCGCCCGCCCCGACGACGTGGAGCTGGTGCCGGCGTGGGTGGGCGGACCGTCACTGGCCGAAGGGTTGGCCACGATGACGGCTGCGCACGCCCTCGCACGAGGACGCCTGCTCGGCCTGGCCGTCGCCACGCCTGGTGAGCGGGCGCCGGGCGAGCTCTCCCGCTGCGTCCCGCTGGGCGCGGCGCCGCCCCTCGGCCGGGCGCCGGTCGTCGTCGACCTGTCGTCGCTGTGGGCCGGACCTCTGTGCACACGCATCCTGCGCCAGCGGGGAGCGACCGTGGTCAAGGTGGAGTCGTCGACCCGACCCGATGGTGCCCGCTCGGGTTCGGCCGAGTTCTTCGACCTGCTCAACGCGGGGAAGGAGTCGGTGCAGGTCGACTTCACACGCGCCGAGCTCCTGCCCCTCTTGATGCAGGCCGACGTCGTGGTCGAGGGCTCGCGGCCCCGTGCCCTCGAGCAGCTCGGCATCGATGCCGCCGCGGTGGTGCGCGACGGCCCGCGCGTGTGGCTGTCGATCACCGGTCACGGGCGCACCTCGCCCCAGCGCGATTGGGTCGCGTTCGGAGACGACGCTGCCGTCGCCGGCGGGCTGGTGGGCTGGAGAAGCGGCGTACCTCACCTCCTCGGCGATGCCCTCGCCGACCCCCTCACGGGCATGGCCGGGGCGGCGGCCGTGCTCGAGCTGCTGGATCGAGGTGGGCGTTGGATGGTCGACTGCAGCCTTGCGGGCGTGGCCGCCCACGTGGCCGCGGCGTGAGCTCGCTCGTCCTCCGGCGCGTCCACGTCGACGGCGCGGAGGTGGACGTGGCGGTCGACGGCGGCGTGATCACGGCCATCGGCCCCGAGCTGCCTTCGGGCGATGAGGAGATCGACGGGGAGGGCGGCGCGCTCATCCCGGGACTCCACGACCATCACCTGCATCTGTTCGCCATGGCCGCGGCCGCCGACTCGGTCGACCTCACTGGCGACGCCCTCGCTGCGTTGTGGGCGGCCGACGCCACGCTGCCCCGCGGCGAGTGGATCCGCGCCGTGGGTTGGCACGAGTCCTCGGGATGGGAGCTCGACCGCAAGACGCTGGACTACGCGGTGCCAGGCCGGCCCGTGCGCGTCCAGCACGCGAGCGGCGCGCTGTGGGTGCTCAACACGCCCGCGCTCGTGGCCGTGGGACTGGCCGACCACGAGGACGGACGGTTGTACGGGATGGACGCCGTCGTCCGTCAGCGGCTCGACGCTGTCCGGCCCGACCTGCGTCGTCTGAGTGGAGAGCTGGCCGCGCTCGGCATCACCGCCGTCACCGACGCCACCCCGTACGACCGTGTCGAGGACGCCACCGCGTTGCAGGGCGGGATGATGCAGCCCGTCATCGTCACGGGTGCGCCGCACCTCGATGTGAGGGGTCTGGCCCGCGTGGGTCCGGCCAAGATCGTGGTGGCGGATCACGATCCGCCGACCGTGGACGCGTTGGTCGAGCAGGTGCGAGAGGCCCGTCGCCATGAGCGCAACGTGGCCTTCCACTGCGCCAGCCGCCTCGCCCTCGTCCTGACGCTCGCCGCCCTCGAGCAAACCGGTGCGAGGCCTGGTGACCGCATCGAGCACGGCGCGGTCATCCCCGACGACGCAGTTCCGGTGTTGCGCGCGCTCGGGCTCACGGTCGTCACCCAGCCCGGGTTCGTCGGCGAGCGCGGCGACCGCTACCTGGCGGAGGTTGACGATGACGACGCGCCCTTCCTGTGGCGTTGTGGGTCGCTCCTGCGCGCAGGCATTGCCGTGCGCGGCAGCAGCGACAGTCCGTACGGACCGGCCGACCCGTGGCAGGCCATGCGCGCGGCGGTCGACCGGCGCACGGCGTCAGGCGCGGCGCTGGGCGCCGACGAACGGGTCAGCCCCGAGCAGGCTCTCACGCTGTACACCGGAGCGAGGGGGATCGCACTGGGAGCGGCGGCCGACCTCTGCCTGTTGCGCGTGCCGCTCACCGACGCCCTCGCCGCCCTCGATGCCGACGCGGTCCGCCTCACCGTCATCGAGGGCGTCGTCGTCCGCACCAGCTGAGGCGGACGCCGACCGCCGATACGGTGGTGCCAAATCGACAAGGAGGGCATGCATGAGTCCGCGCTGGCGGCGCCTGCTCGGGATGCTGGCAGTGCTCACGATCGTCGGGGCCGCGTGCAGCACGAGCGACAACAACGGCGCCGGACGCGCCGGCCGCGCCAGCGGTCAGACGTTCGAGGTCATGGTCGACCCCAAGCCACAGGCGTTCAACGCCAGCTTCATCCACTACTTCCCGGATCGGGTGAAAGCCCATCCAGGCGACACGATCGAGTACTCGGCCAACTTCACGGGTGAGCCGCACACCGTGACGTTCGGCTCCATGCTGAAGCCGCTGCTCGACCTCGCCACCAAGTACAAGAACACCCAGCCGCCAGCGTCGGCCGAGGAGGAGTTCAACAACGCCTTCGGCGCCATCCCGAAGACCTTCAACCCAGACGGCTTTGCGACGGGAGACCCGTTCGTGCAGGCCGGTTGGCAACCGTGCTTCTACGCGACAGGGAAGGCGCCGATCGACAAGGTGTGCGACGCGGCACACCAGAAGCAACCCCAGCTCACTGGCAAGGAGGTGCTGTTCAACAGCGGCCACATGGTCGAGGGCAAGTCGTTCCCGGTGAAGCTGGCGGACGACATCGCGCCCGGCGAGTACACCTTCACCTGCGTCTTCCACGGCCCCGAGATGACCTCGACCATCGAGGTGGTCGGCAAGGACGTCAAGGTGCCGTCGCCCTCGACGGTGCGGGCCGCCGGCGCCAAGCAGCTCGACGACTTCGTCGCCAAGCTGCAGCCCGCGGTCGACAAGGTGCGCAACAGCACAAGCCCGCAGGCCCAGGCCGGCGCGCACGACGACGGCGCGGACGGCCCGCCGGGCGACGCCAACGTCTTCCCGGCCGACATCGAGGCCAAGGTCGGCCAGAAGGTGTCCTGGAGCGGGGTGGGCTTCCACACCATCACCTTCAACGCCACCGAGGACATGCGTCCCGCGTGGATCCCGAAGGACGGCAAAGGGCTGCACCTCAACGAGAAGGCGTTCCAGCCGATCAACAGCCCGGCCTTCCCGCCCGATCCCGAGAGCCCACCGCCCGACGGCACTCCCGACCCGGACTTCGACGGCGGCGTCTTCGACGGAACCGGCGTCAAGCACTCGGGGCTCAACCCGGACAGCGCGACGTACAACTACATCGTGACCTTCACCAAGCCCGGGACCTACGAGTACCTGTGCGTCGTGCACCCCGACATGCAGGGCAAGGTCACCGTCACCTGAGGCGGGGGCCGGCTCGTGACGACGGACGCGGGACAATGGAGCCGTGATCATCGAGACGCACACCTTCCGGCTGGCGGACGGGGTCGCCGAGGCGGAGTTCCTCGCGGCCGACAAGCGCGTGCAGGAGACCTACAACGCCCGCCGCAGTGGCTTCGTCAGGCGGACGACAGCGCGCGGGCGCGATGGCGAGTGGATCGTCGTCGTGCTGTGGGCATCCGAAGCCGACGCCGACGGGTCGGCGCCCGTCGCCGGGTTCGACGCCCTTGTCGCGGGCTCGGACGTGCGCCGCTACGAGTCGCTCGACTGAACGCTATTGCTGGACGAGGGTGACGGGATTTCCCTCGGGATCGGTTATGGCCGCCAACGTCGGTCCGCCGGGGACGTCGAACGGTTCCATCACCACCGCCCCGCCCAGCTCGCCGGCTCGGTCCAGCGAAGTCCGCAGGTTGCGCACCTGCACGTAGAGCGTCACCCCGCTGCGGTCGCTCTGGCGGATGTGGCCGGCGGGCCCCGGTTCGGGCCCGCCGACCCCAGCGGGGATGGTCATGATCGGGCCGGTGCCGATGTCCCAGTTGAACAGGGCGGCGTAGAACGTCCGCAGCGCCTCGGCGTCGCGTGCCTCGATCTCCCAGTGCACGACGGGACGGGCCCAGTCATCACTCACGGTCCGGACTCTACGCTCAGGTGCTGCGGATCTCCTTGAGTGAGAGGTGCTCGTCGCCGCCCTTGACGGTGCGCTCCTCCACCACGCCGATGCCCCGCACGTAGTACTTGTTGTCGACCACACCGGGCTCGAGCGCCGTCCACTCCTTGGTCTTCAACGCATCGTGGAACGTCCCGTAGGGCACCGTGACCGACGCGGAGAGATCGAGGATCTCGAACTGGTCCTCGGCGTGGCCCTTCAGATACTCCTGGCGGTAGTGGTCGCCCACCTTCGGCACGGCCGGCATGAAGATGCCCGGCTCGGCGCCGAACTCCGCCGCGTGCCACGTCCCGTCGGTGCCGAACGGCTCCATGTTGCCGAGCTCGTCCATCGTCGCCGTGTCCTCACCGAAGTAGTGGACATCGCCGTCGCCATCCTGGGTGTAATAGTCGGCCGTCGTCTCGGCCAGCTTCCCCTCGAGGTACAGGCGATCGAGCACCAGACGGGTCGGCACGCCGTCGACCTTGACCACCTGCTTGGTGACCTCGAACTCGTCGACAGCGTTCTGCCCGTCCTTGACGCCCTCGTACACCAGGGTGGTCCCCGGCTTCAGCGGGAACCACGGATTGGTGACGTTCGCTGAGTACTTCGGCGAGCCCGCCCCCCACGCGTTCCCCGCCACGACCGCGGTCGCACCTACGAGGAACAGCGCGGCCGCCGCCGTCACCACTGCTCTTGCGCGTCTTGCCATCGTCGCCTCCGTTTGTCGTCGTAATGGCGACCGTACGGACGGGGCGCTGAAGCCCCACTGAACGCGGGTCGGCGCGCGTTCAGCGGGTGTTCAGCCCGGCGGTGACAGGCTGTGGCGGTGAGGATCCTCATGGTCGAGGACGACAACCACCTGGCTGCGGCTGTCTCGCGCGGATTGCGGGCCGACGGGTTCGCGGTGGATGTCGCCGTCGACGGCGACGAGGGACTCTGGCGGGCGCGCGAGGGCGTCTACGACGCCATCGTCCTCGACATCATGCTCCCGAAGGTCAACGGCTTTCAGCTGTGCCGCACCCTCCGCGAGGGAGAGGACTGGACGCCGATCCTCATGCTCACGGCCAAGGACGGTGAACTGGACGAGGCCGAGGCCCTCGACACCGGCGCCGACGACTTCCTGTCGAAGCCCTTCTCCTACGTCGTGCTGCTGGCCCGCTTGCGCGCCCTGCTGCGGCGGGGCGGGCACGAGCGGCCCGCGGTCCTCCAGGCCGGCGACCTGACCCTCGACCCCGCCGGCCACCGCGTGCGGCGGGCAGGCGAGGCCATCGCGCTCTCACCCCGTCAGTTCTCGCTGCTCGAGTTCCTCATGCGCCGGGCCGGCGACGCGGTCTCCAAGCAGGAGATCCTCGAGCACGTCTGGGACTTCGCGTTCGAGGGCGATCCCAACATCGTCGAGGTGTACGTGCGCCAGCTGCGCCGCAAGATCGACACCCCATTCGGGCGCAACGCCATCGAGACCATCAGGCTGGTGGGCTACCGGCTCGACCCCGATGGCGGTTGAACCCAGCCGCCGGGCGGGCGTCCGTGCCCGTACCACCATCGCCGCGACCGTCGTCGTCGGCGCCGCTCTCGCCGTCGGCAGCGTCGCCCTCGAATCGGTCCTGCGCCGCTCGCTGGTCAGTGACATCCAGCAGGTGGCCGAGCTGCGTGCGGCCGACGTGGCCGCGCTGGCTCGCCAGGGACGGCTCGGGCCGGGCCGCGTCGGCGCCGACGAGGACGAGGCGGTGCAGGTCGTCGATGTGAAACGGCGCGTCGTGGCTGCGAGCGGCAACCTCACGGGCCGACAGCCGATCGCGAGCGTCCAACCCGCGGGACAGGAGCCGGTCGCACGCACGGTCGGCGCCCTGCCGGGGATCCCGGGGCACTCGCGCCTCGTCGCGCTGCGAGCCCCGTCGCCGGCGGGACCGCTCACCATCTACGTGGCCACCAGCCTGTCCCATGCCGACGAGACCCTTGTCCTGCTCCGCACCAGTCTCTTCGTTGGCGTGCCCCTGTTGCTCGGACTGGTCGCGGCGACCACCTGGGCCATGGTGGGCCGCGCCCTGCGGCCGGTCGAGTCCATCCGCAGCGAGGTCGCCGACATCTCACGCCGCGACCTCGGGCGCCGCGTCCCCGTCTCCGCCGCGAAGGACGAGGTCGGGCGGCTGGCCGAGACCATGAACGACATGCTCGACCGCCTGCAGGCCGCCTTCGAGCAGCAGCGCCGCTTCGTCGCCGACGCGTCCCACGAGCTGCGGACCCCGCTGGCCGCGGTGCGGGCAGACCTCGAGGTCGCCATCGCCCATCCCGGCGATCGCAGCTGGACCGAGACGGCCCATGCCCTCCTGGAAGAGAACCACCGCATGGAGCGGCTCGTCGCCGACCTCCTGTTCGTCGCGCGCGCCGACGACGACGGGGCGCTCCGACCGTCGACGCCCGTGGACCTGCACGAAGTGGTGCTGGCCGAGACGGCCCGCGTGCCGGGCGGTGGTCGTATCGCGATCGACACCGCCGGCGTCCGGGGCGCCTTCGTGCTCGGTCGTCGCGAGGACCTGGCTCGGGTCGTGCGGAACCTGCTCGACAACGCGGGGCGCCACGCCACCTCCGCAGTGCGTGTAGCCGTGCGCGCCCGGGACGGAAGGGTGGTGCTGACGGTGGAGGACGACGGGCCTGGTGTTGCCGTCGCCGACCGGGAGCGCATCTTCGAACGCTTCACCCGACTGGACGATTCCCGTGACCGGTCAGCGGGCGGCACCGGGTTGGGGCTGGCCATCGTGCGCGAGATCGCCGAGCAGCACGGTGGCTCGGCTCGTGTGTCCGACGGGGACGCCGGCGGCGCCCGCTTCGAGGTCAGCCTTCCCGCTGATTGAGTCCCGTCGCCAGGTCACGCCACGCGCCCTCGGGCACCGACGTGAAGTCGCCGGTGAGCACCTGCACACAGACATGGTCGGCGCCGGCCAGCATGTGGGCGTCGACCCGCGCCAGCGCGTCGTCGACCGTGCCGGTGGCGACGATGGCGTCCACCAGCCGCTCGCTCCCGCCGTCGGCCACGTCGTCGTCGTCGAACCCGAGACGCTTCAGGTTGTTCACGTAGTTGGGCGCCCGCAGGTAGACGGCCATACCCGCGCGCGCGATCTCGAGAGCCTTTGTCCGGTCGGTCTCGAGGACGACCATCTGCTCCGGGGCAAGGATCGGCTCGGGCCCGAGGATCTCCCGCGCCTGGGCGGTGTGCTCGACGGGGACGAAGTAGGGATGAGCGCCGCTGGCCTGCTCGGCCGCCAACCGCAGCATCTTGGGACCGAGGGCGGCCAGCACGGTCGCCGGACGCTCGGACGGACCGACGGCCAGGAAGATGGCGTCGTTCATGTCGCTCAGGTAGCGCACCATCTGCGAATACGGCTTGCTGTAGTCGTGCTTGCGCACGCGGTCGACCAGGTGCTGGTGGCTCACGCCGAGGCCGAGCAGGAAGCGGCCGGGGAACGCCTCCTCGAGTGAGCGTTGCGTGTTGGCCATCGTGACGGCGTCGCGCGCGTAGATGTTGGCGATACCGGTGGCCACCCGCAGCTCCGACGTGGCGCCGAGCAGCAGGGTCGCGGTGACGAACGGGTCGCGGCCCACCGTCTCCGGGATCCACAGCGTCGGGAACCCGAGTTCCTCGAGACGGGCGGCGATGCGCCGCGCCTCGGCGGATGGGACGGCGTCGAGCACGCCGGTCCAGATGCCGACGCGCCCCAGCTCGAACGATGGACCGGTCATCGCGCTGACGTTAGGAGACGCATAGGCCCGGAGCTGCCGTACGCTCGACGCGGTGGCCATTCCCACGAGCAGGGACGTCCAGGTGGGCAACCGCGTCGTCGGCGTGTACGAGTACGGCGACCCCAGCGGGGCGCCGGTATTCGCCTTCCACGGCACGCCGTCCTGTGGTGCCGGCTTCGCCTGGGCCGATGGTCCGGCGAAGGAACGGGGCCTGCGCGTGGTGGCGCCCGATCGGCCCGGTGTCGGGCGCTCGACCCGTGCCCGATGGACCGTGGCCGGCTACCCGGAGCACGTCGTCGCCCTCGCCGACGCGATGGGCATCGAACGCTTCGCGGTATGGGGCTACTCGGGTGGCGGCCCGTACGCGGTGGCGTGCGCCGCCCTCCTGCCCGAGCGGGTGTCCGCCGTCGCCGTGTCCGCGGGCATGGGGCAGATGGGAGTCTGGGCCCAGGCCGACGACTTCGAGAAGACCGATCGGCAGCTGCTGGGGTTGAGCAGGCGTTGGCCCGGGCTGGCCCGTCTCGTGCTCGGCACCACCGCCCGGCTGGCCAAGCTCAGTCCCAAGTCGGCCGTGAAGAGCTTCGAGAAGGAGCTGTCACCTGCGGACCGCGAGGTGACCCCGACCCTCGGCTCACCTGCCGAGACCATCGCCCTCTTCACCGAGGCGTTCACCAACGGGGCCTACGGCGTCGTCGCCGACTACCTGGCCATCGCCGAGCCGTGGGGCCTCGACCTCGAGTCCATCACTGTCCCCATGACGATCTGGCACGGCGACGAGGACACCATGGTGCCGCTGCGTCACAGCGAGGAGCTGGCCCGTCGCGTCGGTACCGCCACCATGACGGTGTGGCCCCACGCCGGCCACCTCGGCACGATCACCCACGTGGCCGAGATCCTCGACGCGCTCCGTCGGTAACGGGCAGGCAACGAGTCCGGACGCAGAACCGGCCATGCCCTGGCCGGTTTTGTCTGCGACGATGACGGCGTGCGCGCGGACCGGCTCGTGGCCATCCTCCTCATGCTGCAGGCGAAGGGTCACGTCACCGCCGCGGAGGTGGCCGACGAGCTGGAGGTCTCCGAGCGGACGGCCCGGCGCGACCTCGACGCCCTCGGGGTGGCGGGTCTGCCGATCTACTCCATGCAGGGCCGCAACGGCGGTTGGCGGCTCATGGGCGGCGGTCGCACCGACCTGAGCGGGCTGACGGCGGCCGAGGCGCGGGCCTTGTTCCTCGTCGCCGGTCCGTCGTCGTCGGCCACGCCGGAGATGCGAGCCGCCTTGCGCAAGCTGGTGCGGGCCCTGCCGGAGTCGTTCCGCGAAGCGGCCGAGGCCACATCAACGGCGGTCGTCGTCGACCCGGCCGGTTGGGACGACACGCACCGCGACCGCCCCAACCCTCCGCACCTCGACGCGGTGCAGCGCGCAGTGGTCGAGGGCGAACAGGTCGTTCTCGGCTACGTCGCCCGCACACGCGAGCCGAGCACCCGCACGGTGCACCCGCTCGGCCTGGCCGCCAAGGGCGCGTCGTGGTACCTGGTGGCCGACACCGACGCGGGGCTACGCACGTTCCGCGTCGATCGCATCACGTCCATCGAGGCGACGGGGGAGGCGGTTGTCCGGCCCGACGGCTTCGACCTGTCGGAGGCGTGGAAGCTGATCACCGAACAGGTCGAGGAACGCCGCCTGCCGGTGCGGGCGCGCGCCCTCGTCACCCCCGACATGGTGCCGTACGTCCGTTGGGTGCTCGGCCGGCGCATGCGCATCGGACCGGCGGGCCCCGATGGCAGGGTCGAGGTCGAGATCCGCGCCCACAACGAACGAGCGCTGGCGGGGGAGGTGGCGGGTTTCGGCGCCGGCCTCGAGGTGGTCGACCCGCCCGAGGTGCGAGCCTTGCTGGCCGAGATCGGCGCGGAGCTCGCGACGACCTACGCGTGACCGGCGCGGTCGATCAGCGGTTGACGGCAGCGCGGATGGCGGAGTGGAGCAGCAGCGTCGTCACCATCGCGATCGCCACGACACCCACGACCGGCACGAACAACGAGACGACGCCCACCACGACGAGGGCGATCGTGACGAGCGAGGAGCCGAGCAGCGGGTGCGCTTCCTGGCGCACACGGTCGTACCACCGCGGCGCGTCGGACTCGTGGAGGAGCAGATCAGCCATTGCCGCAAAGGGTAGGGACGGGCCCGGGCCCAGGTGGTGGATGGGAGCCGGTACCGTCGACAGGTGATCGGTCGCCGGCGGGGCCGCCAGTCCCTTGTCGCCGTGTTGCTCGCGGTGACGGCCGCCAACTGCACCAGCGCAAGGGGCGACGACGTCGTCTTCTCCATGCGCTCGGCGCCGACGACGACATCGACGCCCGTCGCCACGACGACCAGCGCGCCGGCGCCGCCGCCCACCACCGCTCGGCCCCTGGCGGTCAGGCCTCCGACGACGCCGAAGCCCACGCGCCCGCCCCGCCCTCGCGTCGTGCACGAGCAGGCGTGGACCCCGTTTGCCATCGCTGGCGGGGTGGTCACGTTGCACCATCCGTCGTCACGGGTGGAGCGGGTCGGCTTCCACGAGTCGAACAACGACGGCGCCCGCCCTCTCGAGGCCCTGCCGACGGCCGCCGATCCGATCGACCTCGAGACCCGGGATCGGGGCACCGGCGGGCGCACCGCGGCCGACGTCGTCTCCGACCCCGACGTGGAGGTCCGCGCCCCGGTCAGCGGGCGGGTGAAGCGGGCGGGGACGTACACGCTCTACTGCAAGTACCGCGACGACTTCGTCGTGATCGAGCCGGACGAGCGGCCGGGTTGGGAGGTGAAGGTCCTGCACATCGACGGCGAGGTCGTCCATCCGGGCGACCGGGTGGTGGCGGGGGAGACGGTGCTTGCGCCCCGGCCCACCAAGCTCCCGTTCGCGTCGCAGGTCGACGACACCACCGCATCTCCGCCGTGGCCTCACGTCCACATCGAGGTCGTCGACCCGTCGATTCCCGACCGCCCCGGGCCCGGCTGTTAGGCGGACGCGCGTTTGGCGGCCGGCCGCTTTCGCCCGGTCGACGCGAGGAGCTTCTCGCAGGCCCCCCGGGCAACGGTGGCGGCCGCCGGCCCGTGGTCCCGTTGGGCCCGCACCATGGCACCGTCGATGAGCACGCTCACCTGCTCGGCCACGTGACCGGGGCGAGTCAACCGGGCCTGGGTGGCGAGGCCGGCGACGTACTCGCGCACCTGGTCCTTGTGGAAGCGGGCCAGCTCGAGCACCTCCGGTGTGCTGTCGCCCACCTCGGCGACCGCGTTGATGACCGCACAGCCTCGGTAGTCCGGATCAGCGAACAGGTCGGCCAAGGCGTCGAAGATGGACACGATCGGTGCCGCGCCCTTGCCGCCCCTCGCGCCGACGTCCTCGGTCAGCCAGGCCATCCACGCGTCGTGCCGCCTCTTCACGTAGGCGGCGACGAGCTGGGCCTTTGACGGGAAGTGGCGGTAGAAGGTCGCCTTGGCCACGCCCGACCGCTCGATGAGCAGGTCGATGCCGACGGCGCGGATCCCCGTCCCGTAGAAGAGGACGAACGCCTCCGCGAGGACCCGCTCACGCGGTGAGGTCACGATGGCCGTGGTGGCCTGACCCAGGTCCCGTATGCGCGCCTCAGGGCGCAGCTCTCCCCCCACGACGCAAGTAAACGACGAGACGCATCGCGCTGTCTACAAGACAGACCTGTCCACCCGCGGCTTGGAATAGGACAGACCCGTCTGTACCATTGGTCATTGTCTTCGCCGGCGGCCACCCCTTGCGCCGGCGATGCCGCCCGGGTCGGTGCGCTGTCGTCCCCCCACCACCACTGCTGCGCTTCCCGCGGCAGTGCGGACGCCGTGCCGGCCCGGGCTCTGTCCTCGCCGCGCCAAAAGCGGCCTTCGTCACCGGTGTAGGGTCGCAGCGAGCTCGGTTCAAGACCAAGCAGCCGAGCTGGGACGGTGCCGATGGATGATCGGTGTGCAGGAGGCCAGCTCAAGAACTTCGTCCAGCCCTGCCTCTTGCTGTTGCTGAAGGAAGAGCCCGACTACGGCTACGACCTGGTTGCCCGGCTCAGGCCCTTCGGCGTGACCGATTCGGCGGCGGTGTACCGGGCGTTGCGGGGACTGGAATCGGTGGGTGCGGTGACGTCGACCTGGAAGCACTCGGCCGCAGGCCCGGCCCGTCGCATGTACCACCTCACGCCTGACGGCGAGGAAGCGCTCGAGGAGTGGGCAGCCACGCTCGCAGGCACCAAGCGCACCGTCGAGGGGTACCTCGTTCGCTACGCCGTGGCCCAGCGCGCCGCCCAGCGCACGGTCGCCCCGGGGTGATCGGGCCGGCCGAGCTGGTCGCCCGCCGCACCGGGCCGGGCTCGTCGTTGGCGGATCAGGCCGATGCCGTCGCCCAGGCGTGCTTCGCCATGGCCGACCGCTTCGCCCAGGGCGGCACGTTGTTCGCGTTCGGCTCTGGGGCGTCGGCAACCGATGCACAGCACGTCGCCGTCGAGTTCGTGCACCCCGTGATCGTGGGCAAGCGGGCTCTGCCCGCGTTGTCGCTCGCCACCGACGTGGCCACCGTCACCGGCCTGGCGCGGATGGCGGGCTACGACGAGGTCTTCGCCCACCAACTCGCCACGTTGGGCCGACCGCGCGACATCGCCCTCGGGATGTCCTCCGACACGCGCGACCCCGCCGTGCTCCGTGGCCTCGAGGTCGCCCGCGAGCGCGGCCTGCTCACCGTCGCGCTCACCGGCGGGGCGGCCGACGGGCCCATCGCCACCAGTGCCGCCGTCGACCATCGGCTGCACGTCCCGTCCGACGACCCCCTCGTCGTGAAGGAGGTGCACGTCACCGCCTACCACGTGCTCTGGGAGCTCGTGCACGTGTTCTTCGAGCAGCCGGGTGTGCTGGCCGGCCACGGGGAGGCGTGCGGGTCGGACGCGTGCATCACGTGCTCCGATCAGGCCGTCGAGGTCGTCGTCGTCGAGCTGCTGGGTGATGCGCTGGCCCGGGTCGACACGGGCGCCGGCATCGAGGAGGTCAGCGTGGCCCTCGTCGACGTGGCGGTGGGAGGTCGTGTGCTCGTCCACGCGGGCGAGGCCATCGCGGTGGTGAGATGAGTCGGTGACGGCCGACGGGGTCGAGGCGCTCTACCCCTTCCTGTACGCCACCGAAGGCGACGCCGACACGGTCCTGCGGGACGTGGCGCGGTCGACGCGCGAGAAGGTCGCGGAGACCGACGGGCTGCGGGCCGCGGTGGTGGCCCGCGACGGCGCCCGGATGCAGGCGTGCGCGACCGCCCTGGCCGCCTCGTTCCGCGCCGGGGGACGGCTGCTCGCGTTCGGCAACGGCGGCAGCAGCACCGACGCCAACGACGTGGTGAACCTGTTCGTCGCCCCGCCCGAGGGCTCTCGGCCCCTCGCCGCACTGGCCCTCACCGCCGACGTGGCTGTCGTCACCGCGCTGGCCAACGACGTGGGCTTCGACGTGGTGTTCGCCCGTCAGATCGCGGCGTGGGGACGCACCGGAGACGTCGCCTTTGCCGTCTCCACGAGCGGCGGGTCGGAGAACGTGCTGCGCGGGCTCGAGGAGGCCAAGGGCCGAGGCCTCGTCACGGTGGGACTGGCCGGCTACGACGGCGGCCGCATGGCGGCGGCGGGCACGGTGGACCACCTCTTCGTCGTCCCGTCGCCGTCGGTGCACCGCATCCAAGAGGCGCAGACGACCGTGTACCACCTGCTGTGGGCGCTGACGCAACAGGCGCTCTGACCCGCCGCCGCCTCCGGGTGACGGGCGTGGTGCAGGGCGTGGGCTTCCGCCCCTTCGTGCACGGCCTGGCCACGCGACTCGGGTTGGCGGGCCACGTCGGCAACGACGCCCACGGCGTGTTCATCGAGGTCGAGGGCCCAGGTGACGAGGTCGACCAGTTCTGTGCGGCGGTGCGCGACGACGCGCCCGTCCTCGCGGCCGTGGAGGAGGTGTCCTCCTCGCTCGTCGCGCCGACGGGGGAGACCGGGTTCGTCATCGTCGCCAGCGCGGTGGCGGGGGCTGACGGCCACGACGCGCTGGTGGCAGCGGACACGGCGACCTGCGCCGACTGCTGGCGGGAGCTCCACGACCCGCAGGACCGCCGCTACCGGTACCCGTTCATCAATTGCACCAACTGTGGGCCGCGCTTCACCATCGTGCGCGACGTCCCCTACGACCGCGTCAACACCACGATGGCGTCGTTCGAGATGTGCGAGGCGTGCGCGGCCGAGTACCACGACCCGGCCGACCGCCGCTTCCACGCCCAGCCCGTGTGCTGTCCGGCGTGCGGCCCGGCGCTCGACGTCTCCGTCGAGGAGACGGCTGCTCTCCTGCGGGACGGCGCGGTCGTCGCGGTCAAGGGCCTGGGCGGCTACCACCTCGCTGCCGACGCGCAGTCCGAGCCCGCCGTCGCGGCGTTGCGCTCTCGGAAGCACCGGGAGGAGAAGCCGTTCGCGGTGATGGTGGCCGACGTGGAGGCTGCTCGCGAGCTGTGCGTCGTGTCGGAGGAGGAGGCTGCGCTTCTCTCGGGGACGCGGCGGCCCATCGTGCTGTTGATGCGACGCGCCGATGCGTCGGTCGCACCGTCCGTGGCACCTGGGGTCCGAGCGCTCGGCGTGATGCTGCCGTACGCGCCGCTGCATCACCTGCTCGTCGCCGAGATGGGCAGACCCATCGTTCTCACGAGCGGCAACGTGTCCGACGAGCCCATCGCCTACGTCGACACCGAGGCCCGTGCGCGGCTGGCGCCCATCGCCGATGCCTTCCTCGCCCACGACCGCCCCATACACATCCGCACCGACGACTCGGTGGCGAGGGTGGTGCGGGGCGCGCCGGTGCTGCTGCGTCGATCTCGCGGCTACGCGCCCGAACCGGTGACGGTGCCGTGGCCCTTCCCGCGCCCGGTGCTGGCGTGTGGAGCCGAGCTCAAGAACACGTTCTGCGTCGCCAAGGGAACGCGTGCCTTCGTCTCGCATCACATCGGTGACCTGGAGAACTACGAGACGCTGCGGTCGCTCACCACGGGCATCGACCACTTCTGCCGGCTGTTCGACGTCGAGCCGGAAGTGGTCGCGCACGACCTGCACCCGGAGTACCTGTCCACCAAGTACGCCCACGACCTCCACGACGTGGACCTCGTCGGTGTGCAGCACCACCACGCGCATGTGGCCTCGTGTCTGGCGGACAACCGTGTGGCCGGTCCCGTCGTCGGGCTGGCCTTCGACGGGCTGGGCTGGGGTACCGACGACACCGTCTGGGGTGGCGAGGTGCTCGTCGCCGACCTGCAGCGCTTCGACCGTGTCGACCATCTCGACGTGGTCCCCATGCCGGGTGGCTCCGCCGCCATCCGGGAGCCGTGGCGCATGGCCGTCTCCCACCTCGCAGCCGCCTTCGGTGGTGACGTCCCCGCCGGCCTCGAGGTCGTCGAGCGCAATCGCGCGCGGTGGGAGGAGGTCGCTGCGGTCGCTCGGTCGGGTGTCTCGTCGCCCATGACGTCGAGCGCGGGGCGACTCTTCGACGCGGTCGCTGCACTGGTCGCGGGCCGCGACACGGTGTCCTACGAAGGTCAGGCCGCGATCGAGCTCGAGCAGCTCGCCGATCCGGCGGTCGTCGATGGCTACGCGGTCGACGGGCTGCGGGCGGGCGAGCTCGTCCGTGCGGTGGTCGGTGATGTCCTTGCCGGTGTCGACCCTTCGCTCGTCGCGGCCCGCTTCCACAACGGCTTCGCGCGTGCCGCCGTCGCGGCCGCTGCGACCGCAGCCTCGGACGCGGGCCTGACTGTCGTCGCGTTGTCGGGCGGGGTGTTCCAGAATCTGCTCCTCCTCGACCGCGTCACGACCGGGCTCGAGGCGGCAGGCCTGGACGTGCTCGTGCATCACCGCGTCCCGTGCAACGACGGCGGCATCAGCCTCGGCCAAGCGGTCGTCGCGGGCGCACGCTGAAACTCGCTGTGCCGCAGGCGTTTTGCTAGCTCCAGCGCGCACATATTTTCTTTTGCAAGCGGCCTCTGAGGGGCCGTTTTTGTCACTGCCCCTTCGTAGAATTGGTGTCGATGGGAGTGCTGGAGAAGCTGGCGGAAGTGATCGACGAGCTGGTCGCGATCGACCCCACCGCGCTCGGTTCCGAGGACGACGTGCTCGAGCTGCACCGCCAGTTC
>JBEEFP010000100.1:0-33067 GCA_041166085.1 Actinomycetota bacterium
ATGACTTACGGTTTCCGTAAGTCATTGCCTCGAGAACGGGGTCAGGTCGGCAGGGCGATCCGGAGGTGGACGCCGACGCGGGCCAGGTAGGCCAGCTTCTGCTCGATGGCGCCGGCCCAGGCGGCGAGATCCGCCTCGAAGTGGGCGCGGTCGCCCTCTTCGAAGGCGTGCTCCAACTCGTCGAACGCACAATCCTCGGCGTCCAACAGGGCCCGGTACTTCGCAAGGAAGTGGTCGTCGATCACCTCGGACAACGTCACCGGCAGCTCCCTTTTTCAAATGCGGGGCGGATGACGAACTCTACCCTGGTGCCTCGTGTCCCGTCCCGGCGACTCCGCCGACCGCCAGCGCCCCACCGGCGCCGAGCGACGCCGGGCGGCGGCCGAGAAGCTGGGCGCCACGGGCGAGGTGGCCGACGTGCTCGGGCGCTACCTGGAGCACGGCCAGCTGGCCGCCCTGCCGATGAAGCGGGCCCAGCGCATGGTGCTGCTCGACTTCTTCGCCACCCAGTTCGAGCCCGGCCGCGTGTACTACGAGCCCGAGGTCAATCGCGTCCTCGGGCGTTTCTCGGACGACACCGCGTCGATTCGCAGGGCGCTGATCGACGACGAGTTCATGGAGCGCCGCGACAACTTCTACTGGCGCGCCGGCGGGACATTCGAGGTGGACTGAACCGTCCTGCCTCGCTCGAGAGCGGAGTCGAGCAGCAGCAGCACGACCGGCCCGCCGATCCCCAGACCGAGGGTCACCATGTTGGCCACCTTGTCCGACGAGCTCAGGACGTCGAGGTGACGGGCGTGGTACACGAAGTGCGGCACGGCGAACAGGAGCGACGAGATGGCCGCGGTGCGCACGAGCACCGGTGTCAGATGCACCAAGGCGACGATCAGCAGGAAGGCCATGGCCAGGTTGAGGGCGCCGAAGTCGCGTACGAGGTGCTCGTTGTAGGGGCCGTCGGCCGAGACCCAGTGGCGGCCCCCGCCGGGGAAGTCGTCATAGAACGACCGGGGCGCGAACTCGGCCCACAGGCCGAGGATCAGGGCGGTGACGGCCAGCAGGGCGAGGATCACGCGGCTGAGGGTCTGCGGCATCAGATCTCCTTCATGGCGGCGGCTGCGACGACGGGCCAACCCTCGCGCAGACTGCGGTGGGAAGGCGTCCAGCCCGTCGCCTGCTTGAAGCGCTGGTTGCTCACCCGCTGCGACCGCATCATGAAGCGCCCGTTCTTGCCACTCAACTTGGCCAGCCCAGCTGGAAGGGTGCGGGCCCGCTTGACGCCGATGGCGTCGGCGGCGATCGATGCGAACTCGTCGCGCGTCACGGGCTCGTCGTCCGTGACGTTGAACGTGCCGGCCGGCGCCTGCAGGGCGGCGACCACGGCGCGGCCCGCGTCGTCGGCGTCGATCATCGACACGTAGGCGTCCTTGGATCCGAGCACCGGTGCGATGTGCCGCTTGGTCGCCTTGACCATGGCGATGGTGTGGCTGGCTTCCGGCGCGTAGAACTGCCCGAACCGCAGCACGACGCCGGTCCCGCCCCCCTCGGTGAACCGCCGGGTCTGGGCCTCGGCCGCGAGCACCGAATCCCCGAGCTCGGGCGGATCCGGCGTCACGTCCTCGTCCAGCCACTGATCGCCGGAGTCGGGATACATGAACGCGATGGACTCCTGCACGTAGCGCGACGCGCCGGTCGCGAGCGCACCGTCGACCAGGTTCCTGGACGCCTCGGAACGGATGCGGTCGTTCTCGGCCCACGCGCCTGGCAGGGCTGCCTTCGACATCGGGGGGATGTGGGTGGTCAGGTTGATGACCACGTCGTGCCCGTCGACTGCGGCCTTCACCGCCGCCGCGTCGAACACGTCCACGGAGACCGGCGCGGCGCCGAGCGAGCGCACCAGGTCGGCCTTCTCCTCACTGCGGGCCACGCCGGTCACCTCGTGGCCCGCCGCCACCAGTTGCGCGACGGCCCGCTTCCCCAGGACGCCGGTTGCGCCGGCGACGAAGACCTTCATGTCAGTACCTCCTGCATCCAAGTGGCCGCCTTGACGGCCTGTCGGGGATCGACGTCCCGGGCGAGACCGCCCACGATGTCGGCCACGGTCTCCTCGCGGAGCGAGGCGCGCCACGCGTCCTCGGCCCGCCACATGGCCCGGGCGATCCCGCACGGGATCCTGTAGTTGGAAGACGCCATGCCGGCCGGCCCCCGCTGTCGGATCTCCGTGCAGCGAAAGGCGGGCTCGTCGCCCTCCACCGCCACGACCACGTCGAGCAAGCTCACGTCGCGGGCCCGCTTGGCCAGTCGGTAGCCACCCCTCGGCCCCGGCGCCGACTCCACGATCCCGGCCCGGGCCAGGGCTTGGAGGTGCTTGGCCAGATAGGCGGCGGGGACGCCGTGGAACTCAGCCAAGCGCGCCGCTGGCATGGCCGTGCCGTCGGGGAGGAGGGCGAGCACCGTGCAGCAGTGGATCGACCACTCGACCCCATCACTGAGTTTCATTATCCGGATATTTACTATCCGGATTATCGGGCTGTCAATCCCGGCGGGCGACCCCGGCCAGCGCGTCGATCAGCGCCGCGGTCGGCGGCGGCAGCCCTGGTCCCTCCCAGTGCGCCCACACGGGACCGAGGCCGCGTACTCGGGTAGGAAGCTCGAGCTGCACGCCGCCACCGCGCACGCGGTTGATGGGGTTGTCCGGGTGGAGGCCCCGGAGCTCGGGCGGCACCTGATGGAGGTCGTCGACGATCGTGTAGTCGGGGAGGGCGGCGCCGAGCGCCTGTCCCACGCGGGCCGCCAGCTCGCGGTTGCCGCCGCCCACGAGGATGTCGGTCCACCGTCCTTCGCGGCCGTAACCGTGGATGGCCACGGCGACCTCGACGTGGTCGAGGAACGCGGCCAGCTTGGTCGAGGCGTCGGGCGTCACCATGCGGGATGGGATGTGCCACCGCAGCTCAGGCGGCTGGGCGACGGTGTAGAGCGAAGCGCCGGCCCGCTCGGCCGCCGCGCTGGCGACGGTGTCGGTCACCTGCTCGAGCGAACCGCCGTGGAAGGCGAGGAAGCCGAACTGTGAGCGCAGCTCGACGGTCTCCACCACGCCGGGCTGAGCCAGCAGCTCGGCGAACACCCGTCAGCGCCGCCTGATGGGATGGTCCTCGGGCACCTCGATGACCGCGATCGCGATGCCGTCGGGGTCGGCGATCCACATCTCGTCCAGTCCCCAGGGCTCGCGTCGCGGCGCCCGGACGATCTGCACGCCCTTGGCCGTGAGCTCCTGATGGGTCGCGGCGAGGTCGCGCACCTGCAGCCACAACCGGATGTTCGGCGACGGATGCTCGTCAGCCCGACCCGAGACCTCGAGGTAGCCGCCGCCCAGGAAGTAGACGACGCCTCGGGATTCGCCCTCGCCGAACTCGCGGTAGACGGCCAGCCCCAGGGTCTCGCCGTAGAAGCGATGTGATCGATCGGGATCGGTCGGCTGGAGGAGCAACCGTCCGGACAGGACCTCCATCCAGCGGAGGCTAGTTAGAGCACGCAGTCGTCGATGTGGTTGCCCCGCGCGAAGGTCCCGATGCGCTCGGCCAGCTTGATGGCTTCGTCGTCGATGCGCGTGTAGTGCTCGGGGTCGTCGGCCTTCACTGCCGCGGCGTACCGGTGGCCGACCACCACGAAGCGGTCCCAGTCGGCCAGCCATCCGCGCACCCGGGCTGCGTCGTCCGACTGGACGGGCAGGGTGCGGAGGCGGGCCGCGACCCCGGCGATCGAGTCCGCCGTCTTGTCGAGGGTGGCGGACTGCAGCGCGGTGGTG
The DNA here is from genome assembly GCA_041166085.1 of Actinomycetota bacterium. Lineage (GTDB taxonomy): Bacteria > Actinomycetota > Acidimicrobiia > Acidimicrobiales > JAFATL01 > JBEEFP01. Next base: position 3,803 of record JBEEFP010000100.1, read on the forward strand.
CTGGTGGCCTTGCGGTCGGGTGCGCGCAGTCCCGGCACCGTCTCCTTGCAGATGGCGTTGGCCCGCCTCACGAAGGCGGCGTCGCTGATGGTCGCGGCCGGCCGTCCGTTGCTGCTGCACGCCGCCACCATGCTCGCCATCGTCAGTCCGACCGCGGCCGTCCAGGAGCGCCGCACTGCGCTCAGCGGGTGCGGGGCTTGCGCTCGGACCAGTCGGCCACGAGCAGCGACCGCCAGTAGAGGGCGCAGGCGAGGGACACCGCCCCGATGGCGATGGCCGCGAAGTACAGGACGTCGAAGCTCGACATCATGCCGGCCAGCAGCAGCACGACGCCCAGCGCGCCGAAGGCGCACGACAGCAGGAAGGCGGGGTGGCGGTGGTGCAGGTCTGGCATCGGCGGCCAGACTACGGCCGTGCCCACCCGTTCAGGAATCGAGGGAAAGCTGGCCAGGGAGCGGACCGCGCTGCTCGATCGCTACCGCCAGCTGTCGGGCGAGCAGCTCACGGATCCGTGCACCGAGAGCGAGCACGACGGCGGTGCCCCATGGTCGGCCAAGGACCACCTTGCCCACTTGGCCATGATCGAGCGCACCTTCCAGGGCATCGTCGAGCGGACGCTGGCGGGGGACGCGTCGCCCGTCGGCATCCGTCGTCCCGGCCAGCCCATCGCGGACGTGATGGCGACCGTCCATCGCATGAACGAGGAGCACGTCGACGCCAACCGGAGCTCGTCCTTGGACGCCCTGCTGGCGGACCTCGAGACGACTCGGGGTGTGACCCTGCGTCTGCTCGCATCGATTGCCGACGATGATCTGGCCCGCCCGGTCCCGGGCGCGCCGTGGGCCGACGGCACCATCGGGGGTGTGCTCATCACTCTCGGGTACCACGACCAGCAGCACGTGGCCTGGGTCGACGAGGCGCTCGGTGCAGGAAGCCCCTGAGCCGTTCGAGACGGGGGTACTCGATGTCGGCGACGGTCACGCGCTCTTCTACGAGGAAGTGGGCGCCCCGGACGGGATGCCGGTCCTGTATCTGCACGGCGGTCCGGGCTCGGGCTGCACGCCCGGCGCGCGCCTGTCGTTCGATCCGCAACAGCACCGGGCCGTGCTGTTCGACCAACGCGCCGCCGGACGCAGCACGCCGCACGCCAGCGAGGAAGGCGTGCACTGGGACAGCATCGACATGGCCCACCACGTCGCCGACATCGAGCAGCTCCGCGAGCACCTCGGCATCGAGGCTTGGATCGTGTTCGGTGTCTCGTGGGGTTCGGTGCTGGGTGCGGCCTACGCCGAGCGTCATCCCGAGCGCGTGCGTGCGCTGGTGCTGGCGGCCGTCAGCACGGGGACGGCCGCTGACATCGACTGGCTGACCGTCCACGCCGGGCGCTTCTTTCCCGCCGAGTGGCAGGCCTTCCGTGACCACGTCCCCGCGCCGATGCGCGGCCTTCGGCTGGTCGACGCCTACAGCATCCTGCTCATGTCCGACGACCCGGCCGTGCGCGACGCCGCGGCGGTGGCGTGGTGCCGATGGGAGGACGCCCACGTGGCGACGACACCGCGCGCTCGGCCCAATCCGCGGTACGACGATGCGCGCTTCCGTCTCGGCTTCGCCCGCCAGGTCACCCACTGTTGGCGCAACAACTCGTGGCTCGGCCCCGACGAGCTCGTCGCCAACGCCGGTCGTCTGGCCGGGATCCCCGGGTGGCTCATCCACGGCCGCCTCGACCTCAGCAGCCCCCTCGACGCGCCCTGGCGCCTGCACCGTGCGTGGCCCGGCAGCGAGCTCGTCGTCATCGACGACGAAGGCCACGGCGGTGAGACCATGTTCTCGACCTGGACCCGCGTGCTGGCCGACCTGGCCTAGCTGCCGCGGGGTTTAGGCTCTTTCGGCAACCAACCGGGAGGGACCAGTGTTCGACATGGCGTTTCTGGTGCACTTGCACGCCTGGGAATGACCGTTAGTGCACCAGAAGCGCGGGCACCCCGGTGGCGCGGCGGGCCTCACGGGGACAGCCGCGCCGCCAGCGCGGCCAACGCCTCAGGGTCTCCCGGGCGGCGGTCGAAGGAGACGTGGAACCCGTCGTCGGGGTAGCGGGGCAGCACGTGCACATGGAGGTGGAACACCGTCTGCAGGGCGATGGCGCCGGTCGCTTGGAGCAGGTTCACGCCCGGCGCGCGCAGCGTTGCCCGCACACGCTGCGCGATGTGCTGCGCCATGCGGGCGACCGCGGCCACGTCGTCAGGAGGCGCGTCCAGCAGGTCGTCTGCGTGCCGCTTGGGGATCACCAGCGTGTGACCGAGCGTGAGCGGGAAGATGTCGAGGAACGCGAGCGTGCGCTCGTCCTCCGCGATCACGTGGGCGGGGGAGCGACCGGCGACGATCTCACAGAAGATGCACGCCCCGGTCACCGCCCGCCTACTTGAGGCGGCGCAACAGCGAGGGGGACGGCGAGAACGGTTCGGGCGGCGGCCCCTCGACCATGCCTTCGGTCATCGCCTCCACCAGCGCGGGCGCGTCGGCGAGGGGGAGACGGAACGTCCCCGTGCACCGGCCGCCCTTCCACAGGCTCAGCACGACCACGCCCTCGTCCGGATGTGACGACACGCCCAGACGTCGCATGGGTGAGCGCGTGTCCACGAACCACGTCCGACCAGGGCCGAGCAGACGCTCTTCTTCCGCCACGGCTCCATTGTGGGCCCGATCCTGGGGTTCGGCCAGCGGTTCGCTGTGCGCGAGCTGCGAACCACTCAGGAAGGCGTGAGCCGGAACACCCGCAGGTTGCGGCCGCTCACCTCGACGTACCGGTCGAACGTGGGCCACGCCTTGGTGAGCGCGGGCCAGACCTGGGCCTTCTCGTCGTCGCTCAGCAGGTGGGCCTGCACCGAGATGGTCCGGCGCTTGTACACGATGGTGGCATCGGGGTTGGCCAGCAGGTTGGCCGTCCACGCGGGGTGGCGCTCCTGACCGAAGTTGCTCCCGACCACGAGGATGGACCCGTCGTCCTGGGGCAGGCACGCCAGCGGCGCCTTGCGGGGCTGGCCGGACTTGGCCCCGGTGGTGGTGAGGACGAGGCTGGGCAGCATGGCGGCCGCCAGGAGCACGCGGCCACCGGTGATGCGATTCACGAACCGATCGAGGGGCGGCAGGATGGTCGGCGCGACGCGGCGGAAGCCCGAGCTCCCGGCCACCCGCTGCACGACGCGGGCGACGGCGCTCTCGGGGTTCACGAGCGGCGGTCGGGGTCGGCCGTGGGGACGGCGTCGAAGATGGTGCGGCGCGCGCCGGGCACCCGCTTGACGACCGCGAACACTGCGGTGCGCAACTCGGTGACGGCCGACTCGATCTTGTCCACCTGCTGCATGGTGCGGTCGAGCGGCGGGTTGATCGCCTGCACCGTCTTCTCCACGTTCACGGCCACGGTGCCGAGCAGCTGGGCCACGTTGGCGAGCTCGGTGACCAACCGCCGCAGGTCGCCCAACGTGTCGGGGAGGGTGAGGAGCTCTTCGGTCATGCGTCCGGGCCAAGCGAGGATGGTGCGCAGGTCGACACCGCGTTGGGCCATGGGCCGAATGGTAGGGCGCGGCGCCGGTACCGTGACGGCCGATGGTGGCGGCCGACCCCGATCCGCGGCAGCACAAGGCGAACGTGGCTTCCCGCTTCGGTGACGTGGCGTCGGTGTACGACACCGTGGTCGAGTTCTTCGGGCCGTTCGGACGCGCCCTGGTCGAGGCGGCCGCCATCACGAGAGGCGAGCACGTCCTCGACATCGCGTGCGGCGCCGGCGCGGTGTTGGGTCCGGCGACGGCCACTGGCGCCAGCGTGTGGGGGGTCGACATCGCTCCCGAGATGGCGGCGCGCGCGCGGGTGTTCGCGCCGACCGCATTGGCGGACGCCGAGCACCTGCCGGCCGCGGACTCGGCGTTCGATGCCGTCATGTGCGGCTTCGGCGTGTTCTTCTTCCCGGACCCGGCCCGCGCCTTCGCCGAGGTGCGCAGGGTGCTGCGGCCCACCGGCCGGTTCGCTGCGTCGACTTTTGCCGACGGCGTCGCCGGCTTTCCCTGGTCGACCGAGCTGGCGCGCGAGGTGGGCAGGCCGTCACCGTGGAAGCAGAGCCCTGTCGTGAAGGTCGACGGTCTGCGTGCCGCCCTTCACGACACCGGCTTCACGAGCGTCGTGACGACGCGCGTGGAGCGGCGCTTCTCCTTCAATGACATCGAGCACTACCAGGCGTGGTACGGCACCCACGGCGGGGCCCAGCTCCTGCACGAGTTGGCCGACGACGCCGGCCGACTCGGCCACTGGCGCCGACGTTCGACGGTGCTGCTCGAGCGGGACGGCTACGCGTTCACCCAGCGGGTGGATCTGACGGTCGCCGATCGATGACGATCGTGCCGGCGGCGTGGTCGTGCCAGCCCCGGTGGTCGACGGCTCGCACGATGGGCAGGTAGATCACCACTGCCCAGACGAGCGAGACCAGGTCGACGGCGCTGCTCACCACGAAGAGCCCGATGAGATTGGGAACGCCCTGCACGAACCAACGCACGCTGGCCTGCCACCACGTCGGCAGGCGCTGGCCTGAGACGTCGAGCACCTGCGTCCCCGCCACCAGCTTGCCCAGCGTCTGGCCGCGGGTGGCGGTGAGGCCGATCTCATAGGCGGCCGAGATCAGCAGCCAGGCCAACGCCAGCCCGAATGGGTTGGCCACGTCGCCCGACGCGGTGGAGAGTGCGAGGAGGGCGAACAGCACGCCGTCGACGGTGGCGCCCACGAACCGCTTGCCCGGCGAAGCGGGTGGGAACGGCAGGACGGTGGGCTGTGGGTCGGGCTCGGCGCTCACAAGCCGATGGCCCCGGCCCACAACCGGGCCAGCACCGTCGCCGATTCCTCGGGTGACGGCGCGCCGTCAGCGGGCGGGTCGAACACGTAGGTGACGTAGCAGTAGCGATCGACCATGCCCGTCAGCGCTCGAGCGGTGAGTGCCGGATCGAGGGCAGCGTCGAGCTTGCCCGCCCGCGCCGCACGCCGGAGCTCGCGCTCGACCGTCTCGGTGAAGATGCGTCCGAGGCTACGGCGCAGCTCGGCCAGATCGTCGTCGACGTGACTGACCTCCTCCCACACGCCGGCCATGTCCGACCAGGCCGCGTAGGAGTGCACGAAGTTGCCGATGACCCGCTCGAGGCCGGGCCGCCCCTCGCCGAAGCGGAAGTTCGTGTCGCGCTCGAGGAGGACGGCCACGCTGCGATGCACGAGCGCGGCGACGAGGTCGGCCCGATCGCGGAAGTACTGGTACACGGTGCCGAGGCTCACGCCCGCGGCCTCGGCGACGTCGGCGACCGTCGTGCGCTGGTAGCCCTGCTCGCCGAAGCGGGCGGCAGCGGCCGCAAGGATCGCCTCCCGTGTGCGCTGGGCCTTCGGACCGAGGGGCAGCTCCCGATCGCCGTCTCGCCGGACGGCGTGGTCAGCGAACGCGGTCTGCACCGGGTCGGGCATCAGGACCCCAGGAACACCGATCGCAAGAGGTCGTCGCGCCCGAGCAGGTCCTTGCCCGCGCCCGAGAAGCGGACCTGGCCCTTCTCCATGAACAACACGCGCTCCGCCACCTGCATGGCGAGGGTCGCGTGCTGCTCGACGACGAGGACGGTGATGCCCTCTGCGTTCAACTGCTTCAGCACACCCATGAGCTCCTCGACGATCACCGGCGCCAGTCCGAGCGACAGCTCGTCGACCATCAGCATGGTGGGGCGCAGCACGAGGGCGCGCGCGATGGCGACCATCTGCTGCTCGCCACCGGAGAGCGTGCCCGCCAGCTGCTTGCGGCGCTGGCCCATCCACGGGAACAGCGCGACGGCCCGCTCGAGTCCGTCGGCGAGCGACGCCTTGTCGTGGCGGAGGAGGTGGCCGCCGAGGCGCAGGTTCTCCTCCACGGTCAGGTCGGGCAGCGTGCCCCGTCCGCCGGGAACGTGGGCCAGGCCTTTGGCCGCGATGCGGTCGGGCGGCAGGCCGGTGATGTCGTCGCCCTCGAAGTACACGCGTCCGCCCGTGACGGGAGCGAGGTTGGACACGGCCTTGAGCCACGTCGACTTGCCCGCACCGTTGGTCCCGAGCAACGCGAGGAACTCGCCCTCTTCGACCGCGATGGAGACACCGAACAGCACCTGCACCCGCCCGTAGTGGACGTCGAGGTCGGTGGAGGAGAGCACGACGCCCATCAGGCCGTCGCTCCCAGGTAGGAGCGCAGCACCTCGGGATGGCTGCGCACCTCTTCCGGCGTCCCGGAGGTGACGACCGCGCCCGACGCCATGGCCACGATGGTGTCGGAGATCCCCATCACGAGTGGCATGTCGTGCTCGATGAGCAGCACCGTCGCCTCGAGGTACCCGGCCAGTCGCTGCAGCAGGGGCCCGAGAGCCTCGGTCTCCTTCTGGGCGATCCCCGATGACGGCTCGTCGAGCAGGAGGAGCTTGGGGCGCACGGCCACCACCGCGGCCAGCTCGGCCAGGCGCAGCATGCCGGTGGAGAGCTCTCTGGCCGGCTTGTCGGCGTGGGCGCTGAGCCCCACCAGTTCGAGCACCTCTTCGCCTCTGGCCGCCACGTCGGCTTCGTCGGCCGCCGCTCCGCCCAGTCCGAGGACGGACCGGAAGAAGCCGGACCGCTTCATGCGGTCGTGTTGCACGGCCCGCAACACCTCGCGGATCGGGAGCGACTTGAAGAGGCGGGCGTTCTGGAACGTGCGCCCGACACCGAGCGCGGTCCGCTCCCACGGTGCCCTGCCGACCAGCTCGACGGGGCCGTCCGCACTCTGCAACACGATGCTGCCCTTGTTGGGAGCGCGGAAGCCCGAGATGCAGTCGAACAACGTCGTCTTGCCTGCGCCGTTCGGACCGATGATGCCGACGATCTCTCCCCGCGGCACGTCGAAGGCGACGCCATCGAGCGCGGCCACGCCGCCGAAGCGAACGTGCACGTCCTTGATCGAGAGGGTCGTGTCGCTTGTCAGGGCACGGTCGGTCATGTGTGCACCGCCTCTTGCACGTGCTCGGCCGCGGCCTGTTCGATGGCGACGAGGTCGGCCTCGTCCTCGCCGGTGTCCTCGTAGGCCGAGGCCCGGCTGCGCACGAAGCGGGCCATCGACGCAAGGCCCTCGGGGTTCACCGCCATCACGAGGATGAGGAAGGCGCTGGCGACGATCTCGGGGAGGAACGAGATCTGCGTGGCCTGCACGGCCGCCTTCGTGAGCTCGGGATAGAGGCCGAAGGCGAGGGCGGCGATGATCGGTCCTGCGATCGATGCGATCCCGCCGATCACCGCGTAGATGAGCCACGAGATGGAGAAGAACACCGACGCGTACTGGGTCTGCACGCCGCCCAACTGGTAGGTGATCATCGTCCCGGCGAGGGAGGCGATGGCACCGGAGACGACGAAGCCGGTGAGCTTCACGCGCACCGGGCGGATGCCGTACGCGGTCGCCACCGTCTCGCTGTCCCGGATGGCGAAGAACGACCGACCCACCCGCGTGCGGGCGATGCGCCACGCCAGTGCGAACGCGCCCACGGTCAGGACGAGGAACAGGTAGTACCGCGCCGTGTCGCTGTCGAGGGCGGACGGCAGCCGCACGGGATGCCCGTAGTCGAATCGGGGAACGATCGCCCGTTCCGCTGCCAGCCCGAAGGCCAGCGTCGCCACCGCCAGGTGCAGCCCCCGCAGGCGCAGCGCCGGCAGGCCGACCAGGACGGACACGGGGATCGAGAGCAGCACGCCGCCGATGATCGGCAACGGGAACGGCAGGTGCAGGGTGTTGGTGCAGATGGCGGCGCCCGCTCCACCCACCGCGACGAACGCACCCTGGGCCACCGAGATCTGCCCGAGCCACCCGACCAGCACCACGAAGCTCAAGGCGATGAGGGCGTAGATCAGCGTGAAGTTGACGGGCAGCGTCCAGAAGTTCGGGATGCCCGGCAGCAGTGGGAAGGCGAGCGCCAGGAGCAGGAGCGCCACCGGCACGGCCTTCGCCGCCGCCCGCGCGGCCTGGCCGAGGCGACCCGTCGTCGGGACGGCGGCCCGCAGGACGCGGTAGGCCTCGACCGGGTCGACCGCTCGAGCGAGGAACGAGTCGGCGGCGCCGGCCTGGCCCGTGACGCCGCTGTCCTCGTCTTCGCGTATGCCCTTGAAGATCCACTTGGGGCGCAGGGCCAGCACCACGATGACGGCGCCGAGTGTGAACACCTCGGCCGCGCCCTGGAACAGGTCGCGGTTGGCCGTCACGAGGTAGTGGCGCACCCATTCCTCTCCGAGGCCGATGCCGAAGCCGGCGCCGACCGCGATGGGGAAGGACACCATGCCGCCGACGATGGCGGCCGCGAAGCCCTTGATGGTGAGGAGGAGCAGCAGGTTGGGGTTGGACGAGACCACCAGTGAGGCCAGCGCGATCCCGGCGATCCCGGCGACCACGGAGCCGCCCACCCACGACACGACCGACAGCTGCCGCGCCGACACGCCGAGGAGCGACGAGACGTCGCGGTCGGTGGCAACGGCGCGGATGGCGAGGCCGGTGGCCGTGTACCGGAAGAACACGTAGACAGCGAGGGCCAGGCCGACGACCAGCCCGAGCACGCCGAGCCGCTCCCAGGAGACGTTCACCGAGCCGAGAGCGAAGGCAGGCGTCCTGGGGAAGATGGCCTGGTTGTTGGGGACGATGAGGTCGTTGGCTCCGAAGACCTGCTGGGTGATGGCGGCCAGCAGCAGGGCCAGACCGAGCGACACGATGATGTTGGTGACCATCGACGCGCGAGCGAACATGCGGATCACGAAGCGCTCGATGAGCAGCCCCAGCAACGCGGCGAAGGCAAGGCTGACCGGCACCGCCACCCAGAACGCCAGCCGCACGGTGGCATCGAGGTTCAGGTGCACGAACAGGACGTTGAGGTGCAGGCGCACGTCGCGGCCGCTGACGAGGTCGTAGTGGAAGAAGGCGACCATCGTCGCCATCGCGCCGTAGGCGAAGTTGGGAACGCGCGTCGCCTTGTAGATGAGCACCAGGCCCATGGCCAGCAGGGCGTACACCGCACCGGTGACCAGGCCACCGGGAAGCGTGGAGAGGAACTCGCTCACGCCAGCACTCCTCTGCTTCGCTCGCTTGCAAGCTGCGCTCGCTGAAGAACGATGGGGACCCCAACCCCATCGCGCCATCTGCCGACGCGCGGTCGGCCGCTCACGCCAGCACCTCTCGTAAGCGGCGGGCGCCGGCGTGGGTCAGGGCGCCCCAGATGGCGATGCAGACGACGGCCAGGACCCAGCGGGTGGCCGGGTCCATGGCGAAGTCACCGACGAACGGCAAGCGGCTGGCCGCGGGCTTGGGCCGCAGCTGCTGCACCGGCGCGGGGGCGGGCGCGGCGGGCGTCTCCAGCGGAATCGCCGCTGGGGCGAGGTCGGGGAGGGCGGAGGGCGTCGCGCTGGGCGAGAACGTCGTCTGTCCGAGCACGTTGCTGCCGCCGAGGTCGCCGATGCCGAAGCCGCCCGGTTCCGCCTGGCTCGCCGCCGCCGTGTATGCGAAGCCGATCACGGCCTGGAGCCGCTGCGGCTTGAAGTCCGTGCCGGCGCTCGCCTCGTCGGGCAGGTCGCAGAGGACGAGGAGCCCGGCGTGCATCGAGGCGGCGAAGGATCCGTCCTCGGCCACACCGATCCGCGGCTCCTTCCGGGACAGGAGGAACCCCTGGGGATAGCGGGCGGGGTCGGTGAGCAGGGCGATCGTGCACTTCGTGGGCGCGAGGCCGGCGTTGACGCCGTCGATGAACGACTGGGCGGCGGCGGAGACGAACGGGATCTGCTGGCCGCCGACGACGAGACGGTCGTTGGCGACGTCGAACCGGGTGCCGCCGGCGTTGATGTCGGTGATCGACACCCGGCTCTCGGTGTGGGCGCCGCCGGGCTTGCCGGTGACCTCGGAGTGTCCCGACGTCTGCACGTTGCCGATGGTGATGGCGCCGCCCGCGAGCGAGACGCCCTGGGCTCGCGCCGACGACGTCCCCTCCATCACGCCCTCGTGCGGCCGGGCCAGCCCGTCGGCCGCCGAGGCGGCGATGCTGGCGGCGGGTGCGTCACCGGCGCCGACTGCGTGCAGCTCGACCTCGGGACCGGCGCCGCAGCGCGCCGTGGCGTAGCTCACGGGCGGGAGGTTGGCGGTGGTCGGGTTGGTCTCGGTGGGGAAGCGGAAGTCCGTGTCGACGAGGGAGCCGGGGTAGAAGCACTCCGTTTGCGGAGGGAGGTTGCAGTTCGTCCGGTCGCCGGGCTTGCACGGGACCACGGGCTGGTCGTTGTCCTTGTCGGGGTCGTAGTACGTGCCGCCGACCACCGCGTCGAAGTGGGTCGGCGCCGCGGCCAGGCCCTTGGAGTTCTCGCCCGCGCCTGACCGGCGCGCCTCGCCGACGACGTGGGGCATGGTGCCCGGTGACCCGGGCAGGGGGATGTCGTACTCGACGCGCAGGCCGAAGGCCTCGACCTCGGCCGTGGCCACGGTGGTCGGCTCGTCGGCTCCCACACCAGGGGCGAACGGCACGACGGCCATGCCGATGGCGAGGAACGCGAGGGCCAGCACCAGCCGTCTCATGCGTCGGCTTCCTGTTCGGCCAGTCGGTTGAGCGCCGAACGCACGTAGGCGACGCCGACCACGAGGTAGACGAGGACAGCGGCGAAGCCGGCGCGGACGAGCACCACCGCCAGCAGCGACGGGGTCGGGGGCAGGAGGAGCCCGAGCAGGGGACCGACGACGAAGGCGCCGATCAGACCGAGGTACACGATGCCCTGGCGCCCGATCGGCGCCTTGGCCGGCACCGTCTGGGCCACCGGGTCGTCGAGCTCGATCCGCCCGAGGGCGGCGTCGACCTGGCCCCACCGGCCTGCGAACCATGCGAGGAGGCAGCACACGATGACGACCGTCGTCAGCACATCGGCGAGCGCCACCGTTTCGGTGAGGGCCTTGGGTCCGAAGGCGTTCCCGGTGGTGTAGTCGTGGAAGACGAGCACGCTCACCCCCGCGTTGACGAGGAACTGCGCGGCCGCCATCGGCAGGGCGAGCTGGCGCCAGGCCCGGCGCCGCAGCGGGACGGGCGCGGCGGTGGCGACGCCCAGGCGCCGCACGCCGTCGATGCCCGTGCGGCGGGCGACGGCGTTGGCGACGACGCCGGCCGTCCCGGCCAGGCCGGCCATGACGACGAAGACCACGATGAAGGGGGACCGCTTGCCGTCGAGGGCGACCGCGGCCAGACCGGCGCCGGCCGCCGCCCACGCGGCGGCGCCGAGGCCCCATGCGACGGCGCTGGACCACAGGGAGCGGGCGCCGAAGGGGTCGCGGCCTTCCGACGCTGTGGTCGGAGCTGCGACGGCACCCTCGATGGCGTCGAGGGCCCCGCCGTAGAGCCCGTTCACCCACCCGACCGATCCGAGGGTGGCCGCCACACCCGCGACGAGGGCGGTGAGGGCGGCCGGGGTGAGGACGTTGGCGGCAGCGCGCGAGACGGCCAGCCCGCCGACCAGCGCGAACACGGCGGCCAGGGTGCCGCCGGTGACCCTGGCGTCGGCGCCGAGGTACTCGGCGACCGCCTTGGGCTCGGGGGTCGAGGTCGTCGTCATCCGGGCGTGAAGCTCTTGCAGGCTGCGAACTCGGGCGGCGGGCTGGCCCCGGGCGGCAGGTAGTTGGTCGTGTACGGAGTCGTCGGGCCGGGGAAGGTCTGGACCCACTTGAGCTTCCCGTCGGGCTGCTTCTGGATCTGGATCACGTAGCCACCCTCGAGGGCCAGGTGGCAGTTGGCGCGCCACGTCCACCGCGGCTGGTTGGGATCGTTGGTGAGGCCGGGCGTCCAGTCCGTCATCGTGTTGATGGTGTCGCGCAGGCGCGTTCGGGTGATGTTGTCGCCGAGCTTGGCGATGCTGTCGCGCATGAGCAGCGCCGAGACGAAGTAGCTGGCTGTCACCGACGAGTAGCTCTCGGTCTTCGACGACACCTTCCTGACCGCGTCCTTGTAGGCCTGCGAGTCGTAGTTGGCGCCGAAGGCGTCGAAGGCGTACATGCCGATGGCGTAGTCGCCGAGGGCTTCGTGGATCACCGGCACGCCGATCAGGTAACCGCCCCAGCTCTTGGAAGGCTTGTAACCCTGGATCTGGGCCTCGACGCCGCAGTTGATGACCTTGCCGGCGTCGATCTCGAAGTCGATGAACTCGACGTTCGCCGAGCGGGCCTGGCTGATGGCGTCGGAGCACGACGTCTGGTCGGGCGCGAAGCCGGCCAGCACCGGGACGTCGACGCCGTACGCCTCCCAGTCACCCTTGACCTTGGCCGCGTACTCCTTGCTGTAGTTGGCGGCGCCGGCGTCGAGGTAGAAGACCGCGACGCTCTTGACGCCCAGGTGCTTGGCCCCGAAGTTGGCCATCTGATAGCTGGCCGTGCGCTGGGGTCCGCCCACCGGGAAGTACCACGGGTTGGTGAACTCCTCGTTGAACTGGCCGAGGTGGTACACGGGGATGCCCACGTCCGAGACGTAGTTGCCCACGATCGGGGCGTAGGACATCGTCAGCGCGAAGACCTTGTCGATCTCCACCAGCCGCTTGGTGTTGGCCAGCTGCTTGGCGGGATCGCCGCCGTCGTCGTAGATCTTGAGGACGACGCGGCGTCCGTTGATGCCGCCGTGCTCGTTGATGTAGTTGACGCCCGCCGCGAAGCCCACGGCGATCTGCTCGCCGTAGACGGCCGCGGGACCCGAGGTGAACGTCGACCCGCCCACGCGGATCTCGTCGTCGGAGACGCCCTGGTCGTACGTGCCGTGGCGTCCGCCGGCGGGGCCGGCGGTCGCCGCCTTGGTGCCGGCCGTTGCAGCCGCGCCACCCGCGCCGGCCGCCGAGCCGCCGGGCGCGACCTGGAGGTTGTTGAGCGGGATGCCGGTCGACGTGGCGTCGTTGCCGCCCGACGTCGTCGCCTCGTTCTCGGCCGCCAGTCGCTGGGCGACCTCCTTGGAGTCGGCGCCGCCGAGGGAGGCGACCGCCACCACGAGCAGGAGGGCCACGGCCGCGGCGAGGTGGAGCCGCCATTTGTCGAGACGCACCCCTGCGAGCCGCATCGAGCCGGTATTCGCCATGCGCGTGTCCGGAACCTTCCGAAACCTGACGAAAACCTCAGGTTGCCTCCCCGCCGCCAGAAGTCGGCTGGCTGCGTCGTACGCTCGCGCCATGCCGACGTCGGCGGACGAGTCCACCCATCGGCCGGACACGGACCCGCTGTTCAACGAGTCGTGGTACTTCGACTTCGCGGCGGCCGACGGCTCCCTGGGCGGCTACGCCCGACTCGGGCTCTACCCGAACCAGGGCGTGGCTTGGTACTGGGCGGTGCTGGTAGGACGGGAGCGTCCGCTGCTCCTCGTGCGCGATCACGAGGTGCCGGTTCCCAGGGTCGGCCTCGAGGTGCGCAGCAACGGACTGTGGGCTGCCTTCAACTGCGAGACGCCGCTCGAGCACTGGTCGCTCGGGCTCGAAGCGTTTGCAGTCGCCCTCGACGACCCCGGCGACGCGTACCGCGGGGAGCGGGGCGACCTCGTGCCGTTCGGCATCGATCTCGAATGGGAGTCGATCGGTCCCGCCTACGACTATCCGGGCGTCACGCGGTACGAGGTGAGCTGCGACGTGCACGGCGAGATCCTCGTGGGCGACGATCGCATCGCCTTCAGCGGTCCGGGGCAGCGCGACCACAGCTGGGGACATCGCGACTGGTGGACCTACCCGTGGTGCTGGACGGCGGGCCGGCTCGACGACGGCACCGCCTTCCACGCGTCACGCCCCGAGATCCCCGGCGTGCGCTACGAGCCGGGCTACGTGCTCCCGCCGGCGGGCAAGCTCGAACCGGTGAGTGAGTTCACCGTCGGCGAGCCCGTGCTCGGGGCCGACGACCTGCCGCGGTCGCTGGACATGCGGGTGGGTCCGCTCGATCTCTCGCTCAGCGCGCTGCACCACGGCCCCGTCCTGCTGCCCGCGCCCGACGGACGGGTGGGTCGGCTGTCCCGCTCCTTGGTGCGGTTCGATGCCGACAACGGGCGGACCGGTTACGGCTGGCTCGAGCTCAACCAGCCGCCGCCTGCGGCCGTAGGTGACGCCTGACCAGCACCAGCAACAGGATCACCGCGACCACCATGCAGCCGTCGGCGTAGAAGAAGGCCAGACGCACCGAGCTCCCGGCCCAGAGCAGCCCGACCACCGCGCTGGCGACGAGGTTCCCCACGCTCTGCAACGCGGCGAGGATCCCGAACGCCGAACCCCGGATGCCCTCGGGCGCGCACAGCGCGACGGCGGCCGTCTGGGCCGTCTCCGCACACGCGGTGCCCGCACCCGCGAGGACGAAGGCGACCGCGAGCAGTCCCACCGACGCCGTGCCGATCCCGAACAGCGAGTAGCCCCCGAGGAAGAGCAGCGGGCCCGCCACCAGCAGCGGTCTGGGTCCGATGGTGTCGACCAGTCGTCCGACCGGGACGCTCATCATCGTGGCGGCCAGGTTGTAGAGGAGGTAGAGCACCAGGGCGATGGACGTCGCCCGGTCCAGCCCCCGTCCGGGCTCGAGGAGCTTGGTCGCCCGCAGGATGAACAGCGTCGCGGCCACGTTGCCGAGCTCGAACGCACCCGCCGCGAGCAGGATGCGGCCGAGGTCGCCGCGCAGCACCGGCCTGATCTGCAGGCGGGGCCGGCCGGGTGGACGAGCCGGTCCGCGGCGGGCGTGGGCCCGCGCCGCGTAGGCCATAGCGACGGCGGCGACGAGCCCGGGGACGATCGACAGCCGGATGGCGCCGCGCACGCCGACGCTGTGCACGAACACGATGGCGAGCAACGGGCCGACGATGGCGCCGAGGTTGTCCATGGCCCGCTCGAAGCCGTAGGCGCGCCCGTAGGCCCGTGCCGGCACCGCCTCTGCCAGCAGGGCGTTCCTGGCCGGTCCGCGCGCGCCACGGGCGGCCCACGCGCCGGCGCGCAGCACCCCGACCTGCCAGGGCGCGGTCGCCAGCCCGATGCTGGAGGACAGCACCGCCGTCGTCGTGTACCCGCCGACCGCCACCTGCCGTCGCCGCTCGGGGTCATCGGCGAGCGGCCCGCCCAGCAGCCGGGCCACGCCGGCGACGCCGTCGGAGACGCCCTCGATGATCCCGAGGGCGGCGGGCGACGACGACAGCGTCGTCGTCAAGAAGCGCGGCAGCAGCGAGGTGGGCACCTCGTGGCCCACGTCGCTGAAGAAGCTGGCCAGGCCGATGCCGAGCACCGGGCCGTTGAGCCACCGCTCGTCCTCGACCCTCTTGTCGGTCACCGCCGGCAGGCTAGAGCTGCCCCAACCGACCGGGACTGGGGAAGTCAGGACTGGGGTTGGACGGGTGGGGTGAAGGGGCGGAGGAGGAAGTCGCGGGTGACGGCGTCGATGGCGCCGGTGGACGGGAGGCGGGCCGCCTGCTGGTAGGCGGCCACCGCGGCCGCCGTCGCAGGGCCCCACGCCCCGTCGATGGCGACCGGGAAGCCGAGGCTGGTGAGCAGGGACTGGTAGGCGCGCACCTGTCCGGCGTTCGGCACGTCGGGGGCGGCGGGGAGCCGGAACTGCGGGGCGTCGCGGATGGCGTCCCATGCCTGCTGGTCGGCGTGCTGCCACGACCAGAACGACACGCTGGTCGCGCCCACCTCCTCGCTCACCGCCATGAAGCGCTGGATGGCGGCAGCGGAGGGCACGCCGGCCGGCCCGCCTTCGGCGGCGCCGTTGTAGGCCTGGCCGATCGGGAGCAGTGGCTTGTTGAAGTGATGGAAGGCGGCAATGGTGGCGGCGGCGTCGTCCCCCGAGTCGCGGTTGAGCCAGTAGATCATCGGCGCGATGGCGTCGAAGGACTCGACGACCTCGGCGAAGGGATACGTCACGAGCTGGGGCGACGGCCGTGGCACCGTCGCGATGAGCGTGTAGCGGGCGCCGACGGCGCGCCGGAGTCCGGCGCCGTAGGCGCGTGCGGTGTCGGGCGCCACGTTCACGCCCTGGGACCGCGTCTCGATGTCGGCCGAGAAGCCGTCGACCCGTTGCCCATCCGGCGTCGTGTAGGTGATGGCAGCCACGCCGCGGTTGACGTCGTCCTGCCAGTTGTCGAGGTACGGGAAGTCCCACGCGTAGACGCGGATGCCGTTGGCGTGGGCGGTGGGCAGCAGCCGGTTCAGGTAGTCCTGCGCGTAGAACCCCATCTTCGACGAGCCAGTGCGGACGTAGACGTGGGTGAGCCCGACGGCCTTGGCTCGGGCAACGAGCGCGTCGACGTTGCCTCCTTCGACCTGCTCCGGCACGTAGATCCACATGCCCTTGCCGACCGGGAGCGGCCCGCGGGCCGTCGGTGGGGCGGGCACCGGTGCGGGACGTTCGCGGGTCCCGTTCCCTCCACCGGGGGCCGGGCTCGGGGCGGCGGCCGCCTTGGCGTCGGTGGGCAGCGGACCGGCGGCTTCGGTGGCGACCAGCCTGCCCCGCAGGTGGGCCTCGGTCGCCGCCGCCGCGGGCCCCCCGCCGACGACCGCGGACGCGAGGAGCCCGGCGATGGTGAGCACGGCGCAGAGGGCGAGCAGCCCGGTGAGAAGGGCGCCCTCGAGGTGGGCGGGGACGCGCGCCTTGACCTCGTCGTCCAGGCGGGTGGTGGCACGCGCGATGGCGCGCCACGACCCACCCCCGGGGATCTCTGCGAGCTGCATGTCGTCGACCGGGGCCGGAGCCACCCGTGGTGGGCTTTTCCGGTCACGAACGGCACTGTCCGCGTTCCCCGACTACGTATTCGGCGGCGGCGGCCGCCTTCCTACCGACTGTAAGGACTTCGTCATCTCCGTCCGCGGATCGTCATGTCGCCCTCCGTCCATGGGCCGGAAGGGCGGCGTTCACCGGCACCACCTAGTGTCCGTTTTGTGCGCCGGGTCGTCGTTGGATTGGTGGCGATGGGCGTGCTGGTCGTGGGGGCCGGGGGCGGTCCGGCCCGGGCCGCAGGCGGCCTGTCGATCCAGATGGCGATGCAATCCCCGGCCGGCGACCTTCCCTCCGGACCCCGGGCGAACGGCACGGCCGTCCTGCCCGACGGGCGGGTGGTGACGCCCGCGGGCCGCACGGTCCCCGTCGAGCTGCTGCCGCTGAACGCGGTGCTGTCCCATGACAGCCGCCGCCTCTACGTGTCGTCCGAAGGTGGCGACGACGCGCCCGGATCGGGCGAGGACGTCTACAACCGCTTCATCACCGTGGTGGACACGGCGACCATGCACACCGAGCGTGTGCCGGACGACGCCCTCCAGTTCGGACTGGGCGAGACGCCCGACGGCCGCGAGCTGTACGTGAGCGAAGGCGAGACCGGGAAGGTCGGGGTGTTCTCGGTGGGAGGCCCGGACATCACCCGCACCGGCGAGATCCCCCTCGACCCGGAGGACTTCCCGCAGGGTCTGACCATCACGCCCGACGGCAAGCACGCGCTGGTCGTGGGGTTCCGCGGCAACTCGCTGTCGGTGCTCGACACCACGAGCAAGACGAGCGTCGCCCGCGTCGCCACCGGTCAATACCCGTACACCGTCGCCGTGTCGCCGGACGGACGCCGGGCCTACGTCTCGAACTGGGGCATGTTCAACCAGAAGGCCGACGAGGTCGAGGGCAACGTCGACGCCGCCACGCTCCCGCCGCTCACGCTCGGCGGCTACAACACCGACGAGTCGTCGTCGGTGTGGATCTACGACCTCTCCAACCCGGCGGCGCCGACCGTCCAGCGCAAGGTCAAGATCGGCAAGCTGCTCGACGGCGTCAACGTCGTCTCCGGCAGCCTGCCCTCGAGCATGGCCGTGTCACCTGACGGCTCGACGCTGGCGGTGACCGCGTCCAACAACGACCTCGTCGTGCTGCTCGACGCGGCCACCGGCGAAGTGCGTCGCACGATCGACCTGCACGTGTTCAGCGACGGGCCCACGGGCTCGCAGCCCGACGCGGTGTCATGGTCGCCTGACAGCAAGGTGCTGTACGTCGCCGAAGGCGGGCGCAACACGGTCGCCCTCGTCGACCCCGCGACAGGCAACGTCGGCGGACGCATCCCCACCGGGTGGTACCCGTCGGCGGTGGTGCCCACGCCGGACGGCCAGCGGCTGTTCATCACCAGCGCCAAGGGACTCGGAGCCGGTCCGAACGGCGTGGATCTCTCGAGCGGCGACAAGTTCGGCTCGCGGGCGTCCTACATCGGCAACCTGTTGCGCGGCACCCTGCAGGAGGTCCCACTCGCCGCCGCGTGTGCGGAGCTTCCCACGCTCTCGGCGGTGGGGGACAAGGACAACGGCTTCGTTGCGGCGTCGGTCGACAACGGCGACGGCGTGGTTCCCACGCGGTACGGCGACGGACCGTCCAAGAAGATCGGGCACGTCGTCTTCATCCTCAAGGAGAACCGCACCTACGACCAGGTCTTCGGCGACCTCGCCGGCACCGAGCGCGACGAGCGACTCGGGTTCTATGCGGGCAAGGTCACGCCCAACCACCATGCCGTCGCACGACAGTTCGCCCACGGGCAGAACTTCTACGACGTGGGCCAGGACAGCTTCGACGGCCATTTTCTCATCGACAGCGGGCACGAGAACGAGTTCGACCAGAAGATCCACCCGACGGTGTGGAACGCCAACAAGCTCGGACCCGAGGGGCTCTACGTCAGCGCGCCGGAGAACCTGCCCGAGCAGGGCTACCTCTGGAACAACCTCTACCGCCACAACGTGTCGTTCCGGATCTACGGCGAGGCCACCTTCCTCCTCGGGCTGGGGCCGACCACGCTGGTGCCGCCGTCACAGTTCGACTCGACCGACCCCAAGCAGCTGCTGCCGGCCGCCTTCGCCCTGCAGAACGGTTACAGCCTCACCTACCCGAGCCAGATCACGCCGAGCCGTCCCGCCTTTGGCGACGGCAACACCGACGAGGACCGCGCCGACGACTTCCTGCGCGAGCTGCAGGTCATGGACGCGGCAGGCACCTTGCCCAAGTTCCTGTTCCTCTGGATGACCGACGACCACACCCAAGGGGCCACACCCGGTGCGCCGACGCCCGAGACGCTCGTCGCGCGCAACGACCACGCCATGGGCCGCATCCTCGACGGGCTCACCCACTCGAGCTTCTGGAACGACATGGCCATCCTCGTGACCGAGGACGACCCGCAGGACGGCCAGGACCACGTCGACGCCCACCGCACCCTCCAACTCGTCCTCAGCCCGTACGTGAAGCACGGCTACGTCTCGTCGGTGCACCACTCCAACATGTCGGCCCTCAAGACCATCAACCTGCTGCTCGGCGTGCCGCCCACGTCGATCCAGGAGGCGTCGGCGACGTCGCTGGCTGACTACTTCCAGTCCGCGCCCACCACTGACGCGTACACGGCCAAGCCCGCCGAGGTCGCGCCCGAAACCAACCCCGCGGCGGCCGCCGCCAGCAACGCCAGTCTGCGTGAGGCAGCGCGGCTGCAGACCACCATCCCGTCCGGACTCGACCAGGGTGGTTCCACCTTGCAGGAGATCCTGCGTCTCCGACACGAGGGCGCGGTCGCCGCGGGTGATCCCAACGTGCCGGTGCTGGGCACCACCGTCGAGCACCACCTGGCCCAGGGCGACCCCGAGCCCGTCCGCCTCGGCACGGGCGACGGCCGCAGCGCGGCCGCCACCTGCGTGGCGGCCGTCACCGCCACCCCCGGCACCCGTCCCGCCGCAACGGGCGGCCGCTCCCAGCTCCTTTTGGGCGCGGCCCTGCTGCTCGCCGCGGTGTTCCTCCGGCGAACTCGCCCGGTTGGACCGTAAATCCACTGTCCAACCGGGCGAGTTCGGTTGGCGTGCGACCTAGACGCGGTCGAGGAGGATGGCGCGCTTCACTTCCTGGATGGCCTGGGTGACCTTGATGCCGCGGGGGCAGGCCTCAGAGCAGTTCACCGCCGTGCGGCAGCGCCAGACGCCGGACTTCTCGTTGAGGATGTCGAGGCGCTGAGCCGAGCCCTGGTCGCGGCTGTCGAAGATGAAGCGATGCGCGTTGACGATGGCGGCCGGCCCCACGTAGGTGTCGTTGCCCCAGTAGACGGGACACGACGTCGTGCACGCCGCGCACAGGATGCACTTGGTGGTGTCGTCGAAGCGCTCCCGGTCCTCGGACGACTGCAGTCGTTCCCGGTACCCGGGATCATCGTTGTTGATGAGGTAGGGCAGCACGGCGCGGTACTGCGCGAAGAACGGCTCCATGTCGACGACCAGGTCCTTGATCACCGGCAGGCCGCGGATGGCTTCGAGGGTGATCTTGTGGCCCACGTCCTTGACGAGCTCGATGCAGGCCAACGCGTTGGCGCCGTTGATGACCATGGCGTCGGAGCCGCACACGCCGTGGGCGCAGCTGCGGCGGAAGGCGAGCGACCCGTCGTGCTCCCAACGCGCCTTGTGCAGCGCGTCGAGGACGCGGTCGGTCTCCTCGACCTCGACCTCGAACTCCTGCCAGTACGGCTTGCGGTCCTTCTCGGGGTCGTAGCGCTTGACCTTGAGGGTGACGTCGACCAGCTCGGGCATCAGTACTTGCGCTCCATCGGGATGTAGGGGCCCATCTCCACTGGCTTGTAGTCGAGCCGGACCGTGCCGTCGTCCTCGCGTGTGGCGAGGGTGTGCTTGAGCCAGTGCTCGTCCTCCCGCAGCGGATGATCGTCGCGGAAGTGACCGCCTCGACTCTCGGTGCGGGCCCGGGCGCCGATCACCAGCGCCTCGGCCAGGTCGATCAGGTACCCGAGCTCGAGGGCCTCGGTGAGGTCGTAGTTGAAGACCTCGCCCTTGTCGTCGATCGTCACCTGCTCGAAGCGCTCCTTGCACTCCTGCACGGTGCCGAGCACGCCGCTGAGACTCTCCTCGGTGCGGAAGACCGACGCCTTGTCCGTCATCTCCTCCTGCAGGTGCTGGCGGATGGCGCCCACCTTCTCGCCCGCGGTCGACGCCTTGAGCCGCTCGATGCGTCCTCGCACCGGGTCCTCGACACCCTTGGGGACGTCGACGAAGCCGGCCTCCTGGACGTAGTCGGCCATCGACTTCCCGCCGCGCCGTCCGAACACCACGATGTCGAGCAGCGAGTTGGTGCCGAGGCGGTTGGCGCCGTGCACGCTCACGCACGCGCACTCGCCGGCCGCGTAGAGGCCGGGGAAGACGGTGTTCTGGGCGTCGACGACGACCTCGCCGTTGACGTTGGTGGGGATCCCGCCCATGGCGTAGTGGGCCGTGGGCTGGATGGGGATCAGATCGGTCTTCGGTTCGAGGCCCTGGTACGTCCGCACGAAGTCGGTGATGTCGGGCAGCTTGGCGTCGATGTGCTCGGGCGTGAGATGGGTGAGGTCGAGGTGGACGTAGTCCTTGAGCGGGCCGATGCCCCGCCCCTCGCGGATCTCGGTGAGGATGGACCGGCTCACCATGTCGCGCGGCGCCAGGTCCTTGATCGTCGGCGCGTAGCGCTCCATGAAGCGCTCGCCCTCGGCGTTGCGCAGGATGCCGCCCTCGGCGCGGGCCGCCTCGGACAGGAGGATGCCGAGCTTGTAGATGCCTGTCGGGTGGAACTGGAAGAACTCCATGTCCTGCAACGGCAATCCTCGCCGGTACAGCACGCCGGGCCCGTCACCGGTGAGGGTGTGGGCGTTGGAGCTGACCTTGAACATCTTCCCGAACCCGCCGGTCGCGAAGAGCACGGCCTTGGTCTGGAAGACGTGCAGGTCGCCGGTCGCGAGCTCGTAGGCCACGACGGCGGCGACGCGGCCGTCGACGAAGGAGATGTCGAGCACCTGGTACTCGTTGAAGAAGTTGACGCCGCGTTGGACGCACTGCTGGAAGAGCGTCTGCAGGATCATGTGGCCCGTGCGGTCGGCCGAGTAGCACGCCCGCTTCACCGAGGCCTCACCGTGGTTGCGGGTGTGACCGCCGAAGGTGCGCTGGTCGATCTTGCCCTCGGGTGTCCGGTTGAACGGCATCCCGAAGTGCTCGAGCTCGATCACCGCGTCGATGGCCTCGCGGCACATGATCTCGGCTGCGGGCTGGTCCACGAGGTAGTCGCCACCCTTGACCGTGTCGAAGGTGTGCCACTCCCACGAGTCCTCTTCCACGTTGGCAAGGGCCGCGCACATGCCGCCCTGCGCGGCGCCGGTGTGGGACCGGGTCGGGTACAGCTTGGTGATCACGGCCGTGTGGCACTTGCCGGCCGTCTCGATGGCAGCGCGGAGACCGGCGCCGCCGGCGCCCACGATGACGGCGTCGTAACTGTGGTGGTGGACCTTCACAACTCCACCATCTGGATGGTGGAGTTGTGAACGCGCTCGGCGAGCTCGGGGCTGTCGCCCCGAGTCGGAACTGTCACATGGTTCGTTCGCGTTCGCTCTCTCACAACACCGAATCTATGGGTGTTACGGGCTGACGATCGAGCTGACGTAGCTGTTGGCGGCTTTTACGCCGTCGGCCGACAGCTCGAGGTCGAGGGTCAGCTGGCCGGCGGCGGCCGGCGCGAGGGCCTGGACGGTGCCGATCCGCACGCATCCGTCGGCCGGCACGTCACCCTCCCAGCTCCAGCGATGCTCACCGTCACGCCACCCCAGGCGGGCCGTCACCGTGGCGCTGGTGATCGATGCGCGCAGGTCGCTCACCACGTGCACGTCGAGGGCGAGGGGGTCGCCCGGGTGGTACTCAGCGTCGGGTCGGTCGGCCACCACGATCACGGGCGCGCACGCGGCGGCGAGGGCGTCGTAGCCCAGCTTGGGCTCGCGCTGGTGGTCGAGCACCGACCACGTGACGGCGGCGTCGCTGTCGCCCAGCGAGAACTGGCAGAACCCCCCGGTGGGCCGGTACTTGAGCCGCCGCAGCGTCTCGATGTGGAAGCGGATGACGTCGGCCTGGTAGCGCTGGGTCGCGGCCTGCCACTGGGCGAAGGTGTCGAACTCGGCGGGCGGCACGTGGCGGTCGAAGATGGGCTTCTGCATCGAGTGCCGGTGCTGGAGCTCCTCCCAGTCGAGCTGGGGCCAGCGTTCCGGGTGCATGAAGTCGGCGACGGTCGGAACGGCTTGGGCGCCGAACTCGGACACGAAGCGGGCCAGACGGGGGAAGGCCGCGCACATGGCGGGGAAGTCGCGCTCGTCGCCGTGGTACCAGCCGAAGTAGGCGTGGGTGTCCGTGCCGACCGACCCCGGATGGGGGAGCACGCCCGAATGCGGGATGACCGGGCGGCTGCCGTCGCTCTTCTCGAAGGCGCGCTTCACGGTGGCGTCGAGCACCGTCTTGTTCCAGCTGGGCAGCTCCTGGTGGGTCAGGTAGGTCGCGGCGCTGCGTGTCGGTCGGGCCATGGCGGCGACGGGGTCGGCGCCGAGCGAGATGGGGTCGTTGTGCCCGCACCAGATGGCGACGGACGGGTGGTGGCCCAGCAGGTCGACCGCCTCCCGGACCTGGCGGGCCGCCTGCTTGCGGATGCCGCGTGCGTAGGTCCACTGGAGCGGGAAGTCCTGCCACAGGAGCAGGCCGTGACGATCGGCGGCGTCGTAGAGCTCGGGGCGGCTGATGTGGGCGAGGAGGCGCAAGACGTCGAGTCCCGCCTCCTTGGCCAGCACCACGTCGCGCTCGAGCTCGTCGGGACGGGCGTCGGCCAAGGCCGTCCGCGTCGGCCCCTGGTTGCTGCCCTTCAGGAAGAGGCGCTCGCCGTTGACCGTCGTGATCCAGTTCTTCATGCGCACCTGGCGCAGGCCGGTGCGCACGCTGCGAGTGTCGCTGGGCGCGTCGGTGTCGCCCGCCCGCACCTCGAGGGTCACGTCGTGCAGTGGCTGGTCGCCGAGGGCGTGGGGCCACCACAGCGCGGGCCGCTCGACGGTGACCTGCCAGTTGACGCGGTTCTCGCCCGCGGCGAGGGGTTGCTCCTGGGTGTGCTCGGTCGTCGTACCGACCTGCGTGCGCAGCTGTGCGGTGGTCGCCTCGGACGCGTCGAGCACGGCGCGCACGTTGAGGACGGCCTGCTCCTGGCTGGCCTCCTGGCACAGGACGCGGTAGCGGCTGATGCGGACGGGCCCGCTCTGCTCGATGTGCACGGGCCGCCAGATGCCGCCGGGGTTCCAGTCCGGGTCGATGCAGTCCCAGTCCTGGAACACGCCGGTGATGTTGCGCTTGGCCTTGCGCTCGCGCTGCGGCGCGCAGGCCACCTCGACAGCGAGGACGTGCTCGCTGCGGTCGCGCGCGGCGTCGGTGACCTCGAAGGTGTGTGGGAAGAAGTAGCCCTCGGTGTCGCCCACGTAGGCGCCGTCGAGCCAGACGTCGCCTTGGTAGAAGAGGCCGTCGAGCACGAGCCAGCTGCGGCTGCCGTCGGCCGGTCGGCTCAGGTCGAACCGGGTCCGGTACAGCAGGGGGCCGTCGGTCCCGGCGAATGCCGGGGACGTGCGCCAGTGTCCCGGCACGTCGAGCTCGGGCCACGCGCGGTCGTCGAAGTCGGGCTCGGGGTAGGTGCGCCGCAGGGCCTCATCCGCAACGCAGGCCCGCCACCGCCCGGAGAGATCCACGGACGCGAGGTTAGGAGACGGGTCCCTGCAGGATTGCCTTGACCGTGTAGGTGGTCCCTGTCGGCGTGAGGGTGATGTCGTAGAGGCCGGGGCCAAAGGCGACGTGCCTGGCCGGTCGGGAGCCGTCAGCCGTCTTGACCGTGAACGTGCCGTCGAGGACGGCCGTGGTCGAGGCGGCGGCGCGGATGTGCAACGGCTGCGCCGGCAGCCGGATGAACGCGCCCCCCTTGGTGACGTCGAGGGCGGTGTCGGCCGTGGCCGTGAACGCGACGCCCTCCCGCACGCTGGCCACACCCCCGGAGCCCACTGCGACGGTGAAGTTGGCGCGGTAGTTGCCTGGGCTGAGGGCCCGCGGCGACCCTTCGAGGGCCCACGCCAGGCCCGTGCCGTCGGCCGTCAGCTGGGCCGAGCCGAGGTCGAGCCCGCCCTCGCCCGAGATCGGCAGGGGACGGCCGCCGTCCCAGCTGATGGTGCTAGGTCGCCTGTCCACCAGCACGTTGTCGATCACGGCCCGGGTGACCCCTCGCTCGTTGGCCTCGACGGTGAACGGCGCGGGGATGGCGTCGCCGGCCGCGTCCTTGGCCACCAGCCGGGTCAGGCTTCCGGTGACCTCGGTCTGACCCGGGCGCAGCACCTCGACGACGCGTGTCGATGGCGGTTCGGTCTCGACCGGACCGCTCTGGAGGGTCGGGTTGACGCGATCCTGCAGCCAGTCGTCGAGGGGCGGTCCGCCGAAGTACGCGCCGGCTGCCAGCAGCTCCACCACGATGAGGAAGCCGAGGAACTTACGCATCGGGCCGAGCGTAGAGTGCGGACATGAGCGGCAAGCCGGCAACCCTGGGGCAACTTCGCGAGTCGGGATGGGAGTCCGTCCCGGTCAAGGAAGAGGTGCGGCGCAACGCGGCCGCTCGCATCGCGGCAGGCGAGGCGCTGGTCGAGGGCGTGCTCGGGTACGAGGACACCGTGCTGCCGCAGCTCGAGAACGCGCTGCTGGCCGGCCACGACGTGATCTTCCTGGGTGAGCGCGGGCAGGCCAAGACCCGCATGATCCGCTCGCTCACCGGACTGCTCGACGAGTGGATGCCGATCGTCGCCGCGTCGGAGATCAACGACGACCCGTACGCGCCGGTGTCGAAGCACGCACGCGACCTGGTGGCCGAGAAGGGCGACGACACGCCCATCGAGTGGGTGCACCGCACCACGCGCTTCGGCGAGAAGCTGGCCACCCCGGACACGTCCATCGCCGACCTCATCGGCGAGGTCGACCCCATCAAGGTGGCGGAGGGCCGGTATCTGTCCGACGAGCTGACGCTGCACTACGGCCTGGTGCCCCGCACCAACCGCGGCATCTTCTCGATCAACGAGCTGCCCGACCTGGCCGAGCGCATCCAGGTCGGCCTGCTCAACGTGCTCGAGGAGCGCGACGTGCAGGTGCGGGGGTACAAGATCCGCCTGCCCCTCGACGTCATGCTGGTCGCGTCGGCCAACCCCGAGGACTACACGAACCGGGGTCGCATCATCACCCCGCTCAAGGATCGCTTCGGCGCCCAGATCCGCACCCACTACCCGCTCGACGTGGAGACGGAGCTGGCCGTGGTCGAGCAGGAGGCCCGGCCTCTCGCCGACGTGCTCGGCCTGCGCGTGCAGGTGCCCACATTCATGTCGGAGGTGATCGCCACCCTGTCCCAGCTGGCCCGCACCAACCCGCACATCAACCAACGCTCCGGCGTGTCGGTGCGGCTCTCCATCGCCAACTACGAGACCCTCGTCGCCAACGCGGCGCGGCGGGCGTTGCGGGCGGGGGAGAAGGACGTGGTGCCGCGCGTGTCGGACCTCGACGCGCTGGCGTCGTCCACGTCGGGCAAGGTCGAGATCGAGACCCTCGACGACGGTCGCGAGGAGCAGGTCGTCGACCGCATGCTCAAGGCGGCCGTGCTGACGGTGTTCAAGGAGCGCTGCCCCATCGAGCAGTTCCGGGACGTCGTGATCGCGTTCGACGAGGGCACCGTCGTCCACGCGGGCGACGACGTCTCGTCGGCCACCTACGTCGAGACGCTCGCGCAGTTGCCCGCGCTGCAGTCCCCCGTGATGAGCCTGGCGGGCAGCGAGTCGCCCGCGGCGGTCGCCTCTGCCCTCGAGTTCGTCCTCGAGGGTCTCCACCTGTCCAAGCGTCTCAACAAGGACGCCGTCGGCGCGAGGGCGACATACCGGTCCCGTTGACGCGATTTTTCGCACCGGTTGGTGCACTACGGCGCATATACGACCCCAAGTGCACCGACCCCTGCGAGGTCGCGACGGTACCGTCGCGGTATGGAGTCAGACAGCCACGAAGTGCGGCGGATCTGGGGCCAGGCCAACCCGTGCCCGGAGTGCGGGGGTCGGGGCTTTCTCGACCGGATCGACCTCGTCGACCGCCGCACGTACGAGCACTGCACGGAGTGCGGTACGAAGTACTCCGAGAGCGAGAACGATCTGAGCCTGCTGTACCGCGACTGAGCGTCCTAACGTTCGAGGCGGGATGACGCGGAGGTTCAACTACTCGCGCTGGGATGGCAGCCAGGTCGGCTTCGAGCTCGACGCCGACGATCTCCTGTCGGAGATCACCGACGACCTCCTCTACCACGGCGATCTCAACGCGGCCCTGCGCCGGCTGATGCAGTCCGGGTTCCGTGATCGCAACCAGGAACGGGTGCAGGGCATCCGGGACATGCTCGAGCAGCTGCGTCGCAAGCGCCGCGACCAGCTCGAGAAGTACGACCTCGGTGGCGTCTACGACGACATCGCCCAGGAGCTGCGGGACGTCATCGACACCGAGCGCCAGGGGCTCGACAACCTCCAGAACGAAGCGCAGCAGTCCGGCGACCAGCGCCGCCAGGAGATCACCGACGAGGTGACGTCCGAGAAGCGGATGCAGCTCGACCTGTTGCCCCCCGACCTCGCAGGACAGGTGCGCGAGCTGCAGGAGTACGAGTTCACCTCGAGCGAGGCGCGCGAGCGCTTCGACGAGCTGATGGACAAGCTCCGCCAGCAGCTGATGCAGAGCTACTTCAACCAGATGTCCGGGGCCATGTCCGATGTCAGTCCCGAGCAGATGCAGCGGATGAAGGACATGTTCAACTCGCTCAACCGGATGCTCGAGCAGCGCGAGGCGGGAGATCCGATCGACCCGTCCTTCGAGCAGTTCATGCAGCAGTTCGGCGACTTCTTTCCCGGCAACCCGCAGACCCTCGACGAGCTCCTCGAGCAGATGGCCGAGCAGATGGCGGCCATGCAGTCGATGCTCAACTCCATGACGCCCGAGCAGCGGGCCCAGCTCCAGGGGCTGTCCGAGCAGCTGCTCGAGGACATGGACCTCCGCTGGCAGGTCGACCGCCTGGGCGCCAACCTGCGGGGCGCCTTCCCCGGCGCGGGGTGGGACCGTCGGTACAACTTCAGCGGCCAGGACCCGCTCGGCTTCGCCGAGGCCGCGTCGTTGATGGACCAACTCGGCGACATCGACCAGCTGGAGAACCTGCTCAAGTCGGCGTCGCAACCCGGCGCCCTCGCCGACGTCGACATCGACCGCGCACGCGAGCTGCTCGGCAACGAGTCTGCCCGCTCCCTGGAGCAGCTGGCCGAGCTGGCCAAGAAGCTCGAGGAAGCGGGCCTCATCGAGCAGAAGGAGGGTCGTTTCGAGCTCACGCCGCGCGGCATGCGGCGCATCGGCCAGAACGCCCTCTCCGACCTGTTCAGCAAGCTGGCCAAGGACCGGCTCGGCCGCCACGAGGTCACGCCGTCGGGTGTCGGCCACGAGCGGGCGTACGAGACCAAGCCGTACGAGTACGGCGACCCGTTCAACCTCTCCATCGAGCGCACGGTGCGCAACGCCCTGCAGCGCCGGGGCACGTCGAGCGGGCTGCCCATCCGGCTCTCACCGGAGGACTTCGAGATCGAGCGCACCGAGACGATGACGCGGTCGTCCACCGTGCTCATGCTCGACCTGTCGCTGTCGATGCCGATGCGCGACAACTTCCTCGCGGCCAAGAAGGTGGCGATGGCGCTGCACTCGCTCATTTCCACGCACTTCCCGCGCGACTTCCTCGGCATGGTGGGGTTCAGCTCGATCGCGCGCGAGCTGAAGGCCGAGCAGCTGCCCGAGGTGTCGTGGGACTTCGTCTACGGCACCAACATGCAGCACGGCTTCATGCTCAGCCGCAAGATGCTGGCCCGCCAGACCGGCACAAAGCAGATCATCATGATCACCGACGGCGAGCCCACCGCCCACCTCATCCCCGGCGACCCGGAGCCGTTCTTCAGCTACCCGCCGGTGCAGGAGACGATCGACGCCACGCTGCAGGAGGTCCTGCGCTGCACGCGTGAGGACATCCGCATCAACACCTTCATGCTCGACGCCACCAGCTACCTCAAGGCGTTCGTCGAGAAGCTCACCAAGATGAACCAGGGTCGTGCGTTCTTCACGACGCCCGAGACGCTCGGCGACTACGTCCTCGTCGACTTCATCGAGCAGAAGCGGGCCATGCGCCACGGGCGCAGCGCCTAGCCGCCTCTCTCGCCGGCGCCCTGGGGGTGTCATCGGTGGGTCGTTCCTAGGCGCCGGGTAACTGGCGCACACCTCCATGCCTTGGGCCGGGGGTCGGTTCCTGGCGGCATCAGCGTTCCTTGGCCACGCATCCCCAGTTTTCCACTTGCGCTTTCCGGGCAG
>JBEEFP010000101.1:0-86852 GCA_041166085.1 Actinomycetota bacterium
TTCTCCTAAGGGTGATAGCCAATGAATGGTGCGAGCCCGTGTCCTTTCGGGCTCACCGGCTGTTCCCCGATGAGGTCCTCCAGGCAGCCCGGCCTGCGTCACCTTCGTCATTGAAGGTTCGGCCCCGCTGGCTTTGCGTCCCCGCCTCCCGGCGGGTTTGCCCTTGGCAGGAGCACCTGCTCGCATTTCCTGTATCGGCCCCCCCAGAGCCCAGCTTGAGGGAATTGGGCCGGCCGGCCTATCAAGTCCGGCGCGCTACTTGACCAGGTTGATGATGTTGAACATCGGCATGTAGAGGGCGACGACCATGCCGCCGACCGCTGAACCCATGACCACGATGAGCAGAGGCTCCAAGAGCGAGGTCAGGGAGTCGACCATCGCCTCCACCTCCTGCTCGTAGAACTCGCCGATCTTGTCGAGCATCTCGTCGAGGGCACCGGTCTCCTCGCCGACGGCCATCATCTGGACGACCATGGGAGGAAAGATCGGGTGACCCTGCAGCGGCTTGTTGATCGCTTCGCCCTGCTTCACGCCGGTCTGGACGTCCTTGACCGCCGCCGCCATGACGCCGTTGCCGACGGTCTCAGCGGTGATCTCGAGCGACTCCAGAATGGGGACGCCGCTGCGCAACAGCACCGCGAGGGTCCGCGAGAACCGGGTGAGCGCGGTCTTGTGCACGAGCTTGCCGAAGACCGGCAGCTTGAGCTTGATGCGGTCCCACGCGCCACGACCCGTGTCCGTCTGGATCCAGCGCTTGAAGGCGAAGATGACGCCGACCCAGAAAAGGACGACCAGGGGGAAGAAGGTCACCACGATGTGGGACACCAGGAGCAGGATCCGGGTGAGCAGCGGCAGCGTGCCGCCGAGGTCGGCGTAGAGGCTCTTGAACATCGGAACGATGAACAGCAGCATCGCGGTGACGATGAGGATCACGATGGCGAAGACGGCGACCGGATACGTCATCGCCGAGCGGATCTTGCCGCGGAGCTCCACCTGCTTCTCGATGGTGCCGGCGATCTGTTGCAGGACCGAATCGAGCACACCGCCGGTCTCGCCGGCGCGCACCATGGCCACGTACAGGCGGTTGAACGCCTTGGGGTGGCGGCCGAGGGCCTGGGACAACGAGGAACCCTTCTCCACGTCCTGGCGCACCTCGTCGACGACCTTGGCCAGCGCCTTGCTCTCGGTCTGCTCGGCCAGGATGTACAGCGAGCGGAGGAGGGACAGCCCGGCGCTGATCATGGTGGCGAACTGCCGGGAGAAGATGGCGATGTCCTTGAGCTTGACCTTGCCGCCGCCCATCCCAGGGAAGTGCAGCTCCTTCTGCATCCCCGAGGTCGACTTCTTGTCGATGGCGACGGGCACGTAGCCCATCTCTCGCAGCTTGTTGGCGACGAGCTTGGTGCTGTCCGCCTCGATCGTCCCCTCGAGCATCTTCCCCGAGCGGTCACGGACCTTGTATGCGTAGGTGTCGGCCATGGTCGGCGACCCCCTCCTTATCGCTCGCCGATCAGGCGCCGGAGGTCTTCTGCATTGCTGCAGCGCTCCAGCGCGATGTCCATGGGCAGCCCGCCCCGCTTGACGAGGTCTGCGATGGACTGGTCCATGGTCTGCATGCCGTACTTCCCGCCTGCCTGCATGGCGGAGTAGATCTGGTGGGTCTTGCCCTCGCGGATGAGGTTGCGCACCGCCGGCGTGGCGACGAGCACCTCGGCCGCCACCTTGCGGCCCTTGCCGCCGCCCATGGGAATGAGCTGCTGGGTCACGATGCCCTGCAGGGACGCGGCCAGCTGCACCCGCACCTGCTGCTGCTGATGGGCCGGGAACACGTCGATGACGCGGTCGATGGCCTGCGGGGCGTCCTGGGTGTGCAGCGTGGCGAAGACCAGGTGGCCGGTCTCGGCCGCGGTGAGCGCGGTGGAGATCGTCTCGAGGTCACGCATCTCGCCGACGAGGATGACGTCGGGGTCCTGGCGCAGCACATGCTTGAGTGCCTGGGCAAACGAGTGGGTGTCCTCCCCCACCTCGCGCTGGTTCACGACGGCCGACTTGTGCTTGTGCAGGAACTCGATGGGATCCTCGACCGTCATGATGTGGCAGTGCTTCGAGGAGTTGATGATGTCGATCATCGAGGCGAGGGTGGTCGACTTGCCGGAGCCCGTCGGTCCGGTGACGAGCACCAGGCCACGGGGCAGCTCGGCGAACTGGGCGGCTGACGCCGGGAGGCCGAGCCCCTCGAGCGGCACGATCTCGAACGGGATGATTCGCATGACCGCGCCCACCGAGTCGCGCTGCTGGAAGACGTTGACGCGGAAGCGACCGATGCCGGGGATGGAGTGTGAGGTGTCGAGCTCGAGCTCGTTCTCGAAGCGCTCGCGCTGCTTCTGCGTGAGCACCGCGTAGATCATCCGTCGGATCTCCGACCCGTTCATGAGCGGGAACTCGGTCAACGGCTTGATGTCGCCCTGCACCCGCACGCTCGGATGGACCCCGACGGTGAGGTGGAGGTCCGAGCCTCCGAGGTCGACCACCCGCTGGAGGAGATCGTTGACGTGGAGGTCGACTTCTTCGGTGGCGAACGTCGGCCTGGCCGCGCCACCGTCCTCCTCGAGGGAGATGGTGAGCTCGCCGTCGGCCGTCGCGGCTCCCCCGTTGCCGTTCGTCTCCGTGAGGCCGTACATGGCGGCGACGATCTTCTGGAGCTCCTTGCGGGAGGCGATGGCCGGGGCGACCTTGAGGCCGGTGGCCGCCTCCATGGCGGCGATGACGTCCTTCTGGCTGGGGTCGACCATGGCGACCACGAGCCTGTCGCCGTCGAAGTCCACGCCGACGGCCAGGTGGGTCTGGGCCAGCTCGGGCGGCAGCACCTTGTCGAGGGTCGGGTTGACCGCGGTGTGCTGGAAGTCGATGAACCGGAAGCCCGCCTGGTGGGCGAGGGCGGCGACCAGATCCTTCTCCGCGACGTGCCCTTCGGCGAGCAGCAGCTTGGCCAGCGGCGCGCCGTTGCTGGCTTCCCGGTCGAGCAGGTCCTCCAGCACGTCGCGCGAGAGCACCTTGCGTTCGACCAGCAGTTCCCCGAGACGGCGCGATCCAGCCTTCATGCCTGGAGGTATCGGCCTGCCGCCGTCCGTGCCTTAGCAACTCACGCTCTGTGGTCGCAACGCACCGCAACCGGGCGAAGCGGCCGCGCCGGCGAGGCACCAGCCGAGCTGGCGCAAATGTGACAGGTCGAGGAGATCTGCAGCGTCGGGGCCGTCAGGCCACGACGCGGAGGATCTCCTCGATGGAGGTGAGGCCTCTGCGGACCTGGTGGAGGCCCACCTCGCGCAAGGGCAGCATGCCCTGGGCAACGGCCATCTTCTTCATGTCCTCGGAATGCTCGCGCTCCACGATCATGCGCTCGATGTCCTCGGAGATGTTCATGACCTCGTGGATGGCGAAGCGGCCGTGGTATCCCGTGCCGCTGCAGACGCCGCAGCCGACCGCCTTGAAGATCTCGGGGACCTCGTCGAGCTCGCTGGTGTCCCAGCCGGCCGCCGTCAGCTCACCGACGTCAGGCAGGTACCCGGTCTTGCAGCGGTCGCAGAGGCGGCGAGCCAGCCGCTGGGCGACGATGCAGTCGAGGGCGCTGGCCACGAGGAAGGGTTCGACGCCCATCTCGACCAGCCGGGTCGGGGTGGTGGCAGCGTCGTTGGTGTGGAGGGTCGAGAGCACGAGGTGGCCGGTGAGGGCGGCCTCGATGGCGATGGTGGCCGTCTCCTTGTCCCGGATCTCACCCACGAGGACGATGTCGGGGTCGGATCGCAGGATGGACCGCAGGGCGCCGGCGAAGGTCAGCCCGGCCTTGTTGTTGACCTGCACCTGGTTGATGCCGGGAAGCCGGTACTCCACCGGGTCCTCGACGGTGATGATGTTCTTGGACTCCTCGTTGAGGATGTTGAGGGTCGCGTACAGGGTGGTGGACTTGCCCGAACCGGTGGGTCCCGTGACGAGGATGGTGCCGTAGGGCTTGCGGTAGGACTGCTCGAAGCGGGCCATGGTGTCGGGCAGGAAACCCAGGTCGGACAGCCGCAGCAGCGCGTTCGACTTGTCGAGGATCCGCATGACGATCTTCTCGCCGAACACCGTGGGGAGCGTGGCCACGCGGAGATCGACCTGCTTGCCGCTCACCGTCACCGACACCCGGCCGTCCTGGGGCACCCGGCGCTCGGCGATGTTGATGTCCGCCATGATCTTGAGGCGCGACACGATGCCCGACTGAATGGTCTTGGGCGGCCGCATGACCTCGTGGAGCACACCGTCGATGCGGTAACGGACGCGGACGTCGTGCTCGCTCGGCTCGATGTGGATGTCCGACGCCCGGTCTGCCACCGCCTGGGTGATCAGCATGTTGACGAGCTTGACGATCGGCGCGTCCTCGACGACCTGGTGGACGGCAGAGAGGTCCTGCTCCTCCTCCAGCTCGCTGGCCGCCTGGGCGCTGATGTCCTCGGCCTCGGTGTCGAGGCGGTGGTACTTCTCGATCGTGGCGAGGATGGCCGGACGGGTGGCGACGACGGTGCGCACCTCGGCACCGGTGATGGTGCGGATATCGTCGACCGCGAAGACGTTCGACGGATCGGCCATCGCAACGATGAGCCGGCCGTCGTTCCATCCGATGGGCAGCGCCTGGTAGCGACGGGCCAGGGAGTCGCTGATGAGAGCGACGGCGCTGGCATCGACGGGGTACTCGTCGAGGTCGACGTACTCGAGGCCGAGGTGGCTGGCGAGCGTCGAGACGAGGTGACCCTCGCTCACCAGCTCCATGTCGATCAGGACGCGACCGAGCGACTTCCCTGTGCGGGCCTGCTCCGCCAACGCGACCTGCAACGACTCCTCGGTGAGGAGGTCGTTGGCCACGAGGAGCGACCCCAGCTGGTTGCCGTCGGACATCGTCGTCCTACCCGTTCTGGTCTTCGCCCCGGTCAGTGTAGGCATCGACGGCCCACATCTTGGGATATCAGGATCGCACCGACGACAGGAACTTGAGCAGCGTTCCCCTGCTCACGCCGTCGGCGGGATCGGTGGGATTGGTCGCGGCGGCGGCCGATGCGGGCTCGACCGCGGGCTCGGTTTCGTGGTCCTCCGCTGGTTCGAGCTCGTCCGCGTCGTCGAGGACGGGCTCGGGGTCGTCGGCCCCGTCCACCGGGAGGGAAGTGGTGTCGGCGTGACGGGTGGCGGGCTCGGGCGTGTCGACGGTGGCGGGGCGAGGCTTGTCGTTGTCGTCGTCGCCGAGCGCCGCGACCGTGAGGGTCGACAGCTGCGCGGCCAGCTCGCCACGGGCGACCGGGGCCACGCCGGTGGGCGCGGCGCCCACCTCGACCAGGCCGGCTTCCACCAGACCGGCGAGCAGACGCCAACGGGCCAGTTCGTCGCCGCCGAGACGTCCGACGAGCTCGTGGACGGGGCGACCGTCACCGATGGCAACGACCGCGGCCCACTGGTCGCGGGACAGCCGGATGGTGCCCGACGTCGCCAGCACGAGGCTCAGTGTGACGTCGTCCGACGGAAGGATCTGCTCGACCTCGCGCCACTCGGCCAGGCGGGCCTCGGCCCGCTCCAGGAGTCCGGCGACGTCGGCGGGCGTGCCAGGCGCGGGCGCCCCACGGTCGCCGTGGAAGGCGAAGTCGCCTTCGTCCAGGCGCAGGAGACCAACGAGCACGTCCACCACGTCGGACGTACCCAGACCGTCAGCACCCACCACCTGTCCGGCGTCGAGCCACACCCGGCCGTCGCCGGACGAACCGGTGACGTGCAGCTCCCCGCTCTTGGCCGTGGTGGCCAGGAGCGCGAGCACGTCAGTCAGGGCAAACGTGTCCAGCGACCCGCGTAGCGACATCCTGTACCTCCGAACAGACCTGGTGACTAGGTCTTCGGCACATCGGAGCGTGCCATTGAGGCGAGGGCCGCCGCGGACATGGCCGCGAGGGGCGGCTCCTGCCCCGTCCAGTGCCTGAAGGCGTGGGCTGCCTGGTGGATCAACATGCCCAAACCGTTCACGGCCGTCGCCCCCTGGGCCCGCGCCCCAGCGACGAGCGGCGTCACGGCCGGGTGGTAGACGAGATCGACCACCAGCTGGCCCTTGGCCAGCACGGTTGGGTCCAGCGGGGTCCGGCCGTCGTCCATGCCGAGCGAGGTCGCGTTCACGACGAGCTCGGCGTCGGCTGCGTCCGCCGCCTCACCTACCCGTCCGACGCCGCCGGCCAAGGCGACGGCGTCGATGGCCCGCCGCTCACTGCGGTTGACCACGACGACCTCGCTCGCTCCTGCCTCGGCCAGCGCCAGCACCACCGCCCGGGCCGCGCCGCCTGCGCCGAACACGAGGCAGCGCCGGCCTGCGGGGTCGAAGCCCTCGTCGAGGCGGAGGGCATCGAGGAACCCCGCCCCGTCGGTGCTCTCACCCAGCAGGCGCTCGCCCTGACGCGTCACCGTGTTCACCGCGCCCAACTTCTCCGCTGTCGGTGACAGCAAGTCGAGGGCGGGGAGGACGTCGGCCTTGTGGGGCATCGTCACCGACAATCCCTCGATGCGGAGGGCGCGCATGCCCTCGACCGCGGCAGCGCCGTCGCCCGCCGCCACCTCGAAGGCGAGGAACACCCAATCGAGATCGAGGGCTCGAAAGGCCGCGTTGTGCAGCACGGGTGAGAGCGAGTGCCTGATCGGCGAGCCGATGACGCCCGCCACGCGCGTCGCCCCGCTGGCCCGGGTCACGAGTGGTGTCGCACTACGGGTTGACGCCCCGCCGCTTGGCGTCGGCGATGTTGCGATTGTGCTCGGCCAACGTCGTCGCGAAGGCGTGGGTGCCGTCGGCTTGGAACTTCACGTAGTAGAGCCACGGGCCGGCCTCCGGATGCAGCGCGGCGTCGAGCGACGCGGCGCCGAAGCCCGCGATGGGCGTGGGTGGCAGGCCCTTGACGACGTAGGTGTTGTACGGCGACTGCAGCTTCAGGTCACTGAACAGGACCCGTCCGCCCGGCCGGCGCGCCGCGCCCGTGGCCTCCCGGGCGTAGAGCACGGTCGCGTCGATCTGCAGCGGCATGCCCTTGGCCATGCGGTTGTAGATGACCTGAGCGATCTTGGCTCGGTCGGCGTCGACCTTGCTCTCCGTCTCGACCAACGAAGCGACGACCAGCGCCTGATAGGGCGTGACGTGGAGTCGCGCGTCCGGGGTGGTGACACCGATCTGGGCGGCGCGCTGGTCGAAGAGATGCAGCATGCGCTCGAGGATCACCTGCTCGGTGTCCTTGGCGCCGATGTTGTAGGTGTCGGGGAAGAGCATGCCCTCGAGGTTGTTGACGCCGGCCGGCTCGAACTGCGACCGGAAGCGGCCGCTCTGGGCCAGCTGCAGGAACGTGGCGCTCGAGCGACCGGGGAGGGCGCCGACCAATGCGGCGATCTGCTTGATGGTCTTGCCCTCGGGGATGGTGAGGCGGTCGTACTGGACCTCTCCCCCCTTGCGCAGGGTGGCGATCACGCTGTTGAAGTCGTCGTTGCGATGGAGGCGATAGATGCCGGCCTCGAAGGGAGCCTCGCCCTTGACGCGCATGTAGTAGCGGAACAGGGTGGCGTTGCTGATCACGGTCTTGCTGTCGAGGATGGCGGCGATTCGCGCCGTCGAGGATCCCTTGGGGATGGTGACGGTGACAAGGGCGCCGGGGCTGCCCGGCGGGTCGATCTTGCGCTGCAGCCAGACCGCGCCGAGCCCGCCCACGAGGAGCGCGAGCACGAGGGCGATGACCACGGCCCGCACGAGGCGGCTGCCGCGACGAGGGCGGTGGTCGTCGTCGTAGTAGCCGTGGCCCTCGTCCGAGGTCTCGTCGTCGTACAGGTCGGTGGTCGTCACGATCGTCGCTGCTCCAGCCAGTTCTGCAACATCACCGACGCGGCCATCTCGTCGATGCGCCGGCGCTGCTTGCGTGCCTTGGTGCCGACGGCCCGCATCGACCGGGCCGCCGCCACCGTGGTGAGACGCTCGTCGAAGGTCTCCACGGGGACCTCGAGCACGCTAGCGAGCGCGGCTGCCTCCGCCACCGCGGCTTCAGCCGCCGGGCCCGTCCCGCCCGAGAGGGACAGGGGCAGGCCCACGACCACCCGCTCGGCGCCGACCTCGGCCACCGCCGCCGCAATGGCGGCGTGATCGATGCCGCGGTTGGCACCCCGCTCGATCATCCCGTGGGGCGAGGCCAGGATGCGCCCCGGGTCCGACACCGCGACGCCGATCCGCCGCTCACCCAGGTCGAGACCGAGCACTCTGCTCATTGCGCCGCTCGCAGGCTCGCCGGCGCGATGGACAGCGGGGACCCCAACCCCACTGCCGCTCCTGCCGAGGTCGGATCGGCCGGTCCGAGTGTTCCGCTCATTGCGCGGCTCGCAGGCTCGCCGGCGCGATGGACAGCGGGGACCCCAACCCCACTGCCGCTCCTGCCGAGGTCGGATCGGCCAATTCAAGCCAGGCCGAGTGCAGCGCGGACGGACGCCAGGGCCTCGTCGATCTTGGACGCGTCGCGTCCGCCCGCGACGGCCTGCGTCGGGTCCTTGCCTCCGCCACCGCCGCCGACGATCTTGGCCGCGGGGCCGATGAGGTCGGGCGCGGTTGGGCTGGCGTCCTTGACCGTCAGGCCCACGAGCGCCACGCGCTCGCCGTCGGGCGAGCCGACGATCACCACCGTGTCGACGCCCTTGTCCCGCACGGCTTGGGCCAGCTGGCGCAGGCCGTCCTGGGGCAGCCCGTCCTTGCGCGCGACGACCTTGCCGTCGACGGCGTCGGCCGCGAGGGCGTCGGCATCGCCCGTGGCCGCCTTGGCCTGCACCGCCTTGAGCTCGTCGTCGAGCGCCTTCTGGCGGTCGATGATGCGGGCGATGGCTTCCGGCACCTCGTCGGGACGGGCCTTGAGCAGGTCGGCGGCCCGCTCGAGCAAACGCTCCTCGTCACGGATGCGGTCGAGACTGCCCGTGCCGGTGACGGCCTCGATGCGGCGCAGGTTCGAGCCGATGGAGCCCTCGCTGACGACCTTGACGGGGCCGATCATGCCCAGGGCGCCGACGTGGGTCCCGCCACACAGCTCGCGCGATGCATTCCCGGCTTCGACCACGCGCACGAACTCGCCGTACTTGTCGCCGAAGAAGGCGATGGCTCCCAGCTGTTCAGCGTTGGACTTGCTCGTCTCGTAGGCCCGCACGGGTTCGTTGGCCAGCACTCGGGCGTTGACGAGGTCCTCGACGCGGGCCATCTCGTCCGGCTTCACCGGCTCGTAGTGGCTGAAGTCGAAACGGAGGCGATCGGGCGCGACGAGCGAGCCCTGTTGCTTGACGTGGTGCCCGAGCACTTCGCGCAGGGCCCAGTGCAACAGGTGGGTTCCGGTGTGGTTGCGGCGGATGGCGTCTCGGCGGTCGCCGTCGACCGACGCCAACGCCTCCTGACCCGCCTCCACCTCGCCCTCCTCCACCCGGGCCACGTGACGGTGCAGGCCCGGGACAGCGGCAGTGGTGTCGAGCACGCGCAGCATCCCGGTGTCGGTGCTGATCGTGCCCGTGTCGCCGACTTGGCCGCCGCCTTCGGCGTAGAAGGGCGTGCGATCGAGGAAGACCTCGACCGCGCCGTCTGCGCCGGTCAGGACAGCCAGGACGCGGGCCTTCGACTCGTACTCCTGGTACCCGGTGAACTCGGTGATGCCGAACTGCTCGATGAGATCGCGGTACTGCTCGGAGCGATCGTCACCGGCGCCACCGGCCTTGCGCGCGTCACGCGCCTTCTGGCGCTGCTCCCCCATCGCCGCTTCGAAGCCGGCCAGGTCGACGTCGACACCGCGCTCGGCCGCCATCTCGCGGGTCAGGTCGATGGGAAACCCGTAGGTGTCGTGGAGCAGGAAGGCGGCCGCGCCGGAGACGGTGCCCCCGCTGCGTTCCAGCTCGTCCTCCAGCCTGGTGACACCGGCCCGCAGCGTCTGCCGGAAGCGCTCCTCCTCGCGGGCGGCGATGCCGGTGATGAACTCCTGGTTCCGGCGCAGCTCGGGGTAGTCCTCGCCCATCACGTCGGCGGTGGCCGCGACCATCTCCGGCAGCACCATGCGGTCCACGCCGAGCTGATACGCGAGGCGCACGGCCCGTCGCATGATGCGACGCAGCACGTAGCCACGGTCCTCGTTGGACGGAAACACGCCGTCGTTGACGAGGAACGTCGCCGTGCGGCCGTGGTCGGCCAGGATCCGCATGGTGACGTCGACGCGCTCGTCTGCGCCATAGGTCTTGCCGGTGGCGCGCGCGGCGGCCTGGACGAGCCGGGCCAGCTCGTCGGTGTCGAACACCGACTGCGCACCTTGCAGGATGCAGAGGTTGCGCTCAAGGCCGGCGCCGGTGTCGATCACCTTCATGGGGAGATCTGCCAGGGCGCCCCCGGCCTGGCGGTCGTACTGCATGAAGACGAGATTCCAGAACTCGAGGTACCGCGGGCTCGCGGTCTCGGGCCCACCCGCCGCACCCCACGACTCGCCCATGTCGTAGTACAGCTCGGAGCACGGTCCGCACGGACCGGTCTCCCCCATCTCCCAGAAGTTGTCGTCGCCCATGCGCTGGATGCGCTCGGCGGGCACGCCGATGACATCGCGCCAGATGGCGAAGGCGTCGTCGTCACTCGTGTGCACGGTGGGCCAGATGCGGTCGCCGTCGTAACCGAGCACCTCGGTGGACAGCTCCCACGCGAACGGGATCGCCGTCTCTTTGAAGTAGTCACCGAAGCTGAAGTTGCCGAGCATCTCGAAGAAGCTGAGATGCCACGGCGAGCGTCCGACCTCCTCGATGTCGTCGTGCTTGCCCTTGACCCGCACGCACTTCTGCACCGAGGTGGCCCGGGGCGGGTCGGGCGGGGACTCCTCGCCGAGGATCACCGGGAGGAACTGGTTCATGCCCGCGTTGGTGAACAGGGGCGCGCGCGGGTGATGCGGAATCAGCCCCGACGACGGCAGGATCGTGTGACCCCGCTCGGCGAAGAACCCGGTGAAGGCGGCCCGTAGCCCCTTGGCATCCATCCCCGTCGAGCCTACCGGGAGGGGTTCGTCAGCCGGCAGGGGTTCCGGAGCCGTTGGCGCCGCGCAACGCGGCCTCGCGGTCGCGCATGGCCTCGCGTCCCTCCTGGACGGCGGCCCTGACGTCGCCGGTGATCCCCTTCACGGTTCGGGTCAGCTCGCCGGACACCCGTTGGGGCGAGTAGCGGGCCGCCGTCTTCTTCACTGCTCGCTGGGCCCAGAGCGACATGCCGAAGCCGAACCCCGCGCCGGTGACGAGCCAGAACAGTCGCTTGAACATCAGCGGCCCGTCCCGTTGCCGGTGCTGCCGTTGCGGAGGCGCCGGGCGGCGTGGGCCGTGCCGGTGCCGAGGGCCATGGCCTTCACCACAGACCGGCTGCGCAGCATCCTGGGCACGCGGGTGAGCGGCGGCGGGCGCTCGTCGATGGGCGGCAGGCCGGCCGCGTCGGCCAGACGGTCGACCTGAGCGTTGGCGCGCGCCATTGCGTCCTGGACGAGCTCGACGCCACCGACCGTGTCGGTCCGCAGCTCGAGCACGGCGTCTTCGACCGCGGTGATGCGCCGACCCAGCGAACGCAGCGTCAGCAGCACCGCCGCGAGCAGGCCCAGCGCCAGCACGGCCACGACCCCGAAGACGACAGTGCCCACGGCGCCGAGCATAGGGCTCAGTCGTCCCCGCGAAGACGGCGCTGGCGCTCAGCGATCTCCCGCTCGGCGCCGTGGTCGGACGGCTCGTAGTAGCGGCGGTCCTCGAGCCCTTCTGGCAGGTACTGCTGGTCCAACCACCCGCGCGGGTCGTCGTGCGGGTACTCGTACCCGACGCCATGGCCGATCGTGCGGGCGCTTCGGTAGTGCGAGTCGCGCAGATGCGCGGGCACCGCGCCGGCCGGCCGCTGCTTCACGTCGGCCAGCGCGTTCCAGATCCCCAACGCCGATCGGTTGGACTTGGGCGCGGTGGCCAAGTGCACCACGGCCTGGGCCAGGTTGAGCTGGGCTTCGGGCAGACCGACGAACTCGACGGCGCGCGCCGCCGCGTCGGCGACCACGAGGGCCATGGGGTCGGCCATGCCGACATCTTCACTGGCCAGGACGACCAGGCGGCGGGCGATGAAGCGGGCGTCCTCCCCCGCCTCCAGCATGCGGGCCAACCAGTAGAGGCCCGCGTCCGGATCGGATCCTCGGATGCTCTTGACGAAGGCAGAGA
Organism: Actinomycetota bacterium; assembly: GCA_041166085.1. Lineage (GTDB taxonomy): Bacteria > Actinomycetota > Acidimicrobiia > Acidimicrobiales > JAFATL01 > JBEEFP01. The sequence continues at coordinate 12,265 of JBEEFP010000101.1, forward strand.
TGACGTCGTAGTGGTCGTCCTCCTCGTAGCGCAGGGCGCGCGCCTGACGGGCAGCCTCGACGTGGTCGAGCGTGACGTGCTTCCCGGGCCCGGCGAGGGCGAGCGCGACCTCGAGCGAGGTGAGGGCGGCACGGGCGTCCCCCTCGACGAGGTCGACGACGTGGGCGATTGCGTCGTCGTCCGCCGTCGCCTCTTCTGCGTCGAGGGCCCGGTGCAGCAGCGTCGCGAGGTCGTCGGCGGTCAGTGGCTCGAGCCGGAAGAGCGTGCTGCGGCTGAGCAGCGGCGCGTTGACCTCGAAGAACGGGTTCTCGGTCGTCGCGCCGATGAGCGTGAGGGTGCCGTCCTCCACCGACGGCAGCAACGCGTCCTGCTGCGACTTGTTGAAGCGGTGCACCTCGTCGAGGAAGAGGATGGTGCCCTGACCCTGTTCGGCCAGCCGGCGCCGGGCCTTGTCCACCGTCTCGCGCACGTCCTTCACGCCCGCGGTGACGGCCGACATGGAGACGAACTCCTTGGCCGTCTCGTTGGCGATGACGCGGGCCATCGTCGTCTTGCCGGTGCCGGGCGGCCCCCAGAAGATGACGGAGCTGAGCTTGTCCGCCTCGATCAGAGCGCGTAACGGCTTGGCCGCGCCGATCAGGTGTTGTTGCCCCACCATCTCGTCGAGGGTGCGGGGGCGCATCCTCGCCGCCAGCGGCGCCTGGCTCGCCAACCGCTCGTTGAGCGCCGACTCGAAGAGGTCCGGCTTGTCGTCAGGCACGGGGCGGCAGGAGCTTGATGCCGAGTTCCGTGAGTTGGCGCTCGTCGAGCGGCGCGGGCGCGCCGGTGAGGGGATCGCCTCCCGACTGCGTCTTGGGGAAGGCGATGACCTCGCGGATGTTGTCCTCCCCGGCGAGGATGGCGACGAGGCGATCGATGCCGAAGGCGAACCCCGCGTGGGGCGGCGCACCGTAGCGGAAGGCGTCGAGCAGGAAGCCGAAGCGCTGCTGCGCCTGTTCCGGCTCGATCCCGAGGAGGCTGAAGATGCGCTGCTGCAGCTCGTGGCGGTGGATCCGCACGCTGCCCGAACCGAGCTCCCACCCGTTGAGCACGAGGTCGTAGGCCTGGGAGCGCACGCTGAGCGGGTCGGTTTCGAGCTTCTCGAGATCGTCGGGGTGCGGCATCGTGAAGGGGTGGTGGGCCGGGACGGGACGCCCGTCGTCGCCGAGGCCTTCGAAGAGGGGGAAGTCGACGACCCAGAGGTAGTGGAGCCCCCCCTCGTAGACCGGCGGGCGGCCGAGCTCGAGCCGGAGCCGACCGAGCACCGTGCGCACGGTGGGCCGCTCGTCAGCGACGAGAAGCAGGAGATCACCCGGCTCGGCTTCCATCCTCTTTCGCAAGCTGGCCAGCTCGTCCTCGGAGAGGAACTTCGCCACGGGCGAGTCGAGCGTGTCCTCCTTGACCCGCATCCATACCAGGCCCTTCGCGCCGAACTGCTTGGCCTGGTCGGTGAGGGCGTCGAGCTTGTTGCGGCCCAGGTCGCCCTGCCCCGGAACACGGATGCCCTTGACGCAGGCCGCCTTGAACGCGTTGAACTCGGTGGTCGCGAACACGTCGGAGAGCTCGACCAGCTCCATACCGAACCGCACGTCGGGCTTGTCGCTGCCGAAACGCTCGGCCGCCTCTTCCCACGTGATGGTCGGAACGACGCCCGGACGTTCCCCGGTTGCAGCTTCGGTCGCGGTCGCCACCGCTTCGGTGATGAACGCGATCACGTCGTCCTGGTCGACGAAGGACGCCTCCGCGTCGAGCTGGGTGAACTCGAGCTGGCGATCGGCGCGCAGGTCCTCGTCGCGCGCGAGACGCGCGACCTGGAAGTAGCGGTCGACACCGCCGACCATCAGGAGCTGCTTGAACAGCTGCGGGCTCTGCGGGAGCGCGTAGAAGCTTCCCGGCTTGAGCCGGCTGGGCACGACGAAGTCTCTGCTCCCTTCGGGGGTGGAGACCATGAGCAAGGGCGTCTCCACCTCGACGAAGCCCTGGTCGACCATCGAGGCGCGGATGGCGTTGTTGACCTTCGAACGCAGTCGCAGGTTGCGCTGCATGCGGTCGCGGCGGAGATCGACGTAGCGGTGCTTGAGGCGCACCGTCTCGTCCGCCTGGATGCGGTCGGTCACCTGGAACGGCGGCGGCTCGGCCGTGCTGAGCACCTCGACCTCGGCGTCGTGGATCTCGACCTCGCCGGTGGGCAGGTCGGCGTTCACCGTGCCCTCGGGGCGAGGGCGGACGGTGCCGGTGATGCGCAGCACGTACTCGCTGCGGAGATCGTGAGCGTGGTCGACGACGCACTGCACCACGCCGGTGTGGTCGCGCAGGTCGACGAACGCGAGGTGCTCGCCGTGCTCGCGGCGACTCGCGACCCAGCCGCACACCGTCACCTGCCGTCCGGCGTCAGCGGCGGTGAGCGTGCCGCAGTAGTCGGTGCGCATGGTCACTGGAGGCGCTTCCTCACGTGGTCGACGAGCGTGGGTCGCTCGAGGGTCTCGGGCTCGCCCTTGTCCTGCAGCGTGCGCAGCTGGATGCCGTCCGGCTCGACGACGATGGCGAAGCGTGCAGCAGAGCGCAGGGCCCGCTTCATCTGCGACTTGAAGCTGCCGCCGTCGAAGGCGCGGTCGGTGCTGATGCCGGCGCGGCGCAGCTCGGCGGTGATGTCCCGCGCCGCGGCGTGGTCGGCAGTCGTGTCGATCACGAAGACGTCGAGGGCCAGGTGGTCAGGCGCGGGGAACACGCCTTCCGCGTCGCACACGAGGAGGGTGCGCTCGATGCCGAGGCCGAAGCCGATGGCTGGCGTGGGCGGTCCGCCGAGCATCTCGACCAGGCGGTCGTAGCGGCCGCCGCCGCCCGCCTCGTTCTGCGCCGCCTCGAGGGCTTCGGCGACGAAGCTGAAGGTGGTACGGGTGTAGTAGTCGAGGCCCCGCACGAGCCGCCGGTTGAGCGTGTACGGGATGCCGAGGGCTTCGAGCCCCTGCGTCACGCGTGCGAAGTGGGCGGCGCATTCGTCGCAGAGGTGGTCGACCTGGGCGGGAGCGTCTTCGGTGGCCTCGATGCACGCCGGCTTCTTGCAGTCGAGCACGCGCAGCGGGTTGGCGGTGTAGGTGTCCTTGTGCTCGTCGCACAGCTGCTTGTCGGCGAGGAAGTCGAGAAGCATCTGGCGGTAGCCGGGGCGGCACTTGTCGTCCCCGAGCGAAGTGATGTCGAGGCGGATGCGGCTGATGCCGAGCTGCTTGTAGAGGTCCCACGCGGTGGTGATCACCTCGACATCGATGTCGGGATCGGGGCTGCCGACGGCCTCGAGGCCGAGCTGGTGGTGCTGGCGGAAGCGCCCCTTCTGTGGGCGCTCGTAGCGGAAGTTGGGCGCCGCGTACCAGGCCTTGAAGGGCGGGAGCGGGTGGTGCTCGACGTAGGCGCGGACCACGCTGGCGGTGCCCTCGGGTCGCAACGCGATGCGGCGGCCGCCCTTGTCGTCGAAGTCGTACATCTCCTTGCGCACCACGTCCGTGCTCTCCCCGACCCGGTTGAAGACGGCCACGTCCTCGAACATCGGGCTCACCACCAGCCCGTATCCGGCCCGCTCGACGTGCTGCGCGTACAGCGCGATGAGCCGCTCGTAACGAGCGGACTGCGGGGGGAGGACGTCGAAGGTCCCGGTGGGCGCCTGGAACTCGGGCACCCGGGTCAGGCTAGTGGTCAGGTGCCGGGGAACTTGTCGGGTATGGAGCTCGGTGTCTCGGCTTGGCTGCCGAACAGCACAGTGATGATCTGCAGGTTGGCGAGGGGGATCCGGCGCAGGTCGCCCTGCTGCTCCTTGCCGTTGATGTACACGCGCAGCGTGTCCGGCGCGTTCTCGCAGTACTGCCCGAGGCAGGTGTCGGTGAAGCGGACGCCCCACACGTCGAAGATCTCCCCGACCCGGTAGGTGCGGTGGTCGGGTGAGTGGATGTGGATGAGGCCGGTGGCGTCGTGGGTGTGCAGGGGCGAGACGAAGCCGGGTCCGATGATCTGCCCCGACTCCTCCTTGCCGTTCACGCCGATGAGGGCCGGCACGGTGACCGGGTGCCCGTGCACCGCGATCAGCAGGTAGACGTGCACGTCCTCGACGTGACCCTCGACTCGCAGCGCCGGGATCCCGTCCTTGTCCAGCCGCGCCTGCAGGTGGGCGTACTCCGGCACCCATGGCGCGGGACCGATCTGCAGCCCCTCGGGCGTGGTTGCGCCGGTGACCGCTCCCGTCCCCTGCGGCCCGCTCGCCGGAGCAGTGGTCGTCGCATCGGCCGCACCGGTGGCGTCGGGCTTGCCGCCGCCGCACCCGCCCAACACCACGACCGCGGCAGCAACTGCGGCGAGACCTCGAATGCGCACCGGGTGAGGCTACTGGCCGCGCTACATCTCGAAATGTCACACCCTCTCGGCATCATTGACGGATGTGACCCGAGACGAAGCGCTTCGCACCCTCGCCGAGATCCAGCACGGCCTGGTCAATCGGCGCCAGGCTCACCGCCTGCGTTTTGACGTGGCATTCCTGACCAGCTCGGGTGAGTGGGCCGAGGAGACGCACAGGGTGATCCGACGTACCGGAGCGCCAGTCACACGCGACCAACAACTGTCCGCCGCCGTGCTCGACGGGCCGCCCGGCAGCTTCCTCTCGCATCAGAGTTCCGCCGAGCTCTGGGGCCTCCCTGGCTTTTCAGGGCGTGCGCTCGAGATCACGCAGACGCGAGACATGTTGGTGCGGCCAGCGCCCATCGCTCGCGTCCATCGACCGGTGCTGCTCCTTCCGCACCACGTGACCGAGTTGCGCGGCATCCCGACGGCCACGCTCCCACGCACGGTTTTCGACATCGCGCCCGTGATCCATGAGGGTCGGCTCGACGTGATCATCGATCGCGTGATCGCCAAGAGCCCTGGCGTGCTCGAGGGCCTCCGCTCCCTGCTCCCCGAGCTGGCGCAAAGGGGTCGACCCGGCATCGCCGTCATGCGTCGACAGCTGGCCAAGCGTCCGCCCGGGTATGTCCCGGTTGCCAGCGGCCTCGAGCGTCGCTTCGAGAAGCTGGCACACGAGGCCGGCGCGCGACAGCTCCGACGCCAGGTCGACGTGGGGGGCCACGAGTGGATCGGCCGCGTCGATTTCGTCGACGAGCTGCACCTGCTCTACGAGGTCGACAGCATCCTGCACCACACAACACCGGGCGACATCGCTCGCGACGCCGCGCGCGATCGCGCCATGGAGGCGGCCGGCTTCCCCGACGTGGTCAGGATCCCCGAAGAGGACATCTGGTATCACCCCGAGCGTGCCGTCGCCCGCGTGCGCGCCGCCCGGGCGTCCCGCCTCACGAACCGGGATGTAAAACGACCCTCCTAGAGGGTCGTTTTACATCCGAGAACGGCGCGCCAGGCGGAAGGGAGGGAGCCCGCGGGGCTAGGAGCCTTTGCCGGGGAGGACTCGGTAGGCGTCGTAGACGCTGTCGATGCGCTTGAGGGAGGCGAGCAGGGAGTCGAGGTGGGCCGGGTCGGCCAGCTCGAAGTCGAAGCGCATCCGGGAGACCTGGTCGGCGCCTCGTTGGGAGGACGACGACAGGATGTTGACGTGGTAGTCGGACAGGGCGCGGGACACGTCGGCCAACAGGCGTGACCGGTCGAGGGCCCGCACCTCGATCGAAGCCACGAAGACGCCGGTGCGCTCGCGGTCCCACTCCACCTCGATGAGCCGGGCCGCGTCGCCGGCCGATGAGAGCGACATGGCGTTGGCGCAGTCGGACCGGTGCACCGACACGCCCCTCCCCCGCGTCACGAAGCCCATGATCTCGTCGCCGGGCACCGGGGTGCAGCACCGGGCCAGCTTCACCATCACGTCGTCGAGCCCCTCGACGTGGACCCCGACCGCCTTGCGCCGCGACGGGCGCCGCGGCTGCCGGGCCGTCGTCGGCAGCTGCTCCTCGTGGTCGCCACCACGCAGCTCCCGCGCCAGCCGTTGCGCGATCGACTTGGCCGACACGTGGTTCTCGCCGATGGCCGCGTGCAGCGCGTCGAGGTCGAGGTAGTTCATCGACTCGGCCATCTTCAGGAGCATCGGCGACGAGGCCAGCTTCTGGACCGGCAGGCCCTCCTTGCGGATGGCCTTGGACAGCTCCTCGCGGCCCGTCTCGATGGCGTCCTCGCGGCGCTCACGCGAGAACCACTGGCGGATCTTGTTGCGGGCGCGCGGCGTGACCGCGATCTTCAGCCAGTCGCGGGACGGGCCCGCGGTCGGCACCTTGGAGGTGAACACCGCGACCGTGTCGCCCGACGACAGCTGAGAGTCCAACGGCGCGAGACGCCCGTTCACCCGCGCCCCGATGCAGCGGTGGCCGACCTCGGTGTGGATGGCGTAGGCGAAGTCGATCGGCGTGGCGCCCACAGCCAGCGCGATGACATCGCCCTTGGGCGTGAACACGAAGACCTCGTCCTGCTCGAGGTCGAGCTTCAGCGTCTCCAGGAACTCGTTGGGGTCTGCCGTCTCCTGCTGCCAGTCGACGATGCGCTGCAGCCAGGCGATGTCGCCCGCCGACGCGTTCTCCTTGTAGCCCCAGTGCGCGGCGATGCCCTTCTCCGCGGTGTGATGCATCTGGCGGGTGCGGATCTGGATCTCGAGCGGCTTGCCCTGCGGCCCCACGACCGTCGTGTGCAGCGACTGGTACAGGTTGAACTTGGGCATGGCGATGTAGTCCTTGAACCGGCCCTGCACCGGCTTCCACATGGCGTGGATGGACCCCAACGCCGCGTAGCAATCGGCGACCCGATCGACGAGCACCCGCATGCCGACGAGGTCGAAGATCTCGTCGAACTCCTTGCCCTTCACGACCATCTTCTCGTAGATGGAGTAGTAGTGCTTCGGTCGCCCGGTGACGTCGCCGGCGATCTTGAGCTCGGCCAGACGGTCACGGACCTGCTCGAGCACCTGGGCCAGATAGATCTCCCGCTCCGGCGCGCGCGTGGCGACCATCTGCTCGATCTCCGCGTACACCTTGGGGTGCAGGACGGAGAAGGAGAGATCCTCCAGCTGCCACTTCATCTCCTGCATGCCGAGGCGGTGGGCCAGCGGCGCGTAGATGTCGATCGTCTCCTGGGCGGTGCGCTTCTGCTTCCAGTCGGGCATCGCTGCGATCGTGCGCATGTTGTGCAGGCGGTCGGCCAGCTTGATGATGAGGACGCGGGCGTCCTTCGCCATCGCCACGAGCATCTTGCGCATCGACGCGGCCTGCTGGGCCTCCTTCGAGTCGAAATGCAGGCGGTCGAGCTTGGTGACGCCGTCGACGATGGCGGCGACGTGCGCCCCGAACTCCTTGGCGATGTCGTCGACCTCGACGCCGGTGTCCTCCACGGCGTCGTGCAGCAGTGCGGCGGCGATGGTGACGTCGTCCCGGATGAACTCGGCCACGATGGTGGCGACCGCGATCGGGTGGTGGATATAGGCCTCGCCCGACTTGCGGACCTGGTCGCGGTGAGCGACTTCGGCCACGTCGTAGGCCTTGGTGATCAGGGTGACGTCCGCCTTCGGATCACGCCGGCGGAACAACTCGAGCAGCGGCGCCAGGTCTTCGCTGGGCGCGCTCTGCTTCCGCCAGGGGAGGACGCGGTCGACCGTCGCCATACCCGACCTACTCGTACGTCAACAGCGAGACGGCTTCGTGACCCTCGAGCCGGGCGCGTCCGCCGAGGAAGGCCAGCTCGATGACGAAGCCGAGGCCGACGATGGACCCGCCCAGCGCCTCGACGAGCCGGATGGTGGCGGCGGCCGTGCCGCCGGTTGCCATCACGTCGTCGATGACCAGTGCCCGCTCGCCCGGGGCCACGGCGTCCTTGTGGATCTCGAGGAGATCGGTGCCGTACTCGAGCTCGTACTCCTGCTTCTCGATCTCCCACGGGAGCTTGCCCGCCTTGCGGACCGGCACGAACCCCGCGCCCAGGCGGTAGGCGATGGGCGCGGCGAAGATGAAGCCGCGGGCTTCGATGCCCAGCACCTTGTCGACGCCCCGATCGACGAAGCGATCGGACAGCGCCTCGACCGTCGCCGTGAACGCCTTCCGGTCGGACAGCAACGGCGTGATGTCCTTGAACACGACACCCGGCTTGGGGAAATCAGGGATGTCGCGGATGTGCTCTTTGAGCCAGGCCGCGTCCGCTCCCATGAAACGAGACTACCGGTGGGCAGGCCTACCGGCGGCGCTTCTTGCGGGGCCGCGGAGGCGGCCGCCGGTTGCGGTTGGCTCCGCCACCGCCGCCGCCCTGGCGCGGGCGAGGGGACCCAGACGCCGCCGCGGGCCGGAGCGGCCCCTCATCGGCGTCACCCCCGGCCGCCGCTCCACCGCCTCCACCGCCTCCGCCGAAGGTCGCGGCCGCGGCGGCGGGCGTGAGCGGTCCGCCCGTCCCGCCTCGCGTGGCCAGGCGCTGGCGGATCGACGCGTAGCGAGGCTCCCGCTCCTTGAGCATGGCGAGGATGGGCGAGGCCACGAAGATCGACGAGTAGGCGCCGGTGAGCAGGCCGATGAGCAGAGCGAGGCCGAAGTCCTCGAGGGTGGTGGCCCCGAGGATGTATGCACCCACGACCAGCACCGACAGGATCGGGAGGATGGCGACCAGGCTGGTGTTGAGCGATCGCATCAACACCTGGTTCATGGACAGGTTCACCGTGTCGGCGTAGGTCATGCGACCGGCCGACGCGAGGCCGCGCGTGTTCTCCTCCACCTTGTCGAACACGACCACCGTGTCGTACAGCGAGTAGCCGAGGATGGTGAGGAAGGCGATGACGGTGGCCGGCGTCACCTGGAAACCGGAGAGTGCGTACACGCCGATGGTGACGAGGATGTCGTGCACCACCGCCGCCAGGGCGGCGATCGCCATCTTGTACTCGAAGCGCAGCGTGATGTAGGCGGCGATGGCGACGAAGAAGAAGACGAGGGCGCGTTCTGCCTTCTTGGTGATCTCGTTGCCCCAAGAGGGACCGACCTCGTTGACGTCGACGTTGGTGGCCGAGGTGTGGCCGAGCTTGGCCAGCGCGGTGGTGACCTGCTCGCGCTTGGCCGGGCTCCCGCCCGTCTCACCCTGGACCGAGAGCTTGTCGCCGCCGAGGATCTGGATCTTGGCGTCGCCCAGGCCGATGGGACGCAACACGTCGCGCGCCTGCGGCACGCTCACACCTGGCGCCTTGACCTCCCACACCGAGCCGCCCTTGAAGTCGATGCCCAGGTTGAGGCCGCCCCGGGCGAACAGCCCGGCGAAGCCGGCGACGATGACGAAGGTGGAGATGAGGTACCAGCGGCGGCGCTTGCCGATGAAGTCGTAGGCCGTCTCGCCGTGGTACAGCCGGTGCCACACGCTCGTCTTCTCGGGCATCACGTACCTCCGGAGGCAGCCAGGCCACGCGCCACACCGAAGAAGCGCGCCTCGGTGAAGAAGCGGTTGCGGCCCAGCAGCGCAACCATGGGCCGGGTGAAGAAGTAGGCGATGAACAGGTCGAGCAGGGTGGAGAGCCCGAGGAAGAAGGCGAAGCCGCGCACGGGACCAACCGTCAGCATGTAGAGCAGCACGGCGCCGATCAGCGACGCCAGGTCGGCAGCGACGATGGTGCGATAGGCGCGGCTGAACCCGCGCTCGACCGAGCTCCGGATCGACTTGCCCGATCGGATCTCGTCCTTCAACCGCTCGAAGAAGACGACATAGCTGTCCACCGTGACGCCGACCGACACGATGATGCCGGTGGCGCCGGCCAGGCTGAGGGCGAGACCGCTCGTCGACCCCAGCAGCGAGACGATGGCGTACATGAGCATGCCCGACACCGTCAGGCCCAGGAGCACCACCAGGCCGAGGGCCCGGTAGTAGAAGAGCATGTAGAGCAGCACCAATGCGAGGCCCACCAGGCCCGCGATCAGGCCGGCGTGCAGCGAGTCCTTGCCGAGGCTGGCCGACACCGTCTGCACGGTCTCCTGGCGCAGGGTCACGGGCAGGGCGCCGTAGCGCAGCACGAGGGCGAGGTCCTTGGCCTCACCCTCCTTGAACCCGCCGGTGCCGCCGGTGATCGACGCCCGCCCGTTGAAGTTCTGCGACGTGATGGTGGGCGCCGACTGGACCACGCCGTCGAGCACGATGGCCATCTGCTGGTTGAAGAAGCGCTTGGCCACCGCGTCGAACTGCTGGCCGCCGGTGCCAGTGAAGAGCACCTCGACCGACCAGCCCTCGGCCGCCTGGGGGGCGACCGCACGCGCGGTGCGCACGGCCCGCCCCGAGAGCTCGGTGGGGCCGAGGCGGTAGCGCTGTGTCTTGTCCTTGTCGGGGAGGATCACGACCGCGGTGGGCGTGTCCTGGCTGCGCGGTGTCGTCGCCAACTCTGCCGGCGTGGTGGTGGTCGTCGTCGGCGCGACGGTGGTCGTCGTTGCGCCCTTCACGGTGGTCGTCGTTGCGCCCTTCACGGTGGTCGTGGTGCCGGGAGGGGCCGTGGTCGTCGTGGACGCGGGCTTGATCACCGCGGGCGGCAGGCCGGCTTGCAGCACGGGCCGGAATCGCAGCTGGGCCGTCTGTCCGACGATGGCCAGGGCCCGGTCGCGGTTCTTCACCCCCGGCATCTGCACGACGATGTTGCTGCCCTGGCGGCTGATGTCGGGCTCGGCCACGCCGAGCGCGTCGACCCGGTTGCGGATGATGGAGATGGACTGGTCGAGGATGCTCTGGCTCACCTTGCGGGTGGGGCGGAGCACGACCGACGCTCCTCCCTGGAGGTCGAGGCCGAGCTGGGGCGTGTTGCCGGCCGCGATGGTGGCGACGACAGCGCCGACCGCCAACGCGATCACGACCAGCAGCGAGACCTGCGACGAGCGCCGCATCAGCGGTCGTCGTCGTGATCGTCGAGCACGATCGTCTCTTCGTCGTCGCCCGCCGCGCCGGCATCAGGTCCGTCCACGACCCGCTGACTGACGGCGCCCCGCAGGAACGGCACGACGATGCCTGGCGCCAGCTCGATCTCGACCCGATCGCCCTCGAGGGAGCGGATGCGGCCGATCATCCCACCGGCGGTGTCGACGTCGTCACCGACCTCGAGGGCCTGCAGCAGCGTCTGCTGTCTGCGGACGCGCTGCTGCTGCGGCCGGATGAGGAGGAGCCACATCATGGCGACGATCAGGACGAACGGCAGGAGGGAGGCCATAGGCGAAGTGCGCAGATCGGCAGGCACCAGCGCCCGCCGAGGGCGGCGGCGATGCTAGTCGTCACCCGTCCCACACAGCAGCCACCTCTGCCCGCAACGGGCCCAGCGTCCCTGCCTGGACAGCCGATCGCACGCGGGCGACGAGGGCGAACGTCCAGTGCAGGTTGTGCAGGGTCACCAGGCGGGCGGCAGTGGGCTCGCCCAGCCGCAGCAGGTGGCGCAGGTAGGCGCGCGACCACCGGCCGCAGACCTGACAGCCGCACGCGTCGTCGAGGGGGCCGCCGTCGGTCGCGAAGCGGGCGTTGCGAAGCGACAACCGGCCCGTCGACGTGAGCACGGTGCCGTGTCGAGCAAGCCGAGTAGGGAGCACGCAGTCGAACATGTCCACGCCGAGCGCGACGGCTTCCACCAGTCCGACGGGATCGCCGACGCCCATGAGATAGCGCGGTCGGTCCGCCGGCAGCTCGGCGATGGCGGCGGCGAGCGCCGGGAGCATCTCGGCGCGGGACTCCCCCACTGATAGGCCACCGATGCCGTACCCGTCGAAGCCCACGTCGACCGTGCGCCGCGCGCTTTCGGCCCGCAGCCGTTCGTCCACCCCGCCCTGCACGATGCCGAACAGGGCCTGGCCTTCTCGGCGGTGGGCGGCCTTCGCACGAGTCGCCCACGCCGCGGTGCGCTCGACGGCGATTCGCACGGTCTCGGGCGGGCTCGGCAGCGGCGGGCACACGTCGAGGACCATCTGGATGTCGGCACCGATCTTGGCCTGGGCCTCGACCGCGCCCTCCGGGGTGAGGTGATGGACGGTGCCGTCGTAGGTCGAGCGGAACGTGACGCCCTCGTCGTCCACCTTGGGATTGAGGGAGAACACCTGGTAGCCGCCCGAGTCGGTCAGCACGTGTCCGGTCCAGGCCGCGAAGCCACCGATGCCACCGAGGCCGGCGACGACATCGACGCCCGGTCGCAGCATGAGGTGGTACGTGTTGGCCAGCATCACCTCACAGTCGAGGTCCTCCAGGTCGGCGGTCGAGACGGCGCGCACCGTCCCGCGCGTCCCCACTGGCATGAAGCACGGCGTTCGGAACGTTCCGCGCGCGGTGGTCACGCTTCCCGCACGCGCCGCGCCGTCAGTGGAGGTCGCCTCGAACGACAGGGTCATGACGGTTGCCGGTCGACGAGCATGGCGTCACCGAAGGAGAGGAAGCGGTAGTCCTCGGCCAGCGCCACGTCGTACAACGAGCGCCAGCGCGCGCCGCAGAATGCAGCCAGCAGCACGAGGAGCGACGACCCCGGCTGGTGGAAGTTGGTGAGCAGCACGTCGACGACACGGAACTCGAAGCCCGGTGTGATGAAGAGCTCGGTGCGACCGGCCAGGTCGCCGAGCGCGGCCGACTCGAGCGCGCGCAGTGTCGTGGTGCCGACCGCGACGACGCGGTCAGCCCGCTCGCACGCGGCCATGGTCTCGGCCGGCACGGCGTACCGCTCGGCGTGCATGCGGTGGTCCTCCACCCGCTCGGCGGTGATGGGGCGGAAGGTGCCGAGCCCCACGGCAAGGTCGACGGTCGCGACCGCGGCGCCGCGCTGCTCGCAGGCGGCCAGCACCTCGTTGGTGAGATGCAGGCCGGCGGTGGGCGCGGCCACTGATCCGGGCCGGGCCGCGTAGACGGTCTGATAGCGCTCGGGGTCGGCCAGCGGCTCGTGGATGTAAGGCGGCAAGGCAACCGTGCCGAGGTCCTCGGGCACCCCTTCGGCCAGAAGGTGCACCTGGCGCCTCCCGTCCGCCAGGTGCGCGCCCACCTCGACGACGGGCCTCGCATCACCGCTGACCAGCTCGGTGCCGGCCGGCACCCGGCGTCCCGGGCGTACCAGTGCTTCCCAGCTGCCGTCGGGCACCTGCTCGAGGAGGAGGACCTCGACCGCTCCTCCCGTGCGCTTGTGGAGGTGGAGGCGAGCGGGCAGCACGCGGCTGTCGTTCACGACCAGCAGGTCGCCCGCTCCGACCAGGGCGGGCAGGTCGACGACCTGACGGTGCACCGGGCCGCCGCCGGTGGCGTCCAGCAAGCGGGCGGCCGAGCGGGGTTCGATCGGCACCTGGGCGATCTGCCCAGCCGGGAGCTCGTACTCGTATGCCTCACGATCCACGGCCGCAGGATACGATCGCAGGCAGGATTCGCATGGGGGCCTGTAGAAATCGGGTGGTGGTCTCGCAGCCATCGGGCGTGCTTGGGGCTTCAGGAGTCAAACGGTCTATGGCATTACGGGCAGATGACGTCGATCTCGGCCGTGACCGGCTGCTGGTCGAGCAGTTCCAGGCCGGCGACGTTGCCGGCTTCGAGGACCTGTACCGGCGCTACTACTCGCGCCTCTACCGTTTCTGCCTGAAGCGGGTCGGCGACAGCGCCGAGGCCGAAGAGGTCACCCAGGAGGCCTTCGCCCGCGCCTACACCGCCATGCCCCGGCTCGCGGGCGAGCGGAAGTTCTACCCGTGGATCTCCGTCATCGCGGCCCGGCTCTGCCTCGACACCCACCGCCGCCGGGCCCGCAGCGTGCCGCTGCCCGAGCTCGACCTCGGCGCGATCGACGGCGACCAGGAGGCCATCGTCCTGCAAGCGGCCGACCGCGAGATGCTCCGGGCGGCCATGGAGCGCCTCGGTCCGCGTCACCGCGAGGTCCTGCGCCTGCGTGAGCAGGAAGGCTGGTCGTACCAGCGCATCGCTGAGTACTACGACGTGAGCCTGGGCACGGTGGAGCAGCTCCTCTGGCGGTCGCGCCGGGCCCTGCGCCGTGAGTTCGAGGCCGTCGCCGGCCACGACGCTCGCGCCCTCGCCGGACTGCCCGTGATCGGGTGGCTGATGCGCCGCATGGGCGACCTGCGCGCTCGCGTCAGCGGATGGTCCGAGCACGTCATCGCCCCGCTCGCCACCAACGCCGTGTCCATGGTGATGGTCGTGACCTCGGCTGCTGTGCTCGCCAGTGCCGGCGGCCACAGCCCCGCTGCCGTCCCGCATGTGCAGATGTCCAGGCCGGGGGCCGTCCGCATCGCCGACGCCACCCCCGCCGGTGCCGCCGCCATCGGCGCGGCCGCCAGCACCACCAGCAGCGGCGCCTCCTCGCAAACGGCGGCCGGCTCGGTGTCGAGTGCCACACCCGTCGTCCCCGGTGTGATCAGCACGGACGACGCGGCAGCCGGACGCGAGCGCACCGACGACGACCCCATGAAGGTCGATGTCGCGGGCGTGCGGGTCGCAGGCAGGCCTGCCGACGCCGTCGCACAACTGCAGGACTTCCTCGGGCAGGTGACCCCATGAGGCGTTTCATCGCCGCCGCTGCTCTCATCGCCGCGCTGACACCGCTCGGCGTCGGCCGTGCGGGTGCCGCGGTGCCGGTGGTGTCCACCGGAAGCGCCAAGAGGGCCGACCACATCACCTGTGTCGTGGTCAACCAGATCAACACCACGTGGTGCCTCGATCGGCTGCCCCTGCCGACCTGGCCGCTCTGGTAACCCTCAGCCGAACAAGCCAGGGGCACCAGGGGCGGGGGGTTGCACGCCGAGGTGGGCCCACGCGGCCGGCGTTGCCTCACGGCCGCGAGGCGTGCGCTTGAGCAGACCGAGTTGCAGCAGGAACGGCTCGTAGACGTCCTCGACCGTCTCGGTCTCCTCGCCGACGCTGACCGCGAGTGTCGAGAGCCCGACCGGTCCCCCGCCGAAGCGCTGGCAGACGGCGGACAGGATGGCGCGGTCGACCTTGTCGAGGCCGAGCTCGTCGACCTCGTAGAGCGCGAGCGCCTCGTGGGCGCACGCCTCGCTCACCGTGCCGTCGCCCCGCACCTCGGCGAAGTCGCGGACGCGCTTTAGCAGGCGGTTGGCGATGCGGGGCGTCCCGCGCGAGCGCCGCGCGATCTCGATGGCGCCGGCCGGATGCAGCTCGACGCCGAGGATGCCCGCAGCGCGCGTCACGATGATCTGCAGGTCCTCGGGCGGGTAGTGGTCGAGGCGGGCGACGAAGCCGAAGCGGTCGCGCAACGGGCTGGTGATGCGACCGGTGCGCGTGGTGGCCCCGACCAGGGTGAAGCGAGGCAGGTCGAGGCGGATGGAGCGGGCGCCCGGTCCCTTGCCGATCACGATGTCGAGCTGGAAGTCCTCCATCGCCGGATAGAGCACTTCCTCGACAGCGCGCCCCAACCGGTGGATCTCGTCGATGAAGAGAACGTCGCCCTCCTGCAGGTCGGTGAGGATGGCGGCCAGGTCGCCCGCCCGGACGAGGGCGGGGCCGGACGTGATCCGCATACCGACGCCGAGCTCGTTGGCGATGATGCCGGCCATCGACGTCTTCCCCAGCCCGGGCGGACCGGCGAGGAGCACGTGGTCGGCCGCCTGACCCCTCCGGCGCGCCGCTTCGAGGAGGATCTCGAGGTGCTCGCGCAGCTGGGGCTGGCCGACGAACTCGCTGAGACGACGGGGCCGGAGGCTGACCTCCTCGGCCGCTTCGACCGGATCGGCGGACGGCGCCAGCAACTCTTCGCGCGGCATCGTCAGGCGGTCCTTGCGGTGGCGAGCTGCTTGAGGGCGGCGCGCAGCAGGTCCTGCACCGACCCTTGGTCGGACAGTTCGCGCGTGGCTTCACGCACTTCGTCGGGGCCGTAGCCGAGGCCGGCTAGGGCAGCCCGCACCTCGGCGCGCGCCGAGCCCTTCCCGGTGACGGCGGCGACCGTCAGGTCGGGCCCGTCGTCGTCGAGGTCGAGTCTGCTCTTGAGCTCGATGAGCAGCCGGGCCGCCGTCTTCTTCCCCACGCCCGGCACCATCGTCAGCGCGTCGACATCGTCGGACGCGAGGGCCCGGCGCAGCGAGCCCGGGCTGTGTGCGGACAGGATGGCGAGCGCGAGGGCCGGTCCGACGCCGTGGGCACCGAGCAACGCTTCGAAGCAGGCCCGCTCGTCGCGCGTCGCGAAGCCGTACAGGACGATGGCGTCCTCGCGCACGTGGGTGTGCACGTGCAGGAACACGGGTGCGCCGAGCTCGCCCACCGTGCCGACGGTGGCGGGCGCGCAGGTCAATCGGTAGCCCACGCCCCCGACCTCGACCAGCACCTCGCCGTTGGGCTGGCGGTCGAGCAGCGTGCCCCGCAGCGAGCCGATCACTGGACGACCATCTCGGCGAGCTCGATGGTCGTCCAGCTCCACCACATCGTTCGCTCCGCAGGCTCGCTCACTGCGCGGCCTCGACCCGTGCGAGTCGCGGGGCGCGCGCGAGGTGGCAAAGGGCGAGGGCGAGGGCATCCGCGGCGTCGGGCGGCTTGGGGATCTCGGCCAACCCGAGGAGGCGCTGCACCATGCGCTGCACCTGGCCCTTGTCCGCGCCGCCGTAGCCCGCCACCGCTTGCTTGACCTCGTTGGCCGTGTACTGCGCGACGGTGCAGCCGGCGGCCGACGCCGCCGCCAACGCCAGCCCGCTGGCCTGACCGACGGACATCGCCGTCTTCACGTTGGTCTGGAAGAACACCCGCTCCACCACCACCACCTCCGGCCTCAGCTCCTCGATGAGCGCCTGCAGCTCGTGCTGCAGCAACGCCAGGCGCTCGGGAAGCGGGTCGTCCTTGGAGGTGGTGATCACGCCCACCGCCTGGGCCCGCAGGCCGGCGCCGGGTGCACCGGCGACGCAGCCGTAGCCACAACGCGACACCCCCGGGTCGATGCCCAGCACGAACATGCGTTCGGAGACTAGCGAATCAGATGACCGGGCGGGTGGATGGCCGCTTGGCCGCCTCCACCGCCGCCACCAGCTCGTCGCTCGCCTTGAACGTGAGGCCGGTGCGGGCCCGGTGCACGTACCGAATGGTCCCACCGGCGTCGACCACGAACACGGACCGTCGGTAGAACCCGAGCGGGCCCACCACGCCGTAGCGGTGGCCGACCTCCAGATCGGTGTCGGCCAGCAGTGGGAAGGCGAAGTGGAACTCGGCCGCGAAGCCCTCGTGGCTGGCGACGTCCTGGGGCGAGATGGCGAACACCTGGGCACCGAGGCCGTCGAAGCGACTGATGTCGTTGGTGTACGCCGACAGCTGCTGCGTGCACACTGGCGTGTTGTCGCCGGGATAGAAGACGAGCACGACGGGGAGCCCGGCGTACTCGCTCAACGTGTAGTCGCGGTGGCCCGTCCCCGACAGGGTGAAGTCCGGCGCGGGGTCCCCGACCCGCACCGCACTCATTCCGTGGACGCCACGTCACGCGTTTCGCGGCGCTCCGACGCGCGGAACGCAACGGGGGAAGACGTCACGCTTCGACCAGCTCCCCTCACGAGTCCGAACGCGAGCGAAGCTTGCGAGCGAGCAAATGTGGTCGGCATCCCGGATGAGGGCCGAGGGCTGGTCGAAGCGGTCACGCTTCGACCAGCTCGAGGACCGAGTCCGGGATATCGAAGTTGGCGTAGACGTTCTGGACGTCGTCGTGGTCCTCGAGGGCGTCGATCACGCGCAGGACCTGGCGCGCGTCCCCCTCGCTCTGCAGCGGGACGGTCTGGCTCGGCAGCATGGTGAGGTCGGCGGACTCGATGGTGATGCCGGCCTCCTCGAGCGAGGTTCGCAGGCGGCTGAGGTCGGTGGGCGGACTGGTGAGCTGCCAGGTGTCGCCCTGGTCGTCAATGTCCTCGGCGCCGTTGTCGAGGGCGACGAGCATGAGATCGTCCTCCCCCGCCGCCGCCTTGGGCAGGATGATGACGCCCTTGCGCTCGAACTGCCACGCGACCGAGCCGGGTTCGGCGACCGACCCACCGTTCTTGGAGAAGATGTTGCGGATGTCGGCGCCAGTGCGGTTGCGGTTGTCGGTGAGCGCCTCGACGTACACGGCCACGCCGTTGGGCGCGTAGCCCTCGTAGGACACGGGCTCGTAGCGCACGCCCTCCAGCTCGCCGGTGCCTCGCTTGATCGCCCGCTCGATGGTGTCCATCGGCACAGACGAGTCACGCGCCTTCTGGTACATGGTGCGCAGCGTGGCGTTGGAGTTGATGTCGCTGCCGCCCTCGCGCGCCGCCACCTCGACCTGACGGATGAGCTTGGCGAACAGCTTGCCGCGCGCCTTGTCCTGCGCACCCTTCTTGTGCTTGATCGTCGCCCACTTGGAATGTCCCGACATCGCTACAACCCTTTCACGAAAAGCTGGTGCAACCGAAGGTCGCCCGAGAGCTCGGGATGGAAAGCCGCCGCCAGCACTGGCCCGTGACGGACCAGGACGGGCAGGCCGTCGACGGTAGCCAGCACCTCGACGCCCTCACCCGTCCGCTCCACCACGGGGGCCCGGATGAACACGGCCGGAAACGGCCCGCCCGCCAGCTCGGTGACGTCGAGGGCGGCCTCGAACGAGTCCACCTGACGGCCGAAGGCGTTGCGGCGCACGGCCACGTCGAGCACGCCGAAGCTGCGCTGGTCGGGGCGGCCGTCGAGCACGTCGGTGGCGAGCAGGATGAGACCCGCGCACGTGCCGAGCGCCGGCAGGCCATGGCGCAGTTGCTCGGAGAGGGGCTCGAACAGCCCCGAGGACTCGAGCAGCATCGACATCGTGGTCGACTCGCCCCCCGGCATCACGATGGCGTCGATGCCCGCCAGATCCTGTGGCCGGCGGATCTCGACGGGATCGGCGCCGAGCTCAGTGAGCGTCTGGGCGTGCTCGGTGACCGCGCCCTGCAGGGCGAGGATGCCGACCTTCACCTGGAGGAGCTTTCGTCACCAGCCGCGGTCCGCGAGCTTGGTCTCGACCTCGTTCGCGTCCTGGCCGCGCATCGGCTCGCCCAGGCCCCGGCTGACCTTGGCCACGATGGTCGCGTCGGTGAAGTGGGCGGTGGCCTCGACGATGGCGCGGGCCCGGCGCGCCGGGTCCTCGCTCTTGAAGATGCCGGACCCGACGAACACCGACTCCGCGCCCAGCTGCATGACCAGCGCGGCGTCGGCCGGCGTGGCGAGACCGCCGGCACAGAACAGGGGCACGGGCAGCCGGCCCGTCTCGGCGATCTCCTCCACCAGGCCGATGGGGGCCTGCAGCTGCTTGGCCCACCCGTAGCGCTCGGCGGAGTCGGCCTGGGTGACCTTGCGGATGTCGCCGAGGATCGAGCGGAGGTGACGCACCGCCTCCTTGACGTCGCCGGTGCCGGCCTCGCCCTTCGAGCGGATCATGGCCGCGCCTTCGCTGATGCGGCGCAGCGCCTCGCCCAGGTTGGTGGCGCCGCACACGAAGGGAACGTTGAACGCCCACTTGTCGATGTGATGGGCCTCGTCGGCCGGCGTCAACACCTCGCTCTCGTCCACGTAGTCGACGCCGAGCGCCTCGAGCACCTGGGCCTCTGCGAAGTGGCCGATGCGCGCCTTGGCCATGACCGGGACGGTGACGGCCGCCTTGATGCCCTCGATCAGCGCGGGGTCGCTCATGCGGGCGACCCCGCCGTCTCGACGGATGTCGGACGGCACCCGCTCGAGCGCCATCACCGCGACGGCGCCGGCGTCCTCGGCGATCTTGGCCTGCGCGGCGTCGACGACGTCCATGATCACGCCGCCCCGGAGCATCTCGGCCAAGCCTCGCTTGACGCGGAACGTGCCTGTCTGGCGTTCGGTCTCGCTCACAACGTCAGTCTACGGGCTGCCCCGAGCGTCCTCGGTGCGATTCCGTGCCAGGCCCTGGCAGCAAATCGCACCCGGAACGCGCAGCTACAGCTCGCGGAGTGCCGCGATGCGCTCCTCGAGGGGCGGGTGGGTGTCGAACAGCTTGCCCAGCCACGCCATGCGCCCCTCTTCGGGCTCGCGAGCGACGGGTGACTCGATCCACAGGTGGGCGGTCGCGCGCGACCCGGAGTGCACGACGGTCTGGTCGTCCTTGAGCTTCTCGAGGGCGGCGATGAGGCCCGGCGGGTAGCGGGTCAGGGCCACGCCGCTGACGTCGGCCAGCGACTCGCGCCGGCGGGAGATGGCGAACTGCATGAGCTTGGCGGCAATGGGCGCGAGGACGAGCAACACCAGACCCAGCAGGGCGAAGACGGCCTGAGGGCCGCCGTTGCCGCCGCCGTCGTTGTTCCGGCGGCGGCCGCCGCCGAACCACAGCGCCCGCAGCCCGATGTCCGACACGAGGGCCACCGCGCCGACCATCGTGACGGCGAGGGTCGACACCAGGATGTCGTAGTTCTTCACGTGGCTGAGCTCGTGCGCCAGCACCGCCTCGAGCTCGATGCGGTTCATCTTCTCGAGCAGGCCGGTGGTGACCGCGACGGCCGCGTGCTTGGGGTTGCGTCCGGTAGCGAACGCGTTGGGCGCGTCGTCCTGGATCACGTACACGCGCGGCTTGGGCAGGCCGGCCGCGATGCACAGGCCTTCGACGACGTTGTGCAGGCGCGCGTACTCCTCGGGGTCCGCCGGCTTGGCGTGACTCATCGCCAGCGCCACCGCGTCTGACTTCCAGTAGGACAGTGCGGCCGCGCCGCCGGCGAACACGAGAGCGATCAGGATGCCCGCCGGTCCGTACCCGATGACGATGTTGAACGCCCACGCCACCGCGACCAGGACCAGGACGAATGCAACGACGAGCACCACCGAGCGGCGCTTGTTGCTGGTGATCTGCTCGAACAAGGTGGGTTAGAAGCGGACCTGGACCGGGCCGCGGCTGGTGTCGTCGGCCTCGAAGTACTCCCGCTCCTTGAAGCCGAACGGACCGGCGACGAGGTTGCTCGGGAAGGTCTGGATCTTGGTGTTGTAGGACTGCACGGTGTCGTTGTAGAACTGCCGCGCGTAGGCGATCTTGCCCTCGGTGCCCGACAGCTCCTCCTGCAGTGCGAGGAAGTTCTGGTTGGCCTTGAGGTCGGGGTAGGCCTCGGCGACCGCGAACAGCGACTTCAGGGCTCCGGTGATGGCGTTCTCGGCCTGGGCCTGCTGGGCCGGGCCCTGGGCGTTCATCGCGTGGGCGCGCGCCTCGGTCACCGATTCGAAGACGCCCTTCTCGTGCGACGCGTACCCCTTGACCGTCTCGACCAGGTTCGGGATGAGGTCGTACCGCCGCTGCAGCTGGACGTCGATCTGCGACCAGGCGCTCTCGATGCGGTTCCGCAGCCGGACGAGGCCGTTGTACTGCAGGATGCCGTAGAGCACGAGCAGCACGACCACGCCCAGGACGATCCAGAGGAGCATGCGTCGATCCTACGGCCCTCGGTGTGCGAGCACCTGGCATTGCGCTGGGGTTGCGTTCGTCACGGAACCGTAACTAGTCCGGGAGGCGGGGCGAAATAGCCCTCACGGGGCATGGTGCCGGTGGCGTGATCCGGTCAAAGGTGCAGAACCGAACGATCAAGCCCCTGGGGGTACCTGTGCGTATTTTTCGACTCGCCGTTCTCGGCACCGTGCTCGCGATGCTCGCGGCACTCTTCTCTGTCGGCTCGGCCAGTGCAGCCACGCCTGGCGTGGGCACGGCGAGTGCCGCGACCAACCTGCTGCAACTGGACATCGCGGACATCCTGACCGCCAAGGTGATGGGTGACGACACTCGCTCCTCCATCGACAAGGCGGTGGGCACACCCGAAGCGGCCGCTGTCCTGAAGCCGCTCAGCCTCTCCTCCGGCACGGTGGCCGGCCTGAACAAGGAGATCGCTCCGACCGAGGTGCGCACCCAAGGCACGCAGAAGTCCGCTGACTACAGCGCCGACCTCGGCGCGCTGGGTCTGACCCAGATCGTGGACGGCAGCCTCACGCCCGCCACCCTCGCAGCCATCGTCGACAACCTCGGTGCACGCGGCGGCATGGTCGACAACCTCTCGGACCTCGTCGTCGGCGGCGGTCTGCTCACCGTCGACAGCGTGGCAGCCCGCCTCGGATCAGCCGCAGCACCCGACGCCAGCACGGGCTCGCGCACCCTGTCGGTCGGCACCATCACCGGCCTCAACCTCGGCGCCATCCTCGACGGCCTCGGCCTCCCGGTCAGTGACCTGTCGCTGGCGACGATCGAGGGCCTGGTCGGCCAGCTCGGTCTGCTCGGGACCGGCAACCCGGTCGAGGACCTGCTCACCAACCTCGGCATCCCGGGCGCCGTCCCGACCGACGCCGCCGGGCTCGGCAGCCTCGTGACGTCGCTCCAGGGCGCGCTCACGACCGCGACCACCAACCTCACCAGCCTGCAGACCACCATCGCAGGCCCGCTCGCCGGCGTGTGCGGCGCGGTCCCCCTGCTCGATGCCGTTGCACTCCCCCTCGGCCTCGCCAGCGGAACGACCTGTGCTGCCGGTCTCACCACCCTGACCGGGAACCAAACGGCCGCCGCCGGTGACGTCGGCGGTCTGCTGTCCGGCCTGCTGCAGATGGTGGACGGCACCAACCTGCTGACCATCGACGGCATCGACGCTGGCGTGACCTCCACGGCCACCGACGCCGTCGCCACCTCCGTCGCCAAGGTCACGGCCGCTTTCGGTGACATCACCGTCGCCAACCTGGCCAGCGTGCCCGGGCTCGACGCGGCAGCCAGCGCCGCCCAGGTCACCGGCGCCGTCGGCAGCGTCACCGACCAGCTCGACAGCATCCTCGGCACGGTGAGCCCCGACCTCGCGGGCCTCATCGACCTCAAGCTGCTCGACACCAGCGGCACCGGCGTCACCAAGGCGGCCAACGGCTACGTGCACTCCGCCGCCAACCTCACCGCCCTCGACCTCGGCATCAACCCGCCCTCGACGCTCAGCGCCATCGTGGCCGGGCTGCCGGCGACGGGCATCGGTGACGTGCTCACCGGCATCCCCGGCTTCGCCACACTGCCGGCGCTGCCCGGTACGGCTTCGATGGACTCCCTCGGCAGTGTCCTTTCGGTCACCACGCCGATCGACGCACTCGTGAAGGGCGCCCGTCTGCGCATCGCCAGCGTCAACGGTGTGTCGGACTTCCTGCCCTCGGCGAGTGCGGCCGCTGCGCCGACGACGCCGACCAGCAACCTGCCCCGCACCGGTGGCAGCACAGCGGGGTTCGCCGCCGCCGGCATCCTCATGGCGATGCTCGGCCTCGGCCTGCGCCGCCGGGTGCTCGCCCCCGTGCGCGCCGACTGATCCCGGGGAGGACCCCAGGTGGGAGGAGAGGGCCCCGGGAGGGGCCCTCTCCCGCGCCTCCAGGCGCGCGCGATCGCCCCGTACGCTGACCGCATGCGCCGCCTCGTCCTCGCCGCCGTCGTTGCGGTCGTCCTGCTCGCCGCGTGCCAATCAGGCCAGGACCCGGCACTCGAGGCGGATGGTCCCACCACGACGCAGGCGCCGGACGGGTCGGGCGCGACGGCCACCACCGTCGCGTCGGGCTTCGGGCTCAGCGAGGTGTCGGTCCCGGCCGGCAAGCAGGGGCTGCTGAAGGCGGTGCGGGCGGCGCACCAGGACGGCTTCGACCGCGCGGTCTTCGAGTTCGAGGACCAGGTCCCCGGCTACAAGGTGGGCTACGTCGACCGCCCCGTCATCGAGGACGGGTCGGGAAAGACCGTCGAGGTGCAGGGCGACTCGGTCCTGCAAGTGCGCATGGACCCGGCCTCGGGCGCCGACCTCTCGGGTCCGCAGCTGCGTCAGACGTTCACGGGACCGACGCGCATCGATTCGAACACGCCAGCGGTCACCGAGCTCGTGCGCACCGGCGACTTCGAAGCGGTGCTCACCTGGGTCATCGGCGTGCACGGCAAGCCCGGCTTCCGCGTCAACACGCTGTCCGGCCCGCCTCGCCTCGTCATCGAGATCGCCGCGCCGTGACCGGTCTTCACCGCGCGCCGAGCGACTCGTAGAGCTCCACGTCCTTCCCGCGAGCGAAGCTTGCGAGCGAGCAAATGAGATCGCGGAGGGCTGCGTCGAGCGAGATCAGCCGGCGCCAGCCGTCTGATAGTGCTCCACGTCCTTCCCGCGAGCGAAGCTTGCGAGCGAGCAAATGAGATCGCTGAGGGCTGCGTCGAGCGAGATCAGCCGGCGCCAGCCGTCTGATAGAGCTCGACGTACTTCTCGGCGAGGCGGTCCATGGCGAACTCGGCGGCGCGCAGCTCCCCCGCGGCGACGAGGCGGCGGGCCATCGACGGGTCGGCCAGCACCGACTCGAGGGCGCCGGCCAGCGCACCGGCGTCACCGGGCGGGACGAGCAGGGCGTCGACGCCGTGCCGGGCCACGTTGCGATACCCCTGCAAGGCGCTGGCGACGATGGGCGTGCCCGCGGCCATGCTCTCGAGCAGGACGACACCGAACGACTCGCCGTGGAGGGACGGGGCGCAGAACACGTCGGCCCCGCGCAGGCGGCCGGCCGCCTCCTCGTCGGTCACCCGTCCCAGCCACTCGATGCGCCGGTCGGCCGACGTGCGGGCCATCAGCTCCTCGGTCTGCGGACCGTCGCTCGCGACCCACAGGCGCACGTCCCCGGGCAGCTTGGCCATGGCCGAGAGCAGGACGTCGAGACCCTTGCGTGGCTCGTGCCGTCCCATGAAGAAGATGGTGGGTGCCTCGGTGGGCCAGGGCGTGGCCTTGGTGAAACGCTCCGTCTCGATGCCGTTCCACAGCAGCTCGAACCGGCCGCCGACCGCGGCGTGGGCCAGCTCGTAGGCGTCGGGTGAGACGGCACACCGCAGGTCGAGGTGGTCACCGGCCCAGCGGACCAGCGGCTTGAGCCTCTTGTACGCGCTGCTCGCTCCGGCCCGGTGGAAGGTGCCGACCAGCGGACGGTCGGAGAAGAGCAGCGCGGTGAGGGTGGGACCCGGGCAGAGCGGCTCGTGCAGGTGGATGACGTCGAAGGCCTCGTCGCGCAGGGCACGGATCGTGCGCAGCGCGGCCGCGGGGTCGGGCGCGATGGGTGCGACCGATCCGTTCGACGCGAACGGCACCGAGTTGCCGAGCGGGGTCACGCCTGCGTCGGGAGGCGGACCGTCGCACGGGGCCAGCACGCGTGTCGGATGCCCCATGGCGCGCAGCGACCGAGCCAGGCCGAGGACCTGTCCCTGCACCCCACCGGGGATGGTGAGGCTGTACGGGCACACCAGGGCCACGCGCACAGTCACACGGTAGAGCCTCGGGCTTCTTCTAACCTCGGCCGATGCTCCGGCGGGCTCGTGTCTTGGCGTTTCGCGCGGTGGGCAAGATGCCGCGCTGGTTGCGGCGCCTGCTGGTGCACACCGTCGCGCCGTCATTCACGGTCGGCGCCATGTGCATGATCACGCGGGACGACGGCGCCCGCCTGCTGGTGCGCCACTCCTATCGCAAGGGCTGGGGTGTGCCCGGGGGGTTGCTGAAGCGGGGCGAGGAGGCGGCGGCCGGGGCCCGGCGCGAGTGCATGGAGGAGGTCGGCCTCGAGATCGAGCTCGACCTGCCACCCACCGTCGTGGTCGACCCTGCCGCCCGGCGGGTCGATGTGATCTACACCGCCCGTCCTCTCGACCCGCGCGCCACTGAGGTGTCCGCGCGTTCGGCCGAGCTGCTGGAGGCGCGCTGGTTCCTGCCCGACGAGTTGCCCGCGTTGCAGCACGAGACCGACAAAGCCCTGGGGCTCGTCTCGAAACCATGAGCGGGCTCGCCGCCGTCGTGCTGGCGGCGGGCGCGGGCACCCGGCTGCGTCCGCTCACCTATGTCCGACCCAAGGCCCTGTGCCCGGTCAACAACGTGGCACTCGTGGACATCGCCCTCGACCAGGTCACGGCGGTCGCGTCCGACGCGGCGGTGAACGTCCACCACGGGCGCGCCCTCCTCGAGAGTCACCTGGCCGGGCGCGACGTGCACGTCTCCATCGAGGAGGCCGAGGCCCTCGGTACTGCGGGAGCGCTCGGGCGGCTTCGGGACTGGATCGACGGACGGGACGTGCTGCTCGTCAATGCCGACGGGTACCGCGAGCAGGGGCTCGGCTCCCTGGCCGAGGGGTGGGACGGCGAGCGCGTCCGCCTGCTCGTCACCGACGACACCTTGCGTGGCGACTTCGGACGGTGGCGCCACACCGGCGCGGCGCTGTTGCCATGGGCCGAGGTGCGCGACCTCCAGCCCGAACCGTCAGGTCTCTACGAGGTGAGCTGGGCCCGCCTCGAGGCCGAGGGGCGGCTCGACCTCGTTCCGCTCGCCGGCGCGTTCATCGACTGCGGCACGCCGATGGACTACCTGGCCGCCAACCTGGCTGCGTCAGGCGGAGCGAGTGTCGTCGGCGAAGGTGCGATCGTCGAAGGCGAGCTCGAACGCTCGGTGGTGTGGCCGGGCGGCGTCGTGGCGCGCCACGAGCGCCTCGTCGACGCCATACGCGTGTGGGACTGGCTGACCGTTCCTGGGTAGGTATCAGCCATGCCGCAGCGAGCCTGGAACACCAAACGAGAACGGCAGTACAAGCACATCAAGGAGAGCCTGAAGGATCGCGGGAACTCCGAGGACAAGGCCGAAGAGATCGCGGCGCGCACCGTCAACAAGGAGCGGGCTCGATCGGGCGAGGCCAAGACCGCGAGCCGCACGTCGGTCAAGGACATCTCCTCGGGCCGCCGCGGCGGTCTCCGCTCGCACAAGGGCCCGGGCGGGCGAACCCGCGACCAGCTCTACGAAGAGGCCAAGCGCAAAGGCATCGAGGGCCGCTCCAAGATGACCAAGGCCCAACTCGAACGCGCCGTCGGCCGCGGCTGATCATCACCCCCGATCGACTTTTCGGCACTTCGGGGGCCTATTCCCCCGGACAGCCGAAAAGTCAGGCGGGGTTGGCGGCTTCGTGGTCGCTGGGCCAGTTGGGTTGGAGGAGATGCCACTGGTCGGGCGCGACGCGGATGAGGGCCTCGTACTCGCGGGCCAGGTCCTGGGTGACGCGGTCCACGTCCTCCCGCAGCCTGCCCTTCCGTTCGGCCGCGACGGGCGGCCGGATCACGCCGTGGTGACCTCGCCGGCCCCGGAAGTACACGGCGGTCGGCAGGATGGGTGCGCCGGTACGCAACGCCAGGGTGGCCGGACCGCTCGGGAGCGTCGTGCGCTCACCGAAGAACTCCACCTCCGAGCCCGTGCCACCGATGTCGCGGTCACTGATGAGCCCGACCACCTCGTTGCGATTCAACGCGTGGAGGACGGCCGTGCCCGCCTCGGGTCCGAGCGGCACCACGCGCATCCCCAGGTCACTGCGGAGCCGGACGAACCAGTCGAACAGCTCGGGGGGATCGATGCGCTCGGCCACCACCGTGACCGGATAGCCGAGGGCGCAGAACCAGGCGGCGCCGAAGTCCCACCCGCCGAGGTGTGGCATCACCATGATGGCCCCCTTGCCCTCGGCCAGCGCCGTCTCCAGATGGCCCACGCCCTCCCACGACATGCCGGCGTCGAGAGCACCGAGCGGCGTGTTGGCCAGGCGGAACGACTCCATCCAGTAGCGGGCGTAGGAGCGGAAGGTCCGCCGCACCTCGCGCTGGAGCGCCTGATCGGACAGCGCACCGCCGTGCACGCGGCGCAGATGGCGCTCGAGCATGCGACGCCGTCCGTCCATGGCCCGCATCATCACCAGGCCCAGGCCGTCGGCGGTGGCCGCGGCCACCGGCCGCGGCATGGCGTTGGCGATCGCGGCCGCGCCCCGATACGCGAGATAGGGCGCGCGCTGGCGCAGGCCCACTAAGGCCGGGTGCCGGCGCGCCGGCGGGTGCGCCAGCGCTGGGCGTCGGCCGACCGGTGCGCGGGTCGGCTGGAACGGCGGCGCACGGAGGCTGCCTCCCGCCACGTGCGCCAGCGGCTCTCGGTGGGCCGCGGGGCGGTGGCCTGGCGCCACACCTTGACGAAGCGCTGCACGGCGGTGACGAGAGTCAGCGCGAGCATCACCCAGAGGATGGGGACGAGCACGGCGCTGAACGCCAGGCCCACGCACAGGGCGATGATGCGCTCGGCCCGCTCCATGAGGCCGCCGCGCGCCGAGAACCCGAGGGCCTCGGCCTTGGCCCGCTCGTAAGAGATGAGGGTGGAGGCGCCCAGCACCGCGAAGGGCAGCAGGGCGGCGTGTGCCCCTTCGCTGCCCGCTAGGTACCACGCGATGCCGCCGAGCACGAGGGAATCGCTGACGCGGTCGGCGACGGAGTCGAAGAACGCCCCCCGCGGCGACGCCGTGCCAGAGGCCTTGGCCACCGCGCCGTCGAGCATGTCGGGGACGGCGGCCGCGATGAGCAGCACCAGGCCGAGCCCGAGCCGCCCCGAGCCGATGGCGACGGCACACGCGCCCGCCAACGCCAGGCCGAGGCCGGTGAGGTGATCTGCAGCGATGCCGCTGCGGCGGAGCCCGGATCCGACGGGCTTCAGGCCCTTCTCCACGCTGCTCCGCCAGCGTCCGTCGAACAATTCGGTGCGACTCCAGGGGACGAGGGCCGTCGCAGCCCAAGCTACCACCGAGGTTCGTTAACCTCAGTCGACCGGACCATCACCAAGCGAGGCCGCCCGTGAAGAGCTTCCCTCCCGCCAAGATCCGCAACGTCGCGTTGGTCGGCCACGGAGGCGCCGGGAAGACCACTTTGACCGAGGCGCTCTTGTTCTGCGCCGGGGCCATCAACCGGCAGGGGCGAGTGGAGGACGGCTCGACGACCACCGACTTCGACCCCGAGGAGGTCAAGCGGGGGATCTCGGTCTCGCTGGGGCTCGCACCGTTCGAATACGAGGGCCACAAGATCAACGTGATCGACTGCCCGGGGTACGCCGACTTCGTCACCGACGTCGACGCCGCGCTGTCGGTTGCCGACATGGCCGTGTTCGTCGTGAGCGCGGTCGAGGGTGTCGAGGTGCAGACGGAAGCGGTGTGGCGCATGGCGGCCGAGCGCGACCTGCCCCGCATGATCTTCATCAACAAGCTCGACCGCGAGCGGGCCAGCTTCGACCGCACGCTCGATCAGCTGCGCGACACCTTCGGCGCGGGCGTCGCTCCTCTCGAGCTGCCCATCGGCGAGGAGACGGCGTTCCACGGCGTCGCCGATCTGCTCACCGACACCGCCATCACCTACGACACCGGGGCCGCGGTCGAGGGCGAGATCCCCGACGAGATGGAGGCGCGCGAGCACGAGGTGCACGACAACCTCGTCGAGGGCATCGTCGTCGCCGACGACGAGATGATGGAGCGCTACCTCGACGGCGACACCCCGAGTCCCAAGGAGTTGGAGGACACGCTTGCCACCGGCGTGGCGGAAGCGACCGTGTTCCCGGTGATCTGCGGCTCGGCCGCCAAGGGTGTGGCCATCGACCGGCTGGCCAAGTTCATCTGTGAGATCGGGCCGTCGCCCACCAACCGTCCGCCCGTGACCGTGCAGGCCGGTTCAACGACCCAGGAGATCGCGTGCGACCCCGGTGGCCAGCCCCTCGCCTACGTGTTCAAGACGCTGGCCGACCCGTACGTGGGCAAGGTCTCGATGTTCAAGGTGCTCTCGGGCACCATCCGGCCGGACGCGGTGCTCACCAACCCGCGCACGCACACCGACGAGAAGCTGCACGCGCTCTTCACGCTGCGGGGCAAGGAGCAGGAACAGCTCACCGAGGTGCCCGCTGGAGACATCGCGGCGGTGGCCAAGCTGGGTGAGACCGGCACTGGCGACACGCTCGCGCCCAAGAACATGCCGGTGATCGTGCCCGCGCCCGCGCCGCCTGTGCAGTCGCTGTCCGTCGCCATCCTTCCCAAGTCGAAGGGCGACGAGGACAAGCTCATGACCGCCCTGCACCGGCTGCAGGACGAGGACCCCGCCCTGCTCGTGCGGCGCGAGGACGAGACGCATCAGACGCTGCTCTCCGGCATGGGCGAGACCCATCTCGCCATCGTCACCGAGCGACTGGCCCGCAAGTTCGGCGTCGAGGTGCAGACGGAGGACGTGCGCGTTCCCTACCGCGAGACGATCGCGGGCGAGGCCGAGGCCGAGGGCAAGTACAAGAAGCAGACGGGCGGCCACGGGCAGTTCGGTGTCGCCAACATCCGCATCGAGCCGCTGGAGCGGGGCGAGGGCTTCCACTTCGAGGACAAGATCGTCGGCGGCGCCGTCCCCCGACAGTTCATCCCTGCCGTGGAGAAGGGCATCCAGGAGACGATGCAGCACGGCGGCGTGTTCGGCTACCCGGTGGTCGACGTGCGGGTGACGCTGTTCGACGGCAAGTTCCACGCCGTCGACAGCTCGGAGATGAGCTTCAGGATGGCGGGCTCGCTCGGCTTCCGCGAGGCCATGGCCAAGGCCAGCCCGGTGCTGCTCGAGCCCGTCTCGTTGCTCGAGGTCACGGTGCCGGCGGCCTACCAGGGTGACGTGATGGGCGACCTCAACGCGCGACGCGGTCGGGTGCAGGGGACGGAGGCGGGCAACAACGGTGAGCAGATCATCGTGGCCCAGGTGCCCACGTCCGAGCTCCAGCGCTACGCCATCGACCTCCGGTCGCTCACCGGCGGCCGCGGTCGCTTCACCCTGCGCCACAGCCACTACGACCCGCTGCCGTCCCACCTCGTCGACAAGGTGAAGAAGAGCACCGAAACAGTGTGACGCTGTGACCACGGGCTACGTCTGCCCCGAGTGCGGGCTCGACTACGACAGCATCTCGAAGGCGGACGCCGCCGTCGCCGTACCTTCGTTCCCTCGCCGCTTCGCGGAGGAGCTGCACCGCTCCGATGGCGACGAGGCCGCGTTGCGTCGCCGTCCCGAGCCCGGCGTCTGGTCGGCCGTCGAGTACACGGCCCATGTGCGCGACATGTTCGCCCTGATGGCCGACACGGTCCGGCGCATGCACACCGAGAGCGAGCCCGAGATCTCCTTCCCTGACCCCGATGCCCGCGCCGAGCGCGAGCGTTACAACGACCAGCCGGTGCACGCCGTGCTGGCCGAGTTGGAGATCAACGCGCTGCGGTTCGCGTCCGTCATCGACGACATCGGCGTCGACGAGCTCGACCGCACCGGCCGGTTCCCGTGGGGTCGGCGCGACATCCTCACGATGGTCCGCAACGGCGTCCACGAGGGGAAGCACCACCTGCGCGACGCCGAGCAGGTCCTCGACCGGGTCCTCTGACGTCTCCCTTCGCCGAGCGCAACCGGCCGACCTAACGTCGGCAGGAGCCGCGATGGGGTTGGGGTGCCCATCGCCTTCATCGAGCGCAGCTTGCAAGCGAGCGAGGTGAATCAGCGATTGACCGGGCCGACGAAGTCGGTTCGGTCAATCGTCGTTCACGACGGTGGCGACGGCTTGGTTGTCGGCCACCGCGGCGCCGGTGATGTCGCTCAAAGTGACGGTGAAGTTCTCGTCGGGCTCCTTGGTCGCGTCGCCGCGCACGTTCACCCAGAACTTCTCGGACCGCGTGCCGGGGCGGATCTGCACGTAGCCGGACTTGGCGTCGTAGTCGCTGCCGGCGTGCGCGGTGCCGTCGGCGGACTGGAAGCGCACGTTGACGCGATAGGTCACGGGTTGCGAGAGCGCCACGGTGAAGAGCGCCTTGCTGAACGTACCGGCCGCCCCTTCGGTGACGCGCACGTCGGCGATCGACAGGGACGGCCCACTGCCGCCCGGCGCGCCTGAGCCGCCCCGCCCCGCGGGATCGTGCAGCCACCCGTAGGGCGTGTAGGACCCGAAGCCCTGCACCGTCCAGCCCGTGACGGTGAGCGAGCGCCACCCGTCGGCCGTGTCGTTCTGGGTCAGCACCTTCACCGAACCGTTGCCGCTCGAGTTGACGCTGCTCGACGCGACCACGACGACGTGCCCGGCCGCGCCGGACCGGTCGAAGGAAATGATGTCGCCCGGCAGCGGCGCCTTGCCGCTGGTGCCGTTGTTGACCCGCTCGAGGTTGCCGCCGTAGGACGTGTTGTAGTTGCGCACGACCGCGTTGCCGTTCCCGCCGTAGGCGGTGACGCCGTAGATCTGGGCCATGAACCGGAATGCCAGCTCGGTGCACTCCCACTCGAAGTGGCCCCAGCCGCTGCGGGTCCATTGCACGTCGGGCGCGTGATCGCCGCCCGGGCGAGGGCCGCACACGGGCACGCCGAGGTACACCGCGCCCAGCCGGTGCGCGCCGGCGCCCGTCCACCCCTGCGACGCGGCCGCGCTGTTCCAGTGGTTGGCGTCGCAGTCGCCGTCCCACCAGCTGGGCCGGCCCACGTCGGCCGCGCCCGCCGGTTGCAGGACGACCAGTCCGGCCAGCAGCACGCCTGCCGCGACGACGATCACGCTTCGGCGCGCCATGAGACGAGAGTGGCAGCGTGAGCGCTCCCGGTGGTGGACCCCTAGCCGTTCCAGTCTTCGGGGTTGTCCTCGACCATGTGCTCGACCACGGCACCATCGAGGCCGTCGACGAGGACGAGGCCGCGCTTGGAGGGCGGGTCCTCGGCCGAATAGAGGAGGATCCGCCACGTGGGCCGGCTGCGAAGGCCGCGCCATCCGAGCTGGGCGGACGCGTGGCCGACGGGGAAACCGACCTGGCGTGACGCGGACGCGAGGGCGTCGACCTCCCGCACGCGCAGGGGCCAGCCCGCGGCCAGGTTGTAGGCACCGACGACGGCCAGACCGATGGCACCCGCGAGGGTGCCTCGGTTCACGAACACGCCGCCGTCGTGGTACGCCAACCAGAGGGCGAGGAGGACGGCCGCCGACGCCAGGTAGATGGCGCCCGGGATCCGACGCTTCTTGATGTCCGGGAACGTGTAGGGCCCGACGTAGAGGGCGGGCTGCAGGTCCTCGGGGAGGTCGTCGGTTTCACTCATAGGCTGGAGCCGTGACGGTACTGCACACGCCTCTGCGCCTCGGCTCGGCGACCGTCCGCAACCGGCTGTACCGCGCGCCGGTGCTCGAAGGGGCGGGATCCGGCCCCGACGCGCCGGACCGCTACGCAAAGCACTTCGTCGAGAACGCGCGCCATGGCGTCGGCATGATCATCCAGGGCAACTCGTGCATCACCGAGGAGGGCCGCACATCGCCAGGCATGACGCTGGTCGACACGCGTGAGCGCATGCTCGCGATGGCGCCCATGGTCCAGGCCGTGCAGCGGGAAGGCGCGGCCGTCGTCATCCAGATCGGCCACGGCGGTCTCTACGCCATGGAGGGCTGGCACGAGCCCTACGCGTCGGAGCGCAAGGGCCCGCTCCTCGCGCCCTCGCCCCTCCCTCGCATGATCCGGCCCGCCTTCGCGGGAGTGCCCGTGCACGTCATGAGTACGGACGAGGTGCACGCGCTGGCCGCCCGCTTCGGCGACGCCGCGGCCTGGGCGCGGGAGGCGGGCTACGACGGCGTGCAGCTGGCCTCGGCCAACGCCAAGCTGCTCGACCAGTTCCTCTCCCCCTTCTACAACCGGCGCACCGACGAGTTCGGTGGGTCGGTCGAGCGCAGGGCGTCGATCCTGCGCGTGATCCGCGAGCGCATCGCCGAGCGGGCGGGTGAGGACTACTACTGCTCGGTGAAGGTCCCCGCCGAGACCGCCCCTCCCCTCGCCCACCACGCCACCGTCGAGGACGCCCTCGAGATGTGCCGCCTCGTGGAGGAGTGGGGCTTTCACTCCGTGACGCCGGTGGAAGTGTCCATCTTCCCGGACACGACGTTGTCGCGCGGCGGCGTCCCGACGTCGCTGTGGCGGAACGCGGCGATGAAGAAGCGGTTCCGGACGGCCGCTCCCACCCGTCGTCGGCGCTGGGTGCTCACGGCCGGCTACGTGGTGGGCGGCTGGCGCAACCCCTTCCGGCCCGTCTGGAACCGGGACCTGTTCACCGCTGTGAAACGCAGGGTCGCCATCCCCGTGTTCGCGGTGGGCGGGATCCGATCGGTCGACGAGGTGACCGGCATCCTCGAGGGCGGGCACGCCGACATGGTCGGCATCGGACGGCCCTTCTACGCCGAGGCCGACCTGGCCGCCCGCATCCTGGGCGCGGATCCCCACGCCCACGCCGCGTGCGAGAACTCGAACCTGTGCGTGCCCGCGCAGATGTTGGGGATGAAGGGCGTCTGTTACAACCCGGCGGTCACGCGACGTCGTCGCACCGCCTCTGCTGACCACGCGGAGTAGTACTTCGGTCAGATAAGAGGAATTGCTCCGCACGCGTCCAACTCAGACGCTGACGGAACCGTCAAGTGCCCTGGGAGCCGCCGTGCCTCGTCGTCGCCGTGTCCTCGCCGTTGCCGCGCTCCTGCTGGTGGCGCCGCTCGCCGCGGCACGAGCGTCGGGGCCACCGACCCCTGAGCCCAACTTCGCGGCCGACCTGACGCCGACCAACTGCCTGCCCGAGGCGAGCAACCCGCACGAGAGCGCCCAGTACGCGCGTGAGGGGTGGCAGGGCCCGGAGTACGAGCGCTACCCCGGCGCGTGCCGCCGCCTCAAGTTCGCCTTCGGGCCGCTCACCATCAAGCCCGGCCAGAACGACGTGCTCATCGAACCCATCACCATCGAGCGGCCGGTGCAGGACGGCTACATCACGCGGTTCAAGCCCGACCTGGTCCGGCCCGACGGCACGGTGCCGCCCATCGAGCAGATCCACCTCCACCACGGCACCTGGCTGTCCGTGCCGTCGTACGGCAACAGCGCCTTCGCGGCCGCCGGCGAGGAGAAGACGCTCTTCCCCTTCCCGAGGGGCTACGGCATGCCCGTCAAGGCGAGCGACCAATGGCTGCTCCTCTACATGGTGCACAGCGCCGTCCAGCAGCCCCAGGTCGTCTACATCACCTACGAGATCGACTTCATCCCCAAGGCCAACGGCGACAGGCTGGGTCTGAAGCCGGCCTATCCCCTCTGGCTCGACGTGAACCCGGGCGCCTACCCCGTCTTCAACGTGCAGCGTCCCTTCGGTGGTGACGACGGCACGTGCACCTGGCCCAAGGAGGAGTGCGCCAACTTCGACCCCTACGGCAAGCAGATCGTCGGACAGGGCCAGCCCGGCAACGCGGGGGGCAGGGACCTTCCCCTCGACGGGCTCCAGTTCGGCGGCCAACCGTTCCGGGGCGGGACGCTCATCGGCATGGGCGGCCACCTCCATCCTGGTGGCCTCACCAACGACATCGACGTCGTACGCAACGGCGACGCGCGCCGCATCTACACGGGAGAGGCCGTGTACTGGGACCGACAACATCCCGACCAGCCGGGCGGCCCAGCGAACTCGTGGGACTTTTCCATGAAGGTCGTGGGGCTGCCGTTCTGGGGCGTCCGGGTGAAGCCCGGCGACGTCATGCGCAGCAACGCGACCTACGACACCACGATCCAGTCGACGTACGAGGACATGGGCATCGCGGTCGCCTTCCTCGTGCCCGACGACGCCAACGGCAATCCGCAGGCGCCTGGCGTCGACCCGTTCACGGCAACCGCCGACACCTCGGAGGATTGCGCCAGCGGTGGCGTCGCGGCATCGCCGCCAACCCTGTGCGACAAGGGCGTCCTCACCCACGGCCACCTGCACGAGAACGACAACTACGGCGGCCCGACCGGCACGACACTCTCCGCGCCGAAGGGCGTGGCCACGTCCGACGTCGGCATCGCCGACTTCCTGTACACACCCGGCGACCTGTCGATGATCGCCATGACCGGCCTGCCGACGGTGAAGCTCGGCAGCCAACTCCGCTTCACCAACATGGACACCGCGCTCGACGTGTACCACACCGTCACCTCGTGCGCGTACCCCTGCACGGGCGCGACGGGGACGGCGTTCCCGGTCGCCAACGGCAGGACGAGCAGCGGGCGCGCCATCGACTTCGACTCCTCCGAGCTGGGGTACGGGCCGCCCGCCATCGGGCCCGCCAAGAACACCCTGAGCTGGAACCTCGACATCAATGACATCAACGGGTTCGTGCCGGGCGACGTCGTTACCTACTACTGCCGCATCCATCCCCTCATGCGAGGAGCATTCGAGGTGACCTCATGATCCCCCGCTGGCGACGCTCCTGGGACGACCAGAGCGAGGACCTCCCCGTCGACGTCATGCCGTGTTCGAACGGTGAGTACATCCCCCTGCCGCCGACGTCCGAGCAACGGGCCATCATGCGGCTGGCGAACGCCGAGACCGAGCGCTGGCGACACAAGATGGGGATGAGCCGCCGCCAGTTCGTGCGCACGGCCGCCGCCACCGCGATCGGTTTCTGGGCCATCGACATGATCGCCGACACCCGCTTCGGCCACTACGGCTACGCCCACAACACCGAGACCACCGACGCCTGCGATCTGGAGTGGGCCGGTCGGGGCGGGCTGGAGACGCTCAGCAACCTGCCCGGCGAGTTCATCTTCGACGTGCAGTCCCACCACGTCGACCCCGACGGGCTGTGGCGGGTCAACAACCCCGCCTTCCACGCCTTCTTCGCCGCGATCTGGCCTCAGGCCTCGCCGCTGCTGGGCGGCCGCCCCGGCCTCCGCAACGACGGCACGGTGCGGGGCGGCGGGGCGGGCGAGGTCGACCCCATCGCCAACCTCTCACGGTTCCACTACCTCAAGGAGCTCTTCCTCGACTCCGCCACCACCATGACCGTGCTGTCGGCCGTTCCCACCGGCCCGGAGATCCAACAGCCCCTGCCCATCCTCGAGGCGGTGGAGACGGTCAACAAGGTGAACGAGCTGGCCAACTCGCAGCGCTCGGTCATGCACTCCTTCGTGATGCCCAACCGCGGATCGGCCGGCACCAACACCGACGGCATGGGTCTCAAGCCCGTCTTCCTCCAGGAGGAGCTCGACCAGATGACGCAACGCGCCGCGCTCTACGGCGGCACGCCCGGGAACCCGGGGATCCTGCGGGGCTGGAAGGTGTACTGCCCGTGGGGCGACGTGCCCATGGCCAGCGGCTGGTTCCTCAACTCGCCCGAGATCGGCATGCCCTTCCTCGAGCACGTGCAGAAACTGAGCACCGAGTACGGCGTGCCTCCGGTCGTCGCCAGCCACAAAGGCTTCGCGTTGCCCGGGTTCGACCAGCGAGCGGCGGCCACCTTCGACGTGGGGCCGGCGGCCAAGGCCTTCCCCGGCATCAAGTTCCTCATCTACCACTCGGGCCACGACCTGTTCCCGGGTCCGCAGGAGCCGTACAAGGGCAAGGACGCCTACGCGCCCGACGCGCGCTCGGTCGACGCCTTCATCGCCAACCTCGAGCGCTCGGGCATGGACGCGATCACCCACGGCGGCAACTCGCCCAACGTGTACGCCGAGTTGGGCTCGGTGTGGCGCGACTACATGGGCACACCGAGCGAGGCCGCCATCCTGCTCGACAAGCTCCTGACCTACGTCGGTCCGAAGCGCGTGGTGTGGGGCACCGACAGCCTCTGGTACGGCTCGCCCCAAAAGGAGATCGTGGCCCTGCGCCGCTTGCAATTCAGCAACGAGCGCTTCCCTCACGGTCTCGATGGCGACTTCGAGGACCCGTCCGTCAATGTGGCGACGTCGGCGCCCGACCGCACCATCCGCAACCGCATCCTCGGCCGCAACGCGGCGGAGGCCTACGGCATCGACGCCGACCTGACGCGCAACGCCATCACGTGCGACGCGGTGAACGACGTCAAGGGTGAGTACCTCACTGACCCGGACAGCTACAAGGAATACGCGCCGATGGCGTCCAACCAGGTGCTCGGCCCGCGGACGCGCCGCCAGCTGTTCGCCATGATGAAGGAGAAGCCGTGGGGGCCGTGACCCGTACCCGCGTCACCGTTGCTGCCGCCATCGCCGTGCTGATCGGCCTCCCTGCCGCCGGCGCGGGCCGCGCCGCGGTCGGGCCGCAGCCGTCACCCGTGGCCGGGTGCGGGCCGGTGAACGTGACGGGCGGCGAGTGGCGCAGCTACGGCCACGACCTGTCCAACACCCGGTTCCAGGACCGTGAGCGGACGATCGGCGACGTCGAAGCCGCGACGCTCGGCCCGGTGTGGACGTTCTCGGCCAACCAGGCCGGAGGTGCCGGCGACTTCACCGGCACCCCGACGGTCGCCGACGGCTGCCTGTTCGCCGGCTCCAACGGCGGCTGGGTGTTCGCCATGAACGCGGACGACGGCGCGCCGGTGTGGAAGGCCCAGGTGCCGGGCGGTGGTGGGATCAACAGCTCGGTGACGGTCGAGGGTGGTCTCGTGTACGCAGCGGTGTCGCGCGTGTCGCGCGCCGCGTGCGAGCCCAACTGCAAGGGCCCGTACGTCGTCGCCTTCGACGAAGCCACCGGTGCGGTGCGCTGGACGTCGCAGGACATCGACAACCAGGCGGGCGCCGACGTCTACGGCAGCCCGGTCATCTTCCGCGGCCTGCTGTTCATGGGAGTCTCCGGTGGCTCGGCCGAGCTGGGCGACGAAGCGGACCGCTACGCGTTCCAGGGCGGTTACGTGCTGCTCGACGCGACGACCGGTGCCCTCGTGCACAAGGCATACACGATCCATCCGCCCCACCAGCCGGAGGACGACTTCGCCGGCGCGGGGATCTGGTCGACGCCCGCCGTCGATCCGGACACGGGGTATGCGTACGTCGGCACGGCCAACCCCTTCAAGCCCCAGGCCGAGCACGCCTACGCCAACGCGGTACTCAAGATCGACCTCGACCAGACGCGGTCGACGTTCGGCCAGATCGTCGGGTCCTACAAGGGGCTGGTCGACGAGTACGTCAGCGGCACCGACAGCCTGCCGTGCATCGACTTCACCGGGAACAACCCCCCCTGGTACCCGCAGGGGCTCGGGTCGTGCATGGACCAGGACCTCGACTTCGGCGCCGCGCCCAACCTGTTCACCGATGCCAGTGGGCGCAAGGTGGTCGGCGACGGCCAGAAGTCCGGCGTGTACCACGCCTTCGACGCCGAGACCATGGCGCCGTTGTGGAAGGCGACCGTCGGTCCGCCGTCCTCGGTCGGCGGCATCGTGGGGTCGACTGCGGTCGACGGGTCGGGGATCTACGGGCCCATCACGGTCGGCGGCTACGTCTGGTCGGTCGGCCAGGCCGGCGGGTACCGCTGGGCAACCCCGGTGGCCGACGGCGTGCACTGGGGCAACCCCGTCTCCGTCGCCAACGGCATCGCCTACACGGTCGACCTCAAGGGCTTCCTCGACGCCTTCGACACCCGGCTGGGAACACCCGTGCTGCACCGGCCCATGGCCGTCGGCTCGGGGACGGGCACCAACGCCGTCGCCAGTTGGGGCGGCGTCAGCATCGCCCGCAACACCGTCTACGCGTCCGTGGGCATCTCCGGGCTGCCCGACGGGTTCATCGTCGCGTTCAAGCCGGGCGGCGGACAGGCAAGCGGCCTGCCGCCCACCCCGGCGCCCCCGGGCGTGCCCAACGCCCCCGCTGGGTCGAACACTGTCATCGCCGGCCCGGGCGCCGTCGCGACGACCTACGCCACGACCACCGTCACCATCCAGCACGGGCAGTCGCTCAGCTTCACCAACCTCGACGTGCCCCAGCACGACGTCCAGGCCAACAACGGGTCCTTCGGGACGCCGCTCATCTCGACGGCCCAGAGCGCGCCCGTCGCGGGCGTGGAGCAGTTGGCGCCTGGGTCCTACGGGTTCTTCTGCTCGCTCCACCGCAACATGACGGGGACGCTGGTCGTCACCTGACGGACCACGCGGCCCTGATCTTGTCGTAGCTCTCCGAAAGCGGCTCCGGGAGGATGCGCGCCTCCGCGACCGTCGTCATGAAGTTGGTGTCGCCTGCCCACCGGGGCACGACGTGCACGTGCAGGTGGCCGGGGACTCCCGCGCCCGCGGCGCGGCCGAGGTTGGCGCCCATGTTGACGCCTCCCGGGTCGTAGGCCTGCTTCACGGCGCGGATCGCGTTCGTCGTCGTGGACCACAGCTCGGCGGCCTCGTCCGCGTCGAGATCCTCGAGCTGGCCGACGTGACGGAGCGGGAGGGCCATGACGTGGCCGCTCGTGTACGGGTAGGCGTTGAGGATGACGGCGCTGTGGTCGCCGCGCCACACCACGAGTGCCTCACGTTCGTCCGGCGCGGCGAGGACGCGACACAGCACGCACCCGTCGTCAGCCGAGTCGGCGCCGCTCGACGCGATGTACTGCGAGCGCCAGCCCGCCCAGAGCCGTTCGAGCATCAGGTGGTGGCGGGCTCGTCGATGCGGCGCTCGTCGATCTCGGTGCGGAGTCGGGTGATGAGCTCGCCGACGGCCACGCCGCGCTCCACGTCCTTGCCGCGGGCGTTGACACCCACGGTGCCCGCGGCCACGTCGTCATCGCCGACGACCAGCACGTAGGGCAGCTTCTCGAGCTTGGCCTTGCGGATGCGGGCGCCGAGGGGCTCGTCGGCCTCGACGGTGTCGGCCCGCACACCGGCGTGCTTCAGCTGCTCGACGACCTTGGCCGCGTAGGCGTCGTGATCGTCGCGCACGCCGAGCACGCGCGCCTGCACCGGCGCCAGCCACGTCGGGAAGGCGCCCGCGTAGTGCTCGAGCAGCACGGCGAAGAAGCGCTCGACCGAGCCGAAGAGGGCACGGTGGATCATGACCGGTCGCTGCCTGGTGCCGTCCGCGGCCTGGTACTCCATGTCGAAGCGCTGCGGCATCTGGAAGTCCAGCTGGATCGTCGACAGCTGCCAGTAGCGGCCGATGGCGTCGCGGGCCTGCACCGAG
Organism: Actinomycetota bacterium; assembly: GCA_041166085.1. Taxonomy (GTDB): domain Bacteria; phylum Actinomycetota; class Acidimicrobiia; order Acidimicrobiales; family JAFATL01; genus JBEEFP01. The sequence continues at coordinate 52,918 of JBEEFP010000101.1, forward strand.
ATCTTGGGCCCGTAGAACGCGCCGCCGCCCTCGTCCATCACCAGCTCGAGGTCCTCCTCCGCCGCCGCAAGGCGCAGCGCCTCGGTGGCCTCGTCCCATTCCGCCTTGCTGCCAACCGCCTTCTCCTCGGGCTTGGTGGACAGCTCGAGATAGAAGTCGTTGAGCCCGTAATCGCGCAGCAGGTCGAGCACGAAGCGCAGCAGCGTCTTGATCTCCTGGCCCATCTCTTCCTTGGTGGTGAAGATGTGGGCGTCGTCCTGGGTCATGCCCCGCACCCGGGTGAGCCCGTGCACGACGCCGGACTTCTCGTAGCGGTACACGCTGCCGAACTCGAACATGCGCAGCGGCAGCTCGCGGTAGCTGCGCCCCCTCGCCTTGTAGATGAGGATGTGGAACGGGCAGTTCATGGGCTTGGCGTAGTAGGTGGCGCCGTCCATCTCCATGGGCGGGTACATGCCGTCCGCGTACCAGTCGAGATGTCCCGACGTCTCGAAGAGGGTCGCCTTGGTGATGTGCGGGGTGTTGACGAAGTCGTAGCCCGCTTCTTCGTGTCGCTTGCGCGAGTAGTCCTCCATCACCTTGCGGACGACGCCACCCTTGGGATGGAACACGGCCAGGCCGCTGCCGATCTCGGACGGGAAGGAGAACAGGTCGAGCTCGGCGCCCAGCTTGCGGTGGTCGCGCTTCTCGGCCTCCTCGAGCATGTGCAGGTGGGCATCGAGCTTCTTCTGCGACTCCCACGCGGTGCCGTAGATGCGCTGCAACTGCTGGTTGTGCTCGTCGCCCCGCCAATAGGCGCCCGCCACGCGCATGAGCTTGAAGGCGCCCAGGCGCTTGGTGGAGCCGACGTGGGGACCGCGACACAGGTCCACGAACTCGGGGGTGTTGCGGTACGCGCTGACGACGCCGCCCTCCGCCCCCTCGGTAGGGTCGACGCCCTCGATGATCTCCCGCTTGTAGGGCTGGTCGGCGAAGAGCTGCAGGCCTTCTTCCCGCGAGTGCTCCTCGCGGACGAAGGGTTGGTCCTCGGCGACGATCTCGCGCATGCGCGCCTCGATGCGGTCGAGGTCGTCTTCGGTGAAGTGGGCCCCGTCCGGCAGGTCGAAGTCGTAGTAGAAGCCGTCCTCGATGGGCGGGCCGATGGCGAACTTGGCGCCAGGCCAGAGCTGGAGCACGGCCTGGGCCATCACGTGCGCGGTCGAGTGGCGCAGGACGTAGCGGCCCTCGTCGGAGTCCTCGGTGACGATGGCGACGGTCGCGCCGTCGTCGAGCGGCCGCGACAGGTCGATGGTCGCGCCGTCGACGGTGGCCGCGACCGCTGCCTTGGCCAGACCCCTGCCGATCGAGGCGGCCAGGTCGGCGGCCGTCGCGCCGGCGGAGAGGGCGCGCTCGGAACCGTCTGGGAGCCTGATGGTGATCTGCTTGGCTGTCACATTCGCTCGCTTGCTGCGCGGCGCTCGCTGACGGCGATGGGGACCCCAACCCCATCGCGGGCTCCTGCCGAACTGAGATGTACCCGCACGTCCATAGAGCCGCAGGTTACCGACGAGGGCTCCTGCCCCTTGCGGTATTAGCGGCGGGCCCAGCCGGCCTGGAACTGGTCGAAGGAGACGCCGAAGAGCTTGCGCATGGTGGCGTCGACGTTGGCGTCGACGCTGCCCGCCACCGGCCCGAGGTCGCCGAGGGTGCGGATGAGGCGGGACGGGGCGCCGGTGCCGAAACGGGCGGCGAGGTAGGAGATGGCCGACCGACTCTCGGCGTAGGAGCGGACGATGGCCGTGCCGGAGCCAGTGGTGAACTCGTAGTCCCGCGGCAGCTTGCCGTCGCTGCCGCCCGGCTTGCGCTCGGCGGTGCTCTCCCCCGTCGCCACCCAGTCGGCCACACCCTCGTGCACCCACGCGGGTATGGCGGGCCCGGCGTAGGGCGCGACCGCGGCGTGGTCCAGCTCGTGGGTGAGGGTGGAGAGCTGGAAGTCGTGCGCGTACTTGCTGAGGTTCTTGTCCTGCACGTACAGACGGGGGGCGGTGGTCGACCACCCGTTGTCGCGCAGTGGCTGGTACACGACGAAGGCGACGAACTTGGTGAGGTCGAAGGTCGACTGCAGGACCTTGGCCAGCTCGTCGAGGGAGCCGGCCAGCACCATCGGGATCTTGCCGGACCACGGCTGGTCCCACCGCCCCGCCAGCGCGACGGCGGCTTCCTCGGCGATGCCGATGAGCGCCTTGGCCCGCTCCGCCTGCTCGGGGTGGCTGAGGATGACGAAGTGGTCGGTGCGCTGGAGCTGCACGGGGCCGAAGTCCCAGAGCCCCCGCGAGGTGAGCAGGCCGACGTCCTCCAGGTCGGTGTCGCCCCCGATGTACCACTTCCCGTCGCGCTGGACGTAGGTGTACCAGAGGCCGTCGACCGCGTCGCGCTCGTCGTAGCCCGCGATCCGCGTCACCATGCGCGTCTCAGGCAGGAACACCCGTGCGTTTCCGTACTTGGCCGCGAGACCCGCGCTGAGATCGCCCGTCATGTCGGTGCGCGCCTGCAGGTCGAAGGTCGAGAGCGAGACGGTGCGCAGTCCGTCGAAGAGACGGCCCTGCGCCGTCTTGAAGGCGGCGGGCGCCTTCGGGTCGACGGTGGCGAGGAACCCGGCGCGGTCGCCCCCCTTCACCGCGCCGACACGCGCCGCCAGCACCTGCCGCACCGCCGGCAGCGGATCGTCGGCGGCGGTGGCGGCGACTTCGGTCGTTCCGGAGTTGTATGCGCCGAGCGCGCAGACACACGCAAGGACAGCGGCGATCCGCTTACGCAACGCCGAGGAGGGCGGCGGCGCGGGAGATGCCCTTGCCCGCCGCCACCGCCGCGTCGACGGCTGCCAGCGCGGCCGGCGCGTCGAGGTCGTCGTCGAGGGCGGCCCGCACCTCCTCGAGGGCGGCGTCGCCGGGGCCGGCCGCCCGCCAGCGCTCGAGCCGCTCGGCCGCGGCCGGCATGACGTCGTCGGTCCAGTCCCACGGCGTGCGGTAGTGGTGGGCGAGGACGGCGAGGCGTACCGCGGCCGGGTCCCACTCCTTCAGCAGGTCACTGACGAAGACGAGGTTGCCCAGCGACTTGGACATCTTCTCGCCGTCGAGGCGCACCATGGCCTGGTGCAGCCAGTGGCGCACGAACGGCTCCCCCGTTGCGGACTCCGACTGGGCCGCCTCGCACTCGTGGTGCGGGAAGATGAGGTCGGCGCCACCGCCGTGCAGGTCGATGGTCGTGCCGAGCTCGCGCAGGGCGAGGGCCGAGCACTCGATGTGCCAACCAGGTCGACCCGGGCCCCAGAGCGACTGCCACGACGGCTCGTCGGGCTCGGACGGTTGCCAGAGGACGAAGTCGAGCGGGTCGCGCTTGTTGGGATCGTCGGGCTTGCCGCCTCGTTCGGCGGCCAGGCGCAGCATCTCGTCCCGTTCGAGGTGGCTGATCTGGCCAAAGCGGTCGAAGGTGGCGACGCTGAAGTACACGCCGCCGCCGGACTGGTAGGCGTGCCCCGACTCGAGCACCATGCCGATGAAGCCGAGGATGTCGGGGATCGCCGACGTGGCGCGCGGCTCGCTGAAGCACTTGACGATGCCGAGGTCGCGCAGGTTGGAGTCGATGCGCGCCATCTCCTCGACCGCGAGGTCGAGGTAGTTGACGCCCAGCTGGCGAGCGCGGGCCAGGATGCTGTCGTCGACGTCGGTGACGTTTCGCACCAGCTGGGTGTCGTGGCCGAGGTCGCGCAGGCGCCGCTGCACCAGGTCGTAGGTGAGCACCATGGCCGCGAAGCCGACGTGGGCCGCGTCGTACGGCGTGATGCCACACGTGTACATGGTGACGACCGGGCCCGGCTCGAACGGCACGACCTCGCGCCGCGCCGTGTCGTAGAGCCGCATCACCATGTGGTCAGGGCAGATCGATGCCGGTCAGCCGTACGGCTGCCCGCGTCTTGTACTTGATGTTCAGCTGCAGGAGCACCGCCGCGAACGCCTCGATCGGCGCCGCGTTCGACAAGGTGCCCGAGTCGAGGGGCCGTAGCCCCGGGATCAGCCGCACGAGCTCCGAGGTGACCTCCGTCGCGTACGCGTGGTCACTGCAGATCAGCACGTCGCTCTCGATCGGATGGTCGAGGTCGGCCAGCTCCTTGGCCGGCAGGTGGTGGAACGCTGCGGCCACGAGGGAGTCGGGCACGAAGGCGGCCACGCTCGCGGCCACCGAGCCGCGGGGCGGCACCAGCGGCTGGAACTCGTTGCCCACCTTGGCGAGGGCGTTGGCCATGGAGATGACCACCTTGCCTGCCAGCAGATCGCGGACGGACCCGGCCGTGGGCGCGGCGGAGTCCCACGGCGTAGCGACCACGACGACGTCGGCCGATGCGGCCTGGCTGTTGTCGCCCGCGTTCAGCGGCAGCTCACGCTGGGGCCAGCGCTCGGCGATCGCCTCGCACGTCTCCAGCGCCCTGTCCTTCGACCGCGACCCGATGGTCGCCTCGATCCCCACCGACGCCAGCCGGGCCGCCAGGCCACGGCCAGCGGGACCCGTCCCACCGAGGATTCCTACGTGCACGCCACCACCTTTCCACAAGTGGGCAGCTAGGCCCCAGATGCCAGGTCCCGCACGACGGCCTCGCCGAGGGCGCGGGTGGCGCGCCGGTTGACCTCGGCACCGGCGACCACGCCCGCGAAGAGCGGCGCCAGGCTCGACAGGTTGCGGCCCATGCGCGCGACCATGCGGCGGCGGACGAGCCGAAGCAGCTCGTTGCGGGTCCCGCGACCGAGCACGTCGGCCAGCCCGCCCCTGCGCGTCAGCACCGCGGGCGTGACGCCCCTGCGCTCGGCCCACGCCCGCACCACCGCCATGGAGCGCTCCGATGAGGACCCCGGTACCGGACGCCCGTAGGCCTCGTGCAGCTCGGCCACCAGCTTGAGCTCCACCGCGGCCACGGCCAACGTCTCGACGACCAGCTCGAGGGGGATGGCGAGCCACGTCGGAGGCGAGAGCTCCTCGGCGCTCATCAGGGCCCCGGCCGCCGCGCCGACTCCGGCCGACGCCCGGCTCGCGGTCGTGATGAGGGCCTCGGCCAGCGCCGCGCCGGTGAGACCGTCGTGGTGGGTCTCGAGGGTGCGCTGGTCGCGGATCGGGATCCGCGGCGCGGTGTCGAGCACCACCTCCGCCAGCCATCTCCCGCTGGCGACGGCGCCGGTGCCCGCGACACGGGCGGAGCGAGCGAGCGCCCGCGTGACCCGGGCCATGGCGTCCTTCTCCCCCGCCGCCACCCGGCCCAGCTCGTCGCCGAGGTGGTGGTCGTCCCGTTCGCTCACGCCGGCTCGTCGAGGTACTTGGGGTTGGCCACGCGGAGCTTGTCCTCGACGGTGCTGCGCACGAACGCTCGGACCTCCTCGAGCCGGTCGTCGAGCTGACCGGAGCGGATGGCGGCCGCCAGCGCCGTCTCGTCCGCCATTCCGAGGGCGGCCAAGCCCGCCGCGTGGGCCTCGCGCTGCTGCGGGCCGACCGCCAGCTCGCGCTCGACCATGCCGAGGACGTTCACCGCGACGCGCGTATGGAACTGCACGCGGCCCTCGGTCGCCGCCATCACGTCGCGCTCGAGGAACTCGCGCACCGCCTCGACAAGTTGTGTGGCGGTGGGGATGTCGTGCGGCTCGGTCATGTCATTGGCTCGCTCGCAAGCTTCGCTCGCGCAAGTTGTGTGGCGGTGGGGATGTCGTGCGGCTCGGTCATGTCATTGGCTCGCTCGCAAGCTTCGCTCGCACAAGTTGCGTGGCGGTGGGGATGTCGTGCGGTTGATTGACGGTCACGGGAGCAGCTTCCAGAGGTCCCACTCGACCTCGCACACCCGCCGTCCGATGGCGGCCAGCTCGACCGAACGCACCGCGCCCGACGTGTGGGTGACGGTCTGCATGATGCACATGATTCCCCACTTGAGCGTCCCCAGCGTCTCCCACCACCGCAGGGCGTCGCGGTCGACGCGACCACCGCCGGCCGCTTCATACGCATCAGTGAGCTGCTCGTAGGGACCGAAGCCGCCGACGGGTGGGGCGGCACCGAAGCGCCACGACTTCACGCACAACCAGCCCAGGTCCTCCGTGGGGTCACCGGCGTGCGCCAGCTCCCAGTCGAGGACGGCCCGGATCCCCTCGGGCCCGATGATCAGGTTGCCGTTCCGGAAGTCGCCGTGCACGACGGCCACGCGGTCGGAGGGGGGCCGGTTGCCCTCGAGCCACCGGAAGGCCAGCTCGAAGGTGGGGTGCGGTTGTCCGAGGGTGTCGAGCAGCTCGCGGAACTGGGCGACCTGATCCACCTGCTCGAGGCCGGGGACGTCGTCCACCGGGATGCGATGCAACGCGGCCAGCACCTCACCGCACTGCGCGGCGAGCTGCGGACGCACCGCCGCGTACTCCTCGTCGCGCAGGATCTTGCGGGCGATGGTCTCTCCCGCAAGACGGGCCATCACGATCGACGCGTCATCACCGTCGACGACGGCGGGGACGGGCACGCCCGCCTTGGCCGCGGCCTGGAGCAGCTCGCGCTCACGCGCCATCCCGCCCTTCGGCGCGCCGGGCGGGTCGCGCCGGAGCACGAGCTCGTCGACGCTGCCGTCGGCGTGCACCGCGTCGAACGACCACGTCTCGCGCGACGCGCCGCCCGACAGCCGCCGCAGGCCCACGATGCGCTCCACGCCGAGACGCGTCTGCAGCTGCTGGGTCAGTTCGTCGGTGCGGCCCACGTCAGCAGTACTTCACGAGGGTGGGATACGGGTTGGTGGCCCCGCCCCCGCCCGGATGGATCTCGAAGTGGAGGTGGGTGGGACCGCCGCGCGCGTCGCCGCTGTTGCCCACCGCGCCGATGACGGTGCCGATGGCGACGTGCCCGTTCGGACCGCTGTAGCGATCGAGGTGGGCGCCGTAATACACGTTGCCGTCGTCGCCGTGCAGGAAGTAGGAGATGCCGCCGAGGCCGTTGTTGTGCTGCGCGACACTGCCGCTCACGTTGGCCACCACCGGCGTGCCGCGGGGCGCCAGGATGTCGTTGCCCTGGTGGCGTCGGCCACCACCGCGCGGAGCGCCGTAGTCGTTCGAGAACGCATGGGGCCCTTGCACGGGGCACATCCACGATCCGCTGGCCGCGAAGCTCGACGGTGAGCGCGAGGCCGCCGGCCGTCCCGCCTTGCGCGCCGCGGCCGCCTGCTTTGCCTCGAGAGCGCGCTGCGCCGCCGCCAGCCGGGCGACCTCGGCCTGGGCCGACGCGCGCTGCTTCTGGAGGCCGGCGACGGCCGACTGGCGCTGGCCCAACTGACGCTCGAGGGCGACGCTGCTGAGGTCGAGGTCCTGTCGAGCGGCGCGGTACGCGTCGAGCGAGTCCAACGAGCCGGTGACGGCATATCGGAACAGGGCCTGCCCCCGTGCCGCCTCCAGCGGATCGGCCGCGGTGAGGCTGGGCGGGCCGCCGTTCACGTACTGCTCGACGGCCACCGACCGCACCTGCAGCTCGAGGGCGCCGACACGGGCGATGGCCGCGTCCCGCTTGGCCTTGAGGGTGGAGACCTGGTCCTGGGCACGCGCCAGGGCGGTCTGAGCCGCCGACAGCCGGGCCGCGGCGGCGTTGGCCTGCTTCTGGGCCTTGGCCAGGTCGCCCGCCGTGTCGGCGCGCGCGGGCACGGGCGTGAAGAGCCCGGAAGAAACGATGGCAACTGCGGCCGCAAGGCCGGCTCGCCGCACGGCTGGGGAGTCTACGGACGACGGCCGCGGGACGGCGAGCCCGCTGAGAGCGCGTATCGTCGCATTTGTGCGTCTGCTGGTCGTAGAAGACGACGAGCGCATCGCCAGGCTGCTCATCAAGAGCCTGCAGCGCGAGGGCTATGGCGTCGACCTCGTGCGTTCCGGCGAGGAGGCGATATGGATGGCCACCGAGAACGACTACGACGCCGTCGTCCTCGACGTGGGGTTGCCCGGCACCAACGGGCTCGAGGTGTGCAGGCGTCTCCGTCAGCTCGAGCGTTGGTCGCCCATCCTGTTCCTGTCGGGCCGGGCCACCGTCGAGGACCGGGTCAAGGGTCTCGACGCCGGCGCTGACGACTACCTCGCGAAGCCGTTCTCCGTCTCCGAGCTGCGGGCCCGCCTGCGCGCGCTGGTGCGACGCTCGCCGCGGGAGCGGCCCGTCGTCCTGAGCGTGGGCGACCTCACCCTCGACCCCGCGTCGCACCGGGTCACTCGCGCCGGCCGCGACGTGAACCTCACCGCCAAGGAGTTCGGGCTCCTCGAGCTGTTCATGCGTCACCCCGGCGACGCGCTGTCACGGCGCCGCATCCTCGACGAGGTGTGGGACTTCGCCTACGACGGCACGTCGAACGTCGTCGACGTCTATGTGCGCTACCTGCGCGACAAGCTGGGCACCGACATCATCGAGACGGTGCGCGGCGTCGGCTACCGACTCGCCTCGTCCTCCGACTGACCGGCGAGCTACGAACCGATCTGGATGGTCGCCTGTACGGGCGGCACGGCGACCGGCAATGTCGAGGGGTCGCCCGCTCCCACCACCACGCCGGCGTCGACCGGATCACCGACACGCACCGAAACGAGCACCAGCGCGGTGGGGGCCGGCTGGGGCTGGGGCTCGGGGGCGGGCGCGGGTTCCACCGGGACACCAGGTGATGGTGGGGCGGGCGCTGGCTCCGACGCCGGAGGACCGACCGTGGCGAGCGGCGGGGGCGCTCCGGGCGCTGTGGGGGGGCCAGGACTGGAGGAGGGGGCGGTGAACACGGCGGCCGCGACGACCGGGTCGGGCACCGGCGCGGGTGCACCAGCAGACGGGGAGAGCGCGAGCGACGGCGTGGCGCGGCTGATCTCGAGTCCGACGCGTGGGCGCGGCGCGGCGGTCTCCGCAGAGGCCGGAACACGCACGGGGTCGATGGCAGGGAGGGTGAGGGCGAGGACGGCGGCGGCCAGCGCGCCCCCGAGAGCCATCGGTGCCGGACCACGAGCCAACACACCCACGGGGCGGAGGAACGGGGTCTGGGCCAGCCACGCGACAGGACCGGCCGCGAAGCGGAGCCGGCCCAGGCTGATGTTGAGGAAGGCGCGAACGACGTCGGGGTCGAACTGGCGGCCTGCGTCGGCAGCCAACCGCTGACGCGCCTCGGCGCCGGAGATCGGCTTCTTGTAAGCGCGCGTCGCGGTCATGACCTCGTACGCGTCGGCAACCGCGACGATGCGGGCCCCGAGATGCACATCGGTCCCGGCCAGGCCCTGCGGATACCCGCCGCCGTCCCACCGCTCGTGATGCTGTTCGATGGCGGCCGACCACCCGCCGAGGAACGGTGCCAGTGAGACCGTGAGCTTGGCCCCTTCGGCCGGGTGGCGGCGCAGCGTGTCCCAGTCGTCGTCGTCGAGCGGACCCGTCTTGTTGAGGAGGTCGGCGGGCACGGCCATCTTGCCGACGTCGTGCAACAGCGAGGCCCAGCGCAGTCGGACGCGGTCCTCGGCGGGGAGGCGCAGCTCCTCGCACAGCAGCTCGGACAGCGCTCGCACCCGCTCGCTGTGGCCCCGGGTTGCGCGGTCGTGGGCGCTGAGGGCGGCGGCCAGCGCGAGGACGGCTTCGATCGCCTCGGCGCGGTCGCCGGTGGTCGCGCGCAGCGCGGCCTGATGGCGGGCGGGCGAGCGCAGGTTCCCGGAACGGAGCGCGACGCCGAGGCGCGACGGGGTGTGGTCCGGGAAGGTGAGCGACAGCTCGAGGAGGGCGGCGAGGGGCAGGAAGCGGCGGGCCTCTCGGGTGACGCCGAAGAGCACCACGCTCGAGACCCCGAACCCGACGAGCCAGAGGATCACGAGCCCGCCGAGGGTCGTCGGCCTGGGCAGGGCCCGGGTCACCACGACCGCAGCCGCCACGCCCGCGGCCACCGGCACGGCGAGGATGGCCGCCCGGACGGACAGGGCGGTGGCTGGGCGAGCTTCCCAGCCCCCCTTGGGTGTCGCGGCTCGCTGTTTCACGCACTGAGAGTGTCGGCAGGTTCACGGAGCGGGTTTAGTTAGAAATGACTAGTTCTTGCCGTGCCTGCAGGCAGGCGTGCCCCTAGCTGGAGCGCCACCAGGGCAGGTGGGCGCCGTGGCGGACGGCGGCCAGGAGCACGACCAGCGCGGCCAGGTCGGCCAGCTGCTGGGTCGCCCCGAGCAGGTCACCGGCGACGCCGCCGAGGGTCCGTCGGGCGTAGGCGGCCATGCCCACGCCCACCATGGCCACCACCGCGGCGGCGGGCAGGCTCCAGGCACCGAGGGTCACCGCCGCGATCACCATCCCGGCCGCCGCGCCCAACGCGGCGTCGGCGGGCACGAGCCCCCGCACCGACGACGCCGCCAGCCCCTCCTCCCCCGCCGCCGGCACCAGCCCCATGAGCGCGACGGCGCAGGCCCGACTCACCGCGTGGACCGCGGGGAGCACGGCGAACGCCTCCGCGGTGGACAGCGCGCCAGTCGACGCGGTGCGGATGAGCAGGGCGAGCACCAACGCGATGACGCCGTAGGTCCCATGGGTCGGATCGTCGAGGATGCGCAGTCGCTCCTCGCGCGACCAGCCGCCGGCCGCGTCCGCCGTGTCGGCCAGCCCGTCCTCGTGGAACGCGCCGGTGAGAAGGACCTGCACGGCAACCGCCACGGACGCGGCAACGAGCGGCGGTCCGAGCCAGCTCGCAATCCAGTACACAAGAGCGCCTGCGAGGCCGACCAGGGCGCCCACCGCGGCGAACCAACGCACCGCCGCCGATGGCGGAGGGCCCGGCGTGCGCCGACCGACAGGGACGCGGGTGAGGAACCCGACCGCGTCGAGGAAGTCGGTCACAGTCCCCATTCGGCGAACGTCGCCACCTCGGTCACCGCCGCCGCCGCCATGCGGACGATGGTCAACGCGAGCAGGGCGCCGCTCCCCTCGCCCAGGCGGAGGTCGAGGTCGAGCAGCGGCTCGAGACCGAGGCGCGCGAGGAGACGGCCGTGACCGGCCTCGGACGAGCGATGCGCGGCCAGGCAGTGGTCGAGGGCCCCCGTGCACTCGACGGCGAGGGGCGCCAGCGCGGCGGTCACGACGTAGCCGTCGAGGAGCAGCGGCAGCGACCGCTCGCGTGCGGCCTGGGCTGCGCCTGCCATCGCCACCAGCTCGAACCCGCCGAGCTCCCGCAGGATCTCGAGGGGCGCGAGCCCGGTCGCGACACGGGCCACCGCCCGCGCGACCACCTCGACCTTGTGCGCCAGACCGGCGTCGTCGACGCCCGTCCCGCGGCCGACCCAGTCCGAGGCGGGCCCGCCGAAGAGCGCAGCCGCGACCGCGGCGGCGGGCGTGGTGTTGGCGATCCCCATCTCGCCGAGCACCAGGAGGTCGGCGTCCAGTGCCACAACCGCGTCCACGCCGGCCTGCCACGCGGCTGCAAACCCCGCGTCGTCCATGGCCGGCTCGACGGTGATGTTGCCGGTCGGGTGACCGACGCCCACGTCGACGACCTGCAGTTGCGCGCCGACCTGCCTGCAGAGCACGGCGGCCGTCGCCGCGCCCTCGTGGAGGGCGCGCAACATCTCGGCGGTGACGGCGGCCGGGTACGCGCTCACGCCCTCGTCGGCCACGCCGTGGTCGCCGACGAACACGACGGCGGCCGGACGCTGCACCGCGGGGTGATCGGTGCGCTGCCAGCCCGCGAGCCAGGCCGCCACCTCGTCGAGCCGTCGCAGAGCGCCGGCCGGGCGCAGGACCTCGGCGGCACGCGCAGCCACCGCGGCCCGCGCCTCGTGGTCGGGCTCACGCACCGGCATCGAGCAGCGGGACGAGACGGCCCGCTACCACCAGGTACGCACGGTCGGCGTGCTGCGACCACACGGCATTGGTGCGGCCGAGCACATCACGGAAGCGGCGCACGGCGCGTTCAACCGGCACGATGCCGCCGCCGACCTCGTTGGTCACCACGACGGTCGAGCCCGGCCTGACGGCTGCCGCCGATGCGCCCTTGACGGCCAGCGCCTCGATCTCGTCGTCGTCCCAACCCGCGTCGACGGCATTGGCGGCCCACAGGGTGAGGCAGTCCACGACGAGGAAGGCGTCGGGGTCGGCGGCGGTGACCGCGCCGACGACGTCGAGCGGCTCCTCCACCGTCGTCCACGATGCCGGACGCTCGCCGCGGTGCCGGGCCAGGCGCTCGTGCCACTCGGCGTCACCTTCGGGCCGGGCGGTTGCGAGGAACACGACGGCGTCGCCGGACGCGGCGGCCATACCTACCGCCAGTGACGACTTGCCGCTCCGCGCGCCTCCGGTGAGGAAGGTGAGCATCAGTAGTCGATGCCCTTGCGGGCCGAGATACCCGCGTCGTAGGCGTGCTTGACCTTGCGCATCTCGGTGACGGTGTCGGCCGCGTCGACGAGGGCGGTCGGAGCGTCCCGACCGGTGACGATGACCGTGACGTGGCTGGGCCGGCCGACGAGCGCAGCCACGACCTCATCTGCGTCGATCCAGCCCCATGTCATCGCGTACGTCGCCTCGTCCAGGATCACCAGCTGGTGCTCACCGCGAGCGATGAGGTCGCGGGCGAAGTCCCACGCCGCCACCGCTTTGGCCTCCGTCTCGTCCATGTCGCTCGACTCCCACGTGAAGCCGTCGCCTGCCGCGAACCAGTCGATGCCGAGGCCCCGGCCCACCTTCTCCTCACCCACGTTCCAGGCACCCGACTTCAGGAACTGGACGACGGCGACGCGCCAGCCCCTCGCGATGGCTCGCAGCGCGGTGCCGAAGGCGGCCGTCGACTTCCCCTTGCCGTCGCCCGTGTTGACGAGCAGGAGGGAGGGAGCCCGCCGATGCGGTGCGGGCTGGTCGGGTCCGTCTCTGGGTGGCGTCTCGGACATGCGTTCCTCCCCGCCGGTCACGCCGGCTGCTCGGCGGCGGGTGCCCGGTACTCCGCCACCGCGCCGAAGGCGGCTCGCCGCGCGGTCCGTCGGAGCACAGCCAACGTCGCTGGACCCAGGACGACGACGAGCACGACGTTGCCCGCCGCTCGCGGAATGTCGAATCCGAGGGACGTCGTCAGGTGAAAGGCCCAGAACCGCCCGAGGTTGTCGACCACCGCGGCACCGGGCACGAAGGAGAGACCCGATCGCAGGGGCACGCCATACGGCCAGAACCAGAGGTTGAGCAAGAGGCCATACGCGAGTCCGGCGACCGCTCCGTATGCGGCCAGCAGGAGGATCTCCGCGCGCCCGCGCACGGGCGGCAGCAGCCCTGCGATGAGCCCCACCCAGCCCGCGCCGAACATCTGGAACGGCAGCCATGGACCGACTCCCCCGCTGATGAGCGCGGACGCGAACAGTGTCAGGCAGCCGAGCACGAACCCGAAGCCGGCGCCGAACACCCGCCCGGCCGGGATCAGGAGGAAGAACACAGGACTGAAGCCGGTGACGCCTCCGGTCGGTAGGCGCAACGCTGAGCCGCATGCAACGAGGACTCCGAGCACCGCGACCGCCTTCGCGTCGAGAGATCCGTCGGCCAGCTCCGCGAAGAGCAACCCGAACAGCAACGGCAGGACGACGGCGAAGAGGACCGGCGCATCGCCCGTGTGCGCCAGCTGCGCGGCGTTCGTGGCGGCAGGAGGCGAGAAGAGCGGCCAGACGAATGCGAACAGGCCGATTGCCGATGAACCGGCCAGGAGCGTCCACGCCCGGGGGCTGAGCGGCACCGCGCTGCGTCGGACGACCGTCATCCCGCCAGCGCCGCCTGCACCTCGCGCACCGTCAGCAGGTCGGCGGGCGCCACGACACGGGCGATCTGCGGCGCGAACAGCGCCGACCCGGTGATCACCGGACGGGCCGGGCCGTCGGCAATCACCTCCCCGTCGGCGATGATCACCACGCGCGTCGCCACGTCGGCCGCCAACTCGACGTCATGGGTCGCCAGGACCACCGCGTGGCCGTCAGCGGCGAGCGCCTGGAGGACCGTTACCAGTCGCCGCTTCGCGTCGTAGTCGAGCCCGCGCGTCGGCTCGTCCAGCAGCAGCAGGGGCGGCCCGGGGGCGACCACCACGGCAAGGGCAAGACCCAAGCGCTCGCCCTCCGAGAGGTCACGGGGGTGCACGTCCGGATCAGCGACGGGCACGATCTCGGCCAGGACCGCAGCCGTGGTGCCCGGGTCGAGGCGGTGCTCGGTGTCGGCCGTCGCACATTCCTCTGACACCGATGCGGCATAGAGCAGGAGGCCCGGGTCGGAGGGCACCAGCGCCACCCGTTTGACGGCCCTCGGCCCGTCCAGCCGGTGCGGCGCGGTCCCCAACACCTCGACCCGCCCGGCTGACGGCGCACTGACACCGGCCAACTGCGCCAACAAGGTCGACTTCCCCGCGCCGTTGCGGCCCATCACCGCGATGATCTCCCCCCGTCGCACCTCGAGGTCGAGTGGGCCCAGCGCGGTCGTGTCCCCATAGCGCGCAACAAGCCCGGTCGCAGCCGCGATCACCTCGCCGATTGGCGCAGGCTGGGCCGCGGCCACGGGGCGCAAGCCGGCCCGCAATCCCTCGAAGGAGCGTCGTGCGTCGCGGACCGAAAGCGGCAGCGGCGACGATCCGATCAAGCGGCCGAGCTCGACAACGGGCGGGGCGACGGGCGCCGTCCGCATCATGTCGGCGGGGTCGCCGTCGCGGACACGCCCGTCTTCGATCACTGCCACCCGGTCGGCGTACTGAACGACTCGTTCGAGACGGTGCTCGGCAACGAGGACAGTGAGCCCCACGTCGTGGACGAGGCGGGTGAGGGCTGCGAGGACCTCCTCGGCCGCGCCGGGATCGAGGGCGGACGTCGGCTCATCGAGCACGAGGATCCGCGGCGATGCCGTGAGCACTGCGCCGATGGCGACCCGTTGCTGCTCGCCGGCGGAGAGGAAGCGCAACGGTCGCCGCCTCAACGGGGCCAGGCCCATCAGGTCGATGACCTCTTCCACCCGACGGCGCATGACGTTGCCCGTGACGCCGAGGTTCTCCATCGTGTAGGCCAGCTCGTCCTCGACGACGGCCGCCGCGAAGCCGGCCGAGGGGACCTGGTCGACATATCCCACGAGATCGGCCATCTCTCGTGGAGGGTGATCGGACGTCGCCCGCCCCGACACCGAGACCTGTCCGAGCAGAACGCCACCGGTGAAGGCTGGCACCAACCCGTTCACGGCGCGCAGCAAGGTGCTCTTGCCCGACCCCGTCCTGCCGACGACGAGACAGAGCTCGCCCTCGGGGATCACGAGCGACACATCGACGAGCGCCGGCGCCTCCGCTTCCGGGTACGTGACCGTGACCCGGTCGAAGCGGATCACGCCGGCTCGGGCGTCACGACGGCCGGTGCAGCCGCGAGCAGCACACCAAGGGCCGGGACCACCGGCAGGGATGGCATGCGGAGCGGCGCGACATCACCGGCCAACACGACGCCGGCCCGCCCGGCCAGGACCATGAGTGCGAGCGCGACCGCACCCGCGCCGACCGTTGCCCACTCCGCGGCCAGCCAGGGATCGGGCCGGTAGCGGGTGCGCGCCGAGCGCCGCCCGCCGATCGCGAGCCCCAAGGAGAGGAGCACGACACCGGCGCCGAGCAGGCCCAGTCCGAAGCTCGCGCTCGGACCATTGTCTGCGATGGCATAGGTACCGAGTCCCAGGGCCACCAGGCCGACGACGGGCAGAAGCGCGGACAACCGGCCCCGCGCGTCCTCGCCTCGCCGCCCGAACCCGCGCGCGTCCATCGTGGCCGCCAGCGCGACCGACCGTTCGAGCGCACCCTCCAGGACGGGGACAGCCACCCCTCGGATGCCCGCCCAGCCCTTGGTGGGCCGACCCCGCATGCGTCGCGCCCCACGGATCCGTCCCACCTCGGCGCCGAGCTGCGGCGCGAGCGTGAGCCCGACACCCAGAGCCACGCCGACCTCGTACACCGCGGCAGGAAGGGCTCGCACGAGCCGATACGGGTCGGCAAGGGCGCTGGCCGCACCGAGAGCAGCGAGGAGCGCCAACAGTTGCAGGGCGGGGTAGACGGCTTGCGCCACCGCCTCTGCAGTCACTTGGCCGCCGAGCGATACGCCCGCCGCCCAATCCGGAAGGCGCGCTTCGGGCAGGGTGAAGAGCACGCGCCCCGGCAGTCGGTCGGCGAAGAGCGCCTGCAGGAGCACGCGCACGAGCAGGACGACCACGCCGACCTTGAGCAATGTGGAGAACGAGCGGGCCCACGGGGCGTCCTGCCGCCGGCTGGCGACGACGAACCACGAGACCGCGACCACCAAGCCGCACAACAGGGGGTTGGTGGTGCGCAGCGCCGCAGCGCCGAGGAGACCCGCCCACCCCCACCACGCCAGCGGATGCAGGGCGCGCCGCCTCATGCCCGTCTCCGCCGCCGTGCCGCCACCGCGCCCCCGCCCGCGAGCGCGACGACCGCGATCGCAGCGAAGGCGGTGCCGGCCACACGGCCGCCACCGTCACCGGACGAGGGCTGCCGGCGAGCGCTCGCGGCCACGCCATCGTCCGCAACGGACGCTTCGCTTGTCGACGTCGACACTTCCGGCGCGATTGCGGTCGAGGGAGACACACCGCCGGCGGCCTGCGTCGTCGCAGCCCGTGCGGCCGGAGAGCCGACAGGGCTGGTGCCAGTGCTCCCGGCGGGCGACGGCGAGCGCGAGGCTGAGGACGAGACCGCGGCCGTCGTCGCCGTTGCCGCAGTCGCAGGCGGGCTCTGGGCGGGGCGACACACCGCACCTGGATCGGCGGGCCCGCGTGGTGCCGGATCGCCCGGGCGGCCGGTGCCATCGGTGAAGCGCCATCCTTCGCTCTGCGTCGCCCGCACCCTGCTTCCGGTCGGGCCGACCGACGAGTACTCCCACCCTCCTCCCGTGCCGTGCCAGTACGACCAGTAGCGGTAGCCGCCACTGGACGTGCGCTCGCCACATCCGGTGCTCGGGAGCCCGTCGATCGCGCACAGGAGGCCCGAGCTGTTGTACCGGGGCGCCGGCCTCCCGAGCTGTTGGGCCCGGGCTGCGAGGATCTCGGCCCCGCTGTCGCCGTCGCCGCCTGCAACACAGGTCGTTGTCGTCGGCGGCGGGCTGGCCAGGTCGCCGAAATCGACGACCACGCTCACGCGCACTTCCGCCGCCGCGCACGCCGGAATGGCGTTGGCCACCGCCACGACGGGGGCCGTGAGCATCACCAGCGCCGCCGCGGCGACGACGCGTTTGACGGCGGTGATCATCGGATCACCACCAGTCGGGACGACGCCGCTTCAGGATCATCAGGCTGATGCCGGCCATGACCAGCGCGAGCCCGATGCGCGCGATGCGCCGGCTGGACAAGCCGGCCGCTCCTGCACCCGTTGCAGGAAGGGTCCCCGAACCGGCCCTGACCGTCGCAGCAGCAGCGGGCGCGGTCGTCGTCGTCACTGCGGCGAGCGCGGCGGTAGTGGTCGTCGTCGCGGGCGCAGCGTCACAGTTCGGAGCAGCCGGCAGCGCCGCAAGGCTGCGCGGGGCGAGCGGGAAGAACGCGCCGGCGAGGGCGGGCAATGCCTGGATGGTGGCCAGCCCGTTCGGAGTGAGGCTCCCGCCGCCCGGATCTGCCTGGAACGCGAGCGCGCCGCGGTCCTCGGCGGGAGCGTCACAACCGATCTGGAGCGAGCGCAGGACGCCGATCCCTTGCGCATCCGGAGTGCCGCCGTCCGCCTCGGCCAGCAACGCCTGAACGACGAGCCCGGTCGAGTCGGCATCGCTCTGGCCGTCCGCATCGGCCAGGTAGCTCCAGCCGCCGTCGTCGGTGCGTACGGAGTCGAGGAACGCGGCGGGGTCCGGCGTCGACGGGACCGCGTCCTGGGCCGCGAGTCCGATGACGGCGAGCGCGGTCGAGTTGGTGTCTTCACCAGTGAAGGTGGCGGGGTCGACGGGTGGGCACGGGGCGGAGGTGTCGGTGCGGAACGCGGTCCACCCTCCGTCATCGCACTGCTGATCGAGCATCCATTGGACGCCCTCCGGGTCGTCGGTCGCCACCGCACCCAGCGCCGTCAACGCCAGGCCCTGCCGGAACGCGCCGTCGAAGCTCGGGTCCTGGGCGCCGTACAGCCCGTCCGGCTGCTGCGTCGCGTCGAGCCGCGCCACCAGGTCGCCGCCGTCGCCGAACGCGTGCGGATCCTCCCCGGTCGCGACAGCATCCAGGATGAGGAACGCCAGCGGACCAGGCTGATCGACGCCGCCGCTGTCCTGCACCTGGGCATCGACGCCCTGTTCGAGGTATCCGATCATGGCGTCGACCTGGTTGGGGCCGACGCTCGCCGCCACCAGCGCGAGCAGGCCCTGCGCGGTGAGCCCCGGGCTCGGCGTACCCGGCGCCGACTCGATTGCTCCGTCACCATTCACCTGATCACCGACCCATCGGGCCGCGAAGTTGGCTGCGCTCTGTCGGTCGGTGGAGGGTGCTTCGGCGCCGGCTGTCGCAGCCGGCACCAGAAGCAGCCCCAACACGACCAGGAGCGATCCGAGCTTTCGCATCGATTGTCCTCTCCTGTCGTGCCGAGGGCCGCAGGGTCGGACAGCCGGCGAGCCGGCTGCTCCCCGAACCGCAGACCACGGCGGTGGGTGAGCTCAGCGCGTGGTCGGTCTCCCGGCTCGCAGGGTCACCCCTGCCTACGGTTGCGGGTCAGCGCCGGACTTCGACCGGACTTCCCCGACACACGAGCAACTCGTTCTTTCGGCGTGACTGTAGCCGGGGCGCCGATCAGGGGTCGGGGAGCTCGACGCTGAAGGTCGAGCCGCGGCCCTGGGTGGAGGTGACGCGGATGGTGCCGCCGTGCCGTTCGGCCAGCTCCTTGACGATGAAGAGGCCGAGGCCGGCGCCGCGGCTGACGCCGGTCTCGGCCACGTCGGCCCGCCAGAACGGTTCGAAGAGCTGGGCCAGGTGCTTCTGGGCGATGCCCTGGCCCTGGTCGGTCACCGAGATGATCGTCGTCCCCGGCTGCTGCCGCGATGCGACGGTGATGCCGGTGCCGAGGGGCGAGAAGCGGGCTGCGTTGGCCAGCAGCAGCTCGATGATGCGCGCCACCGCCTCCGGATCGCCCCAGGCCCGCTCGGCGGTCAGGCCCACCTGCACGTTGCGACCACCGAGGGCGGACTCCAACTTCGAGCGCACCCGAGCGACGACAGGTGCAAGCTCGATCCACTCCTGCTCGACCTCGACCTCGCCGCGTGCGAGCCGGGCCGCGTCGATAAAGTGCAGCACCGACGCGTCCAGCGAGGCCACGTTGACGGCCAGGTCGTCGACCAGGTCCATCCGCTCCCCCTCGCTGAGCATGTTCCATCGCGCCGCCAGCGTGTCGACGAGGCCCTGGATCAGGGTGAGCGGCGTGCGCAGCTCGTGGGAGACGGTGGTCACGAGCCCGCGGCGCAGCTCCTCGAAGCGCGCCACCGCCTGGTCACTCGCCTCCTCGGCCGCCCGGCGCGCGTGCGTCGTGGCGCGGGCGACCCAGACGGCCGATATCGCCGCACCTGCCGCCGCTGCCGCCACGACGGCGAGGACTAGAGCCGCCGTGGCCCCTCCGGCCGGGCGCGGGCGAACCGCCCCACGCCCGCGACGTTCGTCGGCTGCCCCGCGGTCGCGCCCGCGTCGTTGGCGAGAGCGCCGAGCAGCTTGGGCGGCCGCACCGGCGTGCCGCCGACCCACCACAGCGCGAGCACGATCAAGGTGAGGAGCGAGAAGGCGAGGATGCGGTCGCCGCGGCTGTCGACGAAGGGCAGCGGTGCCGCCACAGCGGTGGGCGCCGAGCGCAGCACCGGTCCGCCCGTCGCGGGCGCCGGGGCGGCGGTGGGCCCGACCGAGAGTGAGCCGCCGTCTCCGGCGATGAACGTCTGGGGGATGCCTGCATCGAAGTCGACGGTGCCCTCCGACGGCAAGGTCACCTGTCCCTCGTCCACCGTGAACTCGCCCGTCTCCCCGCCCATCGTCGTGAGCGACGAGTCGTCAGGCGACAGGAACGCGACCTCGAAGGGCGTGCCGCCTGCGTCGCTGCCGGCGAGGGCGACGTCGATGGCGCCGTCATTGTTGAGGGCGGCGTCAAGGTTCCACGTCATGCTCGTGCCGTCGGCCGACGGCGTGCCCGCCACCGGCGCGGTGCCGCAGGAGTAGCCGGGACGCGTGGTCCAGTCCTGGTTCTCGCCCGGTCCCCACGGGGCGGTGGTCGGACAGGCGTACACGGTCGCGCCCGTCGTCGACGAGCCCGTGTTCACCTTGAGCAGCAGCGTGGCGGTCGCGCCGACGGGCACCGTGTAGTGCACAGCGGCGACGGCCGCCGGCCCGGTGGGGTCCTCGGCGACGTACAAGCTGCCCGGCGGTGCGTTGGGTGGCGGCGGCACGGTGACCGGCACGGGGAGGCCGGCCGGCACCTGCTGCGGCTTGAACCACCACCCCTCGCGATCCGGCTCCACCGCCCCCGCGCGCACGCCGGTCCCGACCACCAGCGCGACCGCCAACACCGCCCACACCGCGACTCTCGAGGAACTGGGGTACCGATCCGGTACCCCAGTTCCTCGAGACGCCGGGGTTTGGGATTGGGCCTGGGTCAACGGGTCGCGCCCGAGCGGTTGATGACGCTGATGTCGCCGCCCAGGTAGGCCTCGATCACGCGGGGGTTGGCGATGACCTCGGCCGGCGTGCCCCGCACGACGACCCGACCCAGCTCGAGGGCGATGATCTCGTCGGAGACGGAGGTGATGAGGGGCATGTCGTGCTCGATCACGAGCATGGCGCACCCTGCCTCCTGCTGGATGCGCTTGAGCAGCGGGCCGAGGGCCTCCGTCTCGCGCTGGGCGATGCCGGACGACGGCTCGTCGAGGATCAGCACCGAGGGGTCGTGCGCGATGGCCATGGACAGGTCGACGATGCGCCGCGAGCCGGTGGACAGCTCGGCCACGAACTTGTCGCGGAAGGCACCGAGGTGCATGAGCTCGATGAGGTCCTCGACGGTGTAGGCGACGTCCTCCTCCATCTCCTGCACCGCGGGAAGGTCGAGCAGGGCGGCGAGGTGGTCGCGGACCTCGAGGTGGCGCTCGAGCCCGATGGCGATGTTCTCGGCGACCGTGAGCGACGGGAAGATGCGGGCGTCCTGGAACGAGCGACCGAGACCCATGCCCGCCCGTCGGTCGGCGCCCATGCGCGTGATGTCGATGCCCTTGAACACGATGCGGCCGTCGTCGACCGGCAGCAGACCCGACAGCAGGTCGAAGATGGTGGTCTTGCCCGCGCCGTTGGGACCGATGAGGCCGAGGATCTCGCCCTCGCGCAGGTCGAAGGTGACGTCGTCGACCGCAGTGATGCCGCCGAAGCGCTTGGACAGTCCTGACACCTCGAGGAGGACGGGCCTGTCATCGTGGCCGTTGGTCTTGGCCGCGACGGCGGCGGGTCGCTTGCCCTTGCCGCGTCCGCCCGTCTGCTGTCCGGCCGCCGCCCCTTCGAGGAACACCGAGCGCAGAATGTCGCCGCGGTCGAGGAGCTCCGCCGTGGGTCCCGAGAATCGGACCTCGCCCTTCTCCATGAAATAGGCGCGGTCGGCGACGGTGAGGGCCACGTTCACGGACTGCTCGACGAGGATGATCGTGCACCCCTGCGCGTGGATGGC
Organism: Actinomycetota bacterium; assembly: GCA_041166085.1. Lineage (GTDB taxonomy): Bacteria > Actinomycetota > Acidimicrobiia > Acidimicrobiales > JAFATL01 > JBEEFP01. The sequence goes on from JBEEFP010000101.1 coordinate 74,564, forward strand.
CCGCACCATCTCGAGCAGCATCTCCACGATGGTCGGGGCCAGTCCGAGGGACAGCTCGTCGATGATCAGCAGCTTGGGTTTGGCGACGAACGCCATCCCCAGCGCCAGCTGCTGCTGCTCGCCGCCCGACATGTTGCCGGCCAGCTGGTCCCACCGCTCGCGCAGGCGCGGGAAGCGGTCGAGCACCTCGTCGACTCGACGCTGGACCTCGGCCGGGTCCTCGTCGGCGTACATCCACGTCCCGGCGCGGAAGTGCTCGGCAACGGTGAGGGTCGGGAACACGGCCTTGCCGCCGGGGACGACGACAATGCCGAGCCTCGCCGCCTGCACCGCGTCGGCGTGGGTGATGTCGCGGCCCTCGAAGAAGATGGCGCCGCCGATGGGGTCGACCAGGCCCGCAATGGCCTTGAGCAGCGTCGACTTCCCCGCACCGTTGGTGCCGAGGAGCGCGACGATCTCGTTCTCCTTCACGTCCATGTCGACGCCGAAGAGGATCTGGACGGTGTCGTAGGCCACGTCCACGCTCTTGCAGACGAGCAGCGGCCGCTCCCCCGCCCCCGCCTGCTCGTAAGCCTCCATCTCCTCGCGGATGCGCTTGGCGGTGGCGAGGGACATGGCCGCCTGCTCGGCGTCGCGCGCCACGAACCGCTGCGCCGACGCGCCGATGCAACCGGCGATGGCCACGATGATGGACAGGATGATGGTGAGGGTGCGGTACGAGCCGTTCTCGCCGATGCCCGCCAAGAGCAGGTACGTGAGGCCGCCGCACCCGTAGATGAGGATGGCCCACGCATAGGCCTGGGAGCGCACCCGCGGCGGCGACACCAGTCCGACGAGCGAGAAGTACGCGGGCTGGTAGCTGCCGATGCCGAACGACAGGAAGAAGGCGAAGAACAGGGCCACGCTCGACACCGGCGACACGGCCATGAGGATGAGCCCGAGCGCGAACTGCACGAAGGAGATGCCGGTGATGACCGCCAGGCGGTTGGGCTTGTTCTCTTCGGCCGCCCGGTTGGCGAGGACACCGCCGATGAGCAGGCCGACCACCGTCCCTGCGCCGTAGACGAACTGCACGAAGCCCCGTCCCTGCGGGTCGTAGTGGAAGACCCGCTCGAAGAACAGGCTCAGCAGGGTGTCGATCTGCAGCGCGCCGACCCCGAGGAAGAAGGCGCCGAGCCAGAGCCGCCGGAGTGTCCGCACCGAGAACAGCTGACGGCGGGCCTCACCGAAGGGCACGAAGCCGAACTGCTCGACCTCGCGCGCCATCTCGGGATCGAGGCTCTCGCCCCGCCGCGGCTCGCGCAGCTTCACCACCGCGGCAACGAGGAACACGATGGTCGGGACGGCCAGGATGTAGAACGCGGCCTGCCAGCTGATCCACTTGGCGATGGCCCCGGCGATGGGACCGGCGATGGCGCCGACGGCCGCCGCCAGTCGATGCACGGCGAAGACCTTGGGATGGTCCTCCCGCTGGTAGTAGTCCTGCAGGAGGCTGGGGTGCACCACCTCGTTGGTGATCTGGCCGATGCCCGACGCCAGCCGCACCGCGTACAGCAGGCCGAGGGCCGGCACCACGCCGGTGAGCACCGACGCGGAGCCCCACAGGATGGCGGCCAGCACGCACAGCCGGGTCCGCGTCATGCGGTCAGCGGCGATGCCGAGCGGCAGGGCGGCCAGCAGGGTCGTCACACCGGTGATGGCCCGGATCGTCTCGATGCCGACGTCGGACAGCCCGAAGGCGTCACGGATCTCCGGTGCCAGCGCTGAGAAGGCGATGCGGTCGAACTGCTCGACCAGGTTGAGTCCCACCAGGACCATCAGAGGGACGGCGGACGCCCCCGCGGCGAGCCCCAGGTTGCGCTTGGTGGTGGGGCTCATGCTCACGCCTCGACCACCTGGAAGTGATCGTGGCCGACCGCGTCCTCGGGCAGGAAGCGCTCGCCGCACACCGGGCAGGTGATGGTGGGACGGTCGACCACGTCGAAGGACTCGACCGTCTCCACGCTGTGCTCGGCCTGGCTGACGACGTCCTGTTCCATCTCCTCGGGCTCCAGCCGCTTGTCGGCGACGAGCGACGGGACGTGAATGCCGTTGCGGTTGGCGACCCACCGCAGCACCGAGTCGCGCGCCCGGTACATGGCCTCGGCGAACCCGCCGGGCAGGAACATCAGGATGAGCAACAGGCCGGGGCCAGTGGCGAGCAGCGACGCCCCCTGGAAGTGCGGGCTGATGAAGTTCTCGATCGACTGGAAGAAGACGACGCCCAGGACCGCGCCTGGCAGCGACGTGAGCCCGCCGATGACCACGACGAGGAAGATGGTGATGCTGGGCTCGATGCCGTAGGACGAGGCGTCGATGGCCCGCTGGTGGTAGGCGAACAGCACGCCGGCAACAGACGCCAGCGCACCCGAGACCGCGAATGCGGCCAGCCGCGTGCGAGCCAGGTTGATGGCGTACGCGGGTGCAGCGCGGGCGTTGTCACGCGCGGCGATGAGGACGCGGCCGCTGCGGTTGCGGCGAAACGCGCGCGCGGCCAGGAGCGCGCCCACCAGGAACACGAGACAGAAGTAGTAGAAGGCGCGGTCGTCCGTGAGGTCGAGACGCTCGAACATGAGGGGCCGGGGGATGCGCGCCGCGTCGCCCGACGGAAGGATCTTGTGCGTGCCGAGGACGTACTTGTCCTTCAACAGGTAGAACTCGCACGCGCCGCCGAAGGCGAGGGTGGTGACGGCCAGGTACAGCCCCTGCACCCGCACCGCGGGGATGCCGATGGCGACGGCCACCACCACCCCGGCGAGAATGCCGGCGCCCATGGCGACGAAGAAGTCGGCGTTGTGGTTGGCCACCAGGCCGCCGCTCACCGCCGCCGCGATGCCCACGATGCCGAACTGGCCCAGGCTGATCTGACCCGCCCACCCCGTCAGCACCACGAGCGAGATAGCGACGATGGCGTAGAGCGGGATGAGCGTGAGCTTGTTGAGCTGGCCGGCGGTGACGATGTACGGCGCGGCGAGGAAGGCGCCGGCGACCAGCACCGCCAGCACTGTCTTGCCGAGGACGACCTCGCGGACGTTGCGCAGCTCGAGGGGGATGGGACGAAACTCCTTGACCGACTGCCACGTGGACACGCCCGTGTCCTGGGCCCGCGACACCGCACTGCGCTGGAGCAGCAGTGCGCCGAGCACCACCAGCAGCACGAGGGCGGACGCCAGATCGTTCTGGCCGGCCTTGCGCACCGACGCGGCCTCGAGGATGCCGAGACCCATGCCCGTCATGATGGCGAGGGGGATGTCCTCCATGCGGGCCATGACCGCAGCGGCCAGGGTGTACAGCAGGACACCGAATCCGAGGCTCCCGTCCGTGGGCACGCCGACGAGCGGCGCCCGCAGGAAGATGGTGACGGCGGCCAGGAGTCCCGCCAGCATCCACGCCACCGTCCCGACGCGTCGCACCGGGATGCCGAGCAACGAGGCGCGGTCGGCGTTCTCGGCCGAGGCGCGGAGCGCGATGCCCATGCGCGTGTAGCGGAAGAAGGCGGCCAGTCCGAGACCGAGGCCCACCACCACCGCGACGGCGAAGACCTGGTCACCGGTGAGCACCGGCGTGCCATGGCTGTCGTGCAGCGTGAAGATCCGGCGCCACGGCGTGCTCACCTGCGACACGCCCTTGCCCTTCGACCCCATCCAGATGGGGATGTAGATCGCGACGAAGGCGAGGATCTGCACCACGCCGAGGGTGGCGACGGTGAGGATGAGGCGGGGCGCGGTGGCGAAGCGACGCACGATGAGGATGTCGACCGCCGCACCGAGGAGCAGGCCGCCCACCACGACGATGGGGATGCCGAGGGCGTAGGGCATCCCGTGCTTCGTCTGCAGCAGGGCCGCCGTCACCGCGGGGATGGCGCCCAGGCCGGCGGCCGCGAAGTTGATGATGCGGTTGGTGCGGTAGATCAGGATGAGCCCGACCGCGATGAGGCCGTAGAGGACGCCCACGGCCGCGCCGTCGATGTAGGTCTTGAAGGGCGTGTCGAAGAAGGCCCGCACCGCGAACAGGAACACCGCGGCGCCGACCGTCCGCCGCACGGCCTTGGCCGCGAACGACGAGCCGCTCACGCGGCGCGCCACCGCCAGGACCGGCTCGGGCAGCTCGAGGGCGCGGGGCATCGACGGTCGGGTCAGCGCTGCGTCGGGATGGGCGGGTCGCCGGGCCTGTAGCCGCCGAGGGTGAAGCGGTCGCCGACCTGCACGTAGGTACCCGGGTCGCCGTTGTAGGGGGAGGGCTTGCCCTTCGAGAAGAACACGAGGCGCATGTCCTGGTTCCACGCGTAGCTCCCGGCCGGGAAGCCGCGCAGCACGTGCCCGGTGGCGCCGCCACCGCGCATGCCGTACTGGCGCACGCCCGCGTCCATGTTCTGCGGCGTGAGGGTGGGGCCCGAGGACTGGATGAGGGTGGCGATCAGGTTCCAGTACTCCCAGTCGTGGCTGTTGGCCTGCGACTCCGCCGGCGTGGCGCCGCTCATGCCCGCCGCCTTCCAGACGCGCGTCCCGACGTCGGCGTCCTTCTTCTCGGGGTTGCTGATGCTCGACAGCCCGAACGCGAGGTCGTACTCGCAGCCCTCGCCAGGCGTCGGGCACGCCACGCTGCCCTCGTAGCTCTGACCGGAGGGGTCGCGGTCCATCAGGCCACTCCCGGCGATGAGGTTCTCGGGCCAGTAGCGCTCCTGCTGCTCCTCCTCGTAGAGGAACTGCGGGGCGACGAGGTCACAGAGGCAGAGGACGCTCGTGGCTTCGCTGCCCGGCGTGCCGTTGCCCCGCATCTTGCCGACCGCCTGCACGCGTTGCGTCTCGACGGTGTTGATGTTCTGCTCGTAGTAGTAGGTGCGGTCGCCGAAGCTCTCCCCGCACTTGGCCAGCTCGGGCGCCAGGTCCTTGGTGACGCTGCCCTGGTTCTCGGGGTCGTTGGTGCTGATGACGCCGAGCAGCCGCTGCCGTCCGTTGATCAGATCAGCCGGGTTCTGCGTCCCGGCGTACTTGGCTGGTTTCTTGGCAAGGGACGCGCACCACCACTCGCCGAAGTGCTTGGCCATGGTGGTGCCGCTCATCATCTCGTCCCAGTGGTACGGACGGCGGGCCTGGCTGAACTGGTCGCGGAAGTGCCACCCACCCGCGTTGGGCGTCTTGAGCGCGGACAGCTCGTCATAACAGGCCGAGCACAGCGACGTGTTCCACTTCACGAAGTACGGATGCTTGTCCTTGACGATCTGATCCATCTCCGGCCGCAGGCACTTGAGGTCGGGCGGGATCGACTGGCACGTCCCTTGGAACAGCTCGATCTTGACCTTGCGCCCGTAGAGCTCGTAGTGCTCGTTGATGAACTTCTCGGCCGCCTTGTCCATCGCCGCCTGTTGATCGGCGCTGACGTAGGAGCCCTGGGCCTGGAGGATGGCGTTGACCGCGTCGTTGCCCTTGTCGTAGTAGTCGACGAGGGTGATGGTGTCGGCAGTGACGCCCTGGTAGGTCGCGCCGGGGTTCTTCCCGGTGAACTTCGGGACGCACGGCGGCGCGTAGTAGTCGATGGCCGGGTTGAACTGGCGCCCGTCGATGCAGTGGCTCACATCGCCCTTGGCGCCTGACGCGGCCGTCGCACCCGCGGCGCCAGTGCGCGCCCCGCCGGCCGCCCCGCCCGCGGTGCCGCCTGCACCCGTCGCCGCTCCCCCGGTTGCGTCGGTGAGCGGCGCACCGGTTGCCGGATCGACCGCCCCCGTCTCCGCCCCACCCACGCCCCCGCCGGTGGCGGCCAGCTGGTCCCCCGAACGGGGCGCCTTGGAGGGCACCACCGCGATGATCAGCAACTGCACCATGACCACGGCCGCCAGCGGGAGGTAGCGCCTGGCCAGCGTCGATCGGTTCATCAGAGGGAGCAATTCGCCTCTGTGACCTGCCTCTCCTTCCCCAGCGCCCGCCCCCGAGACGCGAACTCGCCCGGTCCAGCCTGCTGGAGCAGGCCAAACCGGGCGAGTTCGGAGAAGGGAAGCGGCTTTACAGCTGCAGGGCCTTGACCTCGAGGAACTCCTCGAGGCCGTACTTGCCGAGCTCGCGGCCGTGGCCGGACTGCTTGTAGCCGCCGAAGGGCGCCATGGGGTTGAAGCTGCCGCCGTTGATCTCGACCTGTCCGGTGCGGATCTGCTTGGCGACGGCCTTGGCCCGCTCGGGGTCGCCCGACCACACGCCGCCGGCCAGGCCGTAGATCGTGTCGTTGGCGATCTCGACAGCCTCTTCCTCGGTGTCGTAGGGGATGATCGACAACACGGGTCCGAAGATCTCCTCCTGCTCGATCGTCATGCCCGACGTGACTTCGGAGAAGACCGTGGGCTTCACGTAGTAGCCCTTGTCGAGCCCGTCGGGCGCCTCGGCGCCGCCAGTGACGAGCTTGGCGCCCTCGTCGATGCCCTTCTGGATGTAGTCCCGCACCCGCTTGCGCTGCGCGTCAGAAACGAGCGGTCCGAGGCGGGTTTCGGCGTCGAAGGGATCGCCTGGCGTGTAGGTCTCGGCCACCTTCGCCGCGATGGTCTCCGCCTCGGCCAGCTTGGCGCGGGGGACGAGCATGCGGGTGAGGGCGGAGCACGTCTGGCCCGAGTTGAGGAACGCCTTGCCCACGCCGTCGGTGACGGCCTGCTCGAGGTTGGCGTCGTCGAGGATGATGTTCGGCGACTTGCCGCCGAGCTCGAGGGACACGCGCTTGACGGTCTGCGCGGCCAGCTCGCTCACTCGCTTGCCGGCTCGAGTCGAACCGGTGAACGACACCATGTCCACGTCGGGGTGGGCGGCGATCGCCTCGCCCACCACAGGACCGACGCCGGTGACGAGGTTGAACACACCTGCAGGCAGGCCGACCTCGTCGATGATCTCAGCGAGGATGAAGGCGTTGAGCGGCGCCACTTCGCTCGGCTTGAGCACCACGGTGCAGCCGGCGGCGAGAGCGGGCGCGACCTTGGCCGCGATCTGGTGTAGCGGGTAGTTCCACGGCGTGATGGCGCCGACCACGCCCACCGGCTCGCGCACGATCTGCGACGACCCGATGGTGTCCTCGAACGGGAACTCGTCGACGATCTGGGCCATCGAGCCGAACGTCACCGTCGGCAGGCCGGCCTGGATCATCATCGACAGGTTGATGGGCATGCCGACTTCCTGGGCGACCAGCGTGGCGATGTCGTTCATGCGGGCGCCCAGGCCCTCGGTGATGCGCTGGAGGTACTTGCCCCGCTCCTCACGCGACGTCTGCGACCACGCGGGGAACGCGGCCTTGGCCGCCTTGGCCGCCTTGTCGACGTCCTCGGCCGTCCCCTCGGGGATGGTGCCGATGACGTCCTCGGTCGCCGAGTTGACGACCTCGATGCTGCCCGATCCGGTCGAAGGGACCCATGCCCCATCGATGTACAGCTTGTCGCGGTTCTCCATCTGGCCTCCCGTAGCGGCGTGGTCCCCGAACAGTACCCCGACCTGGGATTTTCCTCAGTTCGACCACGGAGCGTGCCGATATCGCTGGGGAAACCGCCCACATGAGCGCCGACCACACGACCCCCGAGATCCGCCGGGCGGCCCGCATCGTCGGGCTGCGGGAGTTCAACACGCCGTCGCTCGAGGCGGTCGAGCGCCGACGCCTGCAGCTGTGGCTGGTGATGGCCGTCCTGCTCATGTGCCTGGCGGGCGTCGCCGTCCTCACCTCGATGTGGGCGATCCAGGACACGCGACCCGGCTGGCTGTCACCCCTCGTGATGCGCGTCGCCATCTTCGGCCTGACCGCGAGCTTCTGCGTCTACGCCTTCGAGAAGGAGCTCCATCTCCGCCGCCTCACCTTCCTGCTGGCCGACGAGCGGGTGCTCACCGCCGCCCTCACCAACCGGCTCCGGGAGATGAGCGCACTGCTCGAAGCGGGCAAGGCGGTCAACTCCGCCCTCGAGCTCCAGCACGTGCTCGACGTCATCCTCAACAGCGCGCTCGAGCTGTTGGAAGGAGAGACGGGCTCGATCATGCTGTTGGAAGGGCGTCATCGACTGCGGGTCGTGGCGACCAAGGGCAATGACGTGGCGCGCGGCCAGGAGGTCGCCATGGGGTCCGGCGTGGCCGGCTACGTCGCCGAGGAGATGGAGCCCCTCCTGATCACGGGCGAGGCCGATCGGTCGACGTTCCGCAACCTCATCCCCCGCGCCCAGCGGGTCGAGAGCGGGATGAGCGTCCCTCTCGTCAACCGTGACGAGGTGCTGGGCGTGATCAACCTCAACGCGGCGGCGGGCCGCCAGTTCACCGAGTACGACCTTCGCGCCGTCAGCCTCTTCGCCGAGCAGGCGGCGGCGGCCATCGCCAACGCCAGGCTGTTCGAGATGGAGCGGGCTCATACTGCCGAGCTGAGCTACCGCGCCTTCCATGATCCACTCACCCGGCTCGCCAACCGAGCCCTGTTCGTGGAGCGGGTAGAGGAGGCGCTGGCCGAGGACGCCGACACGCCGCGCCGGCTCGCCATCCTCTTCCTCGACGTCGACAACTTCAAGATGGTCAACGACAGCCTCGGGCACGCGGCGGGCGATCGACTGCTCGTCGCGGTTGCGGGTCGCATCGAGGGCAGCCTCGGGCACGCCGACATCGCGGCCCGCTTCGGTGGCGATGAGTTCGCGGTCCTCCTGCGCGACGCGGCCGACGACTTCGCCTTGACGTCCGCGGCCGAGCGCATCCTCGTCGCCCTGCAGAGCCCGTTCTCCATCGGTGGCCACGAGGTCTTCATCGGTGCGAGCATCGGCATCGCCGTGCCGGACGACGACACGCCCGGCGTCGACGAGCTGCTGCGCAACGCGGACGTCGCCATGTACAAGGCCAAGGACAGCGGCAAGGGCCGGTACGTCGTCTTCGCCCAGGAGATGCACGAAGCGGCCGTCGAGCGCATGCAGCTCGAGGCCGACCTGCAGCGGGCCATCAAGCACCACGAGTTCGTCGTCCACTACCAGCCGATCGTCGAGCTCTCCTCGGGCCGGGTTACCGGCATGGAGGCGCTGGTGCGCTGGGAGCACCCGACCAAGGGCCTGCTCCCGCCGGCCGACTTCGTCCCGCTGGCCGAGGAAACCGGGCTGGTGCTCCACATCGGCCGGTGGGTGCTGCACGAGGCGTGCCGCCAGGCGGTGGAGTGGGCGCGGGAGCACCCGGACCGCGTCGCCCTGGCCATGAGCGTGAACCTCTCGGCGCGCCAGCTCCAGCTCAACACCGTCATCGACGACGTGGCCGCCGCCCTCGACGACTCCGGCCTCGATCCGGAGCGGCTGACCCTCGAGCTCACCGAGACGGTCCTCATGCAGGACACGGGCGACGTCGTCCCCCGCCTGCGCGCCCTCAAGCAGCTCGGCGTCCAGCTGGCGATCGACGACTTCGGCACCGGCTACTCGTCGCTCTCCTATCTGCACAAGTTCCCGATCGACGTCCTCAAGATCGACAAGTCGTTCACCGGGAACCTGCGGCGGGGCACGGGCGAGGGCGTGCTGACTCACGCCATCATCCGGCTGGCGCGCACGCTGCACCTCCGGACCATCGCCGAGGGCATCGAGCGCCCCGACCAGGTCGGCAAGCTGCAGGCCATGGGGTGCCACTCGGGCCAGGGCTTCTACTTCGCCAAGCCTCTTCCGGCCCACGAGGCCATCGCGTGCGCCTTCGGCGTCGACCTCACCGCTTCGTCGACGTCCTGATCGATCGACGTTTGGGCACCCACCGGCTAGAGAGTTGGTGCGTGAGTCGGGGAGAAGATGCGGACGAGCAGGTCGACGCGCTGTACGGGCTGCCGCTGAGCGAGTTCGTCGCGGCGCGCAACGCGCTGGCCAAGGAGCGCAAGGACGCGGCCCTCAAGAAGCTGCCCAAACCGACGGCGACCGCGTGGGCCCTCAACCAACTGGCCCGGCACGCGCCGGACGACGTCGAGTCGCTGCTGGCCGCGGCCCGCAAGGTGGGCGAGACGCAGGCCGGCGCCGTTCGCGGCCGCGGGTCGGCACCGTTCAAGGAAGCGGTGCAGGCCGAGCGCGACGCGCTCGCGCCCTTGGTGACGCGGGCGCGCCAGCTCGTGCGGGGCGAGAGCCAGGTGCTCAAGGTGGCCGACGCGCTGCGAGCCGCGGCGTCCGATCCCGCGCTCCACGATGAACTGCGGGCCGGCCGCCTCACCGAGGAACCGGTCGCGGGCGGCTTCGGTGGCGGGTTCGGGCTCGGCGAGCTCGGCGGCACCGGCGCGTCGACGTCCGAGGAGGATGACGACGCGGAGCGAGCGGCCGAGCAGGAGGCGCGCGCCGAGCGGGAACGACGCGAGCGCGAACAGGCCGCCGACAAGGCGGAACAGGAGGCCGACCGGCTCGAGGCCCGGGCCACCGATGCCGAACAGCGCGCCGCCCAGCTCCGGGCCGAGGCCCACGAGGCGCGCAGCCGCGCCCGCGAGGCGAGAGCGGGCGTCCGGCCCGTCAGTTGAACAGGCGCATGTAGCCGTCGTGCATCTGCTGGGTGGCCTGGCCGACCACCCCGCCGAAGCGACGCAGACCCTCGCCGACCTCGCCCGGCATGAGGACGAGCACGATGACGAGCAGACCCATCAGCACGGGGAGCATGCGGAGGTTGATGCTGCTGCGGTTCACGCTGGAGGGATCGGCATCGCGGCTGTGCTGGCGTAATAGGCCGACGGACCTACCCGGCGCGGATGACGTCCCCTATGGCCGCGACCATGGTGCGGGCCGGCGTGTCCTTGGCGATGCACGCATCGGCGCCCGCCGCGAGGAGCGCTTCCTCGGAATGGTGGCCGAGCACGGCCGACACGATCACGATGCGCACGCCGCTGCACGCGTCACGGATCTCGGCGAGTGCCTCCTCACCCCGCACCCGCGGCATGTTGAGGTCGAGCACCACCACGTCGGGCTGATGCTCGGCGGTGAGGTCCACGGCGTCCCGTCCGTCGCCTGCCTCGCCCACGATGGTGAACCGCCCGTCCCGCCGCAGGAACGTGCCGAGCAGATCTCGGAAGTGCGGTTCGTCGTCCGCCAAGACAACCCTGATCGACTGCTCCATCGTCTCGTAGGTGCATCTTCCCATCCCGATCGGCGCGTACCCATCGCCCAAATCGCCCTAGTCCTCCCGCTGCAGGCCCAAGAGGTCGGTGATCCCGTGGTCGCGACCGGCGGTGTAGCCGCCGTCCACCGCGATGGCCTGCCCCGTCAGGAACGACGCGTCGGACGAGAGCAGGAAGGCGGCGACCGCCGCGATCTCTTCGGCTCGACCGAACCGGCGGAGGGCGTGCTCGTGGCGCATGTCGGCGGTGGCCGCCTCCATGCCCGGCATGTCGAAGACGCCGGCCGTCATCGGTGTCTCGATGAAGCCCGGACACACGGCGTTGGCGCGGATGCCGCGCGGGCCGTAGTCGATGGCCACGTTCTTGGTGAGCAGGACCACACCGCCCTTCGACGCGTTGTAGGCGCTGCCGCCCGCCGTCCCCTCCAGACCCTCGACGCTGGCCAGGGTGACGATGGCGCCCCGTTCCCCCGCCACGCGGTCCTGCTCGAGCATCCGGCGCACGGCGTGTTTGACCACGACGAACGTCCCGGTGAGGTTCACACGGAGGACCTCGGACCACGCAGCCTGGTCGAGGAGATGGACGGGCCCGCCCCCCGCCATGCCCGCCGCGTGCACCATCCCGTCGAGCCGGCCGTGCTCGTCGGCGACCCGATCGACCAGCGCGGCCACCGCGTCCTCGTCGGTGATGTCCAGGCGCACGTCGGCGCCCTCGGCCACGTCGAGTCCCGCGACGGTCGCCCCGTGCTCACGCAGTCGGCTGGCCGTCGCCTGCCCGATCCCCGAGGCCGCTCCGGTCACGATCACCGTCTTTCCGGCGAGGTGCGTCATGACGCGAACAATATGGAGTCATGCGCTTCGCCCTCTTCTACGAGATCCCGGTCGCCCGTCCGTGGGGCCCCGACAGCGAGCGCGAGGCGTACGCCAACACGCTGGAGCAGGCCGTCGCCGCGGACCGCCTCGGTTGGGACGCGGTGTGGACCGTCGAGCACCACTTCCTCGAGGAGTACTCGCACTGCTCCAACCCGGAGGTGCTCTACGGCGCCATCGCCGCCCGCACGGAGAGGATCCGCCTCGGCTACGGCGTGCGGCTCATGCCGAAGCCGTACAACCATCCGGTGCGCACCGCGGAGTCGGTCGCGGTCCTCGACCTGCTGTCCGACGGGCGGGTCGACTTCGGCACCGGCCGTTCGTCGACCCGGGCCGAG
>JBEEFP010000102.1:0-2511 GCA_041166085.1 Actinomycetota bacterium
GACCGAATCGGTGATCGGGCCCAGCGTGGCCAGCGGCAGCCGCTTCTATGGGATCTCCAACGAGCTCGAGCCGGTGATCCCCGTTGTTGCTCTCGCCGGCCTGGCCGCGCTGACGACGTGGCGACGATGGGAGGCCGTGCCACGCGCCGTCGTCTACGGAGTCCTCGGCGCAGTCGTCGCGGTGGTCGTCGGCTGGGGTCGGCTCGGGGCCGACGTCGGCGGGGTCGTCACTGTCGCTGCAGGCTTCGCCGGCGGCGTTGCCTTCGGGACGGGCCGGCTGACCAGGCGAAGGATCGCGGTCCTCGTCGCCGTCCCGGTTGTGGCCGTGGTCGCCTTGGTCGGGCTCGACCTGGTGAGTCGAGGGGGAGACCACCTGTCCAACAACCTCTCCCGATCGGGGGGGCGCACCGACATGTGGGAGCTGGTGGCACGCCGCTACCAGCTGGCGTTCCACGTCCTCGGCAACGGCGCCATCGACATCCGCCTGGCCGTGGCGCTCGTCGGGGTGGCGGTGGTGGTCCGCAACCAGGGGGTCGTCCTGGGCGGACCGGTGAGCCCCGCCTGGCGCGCCGCCCTCCTGGGCGGCCTTGCCGCGGGGGTCGGCGGGGCGCTGGCCAACGACTCCGGACCCGTCCTGCTGATCAACGCCGTGTTCGCCCTGGCCGGCATCGTGCTCTATCTGGGGGGTCGAAACCGGGCATCCCAGGCGTGGTCCCCGGAGGAGTCCCAGAGGTGGGATACCGTGGGCTCCCGTGGGTGATGCCGGGATCTGCGGGAGGCGACCTTGACGAAGCACATCTTCGTGACCGGTGGGGTGACCAGCTCGCTGGGCAAGGGGCTCACCGCCTCGGCCCTGGGCCGATTGCTGAAGTGCCGTGGCCTACGGGTCACCATGCAGAAGCTCGACCCCTACCTCAACGTCGACCCGGGGACCCTCAACCCCATCGAGCACGGTGAGGTCTTCGTCACCGACGACTCCGGTGAGACCGACCTCGACCTTGGTCACTACGAGCGCTTCATCGACGAGAGCCTGACGCGCGACTCCAACGCCACCACCGGGTCGATCTACAGCTCGGTGATCGCCAAGGAGCGGCGGGGCGACTTCCTCGGCAAGACCGTCCAGGTCATCCCCCACATCACCAACGAGATCAAGGACCGCATCCTGCGGCTGGCCTCCGACGACATCGACGTCGTCATCACCGAGGTGGGCGGCACCGTCGGCGACATCGAGATCCTTCCGTTCCTCGAAGCCATCCGGCAGTTCCGCAACGACGTGGGGCGCGACAACGTCTGCTACATCCACCTGACCCTGGTGCCCTACATCGGCCCGTCGGGCGAGCAGAAGACGAAGCCGACCCAGCACTCGGTCACCGACCTGCGCAGCCGGGGCATCCAGCCCGACATCATCGTGTGCCGCAGCGCGGCGCCGTTGACCGAGGGGCTGAAGCGCAAGATCTCGAACCTCTGCGACGTGCCCCTCGAAGCGGTGGTCAGCGCGGTCGACGCCCGCAACATCTACGAGATCCCGCTCGTGCTGCACGACGAGGGGCTCGACTCCTACGTGTGCCAGCTGCTGCGCTTCGACGGCGGGGAGCACGAGGCTGACCTGTCGGACTGGCAGCGCCTGGTCAACCGGATCGACGGCGCCACCAAGCCGGTCAAGATCGGCGTCGTCGGCAAGTACGTCGACCTGCCCGATGCCTACCTGTCGGTGGCCGAGGCCCTCCGCCACGCCGGCTTCCACAACGACGCCCGGGTCGAGATCGACTGGATCCACGCCGAGGAGGTCGGGGGTCTGCTGGCCGAGGGGCGCCTGCGCGACCTCGACGGCATCGTGATCCCCGGCGGTTTCGGCGAGCGGGCGCTCGAGGGCAAGATCGCGGCGGCCAACTACACGCGCGAGCAGGGCGTACCCTGCCTCGGCCTGTGCCTCGGGCTGCAGATGATGGTGGTCGAGTACGCCCGCAACGTGGCCGGCCTCGATGGCGCCAGCTCGCGCGAGCTGAACCCCAACGCGCCGCATCTGGTCGTCGACTTGATGGACGAGCAGCGCGACGTGGTCGACATGGGCGGCACCATGCGCCTCGGCCTCTATCCGGCCCGGCTGGTCCCGGGCTCGATCGTCGAGAAGGCCTACGGCGACGAGCTGGTCTACGAGCGCCACCGCCACCGCCTCGAGGTCAACCCCAAGTACCGCCACCGTCTCGAGGAGACCGGACTGCTCTGCTCGGGGACCTCGCCCGACGACCGGCTGGTCGAGTTCATCGAGCTGCCGGGCCACCCCTTCTGGGTCGGCACCCAGGCCCACCCCGAGTTCCGCAGCCGGCCCGACCGGCCGCACCCCCTCTTCTTCGAGTTCGTGGGCGCCGCCCTCGACCGGGCTGAGGGTCGCAATCCACCGCTGCTCGATGTGTGACCGGCGGTGACGGCGGGGTTCCGCAAGGTCAGCGAGCGCGAGGTGTGGCGAGGGCACAGCGTGTGGGCCGCCGAGGCCACCTTCGCTGATCCCGA
>JBEEFP010000103.1:0-40848 GCA_041166085.1 Actinomycetota bacterium
TCGCCCAGGTCACCACCGCGGTCGCCAACGGCGACCTGACCCGCAAGATCACCGTCGACGCGCGCGGCGAGATCCTGGAGCTGAAGGACACCATCAACACCATGGTCGACCAGCTCTCGTCGTTCGCAGCCGAGGTCACCCGAGTCGCACGCGAGGTCGGCACCGAGGGCATCCTCGGCGGCCAGGCCGACGTCCCTGGTGTCTCCGGCACGTGGAAGGACCTGACCGACAACGTGAACTTCATGGCGTCGAACCTCACCGACCAGGTGCGCTCCATCGCCCAGGTGTCGAGCGCGGTCGCCAACGGCGACCTGACCAAGAAGATCACCGTCGAAACGAAGGGCGAGGTCGCAGCGCTCGCAGACACCATCAACAACATGACCGACACGCTGCAGGCGTTCGCCGACGAGGTGACCCGCGTCGCACGTGAGGTGGGTACGGAAGGGATCCTCGGCGGTCAGGCTGACGTGCAGGGCGTTGCCGGCACGTGGAAGGGCCTCACCGAGAACGTGAACTTCATGGCGTCGAACCTCACCGACCAGGTGCGCAACATCGCCCAGGTGACGACGGCCGTGGCCAACGGTGACCTGTCCCAGAAGATCACCGTCGATGCCAAGGGCGAGATCCTCGAGCTGAAGAACACCATCAACACCATGGTCGACCAGCTCTCGTCCTTCGCCGACGAGGTGACCCGAGTCGCACGCGAGGTGGGTACGGAAGGAAAGCTCGGCGGCCAGGCGACGGTGCGCGGC
Source organism: Actinomycetota bacterium (assembly GCA_041166085.1). GTDB lineage: Bacteria > Actinomycetota > Acidimicrobiia > Acidimicrobiales > JAFATL01 > JBEEFP01. The sequence goes on from JBEEFP010000103.1 coordinate 753, forward strand.
GTGTCGGGTACGTGGAAGGACCTGACCGACAACGTGAACTTCATGGCGTCGAACCTCACCGGTCAGGTGCGGTCGATCGCGCAGGTGTCGAGCGCGGTGGCCAAGGGCGACCTGTCCCAGAAGATCAGCGTCGAGGCCAAGGGCGAGGTCGCGGCGCTGGCCGAGACCATCAACACCATGGTGGACACCCTCCGGTCCTTCGCCGCCGAGGTGACCCGAGTCGCACGTGAGGTCGGCACCGAGGGCGTGCTGGGCGGCCAGGCCGACGTGCTCGGTGTGTCGGGGACGTGGAAGGACCTGACCGACAACGTGAACTACATGGCCGGCAACCTCACCAGCCAGGTGCGGGCCATCGCCCAGGTCACCACCGCGGTGGCCAACGGCGACCTGACCCGCAAGATCACCGTCGACGCGCGCGGCGAGATCCTCGAGCTCAAGGACACCATCAACACGATGGTCGACCAGCTCTCGTCGTTCGCGGCCGAGGTCACCCGAGTCGCACGAGAGGTGGGTACCGAAGGCAAGCTGGGCGGCCAGGCCGAGGTGGAGGGCGTGAGCGGCACGTGGAAGCGGCTCACCGAGAACGTGAACCAGCTGGCCGCGACCCTCACCACCCAGCTGCGTGCCATCGCCGAGGTGTCCACCGCCGTGACCCAGGGCGACCTCACCCGGTCCATCACCGTCGAGGCCCAGGGCGAGGTGGCCGAGCTCAAGGACAACATCAACCAGATGATCGCCAACCTGCGCGACACGACCCAGGCCAACGCCGAGCAGGACTGGCTCAAGACCAACCTGGCCCGCATCTCCGGTCTCATGCAGGGTCAGCGCGATCTGCTCACCGTCGCCCGCCTGATCATGTCCGAGCTCACACCGACGGTCGCGGCCCAGCACGGCGCCTTCTTCATGGCGGAGTCGGAGGACGAGGACAGCAACGAGCTGCGCCTCATCGCCAGCTACGGGTACAAGGCGCGCAAGACGGTGTCGAACAAGTTCAAGTTCGGCGAGGCCCTCGTCGGGCAGGCCGCGCTCGAGAAGAAGACGATCCTGCTCACCGAGGCGCCGAACGACTACATCAAGATCAGCTCGGGCCTCGGCGAAGGCGCACCGGTCAACGTGATCGTGGTGCCCATCCTCTTCGAGGACCAGGTGCTGGCAGTCATCGAGCTCGGCTCGTTCCGGCCGTTCAGCGAGGTCAACCAGAGCTTCCTCGACCAGCTCACCGAGAGCCTCGGCGTCGTCCTCAACACGATCATCGCCAACATGCGCACGGAGGAGCTGCTCCAGCAGTCGCAGCGCCTCACCGGTGAGCTGCAGAGCCAGTCCGAGGAGCTGCAGACACAGCAGGAGGAGCTGCAGCAGCGCAACGAGGAGCTGGAGGAGAAGGCGGCGCTGCTGGCCGAGCAGAACCGCGACATCGAGGTCAAGAACCGCGAGATCGAGCTGGCTCGTCAGAGCCTGGAGGAGAAGGCCGAGCAGCTCGCCCTGTCCTCGAAGTACAAGTCCGAGTTCCTCGCGAACATGAGTCACGAGCTGCGCACGCCTCTCAACTCGCTCCTCATCCTGGCCAAGCTGCTGTCGGACAACTCCGAGAACAACCTCACCGACAAGCAGGTCGAGTTCGCCCGCACCATCTACGGGTCGGGCAACGACCTGCTCGCGCTCATCAACGACATCCTCGACCTGTCGAAGGTCGAGGCCGGGAAGATGGACGTGCACGCCACCGTGGTCGAGCTCGACGCCGTGCGCGACGCGGCCGAGCGCTCGTTCGTGCCCCTCGCCAAGGAGAAGGGCCTGTCCTACAGGGTCAACGTGGCCAAGGGGATGCCGAGCGCCGTCACCACCGACGAGACCCGGCTCAACCAGATCCTCAAGAACCTGCTCTCGAACGCCATCAAGTTCACCGAGAAGGGCAAGGTCGAGCTGCGCATGGCGCCGGCTCCCGCCGACATCAAGTACAACAACGAGCGCTTGGCCAAGGCGGCGCGCGTCGTCGCCTTCATCGTCACCGACACCGGCATCGGCATCCCGCTCGACAAGATGCGGCTGATCTTCGAGCCGTTCCAGCAGGGCGACGGGACGACGAGTCGCAAGTACGGCGGGACGGGGCTCGGTCTCTCGATCAGCCGGGAGATCGCTCGCCTGCTTGGTGGCGAGATCCAGGGCACGAGCGAAGTGGGCAAGGGGAGCACGTTCGTGCTCTATCTGCCGGACACCTACCGGCCCCTCGAGGAGCCCGCGCCGCGGCGGACCGAGCCGGCCGCCGCAGCGGTGGCGGTGTCCACTCCCGCGGTGGAGGCCGAGGTCGAATCGGGCACCGAGCTCGACCTGTTGCTCGCCCCGAACGTCGAGGACGACCGAGCGGCACTGGCCGCGGGTGACCGGGTCCTGCTGGCCATCGTGCCCGACCCCGAAACAGCCGGCGCAGTGCTGGAGACGGCGCGCGGGCAGGGCTTCCGCGTGCTGGTGGCGGCCGCGGGGGACAAGGGACTGGCGCTGGCCCGTCAGCTCCAGCCCGACGCGGTGATCCTCGATGCCCAGCTGCCCGAGGACGACGGCATCGCGGTGCTGGCCCGTCTCAAGCGTCAGCCCGAGACGCGGCACATCCCCGTGCAGGTGATCTCGGCTGACGACCAGCGCCAGCGGGCGTTGTCAGCGGGGGCCATCGGCTACGTCGAGAAGCCGGTCACGGTCGATTCGGTCGCCGGGTCGTTGACCGCCATGACCTCGTTCATCGACCGCGGCGTCAAGACCCTCCTCGTGGTCGAGGACGACGACACCGAACGGGCCGCCATCGCCGAGCTCATCGGACGGGGCGAGGACGTGGAGGTCGTCACCACCGGGTCGGGCGAGGAGGCGGTCGAGGCTCTCGAGCGTCAGACGTTCGACTGCATGGTGCTCGACCTCAAGCTGCCCGGCAGCAATGGGTTCGACCTGCTCGAGAAGGTGAAGGCCGACGAGCGCTTCCGGTCCATGCCGGTGATCATCTACACGGGCAAGGCGCTCACCCGGCGGGAGGAGACGCGCCTGCGCAAGTACGCCGAGACGATCATCGTCAAGGACGTGCGCTCGCCCGAGCGGCTGCTCGACGAGACGGCATTGTTCCTGCACCGCATCGAGAGCCGGCTGCCGGCCGACCAGCGGCGCATGATCGAGCAGCTGCACACGGCCGACGCGGTGTTCCAGGGCAAGCGGGTGCTCATCGTGGACGACGACGTCCGCAACGTCTTCGCCCTCACCAGCGCCCTCGAGTCACGGGGCATGGAGGTGCTCTACGCCGAGAACGGCAGCGACGGGATCGCGGTCCTGAAGGCCAACCCCGAGACCGACCTGGTGCTGATGGACATCATGATGCCGGGCATGGACGGGTACGAGACCACCCGCGCCATCCGCAAGCTGCAGAAGTTCCGCCAGCTGCCGATCATCGCCCTCACCGCCAAGGCCATGAAGGGCGACCGCGAGAAGTCCATCGCGTCGGGCGCGTCCGACTACATCACCAAGCCCATCGACATCGACCAGGTCCTGTCGCTGATCCGCGTGTGGCTGTACCGCTGAGCCCCAAACCCTCCGTCTCGAGGAACTGGGGTACCGAATCGGTACCCCATTTCCTCGAGACCGGGCTGGGGTTGGAGTTGGGGTGATGCGCGGCGACGACGTCGAGAGCCTGGGGATCGACCTCCTGCTGGAGGGGATCCACCGGCACTACGGGTACGACTTCCGCGCGTACGCGCGGGGGTCGCTGACGCGGCGGATCCGGCACCGGGCACAGGAGGAGGGGGTCGGCACCGCGACGGGGCTGCTCGACCTCGTGCTGCACAACCCGTCGGCCATGCAGCGTCTGCTCTACGACCTGTCGATCAACGTCACCGCCATGTTCCGCGACCCGGTGTTCTACCGGGCCTTCCGCGAACGAGTGGTGCCCATGCTCAAGACCTATCCGTTCGTCAGGATCTGGAACGCGGGTTGCTCGACGGGCGAGGAGACGTACTCGCTGGCAATCCTGCTGGCCGAGGTCGGCCTGCTGGAGAAGACGCGGATCTACGCCACGGACATGAACGACGCCGTCCTCGAGCGGGCCGCGTCGGGCGTGTTCGCGCTCGAGAAGATGCGGGACTACACGGGCAACTACATCCAGGCGGGTGGGGAGCGCGCCTTCTCGGAGTACTACTCGACGGGATCGGGCGGGGCCCGGTTCAACCGTGAGCTGAGCGACAACATCGTCTTCGCCCAGCACAACCTGGTGTCGGACCGCTCGTTCAACGAGTTCCATGCCATCGTCTGCAGGAACGTCCTCATCTACTTCGACACCACGCTGCAAGCCGACGTGCACGAGCTGTTCCACACCAGCCTGGTGCCCTTCGGCGTGATCGGGCTCGGCACCAAGGAGACGATCCGCAGCAGCAAGCACGCGGACGACTACGAGGAGCTCGACGCCGCCGCCCGTCTGTACCGCCGCATCGCGTGACGGCTCGGACCAGCCTGGTGGTCGTCGGCAGCTCGTGGGGCGGCCTCCACGCCATCGGCGTCGTGTTGGCCGGGTTGCCGGCCGACTTCGGCGCGGCGGTCGTCCTCGCGCAGCACCGCTCGCACACCTCGACCGGCGCGCTCGCACACGTCTTCCAGCGTCGCACCGTCCTGCCCCTGCACGAGGTGGAGGACAAGGACTCCATCGAGCCGGGCCACGTGTACCTCGCGCCGTCGGACTACCACCTCATCGTCGACCACCGGCACTTCAGCCTCTCGGTCGGCGCGCCGGTGCAGTTCAGCCGCCCGTCCATCGACGTCCTGTTCGAGACGGCGGCCACCGCCTACGGCGCGGCGGTGGCGGCTGTCGTGCTCACGGGCGCCAACGCGGACGGCGCTGCAGGCCTGGCCGCGGTGAAGCGTGCGGGCGGCATCACCGTTGTGCAGGACCCGGCCGGGGCAGCCAGCGCAACCATGCCGGAGGCCGCCATCGCGTCGGGAGCGGCGGATAAGGTGCTCCCCCTGCCCGAGATTGCCCCCTTCTTGGTGGAGCTGTGCAGGACCACATGACCGGCGACGAGAGCGACCAGGCAGCGCCCGCGGTGCGAGCGGGCGTGCTCATGGTCGACGACCGGCCGGACAACCTCCTCGCCCTCGAGGCCATCCTGCAGCCGCTCGAGCTGCATCTCGTGCGGGCCAGCTCGGGCGAGGAGGCGCTCAAGTGCCTGCTACACGAGGACTTCGCAGTGATCCTGCTCGACGTGCAGATGCCGGGCATGGACGGTTTCGAGACAGCCGCCCACATCAAGCAGCGCGAGCGCACGCGCGACATCCCCATCATCTTCCTGACCGCCATCAGCCGGGAGGTGCAGCATCAGCTCCGGGGGTACGACGCGGGCGCAGTCGACTACCTGGCCAAGCCGTTCGAGCCCGAGGTGCTGCGGGCCAAGGTCGCCGTCTTCGTCGACCTCTGGGCCAAGAACCAGCTGCTCCTGCATCAGTCGGAGCTGCTGGCGCAGCGTCTCGAGGAGCGCGACCGGGCCCAGCGCGCGCTGGCGGAACAGGCCGTCGAGCTCGAGCGTTCCAACGCCGAGCTCGAGCAGTTCGCCCACGTCGTGTCGCACGATCTGCAAGAACCGCTCCACACCTTGTCCGGCTTCCTCGAGCTGCTGGACGAGCAGTACGCCGAGGCCCTGGACGCGGACGGGCGCCTGTACGTGGAGCGGGCAATGTCCGGCGCGCAACGCATGCGTCAACTCGTGCTCGATCTGCTCGAGTACGCGCGTGTCAGCACGCGGACCCACCCGTTCTCGAGAGTCGACATGCAGCACATCGTCGACGAGGTCATCGCCGATCTCCACGACGAGATCGACGCCGCGGGTGGCACCGTGCACGCAGACGGCCTTCCGACCGTGCAGGGCGACGCCTTCCAACTCACGCAGCTCGTCCGCAACCTGGTCGACAACGCGGTGAAGTTCCGCTCCGAACGCCCGCTCGACCTCACCGTCGCCGCCGAGCGCACCGACGACGGGTGGCTCTTCACCGTGCGGGACAACGGCATCGGCATCGACCCCCGCTACGCCATCCACGTCTTCACGATCTTCCAGCGTCTGCACGGACGGGACGAATACGGTGGTACCGGCGTGGGCCTGGCCATCAGCAAGAAGATCGTCGAGCGGCACCATGGCCGCATTTGGGTCGAGTCGGAGCAAGGCAGCGGCGCAACCTTCCGTTTCACCATCCCTGCGGGGCTCAGCGTCGTACAATCCTGAGGTCGCCGGGGGGCGCTCGTAGCCCATGTTCCGCGCCCTCATCGCCGACGACGACAGCGACCATCGGTTGTTGCAGCGCGTCGCGCTCACCCGAAGCGGTCGCTTCGAGATCGTGGCCGAGGCGAGCGACGGTGAGGAAGCGGTGCGACTGGCCCTCGAGCACCGACCCGACCTCGTGCTGCTCGACCTCTCCATGCCGCGGGTCGACGGCCTGGAGGCGCTGCCCCAACTGCGCGCCGCCCTGCCGGACACCAAGGTCATCGTGCTGTCGAGCTTTGCCCGCGATCAGTTCGCACCGGCCGTGCTGCGTGCCGGCGCGGTCGGCTACCTCGAGAAGGGCATGCCACAGCAGCGCATGGTCGACGAGATACTCACACTCGCCGGTCTGCTCGAGGTGGTCGAGGAGGCGCTGGCCGCCGTCCGCGCCAACCTGGCGCCCGAGCTGCAGAGCGCCGGGACCGCCCGCAAGTTCGTCGATGAGACGCTGCGGCGCTGGGACTGCGGCGAGCAGCTCGACGTGGTGACCCTGCTCGTGAGCGAGGTCGTCACGAATGCCATCGTGCACGCCGGCACCGAGGTCGAGGTCTCCGTCGGCCTCACGCCGACTGCGGTGCGCATCGAGGTCACGGACAAGGAATCGGAGCTGCCGGTCGCACGGAACGCGACCGACGATGACACCTCGGGGCGGGGGCTGGCGCTGCTCGACGCCCTGGCCAGCGCCTGGGGTGTGGACACACGGCCCGAGGGCAAGGTGGTCTGGTTCGAGGTGCCACGCCTGGACGAGGGCCTGGCCGAGGGGTGACATTCAGGGCCCGAAAGGGCTCTAGTAACCTCTCGCTCTCATGCGCAGCACCATCTGGGGCGTCGTCCTCGCGGTCGTTCTCGGCATCGTGGCCGGCGTCGTGATCGGCCACGGCGGCGGCGGCAAGAAGGACGTCGCCCTCAACGCGCGCTCGGCCACGACCAGCAGCACGGCCTCGAGCGACACGACCACCACGACCCTGCCGGAGATCACCATCCCGGCGGTTGATCCCAATGCGCTTCCGTCGACGTTCACCGGCAGCTCGGCAGGCGGCGCCGCGTTCCACCGCGCCCGCGGCTCCAGTGGTGGCGGTGGGGGAGGCGGCGGCGGTGGCGGAGGCGGCGGCGGCGGAGGCGGCGGCGGCACCAAGACCACCACCAAGACAACGGTGAAGACGACCAACACGACCGCGGCACCCGGCTCCACGACATCCACGGCCCCGCAAGGGACAACGACGACCAAGGCGCCGGGCAGCACGACGACCACCGTCCCTCGCCAGTTCTGCGGCCCGGGCCCGACGACGTCGATCCCTGCCAAGAACTACGAGCAGATCTGCCACCACCCGCCGCCCACCACCACCACGACCACCGCGGCCGGCGGCTGAGGCGCTCGCGCGCCATCTGACCGGCTGCTTCCAGGCACTACCGTTTGGCCCCGGTGCCACCGACCTTCGACCGCTTCGCTCGCACCTTCCTCGTGGCCGGCGCGGGCGTGGCCCTGGGCCTGGTGCTGCTAATCATTCCGATGAAGGCGTTCGCGGCCGCGGGCCGCACCGGTCACGCCAGTGACATCGGTGAGCTCCAGCAGCTCGCTCAGCGCTCCGTGGTCTACGCACGCGACGGCTCGGTGCTGGCCGTGCTCCACGGCGAGGAGAACCGATCGCCGGTCAAGCTCTCCGCTGTTCCTCCGCACGTGGTCCAAGCCATCCTCGACGTGGAGGACGACCGCTTCTTCCAGCACGGCGGCGTCGACCTGCGGGGCACCGTGCGCGCCCTGCTCACCAACGTGTCGGAGGGGGGCGTCCGCCAGGGCGGTTCCACCATCACCCAGCAGCTGGTGAAGAACTCCCTGCTGACCCCGGAGAAGACCGTCGGCCGCAAGTTCAAGGAGGCGGTGCTGGCCGTCCGTCTCGAGAACGAGATGTCGAAGCAGCAGATCCTCGAGCGCTACCTCAACACCGTGTACTTCGGGAACAGCGCCTACGGCGTGCAGGCCGCGGCCGAGACCTACTTCGGTGAGAACGTCGGCGACCTCACCGTCGGCCAGTCCGCATTCCTCGCCGGCGTCATCCGCAACCCTGTCGGCTACGACCCCATCAAGTTCCCGCAGGCCTCGCGCGCCCGTCGCAACATCGCGGTCGACCGCCTGTTGGCCAACGGCGACATCACGTCCGCGACCGCGGTGCGGCTCAAGGCCGACGACGTCCCCCGCACGCTTGCCACGCCCGTTGCCCCGCCGGACGACTACTTCGTGGAGGCCGTCAAGCAGCGCCTGCTCAAGGACACGCACCTGGGCGAGACCGCGCAGGAGCGCTACAACGCGGTGTTCAAGGGCGGGCTCAAGATCACCACCACCCTCGACCCTCGGATGCAGCGCATCGCCGAGGCCAAGGTCGACGAGATCCTCCCCGCGTCGATCACCAAGGGGAAGTTCACCGCGGCCCTCGCCACCGTCGATCCGAGCAACGGCGCGGTGCGGGCCATGGTCGGCGGCCAGGACTTCGCACAGTCGAAGGTGAACCTGGCGCTCGGACGCGAAGCGGGCGGCACCGGACGGCAACCGGGATCCTCGTTCAAGCCGTTCGTGCTCGCGGCTGCCCTCGACAACGGCTACAGCCCCTACGACACCATCAACGGCACGTCGCCGTGCCACATCAAGCAGCCGGCGGGGCTGCCGCCGTACGAGCCCGAGAACTTCGAGGGTGAGGGCGGCGGCGTGATGTCCCTCGTCGACGCCACGGTCCACTCGGTGAACTGCGCGTACGTGAAGCTCGGCATGGTGGTCGGGCTCGACAAGGTCGCGGAGATGGCCAACAAGCTCGGCATCAAGGAGCACCTCGAGCCGCTGCCGTCGATGAGCCTGGGCGCACAGGAGGTGAGCCCGCTCGAGATGGCGGGCGCCTACAGCACGTTCGCAGCCGACGGCGTGCACCACGAGCCGCGGTTCGTCGACAAGGTCGAGGACCGGAGCGGCAAGATCCTGCTCGACCTGCGCAAGGACAAGGGGGACCGGGTGATCCCCGCCCAGAACGCGCGTGTGGAGACGATGGTGCTCCGTCAGGTCGTCGAGCGAGGAACGGGCGTGCGTGCCCGGGTGGCCAAGCACACGGTGGCAGGCAAGACCGGCACGTCCCAGGCCCATCAGAACGCCTGGTTCGTCGGCTACACGCCCCAGCTGGCGACGGCGGTGTGGATGGGCGCTCCCGTCGGCAACGTCTCGATGACGAACGTCGGGGGCATCAAGGTGGTGGGCGGCTCCTATCCGGCCCGCATCTTCAGCGCCTTCATGACCGAGGCGCTCGCGGGCGCACCGTCGGTGAGCTTCCCCACGCCGAACGCCCGGCTCATCCCGGCCGGCCACTACATCAAGGACGACAAGATCTCCACCGACGTAGCGCCCACATCGACGGGCGGCACCGGGACGACCGTGAAGAAGGGCCCGACGGTGACGGCGACCACCCTGCCCAGCAGTCCGACGACGGCCTTCGACCCGCGCACCGTCACCACCCGCAGGCGCGACCGACCACAGCCGCCACCACGCGACCGCCCAACGACCACCCAGCGGCCGGATTGTTTCCCGTTCTGCGACGGAAACGACCCCGGTGCCAACTAAGCAGGACGGTCATGGCGTCGCCTGAGCTCGAGAAGCTCCTGGAGGTGCAGGAGCACGACATCGCCCTCGACCAACTCCGCCACCGGCGGGCCACCCTTCCCGCGCGCGACGAGTTGACCGCCGTCGAGGCCAAGCTGGCCGAGCTGGCGACGAGTCTCGTGGACGCGCAGCAGCGCCGCGACGCGGTGGCCCGACGCCAGTCCGACCTGGAGGGGGAGCTGCGGTCGCTCGAGGCGAGGGTGGTCGAGATCGAAGGGAAGATGTACGGCGGCACCATCTCCGCCTCCCGCGAGCTGCAGGCCATGGCCGGCGAGGTGGAGTCGCTCAAGAAGCGCCGCTCCACCCTGGAGGACCACATCCTCGAGGCGATGGACGAGCGTGAGCCGATCGACGCCGAGGTGGGCCAGCTGGAAGACGCCCAGGTCGACGCCACCGACCAAGCCGACGGCCTGCGCTCGCAGATCATCGCGGCCGAGGCCGAGCTCGGCGTGGACGAGACCCGCGAGCTCGACGCCCGCGCCGGCCTGGTGGCGACGGTGCCGGCCCCGCTGCTCGAGCAGTACGAACGCATCCGGTCGCGCTCGGGCGGGATCGGTGCGGCCCGCCTGGTCGGCGCCTCGTGCAGCGGGTGCCATCTCAGCCTGCCGGCCGTCGAGGTGGACCGACTCAAGCGGGCCGGACCCGACGAGGTCATCCTGTGCGACCAGTGCGGCCGCATCCTCGTCCGCTGACGTGCTGATCCTGGTCCGCCACGGCCAGACGGAGCCGAATCGGGAGGGTCGTCTGCTGGGGCGCGCCGACGCGCCGCTCACCGAGCTCGGCCGGCGCCAGGCCGACGCGACGAGTCGGGCCGTGCTCGCCGGCTTCTCGGTGCGCCGCGTCATCACGAGCCCCCTGCAGCGAGCGCGGGATACGGCCGCTGTTCTCGGTCTGCCCGTCGAGATCGACGAGCGCTGGATCGAGGTCGACTACGGCGACTACGACGGACTGCCCTTCGCCGAGGTCCCCGAGGAGCTGTGGCGGGAGTGGCGGGCCGACGCGGCGTGGACCCCGCCGGGCGGCGAGTCGCTGGCGGCGGTGGGGAAGCGGGTGCGCGCCGCGTGCGACGACCTCGCGTCGGAGGTGGCCGACAACGACGTGGTGGTCGTGAGCCACGTGTCACCCATCAAGGCGGCACTGGCCTGGGCCCTCGACGTGGACGACGACGTGAGCTGGCACATGCGCCTCGACGTGGCGTCGATCTGCACGGTGTCGGCCGGGCCGCGCGGCACCACCCTGCACACCTTCAACCAGACCCATCACCTGACGGATCTGTAGCTCGCCCGGCGCGCCGGTCAGCTGTTCCAGACGCGGATCACCGGCTGCTCGCGCTCGTGGTCGAGCTCGGAGATGGTGCCGGGGTCCAGCGCCAACAGCCGGCCTTCGCGCCCGTCGAGCTCGAGCCAGCGTGCGGCGACGACGCGCAGGAAGTGGCCGTGGCCCACCAGCGCCACGTCCCCCTCGTCGAGCAGGAGTCGGAGACGGGCGAGCAGGTCGTCGGCGCGCGCGCCGACCTCGTCGGCCGTCTCGCCCTCGAGCGGCCCCTGGTCCCACACCGTCCACCCCGGACGGTCCACCCGGATCTCGGGCGTGGTCAGGCCCTCGTCCCGCCCGTAGTCCCACTCCCGGAGGTCGCCGTCGACGACGGCGCGGTCGCCGAGGCCGGCCAGCGCGGCGGTGGACGACGCCCGCTGCGACGGGCTGGTGAACACCGCGACGAAATGGCGGCTCTCCAGGCGCTGCGCCAGCCGGGCCGCCTGCTCCCGTCCTCGTTCGGTGAGGGCCACGTCGGTGCGGCTGGTGTGCTGGCCGCTGTGGCTCCAGTCCGTCTCGCCGTGGCGGATGAGCACGAGGCGGTGGGCCACGGCGTCCGGTCTAGCCGTCTGGGCAACACGACCGGTGCGTGTCCAGAAGTCGGGTGCTGCCGCTGCCCTTCCCCGCTAGAAGCGATAGCGCGTCTGGCTGAACGGCTCGCCCTTGCCGAAGGCGAGCACCTTGGTCGGCGCGACGCGGAAGACGTCGGCCGACCCAGCCGGATTGTCGGGGTCGTGGAACGCGCCGTCGACGACGTCGAAATGCCAGTCGAGCTTGTCCTGCCACATCTGCGCCAGACGATGCAGCACCGCATCATCGGTGACGCGCGCCGCCTCACCTTCGACGACGATGTCGAGGCCGGAGCGGTAGGCGGTGCTCCCCGTCGTGAGCACGCACCGCGGGTTCGCCGCCAGGTTCCGGCTCTTCTGCTCCCCGGGTCCCGTGCAGAAGTACAGCGCACCGTCGAGCCACATGGCCGGAAGCGGCGTCACGTGCGGCCTGGCGTCGGCGCGCACCGTCGACAGCCAGAAGATCTCCGCCTTCTCCAAGGCGGTGACCACCTCCGACCACGGCCGCGCCGCTGCGCCCGGGCTGCTGAACCGCTCATCGAGCTCCACCGTGGGTTGGCCTGCCATGGCCCTCCTTCGAGATCGCGTTCTCTACAAGACGTTCGCGCGTGCCCGGACTCATCGCTCTTTTCGGTCGACGTCGGTACCCGGCCGGCTCCCGGCGCGGGCGCCGGACGATGTTGGAATTCGCTCGCCGCCGAGAAAATGCATCCGTAGCGTCGTGGTCCGATGCATCGCTTCCCTGCGCCCCAGGACTACGACGGATGGGTCGCGCAGCTGGGCAACTCGGAGCGACGCCAGCGGGCAAAGATCCATCTGCGCGGCGCGGGCCAGCCCGCCCTCCCTGCGGTGCGGCGGGGGATGCAGCACCCGAAGCCGATCGTGCGGCGCATGTGCGCGTCGATCCTCGACTTCCTCGCCGACGAGGCCGCCTTTGTCGACCTGGTCGCCGCCCTGGATGACGACGACGCCGGCGTCCTCAAGCGGGCCTTGCACGCACTGGCCTGCGACGCGTGCAAGGAGAACGAGTGCCGCCCCGGCGAGGATCTGTTCGTGCCGCGCGCCCTGGAGCTGCTCCACCACTCCGACCCCGACGTCCGCGCCAGCGCCATCGACACGCTCGGCAAGGTCGTCGCCCGCCGCCCCGACGTCGCCGACGCCCTCGCGGACGTCGCCCGCAACGACACCGACCGCGGCCTGCGCGGCATGGCGCGCCACCGCGTGCCGAGCCGCTAGCGACCGAGTGAGTTGCTGTTCAGCTGGGCACGGTTGCTGGGGTTTCGTACACCCACATCAACGTGGCACGGCCGAGCAACCCGGCGGACCCCAGCGGTTCGCCACTGTCGAACAGGCCCAGATGGCCGAGGGCCCAGCCAGGTGGGAGCTCGGTGATGTCAGCGAGCTTGACGAACAGGTTGCACTGCTCCACGGAGTAGTACGACGGCATCAGCGCCGTATCGACGCCAACGCCGTCCTCTGAGACCTCGAGCACGCGTGCACGCCAGACGCGAGCAACCTCGGGTGCATCGCCCTGCCGGTACAGAAACGCCCACGTGGGCGTGCCGCGACGAAGCTGGTCGTCGAGCGTCTTGAACCGCCAGGCCGCAGCTCGCCGTTCCTTGCCCACGGTCGGCTTGCCCCACCAGACCGCGCCGTGCTCGGCCGCGATCTTGGCGTGCAGCTCGACGGTCTCCTCCTCGTGCTCGGGGTTCCAACGCAGCATCGGATGCATCGGCTTGCCGCGGGATGCGCCCTTCCCTCGCACAGCCGCCTTCGGCTTGGCCTTGGTCCCCAGGGCCGTCGTCTGCGTCCACTCGGGCGGGGGTCGCCCCTCTTCCTTGGCTTGGATCCGGGCGTGAGCCCAACACAAGCTGCAGGTCGTCGGGTCCAGCCCGTGGGGGCACTCCGTCGGGGCGGCATCGGTCTGGGTCACAGCTCGTCCTTGGTCATCGGTCCCTCCATCTTGACGGACTGGGACGCATCACCCTCGCAACTGGCCTCTCGGGGCTCGCCCAAAAGCCCTGAACGCTGATAAAACCGTCAGACTGATCGTGCAACAGCGGGGAGTGGGCATGGGCGTACGGCGTCGTTGGCTGGGGCTGGCCGTCGCGGCGGCGCTGCTGGCCGGAGCTGCCATCGTCGCCCCGGTCCGGGCGGCCGACGGACCCGTCTGCGAGGAGCATCTGATCCGGGCCGACGACGGCGTCGACCTGTACGCCTACGTGTACCGCCCCTCCGCGGTCGGCACTTTCCCGGTCGCCTGGACCATGACGCCCTACGGCGATCACCCCTGTGGCCCCCCGCCCGAGGGCCCGGAGTTCGCGAACGTGTGGGTGCACATCCGCGGGACCGGCGCGTCGGAGGGAGCGCTCGACGCGTACGCCCGGCGTGACCAGCAGGACTGGGCCCACGTGGTGCCCGACTGGATCGTCGCCCAGCCCTGGAGTGACGGGCGCATCCTGGCGGTCGGCGCGTCGGCCACCGCGTTCTCGATCCCGTGGGAGCTCTCCCATCCCAACGTCCGCGCCGGCCTCCAGCAGATGTCGTGCGTCGACGGCTACCGCGGCTGCCTGCGGCCCGGCGGGGGCATGGTCGCGGGCACCCTCGCACTGACCGCGCTGACCGCGTCCGGGCTGGCGCAGAACTACCAGACCCGCGTCCGCATGGGCCAGGACGTCACCAGCGCGGAGCAGTTGCAGACAACCGCGAGCGCGGCCACGGACCAGTGGGTCCACGACGCCTATGACGAGTTCTGGCAGGTTCGGTCGGCCCTCCCGTTCCTCGGCCAGGCCCGCGCGCCCGTGATGTACACGATGGACCTCTACGACATCGTGCCGTGGTCGACCTACGAGGGCTACCTCAACACGCCCGGTTCCCGGCTCGACCTCGGCATCGGCCACAACTCGTCGACGATGCGCACCAAGGGCGACCTGCCCGAGCTCATCGGCGGGCCGGCACGGCGCTTCGTCCGCGAGAACGTGTTGGGCGAGGTCCCCGCGCACGAGGACAGTCGCGTCACGCTGGTCACCAACCTGGGCAGCCTCGATGGCTACCAGCAGGGCCGCGTCATGGTCCGCGGTGAGCCGGACTGGCCGCTCCCCGGTACCGACTGGACCCGCCTGTACCTCGCGCCCGGGCCGACGGGGAGCGCGGTATCGCTCAACGACGGCGCGCTGGCGCTCAACTCAGCGGGCGTCGAATCGCAAGCACCGTCGCCGGTCACTCCGGTGGCCGGGCCGAGGACCGACCTGCGGGTCGCCGTCTCCGTGGCGGAGGCCGCGAACGCGTCGGGGCAGACCGTGCCGTACGAGTCCATCGGCGAGCTCCGCAGCGAGGAAGCCAGCGGGCTCACGTTCAGCACCCCGCCACTCGCCGGCGACGTCGAGGTCAGCGGGCCAATCACGCTCCGCCTCTGGGCCACCGCGACGTCGCCCGACCTCGAGTGGGCCGTGCGGCTCACCGACGTGGCGCCCGACGGCCGCAGCGAGTGGATCACCGACGGGCAGTTGCGAGCCAGCCTGCGTCGGGTCGACGAGTCGAAGTCGCTGAAGAACAGCCAGGGCGAGATCGTCTTCCCGTTCCACACCTACGCGACCCACGAGCCGGTTCCGGTCGGCCAGCCGGTGGAGTACCTCATCAAGCTGACGCCGACGTCGAACGTCTTCGCGGCGGGTCACCGGATCCGGCTCGACGTCGTTCCCGTCGGCGCCCAGAGCTTCGACGCGGCGCGCACCGGCGGAGCCGGTGCCGTGCTGATCCACCAGGGCGGCGCCCACGCGTCGAGCGTGCTGCTGCCGGTGGTCCCGAGCCGCTGCCAACTCGGGCATCCGGGTCTGCCGGGTATGGCGACACCCGGCCCGTGCGTCACGCTCGGAGCCGCGCTCGGGTAGCGGAGGGGCGCCTGCGAGTCCGATCGGGAGAGGATGGTCACGTGGGCACGCACGAGGAGCAAACGGCGCGCCTCGTCTGGCAGTACGGCGAGCCGATCCACGCGGTCCTCTTCTTCGCACCGGAGCGGTCTGCAGCAACGGAGGAGCTCGGCCTGAAGGGCGGCTGGATGAGCTACTTCGGCTGTCGCGCCGCCCCTCTCGGCGCCGTTTCGGCGGCCGTCGTCACCTCGATCTTCTACGGCTTTCATCCACGAAGGGTCGAGCGCGCCATCCCCGACGTCTGGGCGCACGCCGAGCCACGACAGCTCCTCGAGGCTCGCCTGTCGGCGATGGACGCGGCACTTCGCCGACTGCTGGGAGAAGCGATCGATGGGCCCGACGTTCGTCGAGCCGCATCGCTCGCAAGGGCCGCCGTCCAGGCTGCTGACTTCTCCGGTCGTCCGCTCGGAGCCGCGAACGCCGCGTTGGCAGATCCGGGCGCACCCCACCTGCAGCTCTGGCAGGCGCTCGGTGCGATACGTGAGCATCGGGGCGACGGCCATGTCGCGTGCCTCGTCGCCAATGAGGTGAGCCCGTGCGAGTCGCTCGTGATGCAAGTGGCGACGGGTCGCTCCGACCGGGAGAGCCTTCGCACCAACCGCGGGTGGTCGGAGGAGGAATGGCAGACGGCGGTGATCCGTCTTCGAGAGCGTGGGTGGCTCGACGACGACGAACGTCCCACTCGGTCAGGCACCGAGGCCCGTGATGCCATCGAGACCGAGACCGACCGATTGGCGGCACCGCTGGTGGCCACCCTTGGCGCACGTGCGGTCGAGCTCGTGGACGCGATCCGCCCGCTCGCCGAACGGATCATGGCGGCAGGCGAGGTGCCGGTGCGGAACAACATGGGACTTCCCTGGCCGAGTCAGTAGCCCTTGTTCGCGACATGGAACTCCACCCGGGACAGGAACGTGTCGTCCTCGATCGGGCCGGCGTCCTCGTCGGTGATCGATGAGCACGGCAGCAGCTCCGTCTCGTCGATCTCGATCGTCACGGACCCGCTCCGGTAGCGGCCGTCGACCTTGACCTTTGGTCGCGACCAGAGCCGATAGGAGACGGTGATGGTCCCGTCGGCGACCCGGTCGCTGCAGACTTCCGACTCGGGTCACGAGTCCCCGAACACGAACTCCTCGACCAGCGCCGCCAGCGCGAGGGGCTGGTCGCCCTGGATGGAATGGCCGGCGTCGGCAACCGTCTCGACACGGATGTGCGGGCACCGGCGCCGGAACTCGGCGATGTCGTCGTCGTCGATCACGCCCGACAGGCCGCCTCGCACGAGCATCACCGGCGCCTCGACGGCGCCGACGTCGTCCCACAGCGGGCCGAAGTCGAAGGACGTACCCGTGCTGGGACGGACGCGGTCGTAGCGCCACGTCCAGGAACCGTCGGGCTGCTCGGCCGCGTTGTGCAGAATCCCGCGCCGCAACGCGGACACGCTGCGCGTCGGGTTGAACTGCACGGTGCGCTCCAGGATCTCGTCGAAGGACGCGAAGGACTCGGGGCCGGCGATGAAGGAGAGGACAGGCGCCGCCTTGTGCTGATCCGCGCCCGGGCTGACGTCGACCACCACCAGCTTGCGCACCAGGTCGGGATGTCCCGCCGCCAGCCGGATGGCGGTGAGGCCGCCGAGCGACATCCCCACCACCGCGGCGGCGCGCGGCGCCAGGGCTCTGACGGCGATCGCCATCGACTCGGCGGTGGCGGCAGGCATGTAGTCGTGGTCGCCGCGCCAGTCGGAGTGACCGTGGCCGGGGAGATCGAGCGCGACGAGTGGGCGCTCGAGGGCGAGCGCGACGGTGTCCCACGTGTGCGCGTTCTGGGCGCCACCGTGGAGAAACACGAGCTCGGGATCGTGGTCGCCCCACACGAGTGCGCTCACCGCCTGACCTCGTGCGACGTCGACGGATGCCCGGCGCACGGCCGTCGGCCCGGCCCACGGCAGTCCCGCTTCGCTGGCGTTCTCCTCGAACAGAGCGAACTCGTCGTAGTGCACCGCGGCGCCTCCCCGTTCGGCGGATGGGGGAGCGTAGATGATCGCCGAAGTCCGTCTCCGTGCTGTCGGTGTTGCACCGCGTCTAGGACATTGGGTCTCGTACGATCGCGTCGTGAGCCTGGAGTGGGAGCAGACGATCGTCGACGCACGGGATCCGGCCGCGCTCGGCAACTGGTGGCGAGAGGCGCTCGGCTGGATCGTCGTCAACGACGACCCCGAGGAGTTCGAGATCCGACCGGCGCCAGATCGCCTTCCCGGGCTGCTGTTCGTGCGCGTCCCCGAGCGGAAGGCGATCAAGAACCGCCTGCACCTCGACTTTCGGCCGGACGACCGATACGCCGAGGTCGAGCGACTCCGCGGCCTGGGTGCCACCCGGGCGGACGTCGGGCAGGGCGAGCAGTCGTGGATCGTGCTCGCCGACCCGGAGGGAAACGAGTTCTGCGTCCTCGGATCGCGCGCTCCTCAGCCGTGATGGGGCCGGCGAGTCTCGGCGAAGGAGTTCGATGTCGATGTTGCTCGTAGGGACGAGGAGGGGTCTGCTCGACGTGGACGCGGGCCACACCCTTGTCGAGGGGCAAAGCGTCACCGCCTTGGCGCCTGGCCCTGGGGCATGGCACGCGCTCCTCGACCGCCAGGTCGTCGTCCGCCTCGACGACGCACAGGTCACGACCGTCGGCGAGCTCTCCACCCACGACGGCCAGAGCCTGGCTGTCCTGGCCGACGGGACCGTCGTCGTCGGCCGCACCGGTGCCCGTCTCGTCATCGTCGGCGCCAAGGTGGAGGACGTCAGCGCGTTCGAACAGGTGCCGGATCGAGACCACTGGGAGAACCCGGCCGGACCGACGCCCGACACCCGGTCGATGGCGAGCAATGACGCCGACCTCTGGGTGAACGTCCATGTCGGTGGCCTGTGGCACTCACGGGACCGGGGTGAGAGCTGGCAGGGGGTCGTCGAACCGGAAGCCGACATCCACGAGGTCCGAGCCGCGAACGGAGCGGTCGCGGTGGCCGCGGCGGTTGGATTCGGCTGGAGCGAAGACGGCGGCAGGTCCTGGTCGTGGACCACCGACGGACTCCACGCCCACTATGCGCGGGCCGTGTGCATCGACGGCACGACCGCCTACGTGTCCGCGTCGGACGGGCCGTTCACCGAACGAGGCGCCGTCTACCGGGCCCGGCTCGGGTCGGCGTTCGTCCGTTGCGAGGGCCTGCCCGAGTGGTTCCCCGGGAACGTCGACACCGGGTCCCTCGATGCCGTGGGCGGTCGTGTCGCCGTCGGCTTCGGGCGAGCGGTCCACGTCTCTGAGGACGACGGTGCGTCGTGGAAGACGAGCGAGCTTCCCGATGCGATCACCGTCGTGCGCGTCGGGCCGAGCTGAACCCCCCGGCCGGCACCGCGCGTCAGGGAGAATCGGGCAAATCACCGAAGAGCGCCGCCGACCTGAAGAGACCCTTGGAGACGACGGTAAGCCCGGGTGCGCTTTCGGGCAAGGACCGGCGATGACCATTTGCGCCGTACTTACTGTCAACCTTCCTTGGGCGGAGCCACCTCGTCCTGGCTCCGCTCGCGCTGGCCTTGCTCGCCCTCCATCCCTCCGTGGCGAACCAGGCCGGCCGGTTCGTAGGTGCCGAGGACGATGCCGAGATCGGTCACGGTGAGCTCGACCGGCCGCATCGTCGTCGGGAGCATGCCGTCGTTGAACAAGCGGCGACCGGAGCCGAGCACCAAGGGATAGGTCATCAGGCGGAAGCGGTCGACGAGCTCGTGCTGCAACAGCGTCTGGAGCAGGTTGCCACTTCCCCACATCTGCAGCTCGTCGCCGGGTTCGTCTCTCAGCGCCTGCACCGCCGCGAGGACGTCGCCGGTCACGACGCGTGCGGTGTCGGGGTGCTCGCCCCGCCAGGTGGCATCCGCCTCGCTGAGCGAGTTGGACACGACGTACTTGGGAAGCGAGTTGATCGCCGTTGCGATGGGGTCGTCGGGGTCGGTCTGGTCAGGCCAGTGGCCCCGGAAGATGTCGAAGGTTCTGCGACCGAACAGGAACGCGCTGGCGTGGCTGTTGAGCTCGACGACGAAGTCGCCGACGGCCGGGTCGGCGAACGGCGCCTGCCAGCCGCCGTGGGTGAACGTGCCGCTGGGATCCTCCTCGGCCCCGCCCGGGGCCTGCATCACGCCGTCGAGGGTCAGGAACGTCTGAACGGTGAGCTTCATGTCAGTGCAGACGGGGCGGCGCAGTGATTCTGATCGGTCTCACGTGCAGCTCATAGGCCCGTGCGGGCGGTCCGCTCCAGGATGCCGAGCGTGGCCCGCAACGCCGATTCGGGCACGATCGGAAAGCGCTCCTTGAAATCGCCGGAGATCTTCGACCAGTCGTAATACGACGTGACGTTGGTGACCCCGTCATCGCCCGGCTCGAGGCGATACCCGTAGAAGTGGGGCCACGGAACGTCGGGGCCGAGGTTCCATGCGATCTCCCTGTCGCGCTCGAAGATGATGATGTGCACGGTCACGTCGTACTTGCCGAGCGGAAAGTCGTTGAGTGACTCGCGGTCCATGTGGATCACGAACGTGTCACCGACCTTCTCGGCGGGCTCGCCCGTGAAGTCCTGCAGCATTCCCGAGGCGTCGATGGCGACGTGACCGGCTGGACTCCGCAGAATGTCGAAGATGGTCGCCGCCGGCGCGGAGATCGGTCGCGTCACTTCCATTCGGTCCGGCAGGAAGACGGTATCGGGCACCTTGGACTCCTCGTGAGTGAACGGGCAGGGGCCGCCGTCAGACTGCGTCGCGGAGTATCGCACGATGAGCTTCCGCGCCACGCACGTGCGGTGGTGCGGGGCGCCGTCCTCAGCGCGCCAGAAGATTCCGACGCCGAGCCGATGAGCAGCAGTGGACCACTGGCGCCTGACGCAGGAGTCGTGGAGCGCCTTCGGCGCGATGCTCGGAAGCTGAAGCTCAGACCCTGCACGCTATGGGCAACGAAACTCGGGCCGCTCCCATGATTCCTCCCCCGGATTTGCTGCTGATTGGCGAGTGTGAGTCGTGACTCTCCGAAAGGGCGGATGCTGCGCTCCACGTCCACTGCCGCTGGTCCGTCAGGACAGACGACGATGCGGTACTCGAGATGTTGTTGAGTGAGAGCCCTCGTCAGTTGGTCGAGTCGCTAGGTGCGCTCCCACCAATCCGGCGCCCTAGTCGTTATCGACGATCGTTCCCACCGCCTGGGCGTCAGCGATGGTCCCTCCGACTGGAGATGACAGGTTGACGAAGAACGTCTCGTTCGCCTCAGCCGACCTGTCCCCGTAGATCGTGACGGAGATCGTCTGTCTCGTTGAGCGCGGCTTGAAGACAACCGAGCCTTCTGTTGCCTTGTAGTCCACACCGTGGTTCGCTGTTCCATCGGTCGTGGAAAATCGCACGGTCACCTGGGACGGGCGGCGTGTTGCCAGCCGGACAGTGAACGTCAGCGTCCTCGTGCCTCCGTTGCCCTCTGTGAGAGAGGCATCTGAGATCGTAAGTTCGGGTCCAGGAGTGACAACGTTCGATGCTGGGGACTCGGGGCCATCGCCCACCGCGTTCGTGGCATGAACAGTGAAGCTGTAGGCATCTCCATTCACGAGCCCCGTGAGGGTCATCGGACTGCCGGTACCCGAAACGGTCTGACCACCAGGCGAGGCCGTCACCGTGTAGCTGGCGATCGGGGTGCCTCCGTCCGAAGGTGGAGCGGCAAACGCGACTGTGGCTGCTCGGCTGCCAGCCACGGCTATAGGGGTTGGTGGTGCCGCAGGCGGCGCGGCAACGGTCAGCGTCTCCGACCACAACGAGATGAACTGTCCGCTGGCACGAACCCGGTAGTAGTACGCGGCATCACTTGCGGGCACGTTGTCGATGAATGGCAGCGCGCTTACGCTCCCCCATCCGAGGCTCGTCCAGGGACCACTCTGTTCAGTGCTGCGTTCAACTGCGTGTGGTCCGTAGAAGCCGATCCCAGCCAACTCGTCCCATGCGAGCGAGACCGCCGTGCCGGATCGGCTGACGAGACGGAGGTTGGGCACCCGCCGGAGGTTCACTGACGCTTCGCCCGAACTTGCAGACACGCCGCCCGGTGACGTCGCCTGTATTGCGTAGAAATACCAATGGTCGCCGGTGACGGTGTTGTCGTCGAAGTTGCGTGCAACGGTGGTCCCAACCTCCGTGTAGGGACCGCCTGAGTTTGGCGCCTCCGAGCGGAGCACCTTGTAGCCCGTCGCGTTGTCATCCGGCGGGCCGAGTCCCCATTCGAGGTGAATCGACGTGGCGGACACCGGTTCCGCAGTGAGCCAGGAGGGCTGGCCGGGAGGCGAGAGAGCAAGCCAGTCAGGCTGTCGGTCGTTGTAGCCGATCGGGCTGGAGGCGTTCATCACCGCTGTCCCGTCGGCGTCCATCACCCCGATGGCCGTGGCGTACGGCACGTTCATCGTCACCGCGATCTGTTGGCCGTCGGGCGACCACGTGGGGTAGCCGGTAAAGATCCCTTCATCGGTCAGCACGGTCGACGACGTCAGGTTCGACTCCGCGACGCCGACTTCCGAACCGCAGCAGTTGTAGGCGATCAGTCCTCCGTCGGGCGACCATGACGGATGAACGCCACCAACCCCGGTGAAGACTTCTTGGCCCGAGGCCAAGTACCGAACCCTCATGCCGTTGCTACGACTAAAGGCGATCCGGTCTCCCGATGGCGACCAGGCGGGTGCGTACCCATTCGTCACCCTGGTCTCGTTCGCCCCCGAGGCATCCATCAAGAAGACCGAGCCGTCGTAGGCATCAGTCGCCCGCCAGAACAGGATCTTCGATCCGTCCGGTGACCACTTCGGGAAGTAGTCGGCCTCCATGCTGTTCGAAAGAATCACCTGGCCCGTGCCGTCGGCGTTCATCACGAAGAGGTCCGTGTTGCCGGGTGCGGAGACACAGCAGCGGACAAAGGCGATCTGGGTCCCATCAGGCGACCATGACGGATAGTTGTCCGCGTAGCCTGAGGACGGCGCGACAGCGTGCTGCCCGGAGCCGTCGGGCTGCATAACGAAGATCTGATCGATCCCAGTCCGGTCACTTGCGAACGCGATGAGCCCGTTGAGGCCGAGAGCGGTGGCATCGACCGGCACCTCCGCGGCCACGAGGACGCTAAGCATGAGTAGGCCAACAACGGCAGAAGCCAACGCATGACGACTGTGCCGCCGAACCGCCCTATCCGTGGTTCCTGCCGCCGCGTTCACTCTGCTGCCTCTCGCATCCGTCCGAGCGCACCGCGCTCCGACTCGTCACCTAAGGATCGGTTCGCGACGAGGCGCCCGCCATGGTCATTGTTGGCCATTCGAGCGTTCACAGCCCACCAGGACAAGGCCGTCATTCCCGCGGAGCCCTGCACCAACAGCGGGGCGCTTCGTCGCCCGCGCCGAGCGTCAGCTGCTCCGGCGCCATGACTGGCACGCATGCCATGGCTGCGAGGCTTTGGCGCGTTCGGCCCATCCGTTCAGGTCCGTGGTGAGCCTGTCGATGGGTCTAAAGACGACGGGCGCGTTGCGTCAGTCGACTGGGGGGCTCTCATGCCAATGACAATTGACGAACGCCCGGCTCCGCTTACGGATGCTGCAGCACACGAGGGAACGCCCGCGTTGGCAGACCTCCCGCCCGCGCACAGCGCAGGCGGTCTTCGACGCCATTTCAGTCTCGCCGTCTGGCAACTGCTGGTTGTCGGCTTAGGTGTATTCGTGCTCGGAGCTGCTGTAGGCACCGGCGGCGTGGTCGCGACGAAGCAGGATCCAGCCGCGGTGAAGGTTTCCCCGGCTGCCAAGGCCGAAGCAACCCGGCTCGCGGCTGAGCGGGTGGCGGCAGCGCGGATCCAGACTGAGCGGGTGGCGGCTGAGCAGGCCGCCGCCGAGCAGGCGGCCGTGGCTCAGGCACAGGCTGAGCGCGTGGAAGCTGCGCGGGTGGCAGCTGAGCAGGCCGCGGCCGCCGAGCGGGTGGCGGCTGAGCAGGCCGCTGCGGCACGAGCTGCTGCTGCCCCTCGGGAGGTAGCGACCTTCAGTGGCTCAGGCGACAAGACGACCGCAAGCTTCACCGTCGGAGAGACTTGGCAGCTGAGCTGGACTGTTCGGGCAAACACAACGCCCATCGTCGAGATCCTCGACACTGCCGGGGGACGCGTCGACTTCATAGACACCGGGCAGTCCGGTAGCGGGTCGACAATCGTGCATCAGGCATGTACTTGCTATCTGAAAGTCAGTGTCTTCGGCGACACCAGCTACACCCTTAAGGTGATCAACAATCCCCAGGGCGCCTAGAACGCTTCTACCCGCTCGGCTCCCTCGCTGTTGCGGGTCCGATCTCACGCTAAGCCCGTAGAACAGCGACCGCGCATGGGGTTAAAGCGTGATAACCCTGACCGGTTCTTCCTTTGATTCGATGGCAGCCACTGAGCCAGCGCGACGTGATCGAGAACGGGGGGCCGGGGAGGCTCAACGGCCGCCTTCTGCCCCTGGGGGTCTAGGTGATCGCCTTCCTCCCCACCATCGGAGTCGACGCCTTGCCAACCTCGGTGCCGTCCAGCCCCGCCGTGTCCAGCATCCAAAGCCCCGTCCGACGGCCACGAGACTGCCGACTCGTCGAACGGCTCCGGCATGGGCCGAGACTATGGCCAACCACGTTGACCAGCACCGGAACGACTTCCATTGGAAAATTGGGTTAATGCGAAGCAATCGGAGCCACTCGCTACCGCTGGAGGGCCGAGGGCGGTGCGCTGCTGCGCGATGACGCCGAGAGCGGTGATCACGCGGCTACGCGAGTAGGTCGCGGGCGTACGCATGGCTGAGTCGGCTCGGCGTCTGAACGCCGAGGGCATGAGCGCCCGACGCGCCCGCTGGCACACGACGAGTGTGGGGCCGTCGCTGCTCGCTGGCTCCGGGGTACTTAGCGGCTACTGGGGTGGTCCACCCCTCGCAAAAACCCTAGTCAGCGGGCTAAAGGCAGCGAGACGGCCTGTAGGCGGGATTCTGTTCACCGGTTGCCCGGCTTGGTGGCCATCCATCTGTGCGGCCTACCTGGGGATTGAGCGGGCCGCCCGTCCCCGATTTGGCCTTGCTCCGAGTGGGGTTTGCCGAGCCGCCCGGGTCACCCCGGGCGCTGGTGCGCTCTTACCGCACCGTTTCACCCTTACCTGTGCCCGGTTGCCCGGGCCATCGGCGGTCTGTTCTCTGTGGCACTTTCCTGCGGGTCGCCCCGACTGGCCGTTAGCCAGCACCCTGCCCTGCGGAGTCCCGACCTTCCTCGACCCGGTCCCTGCGAACAGAGCCGAGCCGCGACCACCCGACCGTCTCGCTGCCATCCCCATTGTCGCATCCTCAGGCAGGATGCACTATGTGCCGATACGTGGGAGGACGACACACGTCCTGGTGGGGCCACAAACTTGGACAATCCACGCGAAGCACGGGCTCGGAGGCTGAGCATGGGGAGCCGCGACCAAGCGGCGCTCCTTCCGTACCGCCTGCGCACGGTCGGCATCGCCGTCCGGTCGACGGCAGGTGCGCTCGTCGCGCTCGGGATCTACGCCCTGCTGCCGGGCCACGGCGTGGTCCACGCCACCTCCTACATCGCCCTCATCGCCGTCGCCGCCGTGGGGTGCGCGGTGATGGGCAGGCTGCCCTGGCCCCGCCTGTTCGACGCGGGCTGGGGGCTGCGCTGCCTCTATGCGTGGTCGCTGATGGACATCGTGCTGGTGACCGTCGCGGTCGCCATCACGGGCCACGCTCACTCCGACCTGTACCTCGTCTACGCGATGACGACGATCTTCTTCGCCGCGTCGTACCCGCCCAAGGGCCAGGTCGTCCTCCTCGGCGCGACCATCGGCTGCTACTTGCTCGAGCTCGGCCTGACGGGATGGCACATCGGCGCGGCGGTGGTGTTCATGCGGGTGACGGTCATCGCCCTCGTCGCCTTCATGGCCAGCTGGCTGTCGCGCGAGCTGATGAGCGAGATGGGTGGCCATCTCAACGCGCTCGAGGACTCCGAGAAGCGCGCATCGATGTTGGCGATGGTCGCGGGCGCGGCCCGCAGCATGAGCACGCTGGACTCGGCCCGGGTGCTCGGCATCGTGGTCGACGCCGCCCTCGCCCTCGGGTTCGACGGGGCCGAGATCTGCATGTTCGACGAGGAGCACGGCACGTGGACCTCCGCCTTCCGACGGGGCCTCGCCGTCGACTATGTCGAGACCCAGCCCGCGGAAACCGGCCTGGCCGGTGAGGTGCGGCGCGAACGCAAGACGGTGATCCTCGACGACTACGCAGGTTGGGACGGTGGTGTCCGCAAGGTCCGTGAGGCCGGGTTCCGCACCATGGTGGCGTCGCCCGTGTGGTCGGGGTCGGAGCTGGTGGGCGTGCTCATCGCCGGCGCCCTCGAGACGCGTCGGGTGCTGTCCTATGAGCGCGAGTGCGTCGAGCTGCTCGCGGCCCAGGCGGGCGCGGCGCTCGTCAACGCCCACCGCTACGTCGAGCGGCAGGCCTTCGAGGAGCAGCTGCACCACCAGGCCTTCCACGACTCACTGACCGGCCTGCCCAACCGCGCGCTGTTCGTCGACCGCCTGCAGCACGCGCTCTCGAGGCTGACGCGCGACGGTCGCTCGGTGGCGGTGCTGTTCCTCGACGTCGACCGCTTCAAGATGATCAACGACAGCCTGGGCCACGACCAGGGCGACGCCCTGCTGGTGGAGGTGGCGGGGCGCCTGACCTCGTGCCTGCGTCCGTCGGACACCCTCGCCCGCTACGGCGGCGACGAGTTCACCATCCTCCTCGAGGACCACGAGGGCGACGCGGGCGCAGGCGCGGTCGCCGTCGCCGACCGCATCCTCGAGATGCTCAAGCTGCCCTTCACCCTCGACGGCCGTGAGGTGTTCGCCGGGGCAAGCATCGGCATCGCCTTCTCCCCGTCGATCAGCGGCGACGATGCCGACCCGCTGCGAGAGGCCGACCTGGCCATGTACCGAGCCAAGGACCGCGGCCGCGGTCGCTGGGAGATCTTCGATCCAGAGATGAACGTGTACGCGCGCGGCCGTCTCGACAGCGAGACCGAGCTGGCCCAGGCCGTCGAGCGTCGCGAGTTCGTGCTGCACTACCAGCCGGTCGTGTCGCTGGCCGACGGGCGGGTCACCGGTGTCGAGGCGCTCGTGCGGTGGATCCATCCCCGGCGGGGCGTGGTCAGCCCCGGGGACTTCATCCCCTTGGCCGAGGAGACGGGCACCATCGTCGCCCTCGGGCGATGGGTGCTCGAAGAGGCGTGCCGCCAGGGCATGGCCTGGGAGCGCGAGGGGCTGCCGCCGCTGGAGCTGCACGTCAACCTGTCGGCCGTGCAGTTCCAACGCGACGACCTGCTGCAGACAGTGGCCGGCGTGCTCGACGCAACCGGCCTTCCTGCCCACCGCCTGACCCTCGAGATCACCGAGAGCGTGGTGATGCACGACGTCGATGCGGCCATCGCGGCGATGACGCGGCTGCGCGAGCTCGGCATCCGCTTGTCCCTCGACGACTTCGGCCAGGGCTACTCGTCCCTCGGCTACCTCAAGCAGTTCCCGCTCGACATCGTCAAGATCGACCGCTCCTTCGTGGACGGTCTGGTGGGCAGTCCCGAGGACCAGGCGATCGTGCGCTCGGTCGTCATGCTGGCGCGCGAGATGCACATGACGGTGACGGCCGAAGGCATCGAGACGGCGGCCCAGCTCGACGCCGTGCGTGCGCTCGGCTGCGACGACGCCCAGGGCTACTACCTCTCGGCGCCGCTTCCTGGCATCGGCGTGACCGCCGCCGCGTCGCCTGACGTGGCCGCGCTCGTCGCCGGCGCCGACTGAACCGACCGATAGCCTCGCCGCATATCCGACGACGAGCTGTACCGCTCCTTCACGCGCGACGACTGGTCGGCGTTGCGCGCGGCCACGCCGCTCACGCTGTCGGAGGAGGACCTCGTCGCGCTGCGGGGCATCAACGAGGACGTGTCCCTCGACGAGGTGCGCGACGTCTACCTGCCGCTGTCGCGTCTGCTGAACCTGCACGTGGCCGCGGCCGCCGACCTGTTCCGGGCCGCCGACGCGTTCCTGGGCCAGCCCGCGGCCAAGGTGCCTTACGTCGTCGGCATCGCAGGCAGCGTGGCGGTGGGGAAGTCGACGACGGCGCGCATCCTGCAGGCCCTGCTCATGCGCTGGCCCGACCATCCCCGCGTCGACCTCGTCACGACCGACGGCTTCCTGCACCCCAACGAGGTGCTCGACGCCCGCGGCATCATGAACCGCAAAGGCTTCCCCGAGAGCTACGACGTGGCCGCGCTCATCCGCTTCCTCACCGACCTCAAGAGCGGCCAGCACCAGGTGCGGGCGCCGGTGTACTCCCATCTCGTCTACGACATCGTTCCGGGGGAGTACGCGGTCGTCGAACAGCCCGACATCCTCATCCTCGAGGGCCTCAACGTCCTGCAGACACCGCCCGCCGATCGCCAGATGCCGGCGGTGTTCGTGTCCGACTTCTTCGACTTCTCGATCTACGTCGACGCCGACGAGGACGACATCACGCGCTGGTACGTCGACCGCTTCCTCGCGCTGCGGGAGACGGCGTTCCGTGATCCCAGCTCGTTCTTCCACCGCTTCGCCGTGCTGAGCGACGACCAGGCGGCAGCGATGGCCCGTGGCATCTGGGAGGAGATCAACGGTCGCAACCTGGCCGAGAACATCGCGCCGACGCGCGAGCGAGCCCGGCTCATCCTGGAGAAGGGGCCGGACCACGCGGTGAAAAGGGTGCGGCTCCGCCGCTTGTAGCCGGTACCGTCGTGGCCGTGTAGCTGAGCGACCGCCGCCCGAATCCCATTCCCCGCGTACGAAAGGGTTCGCTCGTGCCGTCCGGCTCGCTCACTGTCTCCGATCTCTCCAAGTCCCACGGTCCTGTCGTCGTGCTCGACCGCGTCTCGCTCACGGTGGGGCCAGGCGACCGCATCGGCGTGGTCGGCCCCAACGGCGTCGGCAAGTCCACGCTGCTGAAGCTCATCGCCGGCCTCGACGAGCCCGACGGGGGTTCGGTGCTGCGCCGTCCCCCCGAGACGACGGTCGGGTACCTGCCCCAAGAGGCCGACGTGCGTGCGGGCGAGACGCTGTTCGAGGCCCTGTCCCGCCGCACGGGCGTGACGGCGGCCGACGCCGCGCTGCAGACGTCCGCCGCCGCGTTGGCCGACGGCGAGGCGGACGCCGAAGACCGGTACTCGGCCGACCTCGAGCGCTATTTGTCGCTCGGTGGCCCCGATCTGCACGCGCGCGCGGCCGAGGTGTGCGAGGACCTGGGCCTGCCCGCGTCGCGGCTGGACGTGGAGCTGGCCGCGCTGTCGGGCGGGCAGCTGGCCCGGGCGGGGCTGGCCGCGGTGCTCCTGTCGCGCTTCGACGTGTTCCTGCTCGACGAGCCGACCAACGACCTCGACTTCGCGGGGCTGGCTCAGCTCGAGTTCTTCCTCGCCGGTCTGCAGGCGGGCGCGGTGATCGTCAGCCACGACCGCGACTTCCTCGACCGCACCATCACCCGCGTGCTCGAGATCGAAGAGCACAGCCACCAGGTCCGGCTGTTCGGCGGCGGGTGGGCGGCCTACCAGGAGGAGCGGGAGCGGGCCCGGGCCCAGAAGTACGAGGCCCACGAGAACTACGTGTCGCAGCGAGGTCGGCTCGAGGAGCGGGCCCGCACCCAGAAGCAGTGGTCGCAGGCCGGCGTGCGCAAGGTCAAGAAGAGCAACGAGACCGACAAGTCCATCCGCTTCGCCAAGACCCAGCGCTCCGAGCAGCTGGCGGGGAAGGTGAAGATCACCGAGAAGGCGCTCGAGCGGCTCGACGTGGTGGACAAGCCGTGGGAGGCGTGGCGCCTCGAGCTCGACCTCACCGCGGCGCGCCGCAGCGGCGACGTGGTGGCGCGCCTGGCCGGCGCGGTGGTCGAGCGGGGGACGTTCCGGCTCGGTCCGGTGGACCTCGAGGTCAACTGGGGCGACCGCCTCGCCATCGTCGGGGCCAACGGGTCGGGCAAGACGACGCTGCTCGGCGCGCTACTCGGACGGCTGCCGCTGACGTCCGGCTCGCAGTGGATGGGTCCGGGTGTCGAGGTGGGCGAGCTCGACCAGGCCCGGTCCGCCTTCCTCGGCCAGGGCGACCTGCTGCGGTCGTTCACGGGTGCATCAGGACTCGTGCCCGGCGAGGCGCGCAACCTGCTGGCCAAGTTCGGTCTCGGGGTCGAGCACGTGCTGCGGCCCGCGTCGTCGCTGTCGCCGGGCGAGCGCACGCGCGCGGTGCTCGCCCTGCTGCAGCAGCGTCAGGCCAACTGCCTCGTGCTCGACGAGCCCACCAACCACCTCGACCTGCCCGCCATCGAGCAGCTCGAGTCCGCCCTCGACGGCTACGAGGGCACCGTGCTGCTCGTCACCCACGACCGGGCCCTGCTCGACGCGGTCGAGATCACCCGCACCGTGGTCGTCGAGGAGGGTCAGGTTCGTTCTGTGGAGTGAACGTGCCCGTCAGGGGCACGTTCGAACACGCGGAACGCGAACCGTCAGGTGATGACGCTGGCGGTGGCGCGGCGGCCCGGCAGCTTCTTGACCTCGATGGCGGACGGGAGCTGCTCCTTGACCTCGGTGGCGTGGGTGACGACGAGGACCTGGCGGAAGCGGCCGCGCAGACGCTCGAGGGCGAGCAGCATGCGCTCGCGCCGATCGTCGTCGAGGGGGCCGAATACCTCGTCGAGCACGAGTAGGCCCACGGCGCCGCCTGCCTGGAAGCGCACGTGCTCGCTGATGGCGACGCGCAGGGCCAGGTTGGCCAGATCGGTCTCCGAGCCCGAGAAGCGGCTCATGCCGTGGGACACACCCGCATCGATGATCTGCAGCTCGTAGGTGTCCGCGTCGACGTCGAGGCGGTCGTACTCGTGGTCGGTGAGCTCGCCGAACAGGTCGGCGGCCTGGGCGGCCAGGCGAGGGCCGACGGTGGCGACCACGCCGTCGCGGAACTTGCCGAGCAGCTCGGCTACCCGCCCGAGATGGCGGGCGTCCTCGGCGGTGGTGGCGAGCGACGCGTGCTGCTCCTCACCGCGGGCGAGCGCCTTGGCCTCGCCCTCCACCGTGCTGGCCGCGCGCGCCGCTGCCAGCTGGGCGTCGCGGGCCACGGCCGCCGCTTCGTCGGCCCGCTTCCTCGCCGCTGCGGCCGTCGTCTCGGCCGCCGCCAGCGTGTCGCGGTCGAAGTCGAGGGCCTTGACCTTCTCGAGGAGGGTCTGGCGCCGGTCGGCGGCCTCGCGTGTGCGGACCCGCTCGGCCTCGAGGTCGGCCTCGACCGTGGGCCGGCGCTCGAGCCGGGCCCGCAGCTTCGTGCACTCCACCTGCGCTGCCTTGCCCGTTGCCACGACCGTGGCAAGCCGCTCGGGCTCGTCGGGTTCGGGGGCGCGTCCGAGAGCGTCGAGGGCCACGGTGAGGTCGCGCTCGGCGGCGAGGTGCAGCGCCTGGGCCTGTTCCCACTTCGCCCGAGCAGTCCGCGCCGCCTTGACGTCGCGGGCCCGGTTGTCGGCCTTGTCGCGGAGGGTGCCGACCTGGGCGACGGCCTGGGTGCGGGCCGTCTCCAGCTCGGCCACGCGCGCCTGGCGGGTCGCCAGCTCGTCGGCCCGATGGGCCTGCACCTGGGCGAAGGCGTCGCCCAGGGCCTGGCCGCACACCGGGCAGTCGGCTTCGCCCGACAGGTCGCTCGACTTGGCCGCCAGCTCCCTGGCCCGTTCGAGCTCGCCGATGGCCGCCTGCAGCTGGGCTTCGATCGCACCGAGCGCGACGTTGGCGTCCTCGGCCGCGGCCC
Source organism: Actinomycetota bacterium (assembly GCA_041166085.1). Taxonomy (GTDB): domain Bacteria; phylum Actinomycetota; class Acidimicrobiia; order Acidimicrobiales; family JAFATL01; genus JBEEFP01. The sequence continues at coordinate 32,335 of JBEEFP010000103.1, forward strand.
GCGCCGCTTCGGCGCCCTCCTCGTCGGGCGCGGCAGGCTCGGGCCCGGGTGTGAGGGTGTCGAGCTTGGCAGTGGCGGTGACGGCCGACCGCACCAGGGCCAGCACGCGCTCGGCCTCCTCGAGCCCTTCGGCGTCGGGCTCCAGCTCGGCCAGCCGGTCGGCCGCGCCGGCGAGCTGGGCCAGGTCCTGCTCGAGCTTGGCCACCCGGGCCGCGGCGTCGTCGTGGTCCTTGCGGGCGGCCTTGCCCTCCTTGACGAGGTCGTCGTGTTCGCGCCGCACACCGTCGAGTTGCTCGAAGTGGGCGCCGGCCTGCTGGCTCTGGGCGGCAGCGGCAGCGGCGGCCTCCTCGGCGACGGTGACATCGGCGTCGCGCAGCGCGGCCTCGGCCCGGGCGGTGTCGAGGGCGGTGCGCAGCTCGTCGAGGTCGGGCAACACGATGCGCAGCTGCTCGAGCTGGTCGGCCCGCACGCGCGCGTCCTTGCGGGCCGCGTCCCGGGCTCCGTCGAGCGGCGTGATCCCGAGCAGACGCATGACCAGCTTGCGGCGTTCGCCCGGCGTCTTGTCGCTGAAGGCGGCGACCTGCTTCTGCTCGGCGAACACCGAGGAGCGGAAGGCGGTGGCGTCCATGCCGAGCACCGAGTGCATGTACTTGTTGGTGTCGGTGACCCCTTCGGACACCTGCGCCCCGTTGAACATCACCGACGCCTTGACGGTGGAGTTGACGCCACCGATGGTGCGGCGCACGACATAGAGGTGACCCTCGTGCTCGAACTGCACCTCCACCACGCACTCACCGTTGACCCCGGTGGTGCGGACGTCCTCCTTGCTGGTGCGGCTGTAGCCGTAGAGGGCGAACAGGATGGACTCGAGCAGATAGCTCTTGCCCGCGCCGTTCACGCCCACGATGCCGACCAGCCCGGGCGGGATCTCCAGCTCCAGCGCGTCCTCGTACACCCGGTAGTTGCGGAGGTAGAGCTTGGTGATGCGCACTCCTAGACCGCCTCCTCCACGGCGCGGGCCAGGTAGTCGTCTCCCAGGGTCTTGATCCGGTCGCGGTCGTAGCCGGCCAGGTCCTGGTCCTGCACGTAGCGCTGCCAGCGCGCGCCCATGGACTCGAGGTCGGGCAACTCGACGCGCGCGTCGACGCCCATCATCGACGGCCGCGGGTCGAAGTGCAGGCCCTTGTTCACGGCCCGGACCGCCTCCATGTCGAGCAGGCGCCACGACTGCGGGTCGACGCCGTCGACGAAGACGCGCGCCACCGCCCCTTCGGGGACGAGCTCGGCCCGCCGCGACAGCTGGTCCTGAAGCTCGGAGGGGGAAAGACCGATCGCCGCGATGGTGTCCAGCGTGATGAGGGGACGTTGACCGGCGAGGGCGACGTGACGGGCCTCACCCGTGTCGGTGTCGAGCACGAGGACGCCCTTCGGCTCGTCGGGGTCGTCGGCGAAGGTGAAGGAGTCGGTGGAGCCCGCGTACCAGGCCTCACCCGGACGCACGGCCGTGTGCACGTGGTAGTGGCCGAGCAGCACGAAGTCGGCCCGCAGCCGGTTGGCGTCGATCTCGATCTCGTTGATGTCGGCGTACTTGGGCTCGACCTGGGTGATGCGGGGGTGGGTGAGGAGCAGGTTGGTCTTGTCGCCGCTGCGCTGGCGGGCCGCCTCGTCCAGGGCGTCGAGGGTGGCCTCCACCGTCATCATCTGGGGTACCGCGTGCACGACCACGCCGGGCAGGTCGAAGCGCTCGTAGGTGAGGCGGTGGGCGAAGGAGAACTCGGGGAAGGCGTCGGCCAGGGTGCTGTACGGCGAGCCGGTGCCGGGCAGGCGAGGCGTGTCGTGGTTGCCGCTGATGAGGGCCAGGTGCACGCCGTGCTCCCGCACGCGCGCGAGGGCCCGCTGGGCCACCCGATAGGAGCGGTACGTCGGCCGCGGGTGGTCGAACACGTCGCCCAGCCAGACGATGAGGTCAGGCGACTGCTCGAGAGCGAGCTCGACGGCGGCCGTGAACGACTGCTCGAAGTCCTGCTCCCGCACATTGACACCCGCGTCGGTGGTGTACGGGAGGTACGACCGGCCGAGGTGGGCGTCACCGATGGCGACGACGCGCGCCATCAGTCCACCAGCGCCGAGACGTTGGGCGCGCCGGTTGCGCGCGGGGCGGGCGGGGCAGGGGTCGCGCGCAGCAGGTCGTCGTAGAGGTGGACCTTGGCCGGCACCGCGAACGGGGCTTCGAGGTTGGCGACCAGGCACTCGCCGGGCATGAGGGTCTGGATCTCGGGACCGAGGGCGCTGATGTCCTGCTTGGACGACGACCGCAGGATGTTGCGGTCCTTCTCGTCGGCCAGGCCGAGGATGAAGAAGGTGTTGAACTGGCTGAGCAGCTCGTCGTCGAGGAGCTTGGGCTGTTGGGTGATGGCGCACAGGCCGACCTTGAACTTGCGGCCCTCGCGGGCGACGCGCGGGAAGACATTGGACTCGCGGTCCTTGTTGTTGGCCAGCACCCGCTGGGCCTCCTCGAGCACCACGGCGACGACCGGCATGCGCTCGTGACGGTCGGGCTCCTCGAGGTAGGCGTTGGACCACTCGTCCATCACCTTGCGGGCGAGGAACGACGCGACGAGCACCTCCTCGGTGGAGCCCAGGCCGCTCACGTCGACGAGCACGACCTTGCCCTCCATGAGGTCGCGCACCACCGCACTACCGACCGACACGCCGGCGTCGGCCGCGATGCAGGGCAGCTCGACGATGCGCCGGGCCCGGCGGTGCACGACCTGCAGGGTGTTGAGGGCGACGCGGTTGCCGAGGTCGACGTCGCGGAAGCCGGGCAGGTCCTCGATCTTGGCGAACTCGAGCAGCCACGCCAGACCGCTGTTGCCGAACCCGCCGTAGAAGCGCTCGAGCTCGAACAGCGCCTCCTCCTGGGGACGGCTCCATTCGTACGCGGTGCGCAGGTCGTCGACGGTGAGCTCGCCGAGGCTGATGCGCAGGGTGGACGTGTTGGGCAGGCTGCGGGCCGCGTAGGTGCGCAGGCGCTCGGCAGCCCACGGATGGCGGGCCAGCTCGGTGCGGTACTCGCCGTGGGGGTCGATGAGCAAGAGGCCGTAGCGACCGTTGGCCCGCATCACGCCGGCGGCGAGGACGCGCATGAGGTTGGACTTGCCCATGCCGGTGGTGGCGAAGATGCCCACGTGGGTCGCCAGGGTGCGGCCGGGGATGCCGACCTCGAAGTCGACCTCGGTCTCGCCACTGCGCAGGTGACCGACGGGCAGGTCGCCCATGCGCGTCTGCAGGAAGGCGAAGTCGGCGGGCTCGGGGGCGACGACCTTGGAGAACTGGGTGGGTAGCGACTTGGGCTTGCGGAATTCGCTGCCGTCGGGCGTGAGGTAGCCGAGGCACCGGCACGACGCGACCCGGTACGTGCGCTTGGCCGTGTCGTAGAGGGGATGGGCGCCGGAGTCGCCGCGGTCGTCGTCGGACAGCAATGTGCCCGCCACCCGCTCGGCCCACCCCGGCTCGCGGTGCTCGGTGCCGTAGGTGACGTCGACGATGCGGAACAGGTAGCGCCGCCCGGTGGCCTCGTCGACCGCGACGAGGAGCTCGCCGAGGAACAGGTCCTCGTCGGGCGCGGCCCGGAAGACGCCTTCAAGGACGTTCTTGCCGAACAAGCGGCCGCGCGACGTCATGCTCGCTCCATCAGGGCGTGGCGGTCGGTGAGGGCCCGCTCGCGGACCGCTTCGGGGACACCGGCGCCGGCCAGGGCGTCGTCGAGCTGGAAGCGCACCTCCTGGCGCAGCCACCCCGGGCAGGCGGCCAGGCGGTCGGCGACGCTGAGGGGATAGGGATAGCCGGGGAAGGCGGCGTCGTCGCACAGCGCGCTGATGGCTGCGAGGGCGGGCTCGGGATCGGTATCGGCGGGCAGGTCGACGCGGAACGCGAAGCGGGCGTCGGGGTCGAGGCGGGCGGCGACGACTTGGATGCCGTAGCCCACGTCGGCGCGCGTGCGGGCGACGGGCGCCCACCACATCGACCGCACGCCGAGGGCGCGCTCGGCCTCCAGCTCGAGCTGGCCGATCAGTGGCGCGGCGCCGCGCGAGAGCGAGGAGTGCTTGGTGATCGACGCCAGCGTGACACCGCGCTCGGCCGCGTGCGCGAGCAGGCGGGCCAGCCACGCCGATGGGATGCGCCAGTCGGGCTGCAGGTCGCCGTCGACGAGCACCAGCCCGCCCGGCTCGGCCTCGTCGATCGAGCGCTGCACCGCGTCCCACTCCCACCGGTCGCGCAGCAGGTTGACGTCGACCGCGGCCTCGGGGTTGAGCCCGTCGAGGGCGAGCGACGCGAGCACCGTGATTCGTTCGCCGGGGCCGAGCAGATGGGCGCGCAGCTCGCCCTCGTCCTCGAGCACGCACGTGCCGCCCTGGAACCGGACGCGTGACGCACGCGTCACCAGCAGCTGCAGGCAGCGGGCGTCTGCCACCAGCGACTGGCCGCCGTCGACGGCCCACACGTCGACTGGGGCCGAGCCCCGCGTGAGCGGACGGATGGCGATCTCGCCCTCGAACTCGAGGTCGCCCGTGCCCGGGTCGGCGACGGCGTCGGCCCCGGCCGCGCCCGTGAGGAGGGCGGCTAGCCGGGCCGCGGCAGTCTCGAGGGAGGAAGCGTTCACGCCCTCAATGATCGCAGGCGGGTGTGACAAGTTACAAGGGTGTCATTTCCCGGTTCAGATGAGGAGGCTCTCCAGCGTGGTCCGGTCGGGATGGGGCGGGACGTAGGGCTCGTTGGCTAAGGCCACCTCGAGGACCCTCGTGAGCACGCCGTCGCGGGCAACGACGTCGTCGGGCAGCGTCATGCAGCTCGCCACCTCGCCGAGCCAGGCCAGGCACTGGGCGTCGTAGTGGGCCGCCGACACGAACGCCCGGTGCCCGGCCACCGCGAGGTCGTTCGGGTCGTGCGGATCGGGAAGCCCCTGCCAGAAGGCCTCGATCTCGGGGCCCCGGATGCGGTCGAAGGCCACGGTGGCCTCGTGCCAGGGCACGGCCCGCTCGTTCGTCGCCCGTTCCCACTCCTTGGCCATGGTCGCAGGGTCGTGGGCGTGGTCGGCGATGACCGGCGTCACGTCGACCGCGTGCATGACCCCCAGGGTGATGCCTCGGCCGAGGGACGGATTGGTGAAGCCCCATGCGTCGCCGATCGGGACGAGGCCGGTGGCGACGGGCTGGTCGTCGATGACGAAGCCCCGCTGCGTGTTGACCGTCGCGGCCATCGGCATCACCTCGGTCACGGGCTCGCCCTCGGCCCAGTGGGCGTGCAGCGGATGGGCCCGCAGGACCCGATCGAACACCGCGGGGTCGCGCAGCCGGCGCATGGCCTTGTCGTTGGTGGAGTGGTAGAGGGTCACAGCCCAATGCCCGCGGTCGCCGGGCATGGTGAGGATGGAGATCGAGCCCGCGGCGGACAGCGCATCGGTTCGATACTCCGGGGCGACGGCACCTCGGTAGTACCGGGTGTTGTAGACGAAGCCCAGATCCTCGGCGTGCTGCTCCACCGGACGGGCCCCCAGTTCGGCCAGCATGGCGCTGACCGGGGACCGCCGCCCGCCCGCGTCCACGACGACGTCGGCCGGAACGACCTCACCCGACTCCGTCACGACCCCGGTCACGTGGGGGACGCCGCCGATGGCCGATGGGCCAGTGTCGAGGCCCTTCACCGCCACCCCGTTGCGCATCTCGATGCCCGGCGTGGCGCGCGCGGCGGTGACGAAGCCGTACTCCATGATCGGCCGCCGGCAGCTGGTCACCGTGTCGAACCGGGTGAGGTCGACGTCGTCGAGCCCCTCGAGTCCCAGCCCGGTCCCGACCCCACGGATCTGGTTGAAGGGAACGGCTCCGGCGTCGAGCATCGCGTCGACGACCGCGGGGGTGTGCTCCTCGAGCAGCGTCCGCCCGCCAGCGGTGAGGAAGTGCACCTGCCGGAACTGGCCGACGCTCCGCCGCGACCACTCCTCCCAGGTGTCCTCGACGGAGTCCGGCGGAGCCGGATCCCGGTCGAGCACGACGACTTCGAAGTCCCGCTGCGCGAGCAGCATCGCGGTAGTGAGGCCCACCGGGCCCGCGCCGATCACGACGGCCTTCGTCATACCGACCCCCCTGGTCATCTCCGTGCCCGATCACTGTACGCTCCGCGCCGTGATCGTGTTCGTGCACGGTGTTCCCGAGACCGCACTGCTGTGGACCAAGGTGCGGGCCGCGATCGGCCGGGAGTCGGTGGCCCTGGCGCTGCCCGGCTTCGGCTGCATGCGACCCGGGGGGTTCGCGGCGACCAAGGACGACTACGTCGACTGGGTGCGGGCGGAGCTCGACCGGATCGACGAACCCGTCGACCTCGTCGGGCACGACTGGGGCGCCGCCCTCACCCATCGCATCGCCACGAAGTACGGCGACGGGCTGCGGTCGTGGGCCCACGACGTGGCGAACATCTTCCACCCGGACTACGTCTGGCACGACTTCGCACAGCTCTGGCAGACCCCCGGCGAGGGCGAGGCGTTCTTCGAGGCCCAGAACCAGGCCACGCCGGAGGAACGGGCGCCGATCTTCGAATCACTCGGGGTCCCCCACGCCGACGCGGTCGCCTTGGCGGGGGAGAGCGACGAGACGATGGCGAGCTGCATCCTCGACCTGTACCGGTCGGCGACCCCGAACCCTCACGCCGACTGGAGCGACTCGTGGCAACCCGCGTCGGCGCCCGGCCTGGTCCTGCACTTCACCGAGGACCCCTTCGACAACCGGCAACTGGCCGAGGAGACGGCTCGGGTCACCGGCGCGCGCTTCGAAGTCTTCGAAGGCCTCGGTCACTGGTGGCCGCTGCAGGGCCCGGAAACGGTGGCCGACGCGCTCGTGCGGTTCTGGGACTCGCTGTAGTCCGGCTGTATTCCTCAGGCGGCTCGCGCCGCCTGCTGCGCGGGTGTGGCCGGGCTGGTCCCGCTGCGCTGCCAGAGCAGCCAGCCCGCACCCAGGCCCCAGATCGTGACCAGCACCGAGCCGATGACGAAGGGGATGACGAGGGGATCCTGGTCCGAGCGCAGGAGCCCGACCGTCCCCGTGGCGACGCAGACGATCCCGCCGACGACCGCCGCCCACCCCAGCCAGGTCGGGTAGCGCCGGGTGCGCAGCACGGCCAAGCCGAGGAGCAACGGGGCGACCCCGAGCAGCACGATGCTCCACGTGTTGAACAGCGCGGTCAGGAAGTGGTCCAACCCGTTCGTCGCCCAGAAGGCCGGGACCTGCTGTGCGCCGGTAGCGCCGGCGAAGGCGGTGGCCTGCTCCTTGACGGCGTAGGTGGTGACGCCGAAATCGAGCAGCGCCAACGACGCGCCTACGACCGCCGCCAACCGACCGAACACGGCGAGGCCGTCCACGCCACCGCCCTCGAGGGAGCGGGCCACCGCGACGGTGCCGGCGGTGATGAGGATGATGGCGAAGACCAGGATGATGCCGTCGGCCCGCCAGATGCCGCTGTCGGCGATCTTGCGGTAGCGATCGACGTCGTTGATGTTGGTCCAGCGCGGCGCCAGCAGGTTGCCGACCAGGCCGAGGATGCCGCCGACGACAGCCGCAGCACCGCCGACTCGGTAAAAGCTCCGGTCCATGTTGCCCCCCTTTGATCTGGCACCAGCGTGCACCCCGCATCAGCCGGCGGCAAGGATCGGGGGGCGTTCGCGCCACTGGCCCGTAAACTGGGACCATGCCGAGGGCCATCTGGAGTGGATCAATCAGCTTCGGGCTGGTCAACGTGCCCGTGAAGATGACCACCGCGGTGTCCACCAAGGACGTGCGGTTCCACCAGCTGCACGCGACCGACAACACGCGAATCCAGCAGAAGCGCGTCTGCCCCGCCGACGGTGAGGAGGTGGCCTACGACGACATCGTCAAGGGCTACGAGTTGGCGCCCGGGCAGTACGTCGTCGTGACGCCAGAGGAGCTGGCCGCTCTCGACCCGGTCGCCACCCACACCATCGACATCGAGGAGTTCGTCGACCTCGACCAGATCGACCCCATCTTCTTCGACCACCCGTACTACCTGGTGCCAGACGCCCGTGCGTCCAAGCCCTACGCGCTGCTGGTGCGGGCCATGGAGAACAGCAACAAGGTCGGCATCGCCCGCATGGTGATGCGCACCAAGCAGTACCTCACCGCTATCCGCGCCAAGGACGGCGCGCTGGTGATGGCCACCCTGCTCTACGGCGACGAGGTCCTCCCCATCGAGGAGCTCGACGTTCCGGGCATCGAGACCGAGCTCACCGAGCGCGAGCTCAAGATGGCCGAGCAGCTCATCGAGTCGCTGTCGGAGAAGTTCGACCCCGACAAGTTCCGCGACGAGTACCGCGAGAAGGTCATCGAGCTCATCGAGAAGAAGGCCGAGGGCCAGGAGATCGTCCTCCAGCCGCAGACCGAGGAGCCGGCCCAGGTCGTAGACCTCATGGCCGCCCTCGAAGCCAGCCTCGCGGCCGTGAAGGACGCC
>JBEEFP010000104.1:0-24756 GCA_041166085.1 Actinomycetota bacterium
CGAGGAAATGACTTACGCAAACCGTAAGTCATTGCCTCGAGAACGCGGGGTCAGCGGAGGGCGGACCAGGCTTCGCGGTCGGCTCCGAAGGGGTCGGCCTCGACGCGGCAGGTCGCGTCGAGGATCATCGTCGCCCGCCGGTCGCTGTCGTACGTGGGCCAGTCGGGCAGGCCGGCCGCGCTTGGCGTCCCGGTGCGGGCGAAGGTCGCCCACGCCTCGTGCATGGTGGTGGCGAGGGCCCGGCTGGTGTCGTCCGCCGGACCGCAGAACAGCTGCGACATCCCGTGGTCGAGGGTGTTCCACACGAACGGGATCTCGAGGGCGTGGCACGCGCCCAGCGCGCCGCCGAACGCGGGCGACTTCCACGTGAACAGATAGGCGAACACCGCGTTCTGCTGGGACGACTGGCGCTCGGCGAGGCGAATGGCGGGGATGCGGAAGATGTAGTCGCTCTGGATGTCGCCCCAGAGCTCGGCCGCCGACGCGTCCGGGCGGCCGGCGCGGTACGCGGTGACGAGCTCGGCTGCCTTGCCCGCGTCGCCGAGCTCCTTGCCGACCCGACTCAGCAGCGTGGCCTCGTCGAGCACGTTGAGGCGCGTGTCCATCATGGAGAACAGCCGCATCTCCTCGGCGTTGGTGCCGATGAGCACCCGCACGCCCGCAGCGGACCCGCTGCCGATGGCGTCGATGGGCGGCTCGGGCAGGACGATGCCGTCGACGACGGGTGTGAACGCGAGCGCGGCCGACACGTTGCGCATCACCAGCGCGTTCTGCGCCTCGAGGATGGCATCGACAGGGAGGCCGCGCAGGCGGGCGGCTCCGTCTGGAGTCGGCTCCAAGCCCAGCTCGGCGAACAGCTCATGGGCGGTGGCGTCGGCCGCCTCTCGCGTCTTGCCGTGGTGGGCCGCGCCGCTCTGGGGGATGGCCTTGGCGAAGAGCCCCTTGGCCGCCGGCGTCCCCAGCAGCGTCCCCACGCTCATGGCCCCGGCCGACTCGCCGAAGGCGGTGACGTTGTCGGCGTCGCCCCCGAAGGCGGCGATGTTGTCGCGCACCCACTCGAGGGCTGCGACCTGGTCGAGGATGCCGAGATTGCCGGAGCCGGCGAAGTCCTCGCCGCCGATGTCGTCGAGGTGCAGGAAGCCGAAGGCCCCGAGCCGGTAGTTGATGGTGACGACGACGACGTCGTGCGCCGACGCGAAGGACTGGCCGTTGTACCAAGGAGTGGCTCCGCTCCCGGTGAGGAAGGCGCCGCCGTGGATCCACACCAGCACGGGGCGGCGGGCGTCGTCCGCCGCAGGTGTGTACACGTTGAGGAAGAGGCAGTCCTCACTGCTGGCCGGGGGCGTGCCGCCGAAGAGGGCTTCCATCTGACCCGAGGCCTGCAGCGCCTGGGGCCCGAAGCGGGTGGCGTCACGCGTCCCGGTCCACGGGAGCGCGGGCTGGGGCGGGCGGAAGCGCAGCTCGCCGACGGGCGGAGCCGCGTAGGGGATGCCCCGGTACTGCGTGACGCCGTCCTTGGTCCTGCCCTCGACCCTGCCCGTGGCTGTGGTGACCGCGCTCATACGCGGAGGGTACCCGGGTGCGCGGCGCGACCGAAATGCCTGATTAGCCTGGATGGGCTGTGGACCATGATCTCGAACCTCTGGACCATCTCGCACCGGCGGACGCCCCGGCCGGCGCAGCGTCCGACGACGCCCTCGACGGCTCCGAGCCCGCGGGCGGGCCGCCCCGTCGCAGGCGACGGTGGCCGCTGCTCGTCCTCCTCGCGGTCGTGGTCGTCCTCGCGGGCGCCGCCGCCTTCGTGCTCCTCACCCGCGACACGGAGCAGACCCCCGCGCAGGTGCTCCGCGGCACGCGCGACTTCGTCACGGCCCAGAAGGACGCGTCGTTCACGGGACGACTGCGCATCGAGGAGAAGGACACGCAGGCGGGCGGCAGCTTCGTCGACCGCCTCGACCTGGCCGGCACCGCCCATCTCCCCGACCGCGCCCATTACACGGTCATCGGCGACGGCTTCGCCAGCGAGGTCGTCGCCGTCGGCACCACCGTGTACAACCGCGACGCGACGACGCGCGCCGAGCTCACGTCCAGGAAGTGGACCAAGACCGACCCGTCGAGCGACGACCAACGGGCCGGCGTCATCCGGGACCAGGGTCTGACGGCAGGCGCCGACGAGGTGGGCGACCCCGTCGGCCTGTTGCGCGCACTGGGCGCGGCCCGCACACCGACGCTCGTCAGCCGCAATGGCGACACGGTCGTCGTCAAGGCCGAGGTCGACCCGTCCCAGGCGTACGGATCCGCGCTCGCCGGCCAGGTCGACGCGGCCAGTGTGCAAATCACCGTCCTGAAGGACGACCGCCTCGAGCGCGCTGTCCTGACCGCCAGCGGCGACACGGGCACGGTGACGGCCGACTACCACTTCACCGACTGGGGCAAGCGGGTGCAGGTGGCGGCGCCGCCGTCGTCGCAGCTCGATCCCACGCCGGGCATCGAGGAGGAGGACGTGGCCGCGTTCAGGGACGCCAAGCTGTTGATGCCGCGCGGCATCCCGGCGGGCTGGGTGCTCGAGGGCGCCAGCGTCGTCCCCAAGGACCAGACGGAGGAGGGCTGCGCGCAGGTCGAGATCGACTACACCGATCCCAACAACGCGGACGCGGGCTACCTCAGCCTCTACGAGCTGCCCAAGTCGTGCGCCAACCTCACCGGTCCGCGGGGGTCGAAGCCGTTCAAGGCAGGCCGCTCCACCGGCTACGCCCAGGAGGACGAGACCGGGGCCCTGGCCCAGATCGTGGTCGGCGACACGGTGGTGCAAGCCGACACCGACCTGCCCCTCGACGGCCTGGCGCGCGTCCTCGCCGATCTCGTGCCCCTCAACCTGGCGGCCAAGCCCGCCGCACTCCCCGGCTTCGCGCCGACGTCCTCGGCCTGACTGGGCTGCGCGCTAGTTGACTGGCGTCCAGCGATCGCCGGAGCGGCGGTCGTTGAGCCAGACGGAACCGGCACCGGCGGCTCTGCGCACCAGCTCGTTCTCGTGGCCGTTGGCGGGCACCGCGAAGTGCGACCCGGGGAAGGCCTGCGTGCACGCGCCGTCGCCGGCGTCGAACGCACCGCGTTGTGCGGTCACCTGCCAAGCGCCGGCAGCATCGACACACGCGAACGACAGGTTCGATCCGCAGTCGGCGGTGTGGAAGCGGGCGTCGTCGCCCTGGGCCGCGCAGTCGCCGCCTGACCCGGCCGCCGCCGGCTCGTTCGGCGCCCAGCTCCACACCAGTTGGGCCAGGCGGGGATCGCTGGCCCGCAGCTGGTCGAAGCCGGGCATGTTCACGCCGCAGCGGACCATCGAACGCGTCTCGTTGACGGTGACCTCGCTGCTGTCGCCGCTGGCCATGGCCGAGAGCCACGTGCTGTCCTCATAACGCCGGACCCAATGGTGGGCGTAGTCGACGCTCGCGCGCTCGGCCTCGCACGCGGGGAACGTCGGGTAGTCGTCGCCCGGACTGGACGAGGACTCGTCCCACTGCGGGCCCCGCTCGTGCACCCACGTCCCCCAGCCGCCCGGACCACAGTTGCCGACGATCAACACGCGCGCACCGGTGGCGAGGATGTCCTGGCGGGTGCGGGCGAGGGGCATCGGTGCGCACGGCTGGCCCGCAGGCGGACGCAGCACGCGCGGCCCGAGCTGCTCGGCGATCGTGCGGGCCACCGCGTTGTGCGCCGCTTCGTTCCCGTCGAGGTTGTTCTCCAGGTAGAGGAGCACGAGCTGGGGCGTGCCCGCCGCGTCCTGGGCGTCGATCCACGCGCGAAGCTCGGCCAGCCCGTCGCGCACATGGCGCTCGTAGGTGCAGCCCGCGTGCACGACGACCGGACCGACGGCCTCGGGCTGGCCGTGGCACATGATCGGCGCCATCCCATTGTCCGACGGGTCGGCGGTCGGGCTCGGCACCCAGTGCACGTCGATCTCGATGCCCCGCATGTCGAGGCGGAGCTGGTTGGCCATCGAGACGGCTTGGTTGGGGTCCGAACCGCTGAGGGTCGGCAGGTACGCGGCGGAGTTGAACGAGTTGTGGGTGTGGGGGACGAGGGCGCGCAGCAGCGGCACGCGGGCATCGAGGTCCCGCTGCAACGCGAGGGCCCGATGGGTCCAGGACGCCTCGTAGGCGGCGATGGACGCCTCGCTCAGGTCGCGCCCGTCGAGGGTCGCGCAGACGTCCTCGGACGCACCCGTCTGCCGGCACCACTGGCCTGAGCCCCAGACCACGGCCTGCGTCGTGCGGCAGCCCCGGGGCCCGGCCTCGGGCACCTGGCCGGCGGTGGGCCGGCAGGCGTCGGCGACGGCCTGGCCGCTCGGGTCACGGTCAGCGGCGCGCGCAGCGACGGTGGGGGCGAGCCCGGCGAGAACCACGGCGGCGAGGACAGTGAGACGACGAATGCCGTTCACTTGGCTGTCATGGGTCGTTCTTCCTGCCTGGATGGGACAGATGTCATGGTTCATCTCCCGCTTCCGGTGGGTAGGTGAGGCCTCGCTATGGCCCTGACGGTCCGAGAGGACACGACCACCTGTGCCGGCTGCCGCGAGGAGCTGCGGCCGGCCGAGCCGTGCGCCTGCGTGCGCGGCCGCCCTGCGCCCCTCACGGAGCAGCCGCTGCAGGCGTGCGCCGACAGCCAGCACTACGCCTGTCCCGGCTACGGCATGGAAGAGGCGCCCGGTGTCTCGGTGTGGCTGCGGTGCTGCTGCACGTGCCACAGCGCCGGCATCGACCACGCAGCCTGACCGAGCTTGCCTCGGGTAGGTTCCGGGCGCGTGGAAGCGCCCGAGAAGCCACCTGACGAGGACGAGCGCCTGGCCGCCTTGCGGGCGCTCGAGCTGCTCGACACCCCGCAAGAAGAGCGGTTCGACCGCATCACGCGGACCGCGACCCGGTTGTTCAAGGTGCCCATCTCCCTCGTCACCCTCGTCGACGAGGACCGGCAGTGGTTCAAGTCGTGCTTCGGCACCGAGGTCCGCGAGACCTCGCGCGACATCTCGTTCTGCGGTCACACCATCCTGCGGCCCGCGCCGTTCATCATCGTCGACGCGTCCCTCGACCTCCGGTTCGCCGACAACCCCATGGTGACGGGCCCGCCCTACGTGCGCTTCTACGCCGGTATCCCGATCCACAGCACGTCCGGGCACACCGTCGGGTCGTTCTGCGTCATCGACACCGAACCCCGTGAGCCGACCGACGAGGACCTCGACGGCCTTGTCGACCTGGCCGGCTGGGCCGAGACCGAGATCCAAGTTGTCGAGTTCAGCCGCGCCCTCAAGGCCCGGGACGCCTTGCAGGACTGATCCCCGCAATACTGACGGCCATGCACGACCTGGTGGTGCGTGGGGGCACGGTCGTCGACGGCACAGCTGCGCCCGCCCGCACCGCGGACGTGGCCATCACCGACGGGGTCGTCACCGACGTGGGCCGGGTCGAAGGTCCGGCGCGTCGCGAGCTCGACGCCGACGGCCTGTTGGTGACGCCCGGTTTCGTCGACGTGCACACGCACTACGACGGACAGGCCACGTGGGACGAGCTGCTCACGCCCTCGTGCTGGCACGGCGTCACGACCGTGGTCATGGGCAACTGCGGCGTGGGGTTCGCACCGGTCGCTCCCGATCGCCACGAGTGGCTCATCGGCCTGATGGAGGGCGTGGAGGACATCCCCGGCGCGGCCCTGTCCGTGGGCATCCACTGGGAGTGGGAGCGCTTCCCCGAGTACCTCGACGCGGTCGAGTCGCGGCGGCGGGTCGTCGACGTGGGTACCCAGGTGCCCCACGGCGCGGTGCGCGCCTACGTCATGGGTGAGCGCGGCGCGCACAACGAGCCCGCCACGTCCGACGACATCGCGGCGATGGCGGCGATCGTGCGCGAGGGCATCGAGGCGGGGGCCCTCGGCTTCTCCACCAGCCGCACGCTGGCCCACAGGGCCATCGACGGCGAGCCCGTCCCCGGGACGTTCGCGGCGGAGGACGAGCTGTTCGGCATCGGCCGCGTCCTCGGCGAGATGGGCACCGGCGTCTTCGAGCTGGCGCCGGCCGGCGCCCTGGGCGAGGACATCGCCGCGCCGGAGAAGGAGATGGCGTGGATGCGCAAGCTGGCGGGCGCCATCGGCCGTCCCGTCACCTTCGCGCTCACGCAGAACGACGCCGACCCCACGGGATGGGAGCGCATGCTCGACCTGGCGGCGGACGCGGCGGCCGACGGCGCGCCGGTGCGGCCCCAGGTGCACGGACGCACGGTGTCGATCCTGCTCGGGTTCCAGACGTTCCATCCGCTGGCCTTCACGCCCGTGTGGGGCGCGTCCGGCGTGGGCCTGCTGCCCTGGCGCCAGCAGGTCGCCCGTCTGCGCGCCGATGCCGCGCTCCGCGATCGCATCGTCACCGAGGCGCGGGCGCTGGAAGACGATCCGCTGGTCATGGGGTTCATGCGCCCCAGCCGGGTGTACCTGCTGGGCGACCCGCCGGACTACGAGCCGCCCGCGTCGCGCAGCGTCAGCGCCATCGCCGCAGCGCGTGGAGCAGGCGTGTGGGAGACGTTCCTCGACCTGCTGCTCGCCGACGACGGCCGCGAGCTGCTCAACAGCCCGGTGCTGAATTACAGCGACGGGAACCTCGACGCCGCGCGCGCCATGTTGATGCACCCCACGTCCGCCTTCGGCCTCGGCGACGGCGGCGCCCACGCGGGCCAGACGTGCGACGCGTCGACCACGACCTTCCTCCTCACCCACTGGGTGCGCGACCGCCCCGAGGGACGCATCCCCCTCGAGGTCGCCGTGCACAAGCTCACCGGGGCGACGGCGTCGCTCTACGGGCTTGGCGACCGCGGCGTGCTGGCCCCTGGCATGGCCGGCGACGTCAACCTGGTCGACCTCCCGCGCCTGCAGCTGCGGCGCCCCGAGATGGTGAACGACCTGCCCGGCGACGCTCGCCGCTTCATCCAGCGGGCCGAGGGCTACGTCGCCACCGTGAAGTCGGGCGAGGTCACCTTCGAGCACGGCGAGGACACCGGCGCCCGTCCCGGCATTCTCCTCCGCGGCGCCCGCTGACACCCAACCCCTGACGACTTTTCGGCACTTGGGGGGCACTATTCCCCTGAAGTGCCGAAAAGTCAGGGAGAGATGGGCAGGCGGAGGGTGAAGACGGCGCCGCCGTCCGGCGCGTTGGCGGCGGACGCGGTGCCGGCGTGCTCGGACGCGATGGCGGCGACGATGGCCAGGCCGAGGCCGGCGCCCGCGCCGGACCGGGCCCGGTCGGCCTGCCAGAAGCGGTCGAAGGCGTGGGCGAGGGCGTCCGGGTCGAGACCGGGCCCGTGGTCTCGCACCGTCACCTCGGCGTGGCCGTCGACGAGCGCGGACGTCACCTCGACCGGCGTGCCCGGCGGCGTGTGCCTGACCGCGTTGGTGACGAGGTTGGCGATGGCCTGACGCAAGTGGGCCTCGTCACCGGCGACGACGACGGGCTGCGGTGCGTCGAGGGTGATGCGCCGGTCCGGCGCGCCGGCCGCGGCGTCGCCGCACGCGTCGGCCGCCAGCACGGTGAGGTCGACCGGCCCGCGGTCGGGCGCACGCGTCTCGTCCAGCCGAGCCAGCAGCAGCAGGTCTTCCACCAGCAGCTTCATGCGGGCCGACTCCTCCTCGATGCGGCGCAGGATCGTGGGCAGGTCGGTGTGTTCGCCGTCGCCGATGCGGAACAGCTCGGCGAAGCCCTGGATCGAGGTCAACGGTGTGCGCAACTCGTGCGACGCGTCGGCCAGGAACTGGCGAAGCCGCTGCTCGGTCGCGTCGCGCGCGGCAAAGGCCGCCTCGATCTCGTCGAGCATGGTGTTGAGGGCCAAGCCCAGCTGGCCGACCTCGCTCGCCCCGCCCGCGCTCGTCACCCGCTGGCTCAGGTCACCGTCGGCGATGGAGCCGGCGGTCGTTGCCATCTCCTCGAGCGGTCGCAGCCCCCTCCGGAGGATGAGCCACGCGCCGCCGGACAGCAACGCCAGCAGCACCACGGCACCGCCGACCTCGATCAGCACGAGCCGGTGCAGCCCGTCGATGACCTCGCCGGTGGGAATGGCGATCACCGTGCTGTTGGTCGGGCCAGGCCCGATCACGACATACACGCGCCAGTCACCAGTTCCTGTTGCCGAGCCGGTGGTGAAGAAACGGCCGTGCACTGTGCCACGCAGAACGGTGGGAAGCTTCGGGGCCGACGACGTCGCCAGCTGCACGCGGTTGACGATCCGGCCATCCTCGCCCCGCCGTTCGGCATAGATCGCGACCGGCCCCGGCGGCGGCCGGTCGCCGCGCAGCGGTCGCTCGATGGTAGGAACCCGGGTCGAGTCGTCCGCGGGCGACAACGCCTGCAACGGCCGGGTCACGAACGGAACGGACGCTTGCAGCTGGTCGTCGAGTCGCTGGTACTGCGAGCGGGCGTACACCGAATAGGTGGTGACCCCGAACAGCGCCAGACCCGCTGTCGTCAACAGGACCAGCCCCACCACCAGCCGCAGCCGCAGCGTCATCAAGCGCGATCCTGGCCCACCAGCACCGGGCGCGGGCGGAACAGCACCCGATCGAGCAACGCGAACTGCACGACCCAGAGGCAACCGAACGTGCCAACGTTGGCCAGCTCGACGAACACCGTCCGGCCCGTCGTGCCGAGTTGGGCGGCGGCGGCCCACGACGCGGCCGCGCCCACGGCAACGCTCGACAGCGCGAGGCCGGCGAAGGACAGCGCGCAGAACGGCGCGATCTCCGCCCACAGTGACGGGCGCCCGGTGCGAGCCCATACCCACCGTCGGTTGAGCTCGAACGAGGGGACCGTCCCGACCGTCGTCGCCACCACATTGGCCCAGCCCGCTGCCATGGTGCGGGTGGCAACGAGCACGCCGAGGATGGTCAGGCTGACGGACGTGGACACGATCGACACGCCTGCGCAGCGCACGAGCTTGGCGACGAGGGCTCTCATCGGTCCCGGAACACCCAGCGGCGGAGCAGGCTGAAGCGCGCGACGGTGGCCAGGGCGTTGACCGACGTGAGCGCGATCAACTGCGCAGCCGTCGAGGTGACACCGCCCAGGCCGAGGGCCGCCAGCGCGGCGAGACCCAGTGCGAGGGGCAGGACCGCGAGGGTCAGGCCCGCCGCGTAGTGGCGACGCCGACCGGACCTTCCCCTCGCGGCAAACGTGAGGCGTCGGTTGGCGGCCAGGTTGGCCAGTGCGCAGGTGGCCAGCGCGACGACGTCGGCGAGGACCGGTCCGAGTGGACCGGCCAGCAGGAGGTACAGGACCGCGAACACGACGGTGCTGACGGCGCCGATGCCCGCGAACCGCATGATCTGCCCGGTCAGCGCGGAGGCGCGGCCGCCGCTCGTCCCGAGGGCACCGGGCGGCAGCGTGCCGCCGCCGCGGGCGAGTGAGCGCACGACCCGCCAGATGCCGCGCAGGTCCTCGATGGCGGTGGCGCGGACGTCGACGCGTGAGTCGGGGTCGTCGACCCAGTCGACGGGGACCTCGTGGATGCGCATGCCGTTGTGCTCGGCGAGCACGAGAAGCTCGGTGTCGAAGAACCAGCCGTCGTCCTCGACCAGGGCGACGAGGGCCCGCGCCACGTCGGCGCGCACGGCCTTGAACCCGCATTGGGCGTCCGTGAAGCCGTTGCTCACGGTGGCACGCAGCAGCAGGTTGTAGATCCGGGAGATGAGCTCGCGCTTCGGCCCCCGCGTCACCCGTGCCCCGGGCGCGAGGCGGGTGCCGATGGCGACGTCACTGTGCCCGGAGAGCAGGGGCGCGACCAGCGGAAGCAGGGCGTCGAGGTCGGTGGACATGTCGACGTCCATGTACGTGACGACCGCTGCGCTGCTGGTCGTCCACGTGGTGCGCAGAGCCCGCCCCCGTCCCTTCTTGTCCAGGTGCACGGCTCGCACGCCGTCGAGCTCGGTCGCCAGCCGGCAGGCCACGCCCCACGTGCGGTCGGTGCTGGCGTTGTCGGCGATGGTGATGATCCACGTGAGCGGGAAGCGCTCGATCAGGTACGCGTGCAGGCGGCGGATTGACGCATCGAGGGCGACCTCCTCGTCGTGCACCGGGACGACGACCTCGACGTCGACGGTGTCGCGGTGGCGAGCCGGCAGCTCGAGGGTGCGTTCGGGGCTGGCCATGGTCAGCCGCCGACCCGGCCGATCCCGCCGCCGCCGAGCCCGCCGCCGATCCCTGCCCCGCCACCGAACCGGTTGGTTGGGGCGGTCGAGCCGGGGATGGCCTGGTCGAGATCGGCGAGGACGACGGTGTCGCCCTGCTGCAGGCCCGACCGGATCTCTGTGAGCTCGCTGCCCAGCACACCGACCTGCACCGGCGTGACCGTCTCGGTGCCGTTGGCCAGCACGATGACGGTCTGGCCGCGACCGGTCGACCGGATCGCCGACGTCGGCACGGCCAGGGCATCGGCTGCGTGGTCGAGGACGATGGTCACGGCCGCCGACGCGCCGTTGCGCAGCCCGGCGGCCTGCTCGGTGAGGCCCACGACGACCGGGTAGGTGGTCGTGGTCCCGCTCGTCGTGGGCGCCATCCCGATGGACACGACCTTGCCGGCGATGGCCTGGGCCTCGCCGTCGGGCGACACGGAAGCGGTGTCACCGATCCCGACCTTGCCGATGTCGGCGACGGGCACCGTGGTCGTGACCTCGTAACCACCCGGGCCGACGACGACCACGTCCGCTGTCGATGATCCGGCCGAGACGGCGTCGCCCGACTTCAGACTCACGCCTGCGACCGTCCCGGCGAACGGGCTCACGATGGTGCCCTGGGCCAGGTTCTGCTGTGCGGCGGTGACCTCCTGCGCCGCCGCGTCGACGGCGGCCTGGTCGGCGACGAGCTCAGCGGCGGTGGACGACGGTGCGGCCGACTGCGGTGTGGGACTGGAGGCGCTCGCCGGCGGCGCTGCGGCTGTCGCGTTCGCGCCCGCGGCGCCGAGGGCGTCGGCGTAGGAGGACTCGCCGTCGGCCAGGCTGCTCTGTGCCGTCGCCACGTCCTGCTGGCCTGCCAGCGCGTTCTGCAAGGCCTGCGCGCACGCATCCGATGCGCTGCTGCTGGAGCTCGGCGTGGTGGTGCTGGTGGTCGACGACGGCGTCGCGTTGCTCTGGGACGCGCATGCGGTCGCCGCTGCTTGGAGAGCCGCTCGCGCCTGCGTCAGCGCGTCGTCGACCTGCTTCTGACCGGTGGACACGGTCCGGGCCGCGGACTGCAGGGCGGCGGTCGCGGTGCTCGCTGTGGAGCTCGAGCCAGACGACGACGGGGATGAGGTGGACGGCGTCGCAGTGAGTGCCTTCTCCAGCGTGAGCTGGGCGGCGGCGAGCGCGGCCTCCTTCTGGGTCAGCGTGCTCTGGAGATCGGTCGTGTCGATTGTGGCGAGGGTCTGGCCGGTGGTGACGCTGTCGCCCGGCTGCACACTGACGGCGGCGACCGTGCCCGAGATAGGGAAGGCGACGGTCGCCTGGGCGACGGGTTCGACGGTGCCGCTGCGTTGGAGTGTCTGGTCGACGCTCGTGCGGGTGACCGTGGCCGTGCGGTAGCGCCCGGTGCCCGACGGTGTGTCGGCGATGGCCCGTCCCGCGAGGATGCCGGTGACGGCAATGGCTCCGATGGAGCCGACGGCGATGAGCCGGCGGGTGCGGCGGCGGCGAGGTGGCTTCGGGGGCATGACTACTCCGTTCGAAGTGCGTCGATGGGCGCGAGGCGCGCCGCCCGCGTCGCGGGGTAGACCCCGAAGGCCAGGCCGATGCCGATGGCAACGGTGACGGCGGCCGCCGACGCGGTGGGCGACAGGGCGACGGGGGACGAGATGAAGTGCGGCAGCACCGCGGCGCCGGCGACACCGACGACGGCACCGAGCACGCCACCGGTCAGGCCGAGCACCGAGGCCTCCACGAGGAACTGGCGCCGGATCACCCGGGGCCGGGCGCCGAGGGCCTTGCGCAACCCGATCTCGCGCACTCGCTCGGTGACCGACACCAGCATGATGTTCATCACGCCGATGCCGCCGACGAGGAGCGAGATGGCGGCGATCCCGCCGAGCAGGATGGTGAGCGTCTCGTTGACCGAGTTGGCCGTGGTGAGCAGCGACTCCTGGGTCGTGATGGTGAAGTCCGCGCTCGCAGTCGAGGCGGTGCCGTGCAGGTTGAGCAGCGTGTTCTGCGCCTCCTGGTAGGCGGCCGGGAGGGTGGCGGACGAGGTGGCCGACACGTAGATGGTTCCCACCGACGTCCGTGTCGTTCCGCCGAACAGCCGTTGGGCCGCGGTGGTCGTGGGGACGACGGCGGTGTCGTCGTTGTTCGAGCTGGTCGACGAGCCCGACGACGCGAGCACGCCGACCACCTCGAGCACGTTGCCGTTGAGCGTGACCGACTGTCCGACCGCCGTGCGGCCGCCGAAGAGCTCGGACGCGGTGGTCGCCCCGAGGACCACCACCGCGGAGGCGTTCTTCTCGTCGGTGGCGCTGATGAACCGGCCGTCAGTGATCGTCCTGGCCCGCACCTGCAGCCAGGCCGGAGTGGTGCCGACCACGCTGGTCGTCCAGTTGGTCGAGCCCGCGGTGAGGGTCGCTGATGACGACGTGGTGGCGGCGACCGCGGCGATGTCAGGCGCCACGACCTTCGACGCCAGTGCGTCGGCGTCGGACTGCGTCAGGGTCGACGCCGTCCCGAAGCCGCCCCGCACGCCGCCGGTGCTGGTCGAGCTGCCAGGGGAGATGATCAGCAGGTTGGTGCCGAGGGAGTTGATCTGGTCGCGGACCTGGGCCTGGGCGCCCAGTCCGAGTCCGACGGTCAGGATGACCGCGGCGATGCCGATGAGGATGCCCAGCATCGTCAGGCCCGAGCGCAGGCGGTGCGAACGGATGGCGTCGAGCCCTGCACCGACGGTGTCGAGCCAGTTCACGTCGCCACGCCCTCGAGCTCGGGCGCAGCCAGCCGACCGTCCAGCACGCGCACGACACGGCCCGCGGCCTGGGCCACGTCGTGCTCGTGGGTGATGAGCACGACGGTGCGGCCGGAGTCGTGCAGGTCGCGGAGCAGGCCGAGGACATCGCGGCTCGCCACCGAGTCGAGGTTGCCGGTCGGTTCGTCGGCGAGGATCATCGACGGCTCGGTGACCAATGCCCGCGCCACGGCGACCCGCTGTTGCTGACCGCCGGACAGCTCGCCCGGCCTGTGCTCGACCCGCCCGGCCAGGCCGACGCGGTCGAGGGCGGCCGCCGCTCGCGCCCGGCGTTCTGCCTTGTGCACGCCGGAGTACGCGAGCGGCAGCTCGACGTTGCGCAGGGCCGAGAGCGACGGCAGCAGGTTGAACTGCTGGAAGACGAAGCCGATGCGACGGTTGCGGATGTCGGCCAGATCGTCCTCGGTCATGACGCTGACGTCCTCGCCCGCCAACCGGTACGTGCCGGACGTCGGCACGTCGAGGCAGCCGATGATGTGCATGAGGGTCGACTTGCCGGAACCGGAAGGGCCGGCGATGGCGACGAACTCGCCGTCGTCGATGGTCATGGTGACGGCTTGCAGGGCGGCCACCTCGATGACGCCCGTGCGGTAGAGCTTGCTCACATCGGTGAGCTCGATGACGGGGGCCATCAGTTCTGTCCGCCTCGGAAGCCGCCCGGAGCCCCACCCGTGCCGCCGCCGGGCGGCCCTCCGCCGGGGAAGCGACCGCCGAAGCCGCCGCCGGTGTTGCCTGTTGCCCCCGTCGGACGGTTGGTGGCGGTGGGGATGGTGACCACGATCTGTTGGCCGGCCTTCAGGCCCTCGGTGATCTGGGTCTGGCCGGCGGCGACCACTCCGGTGGTGACCGGCGTGACGACCTTCTTGCCGCTGGCCAGGACGACGACGGACGCCCGCCCGTTGTCGCGGGTGATGGCGAGCGACGGCACCTGGATGACGTTGTCCAGCTGGTTGTAGACGATGCCCACCTGCACGGTGGAGCCTGCGAAGAACCCCGAGGGGGTCCCCGTGACCGTGACGACCACCGGGAAGGAGGCGACGCCCGAGGTGGACGAGGCGATGGTGCCGACCGACGTGACGGTGCCGGTGGCGGGCGCAGCCGCGGTCGGCTGTCCCGTGCTCTGGCCCGTGGCGCCTGCCGTGGGCGCGCCGGCCGTCGCCCCGTTCGCGGTGGGCGACGCCGACGAGGTCGATGGCGTCACCGTTGCCTGCTGTCCCTCCTTGATCTGGCCGATCTGGGTGTCGTCGACACTGAGGTTCACGACGTAGGAGCCGGCGCTGATGACCTGGATCTCAGCCGTCGACGACGTCGTTGCCGTGCTCGTGGCGGCGGTAGCCGCCCCGCCGCCACCGGATCCGGAGGTCGGCGACGCGGACGCGGCGCTGGTGCGCCCCGATCCCGTGCCCGTGCCGCTGATGCTTGTTCCTGACGTCCCCGTGCCACTCAGCTGCTCGCCGACGCTGAGGTCGACGCTCGACACGATGCCGTCGATGGGTGAGATGAGGCTGGCACCTGCCAGCGCGTCCTGCGCGCTCGCGAGCTGCGCGTTGGCCGCGGCCACGTCCGCGTCGTCAGCCGTGATCTGGGCCGCCGACGCGTTGGCGGTCTGATCCAAATCCAAGCGCGCGATCGCTGCGTCCACCGTGGCCTGGGCCTGGGTCACCTGACTCTGCAGCGCGGCCGAGTCGATGGTGGCGAGCACGCTGCCCTTGGCGACCTGCTGGCCCGCCTTGACGTTGACGGCGGTGACTTTGCCGGCAGCACCGAAGTTGAGGTCCTGGGTGGCTGCGGGCTCGAGGGTGCCGGAGGCGGACACCGTCTGGCGCAGCGTGCCGCTCGTGACCGTCACTGTCTGCTCGGTCGCCGCTGCTGCTGCGGTGCCCGAGGGGTGGAGCTGGAACCAGGCAGCGGCGCCGCCGATGACGATCACCGGCAGCAGCACGGCCGGGCGCAGGAGGTGGTGGCGCAGACGGCCCAGCTTCGAGGCGGCCGGTGCCGGCCCCCGTCGGAGACCGGCCCGCCGGAACTGCGTCACCATCGCCATCAGTTCGTCCCCGAACCGGGCGTGCCCGAAGGAGCTCCGGCGCCGCCACCCGGTCCGCCGGGGCGACCCGCGAAACCGCCGCCCTGCTGCACGCTGGTGGCGGCGATCGATCCGTCGCTGTTGGTGGCGCCTTGGACGACCACGGTCTGTCCCGCGGTCAGGTCACTGAGGGCGACGGTCTTGCTGACGGAGTAGGTCGTGGCCGAGACGGTGTGCACCGTGGTGGTGGTCCCGTCCTGGCCAGTGAGGACGATGGTGGAGCCGCTGATGCTCTTCACCGTGCCGGCAGCGAAGCCGCCGCCAGTGGCCGGTCCGCCGTTGCCGCCACCGTTCGGCGGGGCGCCGCCGAGCCGAGGTCCACCGTTGCCGGGCCCGCCGGCAGCCTGGGTGCCGCGGTCGGTCACGCGGGTCGCCGTGAGGGTGGAGCCGCTGGCCGTGCCCATCGCCGCCACGTTGTCGCCGACCTTGATGTCGCTGAGCGCGCCGTCGACCGTCTTGGTGATCCTGGTGGTCGAAGACGTGGTCACGGTCTTGGCGGTGCCGTCCTGCATGGTGAGTGTGAGCGTCGAGCCGTTGACGGACGCGAGCGTGCCGAACGTGCCGCCGGGGACGCCGCGTTGCTGTCCGGGGGCGCCGGCCTGCGCCGATGTCGCGGCGGCGGGGGAGCTGCTCCCGCTCAACGCCTTCACGCCGAGGACACCGCCGACCGTCAGGGCCGCGGCCAATGCCAGTCCGCCGATGCGGGCGCCGGCCGAACGGCGGGGGATGGCAGCGGGGGCAGAGGGTTCGGGGGCAGGGGGTTCGGGGGCAGGGGGTTCGGGGGCAGCGGATTCGTCGGCGGGAACCGGCTCCGGGGTGGTGGTCATGGTGAACTCCTTGGGCGGGTGGGTCTCGAACGAGTGTGGGGTGGGGGACTTGGCGGTCCCTCCGCCAATCCTGGGAATTCGCCCCGAATCGGTGACCGGTCAGACCGCGGTCAGGCGGTGCTGCGGGTCTGGACGACGACGGGGGGTGTGCCCGGGACGGTCCGGACCCTGAGGCCGGGGGTCGCGAGGACCCCATCCCCAACGATCACGAGGGCGGCGACGTGCGCTTGCGCGGCCGCGTGATCCAGGGGCAGGTGCGAGGCGGCGATGGAGCGGGCGCCTTCCTCGGCGTCGCGAGCGTCTCGACCGACGGTGCAGAGGATGCGTCCCGCCGACGTGTCCGGGTCGCCGGGAACGCTGAGCCCGCCGTGCTCGAGCGCGACCATGACGCCCTCCTCGACGTTGCCGACGCGGAGGCTCACTGTCCATGCATCGGCGTGCGGGGGATCGCCGACGGCGCGGGCCGCCGTGGCTCTGACGACGAGGGCGCCGGTCGCTCCCGCTCGGAGCAGCACGAGGCCGACGTGATCGACGACGTCGGCGTCCGGCAGGTACGACGCGTCGAGTTGATCGACGAGGTCGTCCAACGCGTCGTCGCGTCCCAACGTCACGCGACCGCAGAGATAAGCGGACGTGCGCGGGGACCGTGCGAACCGGTCCGGGCAGCCGGGGGCGGAGCACGAGAGCGACGCCGGTCCGACGAGCTGGTCGTGGTCGTGGAGGTCGAGCATGAGGCCATCGTCGGACCCGAGGCTCAGAGATCCCTGGGGACGGGCTTGGGAGTCGCCGATAGTCGGGTCGAGCGTTCCCAGCGTCTTCTGACACCGCGCCGAGCCGGTCCCGAGCGTCGGAGCCGATCATCCCGCCATGACCAGATCTCTCCTCCCGTGGTACGTCGCCCGGTCGGCCGGTCTCGTCGCGTGGGCGCTCCTGACCGCCTCGGTCATCTGGGGTCTGCTCTTCTCGACCAGAGCCTCTGCGGCCGGGCGGCGGCCCAAGCTGGCATGGACCCTCGACCTGCATCGCTACCTCGGCGGACTCGCCACCATCTTCACGGGCGTGCACATCGCGGCGATCGTGGCCGACTCGTACCTGCACTTCGGCTGGTTGTCCGTGCTCGTGCCGTTCGCCAGCACATGGCGGCCGGCGGCGATCGCGTGGGGCGTCGTGGGTCTCTACCTGTTGCTCGCTGTCGAGCTGACGTCGTTGGCCAAGACGCATCTGCCGAAGAAGACGTGGCGAGCCGTGCACTTCGCATCCTTTCCGCTCTTCCTGAGCGCGACCGCGCACGCCCTCACCGCGGGCACCGACACCGCGACCTGGTTGTTCGAGGGAGTCGCGGTCGTCGCCATCGTGGCCATCGCCGGGTTGACCGGGCTACGCATCGAACAGGCGACGTCGCCACCGGTCCCGCGTCCGACACGTGATCCGGCGCGAGCGAGGGTGCCCGCGTGAGCACCCTCGACCTTCACGCCATGGGGAGCGAGGCGCAGCTCATCGTCGTGGGCGGCCGCATCGGCCTGATCGATCAGTTGCGCGCGCGGATCGACGAGTTGGAGCGGCGTTGGAGCCGCTTCCTTCCTGACAGCGAGGTCAGCGAGCTCAATCGAAAGGCCGGACATCCTGTTCGGGTCTCGACGGACACCGTCGAACTGGTTCGCGCCGCCCAGGCCGCGTGGCGACTGAGCGGCGGGGCGGTCGACGCGACGCTGCTCGGCGCGCTCCTGCGGGCAGGCTACGACCGCACGTTCGAGGACATGACGTCATCGCCGCCGCCGGGTGTGAGCGCACTGGCCCCGGGTTGCACCGACATCGTGGTGGACGGCGACGAGGTCACTGTTCCCGCGGGGGTCGGCCTCGATCCCGGTGGGATCGGCAAGGGGCTGGCGGCCGACATGGTGGCGGCCGAGGCGCTGGCCGGCGGCGTCGAGGGTGTCTGCGTCAACCTGGGCGGCGACGTGCGGGTGAGCGGTACGGCACCGCGCGGCGGCCCTTGGACCGTGGCCGTCGAGCACCCGTGGTCGACGCTTCCGTTCGCGCTGGTCACGCTGCACGACGGGGCCGTCGCCACGTCGACGACCTTGCGCCGCCGCTGGCGCGTCGACGGCGAAGCGCGTCACCACCTCATCGATCCCTGGACGGGCCAGCCGTCCCAGACCGACCTGACCCTCGCCACCGTCATCGACGGTTCGGCCCTCGCCGCCGAGGTGGCGGCCAAGGCCGTGCTCCTGCGAGGGAGCACCCACCCGTTCGACATCGTCGAGGGCACGGGCGCCGAGGCGCTGGCGGTCGACCGAGACGGCGTGGTCCTCGCCACGCCCGGCATCGGCGCCTTCCTCGGCCACCTGCCGGTGCGCGTGGATTTCTGCGCAAGTCCTGAGCGAGGGCTCAGCCGGGCCTGAGCCGGCGGGTCGATCCTCTCCGGAGAGGCCGCCGACCGGTGGCCAGGAGGAGCGACACCATGTCCGACCAGCGTGTGCAACGCAGACGCAAGCACGTCGCCGGCGACGCGCGAGCGGTGACCGCCGCGATCAGCGTCTCGGCCCTGCTCGGCCTGACCGGCGGTCTTGCCATCGCCAACGCGGCGGGGGTCACTCCCGTCGCCAGCGCGGCGACACCGGCGGCGACCCAGGCCACGATCAAGACGACGACGCCGACAGGCGCCACCAGCGCCCAGTCGGGGACGTCCTCCGCGACGACCCGCTCCGCCGACACCTCGAGCCACGGCAGCTGACCGCCGCAGGCCGCTCTGCAAAAGATCGACTTTTTCGCGATTTGACCGGCATGACCGGTCACATCGCGAAAAAGTCGATCGGTTTACGCGCCGGGGGGCAGGCGGAGGCTGTAGCCGACGCCGCGCACGGTGTGGATGAGCGGGGGGTCGGTGGCGTCGATCTTGTGGCGCAGGTAGCTGATGTAGGTCTCCAGCACGCTGGCGTTGCCGGAGAAGGTGTACTCCCAGACGTGCTCGAGGATCTGGTCGCGCGTCAGCACGCGCCGCGCGTTGGACAGCAGGTAGTGCAGGAGCTTGTACTCCGTCGGCGTGAGCTCGATGAGCTTGCCCGACCGCCACACGTCACGAGTGTCCTCGTCCAGCTCGAGGTCGGCGTAGGTGAGTTTGCGCTCGCCCGGACCGACTCCGCTCGACCGCCGCAGCACCGCTTTGACGCGCTCGATGAGCTCCTCGATCGAGAACGGCTTCGTGACGTAGTCGTCGCTGCCCAGCCGGAGGCCTTCGACCTTGTCGTGGGTGGTGTCCTTGGCGGTGAGGAAGATGATCGGCACACGTGCGCCCGCTCCCTCGGCCTGGCGCAGCCGCTTGGCCACCTCGAAGCCGTCGAGGTCGGGGAGCATGACGTCGAGGACGATGAGCTCCGGACGCTGGCGCTCGACCGCGGCGAGCGCGTCGCGGCCCGAGCCGATGCGCTCGACGTCGAAGCCGTTGTAGGTGAGGCCCATCGCCACCAGTTCGGTGATGTGCTCCTCGTCGTCCACCACGAGGACGCGGGGCTGCCCAGACACGGTTGTCATGGTCTCACGACACTCCTCCGGCCTGGGAGTCTGCTGTGAGCGGGCTGCGAGTTTGCGCCGACCTCATTCACCGCACTTTCGGTGGTGATGCTGAGGGAGCTCTCAGGTTGGCGCCCGATCCTCGAGCCCATGGCCAGCGTCCTCACCAACCATGACGACGAGACCTCCACGCCCCTGGCGCCGGTGAACCCACCGCCGGCGCCAGGCCGGCGGGAGTCCCCGTGGGCTCGGCCCGCGCTCGTCGCCCTGCTGGCCTCGACCGCGCTCCTCTCTCTCTGGGGCCTGGGCGCGTCGGGCTGGGCCAACACGTACTACGCGGCCGCCGTCCAGGCCGGGACGAAGAGCTGGAAGGCGTTCGTGTTCGGCTCCTTCGACGCGTCGAACTTCATCACCGTCGACAAGTCGCCCGCCTTCCTGTGGCCGATGGAGCTGTCGGCCCGCGTCTTCGGGCTCAGCTCCTGGAGCATCCTCGTACCCCAGGCTCTCGAGGGCGTCGCCGCGGTGGCGTTGCTCTACGCCGCCGTCCGGCGGTGGTTCGGCGCGCCGGCCGGACTGTTGGCCGGTGCGGTTCTGGCGTCGACGCCCGTCGCTGCCCTCATGTTCCGCTTCAACAACCCCGACGCCATGCTGACGTTGCTCCTCGTCGGCGCGGCCTACGCGATGGTGCGGGCCCTCGAGGCCGCCTCGACGCGGTGGCTCCTGCTGGTTGGCACGCTCGTCGGCTTCGCCTTCCTGGCCAAGATGCTGCAGGCCTTCCTGGTGCTCCCGGGTCTCGGCCTCGTCTACCTCGTGACGGCCCCGACCCCGTTGCGACGGCGCATCCTCCAGTTGCTGGCGGCCGGCGCGGCGATGCTCGTGTCCGCCGGGTGGTGGGTGGCCTTGGTCGTGCTGACCCCCGCGTCGGCTCGTCCATACGTCGGCGGTTCGCAGACGAACAGCTTGTGGAACCTGCTGTTCGGTTACAACGGATTCGGCCGCCTCAGCGGCAACGAGACCGGCAGTGTCGGTGGTGGCCCGCAAGGCGCAA
Organism: Actinomycetota bacterium; assembly: GCA_041166085.1. GTDB lineage: Bacteria > Actinomycetota > Acidimicrobiia > Acidimicrobiales > JAFATL01 > JBEEFP01. Next base: position 20,475 of record JBEEFP010000104.1, read on the forward strand.
ACGGTCGCTGGGGACCGGTCGGCCTGACCCGCCTGTTCAACCCGCAGTTCGGTGGCCAGATCTCCTGGCTCCTCCCCGCCGCGCTCCTCTTCCTGCTCGGGCTCGTGATTGCAACGTGGCGGGCGCCGCGGACGGACCGGCTGCGTTCCAGCGCCCTGTTGTGGGGTGGCTGGCTGCTCGTCACCGGCGCGGCCATCAGCTTGGGTCAGGGCATCATCCACCCGTATTACACAGTGGCCCTCGCGCCCGCGATCGGTGCACTGGTCGCCATCGGCGCGACCGCGCTGTGGCGAAGACGCGACCGCGAGGTGGGGCGCTACGCGCTTGCCGCCGTGATCGTCGTCACCGCCTGGTGGTCGGCACAGCTGCTCGCGCGCACGCCGACGTGGAACCCGGCCCTGCGCACCGTCGTGCTGGCTGGCGGGGTGGCGATCGCCGCGACATGCGTCGGCCTCACCCACGTCCGTGGCAAGGTGGGTGCGGTTCTCGGGGCGGCCGCGCTCTCGATCGCGCTCGCCGGGCCCGCGGCCTACACGCTCTCGACGGTGGCGACGGCCCATACCGGCGCCATTCCCTCAGCGGGACCGTCGGGAGCGGGGGGCTTCGGGCCCGGCGGCGCCCAAGGTCGCCGCGGCTTCGGCGGTCCGGGCGGCGGCCCGGGGTTCGGCGGTCCCGGTGGCGCCCCCCCGCCGTTCAACGGCGGCGGTGGACGAGCCGGTGGGCTCTTGAGCGGCAGCACACCGACGGCCGAGCTCACCGCCGCCCTCGACGCGAACGCCTCCGCCTACACGTGGGTGGCCGCGGCCATCGGTGCCAACGAGGCGTCGGGCTACCAGCTCGCGACTGGCGACCCCGTGATGGCCATCGGTGGCTTCAACGGCTCCGACCCCACGCCCACCCTGGCCCAGTTCCAGCAGTACGTGCAGGACGGCAGGGTCCACTACTTCATCGCGGGCGGCCGAGGCGGCTTCGGCGGCGGGCCCGGCGGGGGCAACAGCGCGATCAGCGCGTGGGTCTCCTCCACGTTCACGGCCAGGACCATCGGTGGGACGACGCTGTACGACCTGTCCTCACCGATCAGCAGCTGAGTACGGTTCCGACCCGTGCGGGTCGCGTTCGTGACGGCGATGGACCTCGAGCTGCGTCCTCTGGCGCGGCTGCTCCCGCCCGACGCGGTGACGGCGGTCATCGGCGTCGGACCGGCCGCGGCGCGGCGGGCGACGGAGTCGCTGCTGACGCGTTGCGCCGTCGATCACGTCGTCGTCGTCGGCGTGGCCGGAGGCGTCGACCCGGAGTTGGAGATCGGCGAATTGGTGATGCCGAAGATCGTCGTCGACCGTGAGACCGGCGCGACCTTCGAGCACCGCCCGATCAACGCAGCCGCGACCCGGGGCACGATGTTGACGTGCCGTGCACCGATCCTCGACATGGCGGTCATCGCCAACCTGCCCATGGAGGGCGTGGTGGCCTTGGACATGGAGACGGCGGCCGTCGCCGACGTGTGCGAGGCGAGGGGCGTGCCGTGGTCGGTGTTCCGGGCCATCAGCGACCGTCCGGTTGACGGCCTCGTCGACGCGGCCGTCGGCGGGCTGGCCCGTGCCGACGGGTCGCCGGACCTGCCCGCGGTCGCCCGGTACGTCCTGCGCCGGCCCTGGGCGGTGCCGAAGCTCGTCCGGCTGGGACGCGATCTCAACAAGGCGACCAGCGCGGCGGCCCGGGCCGCGGTGGATGCGATCGGAGGACGATGAACGACGTCGAGACGGTGACGGCGATGTGGGACGCGCTGCACGAGCGTGATTGGCCGCGGGTGAGGTCGTTCTTCGGTGCCGATTCGATCTACTACGACGTGCCCCTCGGGCCGGGCGCTGCCGCGCGCGGCCCGGACGGTATCGAGGCCCGGCTCCGGCTCGGCATCGAGCCGCTGGCCGCGTATGCGCACCATCACGGGTTGGCGACGACCGGCGACGACGGGTTGGTGATGCTCGAGCACGCCGAGACCTGGACGTGGGGCACGGGCGAGTCCGTCACCCTTCCCATCGCCACCGTGCACCGCGTGGCGGACGGCGTCATCACCCTCTGGCGTGACTACTGGGACTACCAGACCCTCATGGGCGCGGCGCCCGCCTGGTGGGTCGAGCAGACCACGACCGGCGACCTGTCCTGGCTCGTCGACGTCACCGACTTCCTGTAGCGGCGGTGTGGCAGGTGTCACCGGGCGTGGCGGCGAAGTTCCACTGCTATGCGAAGGGTGGCTGCCCTCCTCGGGGCTGTGGCGGTGATCGCGGCCGCGGTGCAGTTCCAGGTGCAGGCGAGCGAGAGCGGGCCGGCGCCGGCGACCCCGCGCGCCCAGTGCGGACCAGGGTCCAAGCCAGAGACCGGCATGCAGGGCCGCGTCAGTCCCGACGACATCGCCAGCGGACGGGCGGCCGAAGGCTTCCGCTGCAACCTCGAGAAGGTGGGCCACTTCGGTGACACCGGCGGCTTCCGGGTGCAGCGTTATGTGGACGGCGCGGGCCACGAGTGCGCGTACTACGACTCCACCCTGCTCTTCCCGACGGCGGTCCCAGTCCAGGTGGCCGACACCGACCTGGCCGGGGTGTACGTGCTCGACATGTCGGATCCCACCCACCCGGTGAAGACCGACAACCTCGTGACGCCGGCCATGCTGAGTCCGCACGAGTCGCTCAGCATCAACATGGAGCGCGGCCTCCTGGCCGCCGACATGGGCGGTCCCTTCACCATGCCGGGATTCGTGGACATCTACGACCTGACCCAGGACTGCCGCCATCCCGTGCTCGCGTCGTCGACGCCGTTCGGGTTCCTCGGTCACGAAGGAGCGTTCTCGCCGGACGGCAAGACGTTCTGGGTGACATCGGCGGGTGCGGGCACGATGGTCGCGCTCGACATCACCGACCCGGCACTGCCGGCGCCGGTGTGGTCGTCGTTCGACTACCGCATCCACGGCTTCAACATCAGCGACGACGGCAATCGGCTCTACGGGGCCCGGATCGCCAGCAACGCCGACGACGGCGTCACCGTCTTCGACGTGAGTGAGGTGCAGGCCCACAAGTCCAACCCGCAGGTGCGCGTGATCGGACAGGTCACGTGGCCCAACGTCAGCATCCCGCAGACGGCGATCCCCGTCAGCATCGACCGTCATCCCTACCTCGTGGAGGTGGACGAGTTCGCGGGCCGTCCGGTGCCGAGCACCGACCCGACCGCCAACGTGGGCGCGGGGCGCATCATCGACATCGCCGACGAGACCCATCCCAAGGTGGTGTCGGAGCTCCGCCTCGAGGTCAACCAGCCCCAGAACCGGGCTGGACTGACCGGCGATCCGGGCATGAGCAACCCGGTGGCGGGCTACGCCGGCCACTACTGCGCGGTCCCGCAGCGCGCCGAGCCCGGCGTGGTGGCGTGCAGCTTCATCCTCTCGGGGCTCCGGGTCTTCGACATCCGCGACGCGCTCCGTCCGCGCGAGCTGGCCTACTTCAACGCTCCGCCCACCCAGGGCATGAGCAACTTCGGCGCCAGCGACTTCGCCATGTCGGCGCCGACGTTCGTGCCGGGGCGGGCCGAGGTCTGGTACGCCGACGCCAACAGCGGCTTCTACGCGCTGCGCTTCACCAACGGGGTGTGGCCCTTCGCCTCGTCCGACGCGCCGGCGTCGCGGGTGCTGGCCCAACGGACGACGCAAGCAGCGCCCGCGCCCACGGGCGCGGGCCGGCTGCCTGTGACCGGCGCCGATCCGCGGTGGGCCCTTGCCGGCCTGACGCTGGCCATCGCCGCGGTGGTCGCCCGTCGGCTCAGCCTGGCTGCACGCTGAGCGCCACCGAGTCGCAACCGACCCACGTCGCGGCCTCGGCAACGGCGGCATCGAGCGCAGGCCGAGCGCGTCGGTCGACGAGCCAGGCGCGCGCGGTGAGGGTCCTGCCTATGCGTTTGGGGTCGACGCGACCCACCAACCGTCCCCCCGCCAACAGCGGCATGGTGAAGTAGCCGTACTCGCGCTTCGGAGCGGGCGTGTATGCCTCGAGCCGGTGGGCGAATCCGAAGATGCGCAGCGTCCGGGCCCGCTCCCACACCAGTGAGTCGAACGGTGACAGCAGCGTCGTGCGGTGGCGGCCGCGCGGCTGCCCGGCCGCGAGCGCGGCGGGGTCGGCCCAGGCCGGTTGGCCCCACTCCGCCACGTGCACGGGCACGAGACCGGCCGCCTCGATGGCGGCGGGCAGGGTGCGCTTGGCCAGTCGGTAGTAGTCGGCCAGGTCGCCCAGGGTCGCGA
>JBEEFP010000105.1:0-52224 GCA_041166085.1 Actinomycetota bacterium
CGAGGAAATAGGCCACCGCTTCGGTGGCCTATTTCCTCGAGACGAAGGGGGTTCGAAGCGGTCAGGCGAACTCGACGGGCAGGCTGATCGCTCCGGCGAGGAGCTCGAGGTACTCCGACCGGGGAATGTCCACCGCGCCGAGCGACTCGAGGTGGGGCGTGCACCACTGGACGTCGAGCAGAGGCATTCCCCTGGACCGCATGCGCTCCACCAGCGCGACCAGCGCCACCTTGGACGCGTCGGTTCGCCGGTGGAACATCGATTCGCCCGCGAACAGGCCGCCGATGGCGACCCCATAGAGCCCGCCCGCCAGTGTCCCGTCGTCGAGCGACCACGCCTCGACGGAGTGCGCCCACCCCAGCCGGTGAAGCCGGATGTAGGCGGCCCAGATCTCGGGGCTGATCCATCCGCTCGGCCTGCGCAGGTCGGCGCAGCCGTCGATCACGTGCTCGAAGGCCGTGTCGAACCGCACCTCGTACCGGCCCAACGACCGTCGCAACGAGCGGCTGACCCGCAACGAGTCCAAGGGAAGAACGGCCCGCGGGTCGGGCGACCACCACGCCAGCACCGAGCCGTACGGCATCGGGAACATGCCGCTGCGATACGCCGCCAGCAGCGTCCCCGGCTCGAGGTCGGCACCGGTTCCGACCACGCCGTCGGCGTCAGCCACGTCCGGCGGTGGGAGGGCCCAGACGCTCGGTTCCGGCTCGGTCGGCACAGGCACCACTGTGTAGCTTGAAGGCGTGAAGTCCGCATGACGGAGCATCCGATCCACGAGCGGCTCGAGGAGCTGCGCAAGCGCAAGGAGCAGGCGTTGCACGCCGGCTCCGAGCGTTCCGTGCAGCGCCAGCACGACGCCGGCAAGCTGACGGCGCGCGAGCGCATCGAGTACCTGCTCGACGACGGGTCGTTCCAGGAGCTCGACATGCTGGCCCGGTCGCAGTCGGCCAACCTCGACACCCGTCCCTACACCGACGGCGTGATCACCGGCTTCGGCACCGTCGACGGCCGCAAGGTCTGTGTGTTCTCGCAGGACTTCACGGTGATGGGCGGCTCGCTGGGCGAGGCCTTCGCGGCCAAGGTGCACAAGGTGATGGACCTGGCCGCCTCGGTCGGGGTGCCGCTCATCGGCCTCAACGACGGCGCCGGCGCCCGCATCCAGGAGGGCGTGGTCTCCCTGGACCAGTACGGACGCATCTTCCACCGCAACGTCACGGCGTCGGGCGTCATCCCCCAGATCAGCGTGATCCTCGGCCCCTGCGCGGGTGGCGCCGTGTACAGCCCGGCCATGACGGACTTCATCTTCATGGTGCGCGAGAGCTCGTACATGTTCATCACCGGACCTGACGTGGTGAAGACGGTGACGGGCCAGGATGTGAGCGTCGAGGAGCTGGGCGGCGCCATGACCCACGCCACCAAGTCCGGTGTCTGCACCTTCGTGGCCGCGGACGAGAAGAGCTGTCTCGACGAGGTGCGCTACCTGCTCTCGTTCCTGCCCGCCAACAACCTGGAGGAGCCGCCGCACGTCGCCACCGGCGATCCGGCCGACCGTCCGTGCCCCGAGCTCACCGAGATCATGCCGCCGAGCTCGAACCTGCCCTACGACATCAAGCGAATCATCGAGGTGGTCGTCGACGACGGCGACTTCTTCGAGTACGCCCCGCTCTGGGCCCAGAACATCGTGTGCGGCTTCGCTCGCCTCGACGGGCACGTGGTGGGTGTCGTGGGCAACCAACCCCAGGTACTGGCCGGTGTGCTCGACATCGACAGCTCCGAGAAGGCGGCCCGTTTCGTGCGGACGTGCGACGCCTTCAATGTTCCACTCGTGACGTTCGTGGACGTTCCCGGCTTCCTGCCGGGCACGGACCAGGAGTACGGCGGCATCATCCGTCACGGGGCCAAGCTCCTCTACGCCTATTGCGAGGCGACGGTGCCCCGGGTGCAGATCATCGTGCGCAAGGCGTACGGCGGCGCCTACGTGGTCATGAACTCGAAGTCGATCGGCTGCGACCTGGCCTACGCCTGGCCGTCGGCCGAGTTCGCGGTCATGGGCCCGCCCGGCGCGGTCGAGATCCTCTACCGCCGGGAGCTGGCCGACGCCGAGGATCCGGTGCAGCGCAAGGCCGACCTGCTGGAGGAGTACACCGAGCGCTACGTGCACCCTTACGACGCGGCCGAGAGGGGCTACGTCGACGACGTCATCGACCCGGCAGAGACGCGCAAGGTGCTGGCCAACGCCCTGGATCTACTGCGTTCCAAGCGCGAAGAGCTGCCGAAGCGCAAGCACGGCAACGTCCCCCTGTAGCGATGGCGACGCCTCCGGAGCCCGCGGAGCTGGCGGCCATCGTCGCCGCGGTGGAGCTGGCTTGGCCCCCCCCGGTGGTGGTCAGCGATGAGGAAGACGCGGCGCCCAACTGGCGCTGGTCAGGCCGCTGGTGGACCGGTCCCGCCGCCGTGAAGCGCCAACGTCCGTGGAGCTGACAACACTCGCCGACGACGAGGCCGTGTTCTATGACGGCGCGAGCAAACTCGTCCACGACGGGCTCGACCCAGCAACGGCCTACGACCTCGAGGGCGAGGCCTTTCGGACGCTGCCGCGCCCCGGCGAGCGACTGGCGACCATCGCGACGGTGAACGACGTGCACTTCGGCGAGACCGAGGCCGGGATCATCGAGGGCCTCGACGTCGGTCCCATCCTCTCGGCGGCCGAGGGCGAGCCTCCCTACCCGGAGATGATGAACCGGGCCGCCATCGGCGAGATCGTCGCCCTCGGGCCGGACGCGGTGGTCGCCAAGGGCGACCTCACGACGCACGGCACCAAGGACGAGTACGGGCAGTTCCTCGCCGCGTACGGCGACACGTTCGGCGACAAGCTCCACCACGTTCGAGGCAACCACGACGGGTACTTCGGCGAGACGTTCGCCAGTGACGCACCCATCGAGGTGACGCTTCCCGGGGTCACCCTCGCCATCCTCGACACCGTGATCCCGAGGCAGACGCCGGGCCAGGTGAGCGGCGAACAGCTGGAGTGGTTGGACGAGCTCGGCGCGCGCGCCGACCGTCCGGTCCTCGTGTTCGGCCACCACCACGTGTGGAACCCGGCCAGCAACCAGCGGCCCGAGAACTACTTCGGCATCAACCCCGACGACTCCGAGGCGCTCATCGAGGTGTTCGTCCGCCGCCCCCGACTCGTCGGCTACTTCGCCGGCCACACCCACCGCAACCGGGTGCGCCGCTTCGCCGCCACGGGGTCGCGCCCGTTCGTCGAAGTGGCGTGCGTCAAGGACTTCCCGGGCACGTGGGCCGAGTACCGCGTCTTCGACGGCGGCATCCTCCAGGTCCACCGCCGCATCTCCTCGCCCGCGGCCCTCGACTGGACCGAGCGCACCCGCCAGATGTTCGGCGGTCTCTACCCCCAGTACGCCTTCGGCTCCCTAGCCGAACGCAACTTCCTCATCGAGACGACATAGCAACACGCGGTCTCGCAGCGAGGGCGAGACCTACAACTCGACGTGGGCGACTTCGACCTCGCCGAGGCCGTGGCCGGCTTCGGCGGCGCAGGCGCGGGAGAGGGCCTGCTCGGCCCGGTCGAGGACCTCGTCGGGCCGGAGGCCGTGGCTGGGGTAGCTGGCCACGCCGGCCGCGAGACGCTTCACGCGAGTGACGTCCTTCGACAGCGCGATCTGCAGGCGCTGGGCGGTCCAGACGCCACCCTCCTCGGCTGTGTCCTCGAGGATGAGGCCCATCGTGGTGTTGCCCACTCGGCAGGCGATGTCGGCCTCGCGCAGCGTCTGGCGCAGCAAGCTCGCGAACGCGGCGAACGCCTCAGCGCGGGCGACGGGGTCGGCGTCTGCATCCGGCTGCAGGCCCACATCCAGCAGCACGACGGTGACCGGCCACAGGTGGCGGCGGGCCGCTGCCACCCGTCCGCCGAGGGCGAGCTCGAAGTAGTGGCGGTCGGGCAGGCCCGTCTCGCCGTCGACGAGGGCGGGGGTGTCATCGGTCTCGGCGACCGGTTCGAGCGCGACCCGCCGCGATTCCTCGACCGCCCGTTCGGCTCGGTGCACGCGCTCGAGCATGATCAGCGACGCGCCCCCGGCCGCGAGCGCGCACGCAGCCGCGACCACGGCGAGGCCCGGCGAGGACAGCAACGCCGCGCTGACGCCGAAGGCCAGACCGGCCAAGCCGGCGCACAGGCCCGGAAGGGCTCGCCTATCCATCGCACAAACCTTCGGCCACTCTCGGTGCCGAATCAAGTTTTCTTCGGGGGGAAATGGTCAGGATGCCCGGGCGCGCTGCTGCTCGGCGAGGGTCTCGATCTCACCCATGATGCGGGTGAGCTCGTAGTCCTTGGGCGTGTAGATGCCGGCCACGCCCAATTCGCGCAGTTTGTCGTGGTCGTCCTCGGGGATGATCCCGCCCACCACGACGGGTGCGTCGACCCCGGCCTCGCGGAGCAGGCGGATCACCTCGGGAATCAGTTCGAGGTGGCTCCCTGACAGGATCGAGAGCCCCACCACGTCGACGTCCTCGTCCCGCGCGGCCGCCGCGATCTGGGCCGGGGTGAGGCGGATCCCCTGGTACACGACCTCGAAGCCGGCGTCACGGGCCGCCACTGCGATCTGCTCTGCGCCGTTCGAGTGACCGTCGAGGCCGGGCTTGGCCACGAGGAGCCGGGGCGGCCCGCCCGCCAGCGCCTGCGCCCGCGCCACCACGTCGGCCATGGCCCCGCCCCGTTGACCCACGGCCCGGGCCACCCCCGTCGGGGCGCGGTACTCGCCGAAGACCTCGCGCAGGGCGCCTGCCCATTCGCCGGTGGTGCCACCGGCGTGGGCGAGGGCGATGGTCGCGGGCATGACGTTCTCGCCGGACTCGGCAACGCGCCGGAGCTCGGCGATGGCCTTGTCGACCGCGTCCGCGTCGCGCTGTTCGCGCCAGCGGCGCACGTCCTCCTTCATCTCCGCCTCCACCGACGGGTCGACCTTGAGGAACGACTCCTCACCCTCCAGCGGGGATGGCGCGGTCTCGGTGAAGGTGTTGACGCCGACGACGGGCAGCTCGCCCGTCTCGATGCGGCGCGTGCGGTCGGCCTGGCTGCGCACCAGCCGCGACTTGAGCTCGTCGATGGCGTCGAAGGCACCGCCGAGCTCGAGCACCTCGTCGAGCTCGGCGAGCGCTGCCTGCTTCAACTCCTCCGTGCGGGCCTCGATGACGTGGGACCCGGCGAAGATGTCGTCGTACTCGAGCAGGTCGGTCTCCAGCGCGAGCACCTGCTGGATGCGCAGCGACCACTGCTGGTCCCACGGACGCGGCAGCCCGAGCGCCTCGTTCCACGCCGGCAACTGGATGGACCGAGCGCGGGCGTCCTTGGCCAGGGTGACGCCGAGCAGCTCGAGCACGATGCGCTGCACGTTGTTCTCGGGCTGGCTCTCGGTGAGACCGAGCGAGTTGACCTGCACCGCGTACCGGAAGCGGCGCTGCTTCGGATCCTGCACCCCGTAGCGCTCGAGGCAGATCTGGTCCCAGAGCTGGGTGAAGGCCCGCATCTTGCAGACCTCCTCCACGAATCGGATGCCGGCGTTCACGAAGAAGCTGATGCGGGCCACCACGTTGGGCAGCTCGTCGGCCGACACCTGCCCCGAGTCCCGCACCGCGTCGAGCACGCCGATGGCGGTGGCGAGCGTGAAGGCCAGTTCCTGCACCGGCGTGGCCCCCGCCTCCTGGAGGTGGTAGCTGCAGACGTTGATCGGGTTCCAGCGGGGGACGTGCCGCACCGTGTAGGCGATCATGTCCACGATGAGCCGGCGGCTGGCCTCGGGCGGGAAGATGTAGGTCCCGCGCGACAGGTACTCCTTCACGATGTCGTTCTGCGTGGTGCCCTGCAGCACCGACGGGTCGACACCGTGGTCGGTGGCGTTGGCGATGTAGAGCGCGAGGAGCCACGCCGCGGTGGCGTTGATCGTCATCGATGTGGTCATCTCCGCCACGGGAATGCCGTCGAGCAGCTGTTCCATGTGTCCGAGGTGGGCCACGGGCACGCCGACCTTGCCCACCTCGCCGGCCGCCTCGAGGGCGTCCGGGTCGTAGCCGGTCTGCGTCGGCAGGTCGAAGGCGATGGACAACCCCGTCTGCCCGCGCGCGAGGTTGGTGCGGTAGAGCTCGTTGGACTTTCGCGCTGTGGAGTGGCCCGAGTACGTCCGCATGACCCACGGGCGGTCCTTCTCGCGTCGCTCCGAGGTCATGGTTCGAGGCTACTTCCGGGTGTAGTCGTAGAAGCCGTGGGTGGTCTTGCGGCCCAGCTTCTCGGCCGACACCATGCGCCGCAGCAACGGCACCGCCGCGTAGTTCGGATCGCGGAACTCGTCGTACAGCGCGTCGAGGATGGCGAGGCTGACGTCGAGCCCGACGAGGTCGAGCAGCGCGAACGGTCCCATCGGGAACCCACAGCCGCCCTTCATGGCCTCGTCGATGTCCTCCTTGGTGGCGACGCCCTGCTCGAGCATGCGCACCGCGTTGTTGAGGTACGGGAACAGCAGCGCGTTGACGATGAAGCCGGCCTGGTCCTTGACCTCCACCGGGTTCTTGCCGCACGCCTCGGCAAATGCGCGGGCTGCCGCGATGGTCTCGTCGCTGGCGGTGAGCGGGCGCACGATCTCGACCAGGGCCATGGCCGGCGCGGGGTTGAAGAAGTGGACCCCGCACACCTTGTCGGGCCGCCCCGTCTCCATGGCGATCTCGATCACCGGGAGGGTCGAGGTGTTGGTGGCGAGGATGGTGTGGTCGCCGCAGATGCGGTCGAGCTCGTTGAACAGATGCTTCTTGGCGGCCAGGTCCTCGATGATGGACTCGATGACCAGGTCGCAGCCGGCCAGCTCACCGAGGTCGGACGTCGCCGTCACGCGACCCAGGGCCGCGGCGCTGTCCTCTTCGGAGATGCGGCCCTTCTCCACCTGCTTGGCCAGGGACTTCTCCAAGCTGGCCACCATGCGGTCGGCCGTCTCCTGCTGGCGCGACCGCAGCACGACCTCGTGCCCGGTCTTGGCCGCCACCTCGGCGATCCCCGCCCCCATGGTCCCGGACCCGACGATTCCTACGCGCTTCACGGTCATGGTCGACAGGCTACTGACCAGTAACGTTGCGCCTCCAATGGGGACCGAGCACGCCCTCTTCGCGGCCGTCTACGACCGCGTCACTGCCCCGGCCGAGCGGGCCGGGCTGGCCGACCGCCGGCGCCGCCTGCTGGCAGACGCGTCGGGCCGCGTGCTCGAGCTGGGTGGTGGCACCGGCCTCAACCTGCCGCACTACCCGCCCGGGCTCGACCAGGTGGTCGTCCTCGAGCCCGACGCGGCCATGCGCGTCCGCCTGCTGGCTCGGGTGCCGAGCTCGCCCGCCCCGGTCGAGGTGCACGAGGCCGGCATCGAGGACGCGGCGTTCCCCGACGCCAGCTTCGACACGGTCGTGAGCACGCTGTCGCTCTGCACGGTGGCGGACCTCGACGCCGCGCTCGCGACGCTCCGGCGGTTGCTGAAGCCCGAGGGGCGGCTGCTCTTCATGGAGCACGTGCGCGCGCCGGGCCTGCAAGGACTGGCGCAGCGGGCCTCGGCGCCGGTCTGGACCCGGGTGGCTGCCGGATGTCACCCCGACCGTGACATCCTCGGCGCCATGCGTACCAACGGCCTGGTCGTCACCGACTGCGATCGCTTCCGCATCCGCCTCACCGTGAACCCCCTCATCAACTGGGCCGTGCAGGGCGCGGCCCGACCGACGGGACACTCGTGAGCAGCGGACCGCTCGCCCTGGTGGGCGGTGACGAGTTCGCCGCCGCCTGCACGGACTTCGACCGCGTCCTTCTCGAGCAGAGCGGGGCCGACGAGGTGCTGGTGCTGCCCACGGGCGCGGCCTACGAGCATCCCCAGCGTCTGGTCGACCGGGCCGTCGAGCATTTCAAGGGCCTCGGCGTCCCCGCACGCGGACTCATGGTGGTGGGCCGGCCCGACGCTCAGTCGGCGGAGCACGCGGCTGCGGTCGAGGGCGCCCGCTTCGTCTACATCGTCGGCGGATCGGCGCTGCACCTTCGCTCGGTGCTCAAGGAGTCAGCGGTGTGGGAGGCCCTGGTCCGGGCGTGGGACGCCGGCGCGGCCGTCGCCGGCTCCTCCGCCGGCGCGATGGTGCTCGGTGACCCGATGGTCGACCCCCGCGGCGGCGCCTTCACCCTCGGCCTCGGGTTGGTCGAGCAGCTGGCCGCCATCCCGCACTTCGACGAGTGGTCGCCCGAGAAGGCCCACCGCGTCTTCCAGCTCGCGCCCGCCGGCGTGCCCGTCGTGTCGATCCACACCCAGACCGCGCTGCTGCGCGCGCCGGACGGTGCGTGGTCGACGAGCGGTGCGGGCAAGGTCGAGGTCTACGTCGATGGCAAGAAGGCCGCCCTGTCCGCGCTGCCCGGTTGAACTCGAGGCAATGACTTACGGAATCCGTAAGTCATTGCCTCGAGAACGAGCGTCAGTCGGACTCGGCGATGGTCACCGACTCGATCGTCACCTGTTCGGTCGGGGTACCCGACCGGGTGCCGACCTTGTCGATGGTCTCGACCACGTCCAGGCCGCTGACGACCTTGCCGAAGAGCGAGTACTGGGGCGGGAGCTTCATGCCGTCAGGCCCGCTGATGACGAAGAACTGGCTGCCGTTGGTGTTGGGCCCGGCGTTGGCCATGGCCAGCGACCCCAGCTCGTAGCGTCCGGGCTTCGGCAGCTCGTCCTCGAACTTGTACCCGGGCCCGCCCCGCCCGCTGCCCTCGGGGTCGCCGCCCTGCAGCACGAAGCCGGGGATGATGCGGTGGAAGACGATGCCGTCGAAGTAGTGGTAGCGGGCCAGCACCACGAAGTTGTTCACCGTCTTCGGGGCGGCGATGGGGTCGAGGGCGATCCGCATGGTGCCCTTGCTGGTCACCATCTCGGCGGTGTAGCGCTTCTCGGGATCGATGCACATGGGCGGCGGCCCATCGAAGCGCTGCTTCTTGGGGCTCGATCCGTCCGCGGCCGGGCAGTCGGTGGACACGTGGGCTCCTCGCTCAGCTCTCGATGATCTTCACTTGCTGGATGGTGTGCAGCACCTTCGGGGTGAAGTCCGGCGCCCCGTCGCCCTCGATCCTCCGCACCACGTCCATGCCGTCGGAGATCTCGCCGAACAGCGAGAACACCGGCGGCAGGTTCTCGCCTTCGGGTCCCATGATGATGAGGAACTGGCTGCCGTTGCTGTTCGGCCTGTCGCGGGCCATCAGCATCTGCCCGACGCGGTACTTGTTCGGCGGCACCGGGACGTTCTCGTCAGCGAAGACGTAACCCGGCCCCGTCACGCTTTCAGCCGGGGGGTTGCCGCCCTGCACGATGAAGCCGGGCTTCACTCGGTTGAACGGGATGCCGTCGTAGAAGTGGTAGCGCGACAGGAAGACGAAGTTGTTGACCGTCTCCGGCGCGTCCTTCACGTCGAGGGACACGACGAAGGTGCCGACGTCGGTCTGGATCTGCGCCCTGTAGTTCCGGTCGGTCTGGATGCAGAACGGGGGCGGGCGCCTGAAGAAGTCCTTGCGGGGCGACAGCCCATTGGCCTTCGGGCACGGGGTGTCGAAGCTGGTCGTGCTGGTCGTGGCCTGTCGCTTCGTGGCCGTCTGCTGGCTGCTCGTGCCGCCGCGGTTCGTGGCGCTCAGCACTGTGATGAACGCGATGCCGAGCGCGGCGAGCATGGCCACGCCGGTCACCCAACGGCTGCGCCGGTTGCGTCGGCGCTGCATCGCGGCGCGGTAGGCCTGCTCTCGCTCCTGCTTGGAGCGCCGACGCTCGCGTTTGTCGCTGGGCACGGGCGACCACGCTAGTAAGGCGGCGACGGCCTTCAGCAAACGGCGGGGAGCGCCAAACTGCGGCCGGTACGCTCGATCCGTGAGCTTGGTCGTGCAGAAGTTCGGGGGCACGTCGGTGGGCGACCCCGACCGCATGCGAGCCGTTGCCGACCACGTCGCGCGGACGCGTCGTCAGGGCGACGATGTGGTGGTCGTCGTCTCGGCCATGGGCAAGGAGACCGACGAGCTGCTGCACCTAGCCGACCAGGTGTCCAAGACCCAGCCGGGGCGGGAGATGGACATGCTCATCACCGCAGGCGAGCGCAAGAGCGTGGCGCTCCTGTGCATGGCCCTCGCTGATCTGGGCGTCCCCGCGGCCAGCTTCACCGGCAGCCAGGCCGGCATCATCACCGACACCGTGCACCGCAACGCCAAGATCCTCGAGGTCAAGGGTGACAGGGTGCGCTCGGCCGTCGACGCGGGTCAGGTCGCGGTTGTGGGCGGGGCCCAGGGCGTGTCGACCGACCGGGACATCACGTTCTTGGGACGGGGCGGATCGGACACGACGGCGGTGGCGCTGGCCGCCGCCCTCGGCGCCGGGAGCTGCGAGATCTACACCGACGTCTCCGGCGTGTTCACTGCCGACCCCCGCATCGTGCCGAGCGCCCGCCGCTTGGCGCACGTCTCCTTCGAGGAGATGCTCGAGATCGCCGCGACCGGCGGACGGGTGCTCGCCCTCCGCTCGGTCGAGTTCGCCAGAAACCACCACGTGCCACTGCACGTCCGGTCCAGCTTCACGTGGGAGCTCGGCACCTGGGTGCAGGAGGAGGACCCCTCCATGGAACAAGCCATCATCTCCGCCGTCACCGACGACGCGACCGAGGCCAAGGTCACCGTCTCCGACGTGCCCGACCGCCCTGGCATCGCGGCCCGGCTGTTCCGCGCCCTCGCAGACCACGGCGTGAACGTCGACATGATCGTGCAGAACGTGTCGCACGACGGCACCACCGACATCTCCTTCACCGTTCCCAAGGACGACCTGGGCGTGAGCCTCCAGGTCGCCGACTCGCTCCAGCCGGAGCTGGGCGGCAGCGAGGTCACGACCGACAGCGACATCGCGCGCGTGTCGCTCATCGGGGCCGGCATGAAGACCAATCCCGGGGTGGCCGCGACCATGTTCGAGACGCTGGCGGCCGAGGGCGTGAACATCGACATGATCTCGACGTCGTCCATTCGCATCTCGTGCGTCGTCCGCGCCGATCACATGGAAAAGGCCGTGCGGGCCCTGCACGACGCGTTCAAGCTGGAGTCGGCATGACGACGATCGGTGTCTTCGGCGCGACAGGCCAGGTGGGCAGCGTCACCCGCGCTGTCCTGGCCCAGCGCCGGTTCCCACTCGATGCCATCCGTTACTTCGCATCGGCCCGCTCGGCCGGTCGGCGGCTCCCGTGGGCCGGTGGTGAGATCGAGGTCGAGGACGTCGCCACCGCCGACTTCGCCGGCGTCGACATCGCCCTGATGTCGATCGGCGCCACCGCGTCGAAGGAGCACGCACCTCGCGTGGCCGCGGCCGGCGCCACCGTCGTCGACAACTCCTCGGCATGGCGCATGGATCCCGACGTCCCGCTCGTCGTCGCGGGCGTGAACGACGACGCCCTTGCTGCGATCCCCAAGGGCATCGTGGCCAACCCGAACTGCACGACCATGGTTGCCATGCCCGCCCTGCGCCCGTTGCACGCCGAAGCGGGGCTGCGGCGTCTCGTCGTGTCGACCTACCAGGCCGTGTCGGGAGCCGGCGGTGTCGGTGTCGACGAGCTCGCGGAGCAGGTCAATGCCGCTGGCGACAAGGCGGCCGAGCTCGCCTTCGACGGCTCCGCCGTCGAGATGCCGGCGCCGAGCGTCTTCCCGCAGCCCATCGCCTTCAACGTCATCCCCCACGCCGGCACCTTCGTGGACGACGAGACCAACGAGGAGCACAAGCTCCGGAACGAGAGTCGCAAGATCCTCGCCATCCCCGAGCTGGCCGTATCGGTGACCTGCGTGCGTGTCCCTGTCTTCACCGGACACTCGCTCGCCATCAACGCCGAGTTCGAGCGTCCCATCAGCCCTGACCGGGCCCGGGAGCTGCTCGCCGGCGATCCCGGCGTCGTCCTCACCGACGTCCCCACCCCGCTGCAGGCAGCAGGCGCCGACCCCTGCTACGTCGGGCGGATCCGGCGCGACCCCGGCGCGCCCAACGGCCTGGCCCTCTTCGTCTCGGGCGACAACCTCCGCAAGGGCGCAGCTCTCAACGCCGTCCAGATCGCCGAGCTGCTCGTTTCGCCCGCCTGACGCCACACCTGCTCGACTTTGCGTGACTTTCCCGGACATAGTCCGGGAAACTCACGCAAAGTCGAATGGAGGGGCTACGGGCAGGCGCACGGGCTGGCGCCGCACACCGGGCAGCCGCCCGCGTAGCGCGACGCCGCCTCCTCGAGCGAGAGCCCGAGCTGGCCGGCCAGGGACGCCAGCCAGGCCAGGGCGTCGCCGAGCTCGTGCAGCTGCTCCTCCCGCGTCCCCTTGCGGACGGCGCGGGCCAGCTCGCCGACCTCCTCGGCCAACCACGCGATAGTGGCCGGGAGGCCACGCTGTGCGTCGCGCGTCCCATACGTTCGGCTGACCATGTCCTGGAGCTCCGCGAGGTGCACGCGCGCAGGCTAGGTGGAGGTGACTAGAGATTGGCCATGGCAGTCCACGTCGCGTGTTGAACAGACTGCGGTCACATGGGGATTCCTGCGATCAGCCAAGGCCCGAGCCTCGCGCCGGGCACGCGGGTGGAGGTTCGCAGTCGCTTCCGGCGGGACTGGGTGCGGGGTTTCGAGGTGGCCGCGCCCGATCGTGGGGGCTACCTGCTGCGTCGTATCTCGGACAGTTCGGTGCTGCCGGTGGTCTTCGTCGAGGACGACGTGCGCGCCACAAGCGGTCCCGCCTGGCGGCTCACCAAGCCGTCGCGTCGACGCTAGCTGCGACTACTGGAGTCGGGAAGGGGGGATTCGAACCCCCGACCTCAGCGTCCCGAACGCTGCGCGCTAACCAAGCTGCGCCACTTCCCGGTGGAACGTCGAGGTTACTCGGCGATGACCGCCGCGGCCTCGGGCGTGAACGCCTCGTCGTGGTATGTGCGACCGACGAGCAGCTCGTAGGCCGCCTTGCGCAACCGGATCGGATCGAGGGGCTTGACCAGCCATCCCTCCGCCCCCGAGCGGCGCGCCAGGAAGACGTCGGGCCGTCGGTCGAGCAGGATCAGCACGGGCACGTGGGGGAGGCGTCCGCCCCCCTCCTCGAGGCGCAGGTCCATGGTCACGGCCACGCCGCCCATCTGGCTGATCTGCGAGTCGAGGACGACGAGATCGGGCGTGCGGGCCCGCACGCTGTCACGTACTTCCACCCCCGAGGCGAGATGGGTGACCTCGGTGTCGGCGCCCGCGAGGACCGAACCAACCTCGTCGTGCACCCACGGCGCGTCACTTGCGATGAGGATCCGAGGCACGATCTGGCAGGGTAGTCAACGGCTCCGCAGGGGTACGATCCCAAGTTGCCGAGCTCCCCAGGAGGATGTGTGCTCGACATAGAGGTCCACCAGGGTGACGGCTACACGATCTGTCGCCCTATCGGCGAGCTGGACGCGTTCACGGTCAGTCAGTTCCGCCAGTCGCTGAGTGAGTTGGCGACGAACCACCGCCTGCTCATCGACATGTCGCGTGTCCCGTTCGTGGACTCTGCCGGTCTCGGTGCGCTCATCGGCGGCATCCGGCGCACACGGGAGCTCGGGGGCGACGTCGCTGTCGCCTGCAACCGGCCGACGCTCGTGCGCCTCCTGAAGACCACGGGATTCGACCGCATCGTCACCGTCGCCGAGACGGTCGAGGAAGCGGCCCAGGCCCTCGAGCGCAGCGCCACGTCGCCGAAAGGCTGATCCCGCGCCGCTACGCGGCCGCGTCACCGTCGAACAAGTAGGCGCCGACCGTCTCCAGTCCTGCGATGTCGTGCACGTCGTCTGCGAGGAACGGGACCCGCGCTACCGGCGCGGGCGCGACTCGCGACGCGAGGGACGCGAAGTGGTGCTCCTCGCGTGCGGCGATGTCGCGGAAGTCGGCCAGGTTGGTGTAGAGGGCGGACAGCGCAGGTGTCGCGGCCGCGTCCGCCGCTCGTTCACGCTCGGCGGTTCCGGACTGGCCCGCGTCGCCGCCGAAGCGCGGGTGCAGGCGGTTGACGACCAGTGCGTCGACGCCGATGCCGGACTCGAGCAGCTTGTCGGCGAAGAAGAGCGCTTCGTCGACCGCGTCGCGCCGCGGCGAGGCGACGAGCACGAACGCGGTGCCCGAATCAGAAAGCAGCGCCTGGACGTGCTGGGCCCGCTCGCGGAAGCCCTGCTCCATGCCTTCGAAGGCTTGAAAGAACCCGACCGCGTCGCTGACGACTTGCCCACCGACGACCTTGGACACCGTGCGCAGGAAGGCTTGGGTCGCGAAGCTGACCGCCTTCACATACGCCCGCGTCGGCATGATCAGCAGTCGGAAGATGCGGTTGTCGAGCAGCCGCGTCAGGCGGCGGGGCGCGTCGATGAAGTCCAACGCGTTCCGCGTGGGCGGCGTGTCGACCACGATCAGGTCGAAGCGGCCCTCCTCCTGCAACTCGTAGAGCTTCTCCATCGCCATGTACTCCTGGGTGCCGGAGAGCGCGCCTGAGATGTTGCGGTAGAGGCCGTTCTTGAGGATGCCCTCGGCCTGCTCGGGTGAGGCCGCGTAGCGCGTGACGAGCGAGTCGAAGGTGGACTTGGTGTCGAGCATCAGCGCCCACAGCTCGCCCGGCCAGTCGCCGTCGATCCGGCCCGGCTCGTTGGTGAGCTGGTCGAGCCCGAGGGCGTCGGCCAGCCGCTTGGCCGGGTCGATGGTGACGACGCACGCGCGTCTGCCGCGCCGGGCACCTTCGACCGCGAGCGCGGCTGCGGTCGTGGTCTTGCCGACGCCGCCCGAACCGCAACACACCACGATGCGCCGGTCGGCCAGCTCCGCGAGGCTCACGACCGCATCACGCGCGCACTGCGGGGTCGGGCAGCTGCGCGAGCGACGCCGCCAGCGCGTCCGCCAGCTCGTCGATCTCGGCGGGCCCGACCTCGGTGGTGAAGAGGAACGGCAGGTGGATCTGGGGCAGTGGCAGCGCGTCCGCCAGCCGCGCGACCTGCTCGGTCTGCAGGTCGGTGCGGGCCTTGCGGAAGGCGGCCGCCGCCCGCAGGTCGTCGGCCTCGGGCACCGTGCCCGGGTCGGACTCCAGACCTGCCACCTCCGGGTACAGGCCGTTCACCACGACACCGAGCAGGCTCACGCCCACCCGGTCCTCCAACTTGTAGGCCGTCTCCACCACCTCGTTGACCGGCGTCTCCTCCGGAAGGGTGACGAGCAGGATCTGGCAGCGGGCGGGGTCGGTGAGCAGCTCCATCACGTCCTGGGCCTGCGACCGGATGGGTCCGACCCGCACCGCGTCGAGCAGTCCCCGCGCGCTCATGAGGAACGTGACGGCGTGGCCCGCGGCGGGGGCGTCGAGGATGATCAGGTCGGCGCGGTTCGACCGCTCCAGCGACTTCACCTTGCCGAGCACGAGGATGTCCTTGATGCCCGGGACCGCAGTGGCGACGACGTCGATGGCGCCCAACGACGCGAGGCGCTTGGAAACCCGCTTCATGCCGTGGTCGCGCAGGTACTCGATGAGGGCGTCGTCGGGTGTGAGCGTGCGGGCGCGCACGTCGGCCGCGCCGTCGGGGCCGCCGCCCGGCGCAAGGATGACCTCGTCGTAGGTGAGGGGCTGCGCGCGGCCAAAGGCTGCGCCCAGCCCACTCTTGCCCTCCACCTCCACGACGAGGGTCGTGAGGCCGGCCCGTGCGGCCATGCGGGCGAGTGCGGCGGTGACGGTCGTTTTGCCGACACCGCCCTTCCCAGCGACGATGAGGACTCGGGTCTGATTGCAGAACCCGGCAGGATCCACCAACCAACTCCCTTCGGAGGTCCCATTCGCAGGTTAGCCATCGCCCTTGTCGTGCTCGGCGCACTGCTCGCAGTGGCCGATCCTGCTCGCGCGCAGTCGGCACCGACGGGCCATGTGGACGTGATCGAGGTGAACGGGCTCATCGACGCCGTGCTCGTCGACTTCGTCAACCACGCCATCGACGACGCCGAACGCACCCACGCGGCCGCGCTCGTGCTGCAGCTCGACAGCAGCGATGGGGTCGCGCGCCGGTCCGACATCGACCGGCTCATCCTGCGCGTCGGCCACGCGCGCGTTCCCGTGACCACGTGGATCGGTGGAAGCGGACGGCCGCGCGCGTATCACGAGGCGTTCGAGCTCGCGCGCGCATCGGCGGTCATCGGCGTGGCGCCGGGTGCCCGACTGGGTGAGGAGCCGCCGGGGCTGACCGGCACCGAAGCGCTGCGTCGCCACGTGGCGGACGTGAACGCGCCGACGCTGCGGAACTTCCTCGTCGAGCTCGACGGCAGACGCTGGGGCGGCGGCCGCATCGACGTGCCCACCCAGGTGGTCAGGCGCGCAGGGCAGGCCCCCGAACGGCGGGTGCAAGTGCAGGTGCGATTCGCCAAGCCCGACCTGGTGGCCAGCCTCCTGCACGGTGTTGCCGGGCCATCGGTCGCGTACCTCCTCCTCGTCGTCGGGTTGTTGCTGCTCGTGTTCGAGTTCTTCACCGCCGGCGTGGGCGTGGCAGGCGTGGTGGCAGTGATCGTGCTCGTCCTCGCGACGTACGGGTTGGGTGCGCTGCCGACGCGGCTGTCGGGCGTGGCGCTGATCGTGCTCGGCGTCGGCGGCTACAGCATCGACGTGCAGGCTGGCGCGCCGCGCACCTGGACGATTGTGGGGACGGTCGCGCTCGCGGTGGGATCGGTGCGTCTCTACGAGGGGCTGTCGGTGCCGTTGTGGGTGATGGCCGTCGTCGTGGCCGCGACCGCCATCGCCATGGTCTCGGGCATGCCCGCGATGGTGCGGGCACGGTTCTCGACCCCCACCATCGGACGGGAGTCGATGATCGGCGACACCGGCGTCGCGCTCGACCTGGTGGCCCCCGAGGGCAGGGTGGAGGTGCGGGGCGCGCCTTGGCGGGCGCGCACCAACCGGGCGACCCCCATCGCGGCCGGCGAAGTTATCCGAGTGGTGGGGATAGACGGCCTGTTGCTCGAGGTCGAGCCCGAATCGGGCGGTGCTCGCGACTATCGCCACTAAAAGGGCAGGTCACGAGGGGTAGGGCTGGAAAAATCTGCCCTTGTTGCGCCCGCAAGCAGGCGCTATGGTCCTCCCTCGGAGGAGTTGTCCACAGTGAGTGCACAGGTCACCGAACAGCTCTGGCAGGACAAAGCAGCCTGCCGGGGCCCCCAATCAGCCGTCTTCTTCCCGCCGTCGCACTTCGAGCGCAAGGACGAGAAGGAGGTCCGGGAAGCGCGGGCCAAGGCCATCTGCGCCACGTGCTCGGTCAAGCAGTCCTGCCTCGATTTCGCCCTCCGGATCCGTGAGCCACACGGGATCTGGGGCGGGCTGAACGAAGTCGAGCGCAAGCAGGTCCTCGCCTCCCGCACCTGACCCCGCGGCCCCCACCCCGTTGCCATTTCGCTAACCAGGGGTAAAGTCGCGCTTGCCATGGCAAGCAGGCCTGCGCCGCAGGATCACCTGGTCTGGAAGCGGACCACGGTCGACGGCCGCGCCGCCCTGTACGGCGAGGCGGGCGAGGGGCTGCCCGTGCTCTTCCTCCACGGCTGGGGGCTCGGCCAGCACGCGTACAAGCGGGCCATGAAGCGGCTCGTCCAGCTCGGCTGCCGGGTCTTCGCCCCTGCCCTCCCGGGCTTCGGCGGCACCGCCGAGCTGCCGAAGGCCCAGTTCTCGCTGGAGGGCTACGCGTCGTGGGTGGAGCACTTCCTCCAGGCCGTCGAGGTCGACGAGGCCGTCTTCTTGATGGGCCATTCCTTCGGGGGCGGGGTCGCCATCCAGTTCGCCCACGACGCGCCCAAGCGGGTGCGGACCCTCGTCCTGGTCAACTCGGTGGGCGGCTCGACGTGGCGAGCGGGCGAGCGCACCATCCGCTCCATGGCCCAGCGCCCGCTGTGGGACTGGGGCATCCACTTCCCCCGCGACATCCTCCCCATCCCCCAGATCACGCGAGTCCTCCCCGTGGTGCTGGAGGACGCCCTTCCGAACCTGCTGCGGAACCCCTGGAACCTGTGGCGGGTCGGCAACCTGGCCCGGCAGGCCGACCTGACCGTGGAGCTCGAGGAGCTCAAGCGCCGCCGCATCCCCGTCGTCGTGCTCTGGGGCGAGGACGACCGCATCATCCCCAAGGCGTCCTTCGACGCCCTCTGCGCAGCCATCGGCGCCGAGGGCGAGGTCGTGTCCGGCAATCACTCCTGGCTGCTGGCCGACCCCGACGCCTTCGGCGAGGTCATGACCAACGTGCTCGAAGTGGCGAAGCTGGCCCGCTCGATGGAGTCCGAGCCGCCGGTGAAGCGCCTGCTCCACAAGGTCAAGACGCTCAGGGGCTAGGCAGTCGGGGCCCGGCGATCCGCAGGTCGCCCCGCCTGCGGGTGACCCCGCTGGCGTCGAGGTGGCCGAGCAGCGGGAGCAGGTACTTGCGCGACGTGCGCAGCGCGTCTCGGATCTGGGCGACCGTCACCCCGGCGGGGGATGCCGCCAGCAGCGCCGCCAGGACGCGGCCGGCCTGCTCGACGGCCGACGCCGCGAACCACACGCCGTCCCGCTCCACGACGAGCCCGAGGCGCACCAGCTCCCGGAGCTCCTCCCGGTCGACCCCGATGGGTGGCGGCGGGGCGAAGGGCGCGGCGGCGAGGGCGTGCAGCCACGCGTGGTCGGCCAGCCCGTCGTCGTCGTCGGCGGACGCGGGCCGGGCCCTTCCCGCGACGACCGTCACGTCCTCGATGCCGTCGAGGACGGCACGATCACGCTCGCCCAGCTCGGCCACGTCGAGGCCGAGGGGGCCCGCCGCCTCGACGGCGGCCACCACACGCGCGCGGGCGATGTCGAGGGCGTCGGGCGAGACGATCCATCGCCCCGCTGTCGGTGGGCGTCGCTCGCCGGTGAGGCGGTCGAGCTCGTCAGGCTCGAGCCAGCCGCGCTCGGCGATGACCCGGTCCACCGAGCGGCTGGGTCGGGCGCGGGCCGCTGTCGTCACCGGCCGCACGTCGAGCACCACGCCACCCCCGACGGTCTCGGACCGCCCGCTCTCGCGCAGGACGAAGCGGTCGCCCGGGAGCAGGGGCAGGCCGACCGGGAGATGGAGGCGAACGGGCGCGCGTCCGCCCGGGGGGACGCTGTCGGCACCGAGCACCCGCAGGCGCACGCTGTATTCACCGGATCCGACGTACGCCTGGAAGGCGCCGCGGCGCGACACCTCATGGTCGATGCCGTCCAGCACCCGCAGCTCGCAGTCGACCGTGGTGGCCTGCGTCCACTGACTCGGCCGGACCAGCGCGTCCCCGCGCCGGACCTCGTCGTGGGCGACACCGGTGAGGTTGACCGCCACCCGGTGGCCGGGCCCGACGTCGGCCCGGTCGTGGCGGTGGCTCTGCAGCCCGCGGACGCGCACCGGAGTGCCGGCGGGCAGCACCTCGAGCGCGTCGTTCACCGCCAGTCGACCGCCAGTGAGCGTGCCGGTCACCACCGTCCCCGCACCCCGAGCCGCAAACGCGCGGTCGACCCACAGGCGAGGGCGGTCGCGGTCCTCGGGCGCAGGCGTCACGGCGACCAGGTCGTCCAATGCGGCGCGCAGGGCGTCGAGCCCGAGGCCGGCAACCGCGTCGACGGGAACGACCGGTGCGCCGGCGAGAAAGGTCGCGCGCACGCGATCGGCCAGCTCGAGCTCGAGGAGTGCGACGTCGTCGGCATCGAGGCCGGCCACCTTGGTCAACGCGATGACACCGGTGCGCACGCCCAGCAGGTCGAGGATGCGCAGGTGCTCCTCGGACTGCGGCTTCCACCCCTCCGTCGCCGCCACGACGAACAGGCACGCATCCACCGCCCCCACCCCCGCCAGCATGTTCTTGATGAAGCGGACGTGTCCGGGCACGTCGACGAAGGCCACCTCCCGCCCCGACGCCAGCGTGGTCCAGGCGAAGCCCAGGTCGATGGTGAGGCCGCGCTCCTTCTCCTCGGCGAAGCGGTCGGGGTCCATCCCGGTCAGCGCGAGCACGAGGGTGGACTTGCCATGGTCCACGTGTCCGGCGGTGGCGACCACCGCGATCACGGAAGGGTGCGGAGCGCCTTGGCCACGACCGGATCGTCGTCGGGATCCACCGTGCGGAGGTCGAGCACGGTGCGGCCGTTGTGGACGCGGCCGATGACGGGCGGATGGAACGCCCGCAGGGCCGCCGTGTGGTCACCGTCGACGGCGACGCCGATCGATGGGATGCCGGCGCCCGGCGCCGACCCGCCACCGACGACGGACTCGCACGCCACGACGGCGCCCACGCCGAGGACTTCGGCGCGCAGGCGGAGGTCGGCGGCGCTGAGCGCGGCCATGCGCCAGAACGGGATCGCCGCGCCGTCGCGTCGCAGGTAGGCGAGGGCCAGGTCCTGCACCGCCTGCAGCACCAGTCCGCCGGGCCGCAGGGCGCGGGCGAGGGGGTGACGGGCGCACCGGGCCACCAGATCGGTCTGACCGGCGACGACGCCGGCCTGTGGTCCACCGAGGAGCTTGTCGCCCGAGAACGTCACGAGGGCGGCGCCACCGGCCAGCGTCTGGCGGACGGCGGGCTCGTCCCGCAGCCAGGCTGGAGGCCCACTCGGGAGCCACGGTGTCGCCGCGTCGAGCAGGCCCGACCCCAGGTCGACGACCACGGGCGGCCCCAGGCCGGCCAGCTCGGCGACGTCAGCCGCCTCGGTGAACCCGACGATGCGGTAGTTCGACGCGTGCACCTTCAGCAGGAGGGCCACCCCCGGATGGCGGGCGACCGCGGCTTCGTAGTCGGCCCGGCGCGTGCGGTTCGTCGTGCCCACCTCGATCAGCCGGGCGCCGGACTCGGCCATCACCTCGGGCACGCGGAAGCCGCCGCCGATCTCGACGAGCTCGCCCCGGGAGACCACGACAGGTCGGCCCCGCGCCAGAGCGGCGAGCACCAGCAACACGGCCGCCGCCCCGTTGTTCACGACCAGAGCGGCCTCGGCGCCCGCAGCGCGGGCGAGCAACCGGGCGGCGTGTGCCGAGCGCGAGCCCCGCTGGCCCGAGTCGAGGTCGAGCTCGAGATTGGTGTACCCGGGCGACGCCATCGAGTGGGCCAACGGCGCCCGCCCGAGGTTGGTGTGAAGGAGGACGCCGGTGGCGTTCACGACCGGCTGCAGGAGCAGCCGCAGCACCGCCTCGGCCCGTGCTCGCGCGGACGCCGGCTCGCCCGCGGCGATGGCCTCACGCGCGGCATCCACCAGCAGCGGATGGGGCAGGCCGACATCCGCGAGGTCCCGGGCGAGGACGTCCACCGACGGAGGGCGCATGGGGCAGAGCGTAAATGGATGGAATGATCGGGACCCCATGCGGCGAATCCTCCGCACCCTCGGCGTCTTCGTCGTCTGCTCGGCCGCCGTCCCCATCGCGGTGACGGTGGTGATCCTCGCGTCGTTCCTGTTCCTGCCGTTGCCGGCCGCCCTGCCTGCGCCGCGGGCCGGCATCGAGTCACGGATCAGCCACATCTACGCCATCGACCGCAAGGGCAACCCCCTCGAGATCGGCATCTTCCGCAAGTTCGAGCAGAAGATCGATGTCCGCCGCGAGGACATCCCGTTGATCATCAAGCAGGCCGTCATCTCGTCCGAGGACCGCAACTTCTACAACCACGGTGGCGTCGACCTGCGGGGCAGCTTCCGCGCCCTCTGGGCGGACGTCCGCAACAAGGGCGTCGTGCAGGGCGGCTCCACCCTCACGCAGCAGTACGTGAAGAACGCCTACACCGACAAGGACCGCACCATCACCCGCAAGGTGCGGGAGGCCATCCTCGCCAGCCAGTTGGACCGTCAGTTCGACAAGGACGAGATCCTCTTCCGGTACCTCAGCGACGTCTACCTCGGGGAGGGCGCCTACGGCGTGGGCGCGGCGTCGGAGAGCTACTTCCGCAAGCCGGTGAGCCAGCTGACCGTCAGCGAGGCGGCCATGCTCGCCGGCCTCATCCCCGCGCCGAGCTACTACGAGCCGCGCGGCAATCCCACCGGCGCCGACTCCAAGCGCAAGCTGGTGCTCGGGCTGATGCTCAAGCAGGGCTTCATCGACCAGGCCCAGCACGACCAGGCGGTGGCTCAACCGGTGTGGCTCCAGAGTCAGGGCAAACCGCCGGGTCCGGTCACCCTTGTATATCCGCCGGTGCAGCAGCAGACGCAGTTCCCGTACTTCGTCGACTACGTGAAGCGCTACCTGTACGCGCGCTACGGCCCCGACAAGGTCGACCGCGGCGGCCTGCAGATCCAGACCACGCTCGATCCCGAGATGCAGCGCGAAGCGGAGGCCTCCGTCGCCAACGCCCTCAAGGGCACGCAGCCGCCCCTCGAGATGGCCTTGGCCGCGGTCGAGCCTCCGACGGGCTACGTCAAAGCACTCGTCGGTGGCCGCGACTTCTACAACGGCTCGTACGCGCAGGTGAACCTCGCCTTGGGCTACTGCCCGCCCAAGGCGCGGTACCCGGAGCCGAAGTTCAAGATCGAGGTCGCGCCGACGTGCTGGACCGAGCCCACCGCACTCACCCAGGGCGGCGGGAGCGGACGCCAGCCGGGATCGTCGTGGAAGCCGTTCGTCCTCGCCGCCGCGTTCCAGAAGGGCATCCCCCCGACCAAGACGTACTCCGCGCCCGGCACCTTCACCGCACCGTGCAAGCCGCCCAAGCCCGTGCAGAACTACGAAGGCGGGGCGTACGGCCGCGCCGACCTGCGCATCGGCACGTGGAAGTCGATCAACACGGTCTATGCCCAGCTCATCAAGGACGTGGGCGATCAGCCGACGATGGAGAGCGGCTACCGGGCGACGGCCGAGATGGCCAAGAAGCTCGGCATCACGTCCGCCTTCTACAGCCCGACCGCCCACGGCAACTGCAACGGCAACTACGCCCTCGGCACCCTGTCCATCTCACCGTTGGAGCAGGCGTCCGCGTTCGGCGTCTTCGCCGCTCGCGGGCTCCGTGCGCCACCCACACCCGTCCTCAAGGTGGTCGACGCCCAGGGCAAGGTGCTGGAGGACAACACCAAGCCCGCGCAGAAGCGGGTGCTGGAGGAGATCGTCGCCGACAACGTCACCGGTGTGTTGCGGGGTGTCATCACCAGCGGCACGGGCACGCGGGCCAACATCGGTCGGCCTGCGGCGGGCAAGACGGGCACGGCCCAGGAGTGGCGGGACGGCTGGTTCGTGGGTTACACGCCGACGCTGTCCACCGCGGTGTGGATGGGCTACGCCGACGCGGAGCGCACTGTGACCCTCGGCAAATGCGGTGGGCACTGCGCGGGCGGCACGCTGCCTGCCGCGACGTGGAAGACGTTCATGGACCAGGCCCTCCAGGGCGTGCCGGCCACAGACTTCTCCGAAGCAGCGCCGATCAAGCCCATCGCCGACGCGCTGCAACGTCAGAAGCGGGGCGGCATCGACCTCGGCAGCCGGCGCGCCATCCAGGACACCCCGGAGGGGGGCCCGTACCAGGAGAACCCGCCGCCGCCCCGCGCCTTCGCTCCCGCAACCACGACCACCACCGAGCCCGACTTCTTCACCCCGGGCCCGACCACATCCACCACCAGACGCGGCCCGTTCCCTTAGCGCACCAGCGAGCGCAGCTTGCAAGCGAGCGAATGATTCAGCGCTTGGTGCCGGCACCCGCGACGCTGTCGTCGGGGCAGCGGAGCACCTTGTCGCACGCGGCCCGGATGGGCGGGGCGAAATAGACGCCGTCGCTCGTGAAGCCGAGCGGCGCGAAGTTGCGCGACGCCACGCCGACCAGCTCCCCCTTCGAGTTCACCAGCGGACCGCCTTGGAAGCCCTGGCCCACCGCGGCGTCGTGCTGGATGCCGTTGGCGGAGACGTCCGCGATCGAACCCTGGCTCACCGAGGTGCCGGCGCTGCCGAGCCCGGAGACGGCGAAGACCCGCTCGCCGACCTTGAGGGCGGGTTCCCGAGGCGCGAAGGACAGCTTGGGGATGTCCCCCTTGCCGATGATGAGCAGGGCCAGGTCGCGGCCCTCCTCCCATGTGTAGAGGTCGGCCTTGAGCTCCTGGTTGCCCTTGCGCACCACGACCTGCGGACCCGGACGCTTCGTCGCGGCGCGGACGGTCGTGTACGAGGTCAGCATGAAGGTCTGGCTGGAGTCCGACGCGACGACGAAGGCGCTGCCAACCGAAGGCTGCCCCGCCTCGTCGAGGGTTCGCACGAACCACACGGACGGCTCGACCTTCTTGGCCACCTCCGACACGGTGTCGCCAGACGCCGCGATCTGTCGCAGCGGCTCGAGCTCCTTGCGGATCTCGGCCCTGGCGTTGTCCCGCTCGGAGTGGATGTTGTCGATCGCCGTCTTGAACTGGTTGTCGAAGTCCTTGACGAACTGGTCGCTCTTGTCCTTGCGGAACTCGTAGTACGAGTAGAAGACCACGCCGCTGAACGCGGCGCCGATGGCGAAGGCGAGGATGAGCGCGCTGAGACCGAGCACCGTGCGCGGCATGAGGCGGTCGTGGAGGTCGCTCAGTGTGGGGCGGGAGGCCCGGTCGGCCGTGGCCATCGACGGCGAAGGGTAGTGGTCGAAGGCCGGTCAGCACGGGCGAGCCAGCCAATAGGCTCGTGCTCGTGGGCGCGCTGCTCCTCCTGTTCCTCGTCGTGCCGTTCGTCGAGCTGTACGTGCTCATCCAGGTCGGGCACGTGATCGGAGCGCTGCCCACGATCGGCCTGCTCATCGCCGTGAGCGTCGTGGGCGCCTGGCTGGTGAAGCGCGAAGGCTTCGCGGTGCTGGCCCGGGCCCGTCAGCGCATCGACGCGGGTGAGGTGCCGGGCAAGGAGCTGGTCGACGGTGTGCTGATCCTGCTCGCGGGCGCGCTGCTCATCTCGCCCGGCTTCCTCTCCGACGTCGTCGGCGTGCTGCTGCTGCTGCCGCCAGTGCGCGCCGTCATGCGCGGCGCGACGGTTCGTTGGCTGGCCCGCCGCGCCGACTTCCGGCTGACCCGCCGGTGGTGACGCTCCGCGACGCCGCCACCGTCATGCTCGTCCGCGATGGAGCGGACGGCCTCGAGGTGTTCATGCTGCGGCGCAACCTCAATTCGGACTTCGTGGGCGGGGCCTACGTCTTCCCGGGCGGCGCGGTGGACGAGGCCGACCGCCACGCCGACCTGGAACGAGTGAGCACCGGCCGGTCAGACGACCAGGCCAGCAACGTGCTCGGCATCGAGCAGGGCGGTCTGGCCTTCTGGGTCGCGGCCATTCGGGAGAGCTTCGAGGAGGCAGGCGTCCTTCTCGCCACCGACCCCGGCGGCACGGTCGTGTCCTTCGCCGATCCCGAGGTGGCCGAGCGCTTCAACCTGCATCGCAAGGCCGTCGACAGCGGCGAACGCCGGCTCATCGAGGTGTGCGAGACCGAGCACCTGCTCCTCGCCGTCGACCAGATCCACTACTTCAGTCACTGGATCACGCCGGAGGGCGCGCCGCGCCGGTACGACACGCGGTTCTTCGTCTGCGCCGCGCCTCCGAAGCAGGTGCCGCTCCACGACGATCGGGAGACGATCGCCAACGTGTGGATCCGTCCCGAGGACGCGCTCGCCCGCCACCGCGCCGGTGACTTCGACCTCATCTTCCCGACCATCAAGAGCCTGGAGACGATCGGCCGTTTCGCCTCCGCAGGCGAGCTGCTCGACGCGGCGGCCGCCATCGAGGACGTACCCACCATCCTCCCCCGCATCTCCGACGACGGTCACGGCGTGCGCATCCTGCTGCCGGGCGACGAGGGCTACGACGAGGCGGTAGGGG
Organism: Actinomycetota bacterium; assembly: GCA_041166085.1. GTDB lineage: Bacteria > Actinomycetota > Acidimicrobiia > Acidimicrobiales > JAFATL01 > JBEEFP01. Next base: position 25,845 of record JBEEFP010000105.1, read on the forward strand.
GCGGGGCGTGGCCCGCGGGCGTCCCCATGCCAGGACGACCCGGAGGTCCGGTCTATGAGTGACATGACGCCCGGCGTGGCGAGCGCGCTTTCGCCCATGGTGCGGCGGATCCTCGCTCCCAACCCGAGCGTGTTCACCGGCCCCGGCACGAACACCTACCTGGTCGGCATCGACGAGATCGCTGTCATCGACCCGGGTCCCGCGGACGACGGCCACCTCGACGCCATCGCTGCATGCGGGCGCGACCGGATCCGCTGGATCCTCGTCACCCACACCCACAGCGACCACTCGCCGGGCGCGGCCGGGTTGAAGGAGCGCACCGGCGCCGAGGTGCTCGGATTCGACGAGCGCGATGACTTCCTCCCGGACACCGAGATCGGTGACGGCTACGTGCTCGAGTCCACCGAGTTCCGTCTGTCCGCCGTGTACACGCCAGGTCACGCGTCCAACCACCTCTGCTACGTGCTCCCCTCCGAGAAGCTGCTGTTCAGCGGCGACCACATCATGAGCGGCTCCACGGTGGTGATCGCTCCGCCCGACGGCGACATGGCCGCCTATCTCAAGGCGTTGCAACGGGTCCACGAGATCCCGCTGCGCGGGATCGCGCCGGGCCACGGCGGCTTCATCGACGACCCCAAGGCCAAGGTCGACGAGTACCTCACCCACAGGCTGGCGCGCGAACGGGCGATCGGCGAGGCGCTGCTCGACGCAGGCAAGGCGACCGTGGAGGAGCTGGTCACGGCCGTGTACACCGACGTCCCCGAAGCCCTCCACCCCATCGCGCGCTTCTCGGTGTGGGCCCATCTGCGAAAGCTGGCCGAGGACGGCCTCGCCACCTCCGGCGACGTCGACGACCTGGGGGCCACGTGGAGGCCGCGCTCCGCCGCGTAAGGTCGCGGCTGCGCCACCGTTCTCCCGCGGTGGGCAGGTGGGGCTCAGGAGGCGGCGAAGCTAAAGGACGCGATGGCGGAGCGAGACACCGGCAACCGACCGCTGGTCACCCTGGAGCAGACGGCCGAGTTGCTCCAGCTCCCCACCGACGCCGTGCGCGCGCTCCTCGGCGCTGGCTACCTGTCTGCCGCGCGTGAGGGTTCGGACGGTCCCGAGTTCGCTCTCGGCGACGTGAAGGCGTACCTGGCTCGCAACGCCGACAACGGGTCGGGCAACCTGCTCGACGCCCTCGAGCGTGAGAACGTCGACCCCCAGGGGCTGCTCGACGCGTTGGACGGCAAGTCCGAGGAGATGGCGCGGCGCGCCTTCGAGATCTTCGCTTCGGCCTTCCCGGAGTCGTCGGGCTGGAGCATGACGGAGCAGAAGCGCTTCATCGACCAGGCCAAGGCCCGCTTCGAAGCCATCCTGGCCGTCACCGGGCAGGGCGCCGAGGTGGACGAGGCGTTGGTCGGCGATCTCCAGGACGTGGGGGCCAGCGCCGCGTGGGCCGGGTCGCCTCTGCCGCAGCTGCTCGTCGTCCTCCGTATCTCGCGCGATCTCGTCGTGCAGACCGCGGTCGAGTTGGCGGAGGAGCGAGGCCGGCACTGGGGCCTGGCGCTCTCGTTGCTGCTCACGCGGGTGCTCCCCGCCATGGACCGGCTCACCGATTCGTTGGCCCAGGGCTACTGGGCGGCGATGATCGGCCGTGAGGAAGAGAGCCGGGCGCGCTACGAGAACGTGGTCGAGCGTTCGTCGGACGGCATCTACGAGGTCGACCTCGACGGACGCATCCAATACGCCAATCCGTCCCTCGCCATCATCCTCGGGTGCCGGATGGAGGAGCTCGAGGACGCCCGCCTCGGCGACGTCATGCGCCCGGTACCCGGCGGCGGCTCGCTCGAGGCGCTGATGCAGGCGCCGGAGGGCACCTCGGAGCGCAGCCGGCTCACGGTGATGCGCCCCGACGGTGTGCGCCGCGTCCTCGACATCTCCACCATGGCCCGCTACCAGGACAACGAGCTCGTCGGCTTCGAAGGTGTGGCGCGCGATGTGACCGCCGCCCTTGACCTCGAAGAGGAGAAGAACGAGTTCCTGACCCTCGTCACTTACGACCTCCGAAATCCCCTCACGACCATCCTCGGGCTCGGCGCGACGCTCGAGTCCCACCCCGATGAGCTGTCCACTGATCACATCCAGCGCATGGGCGGGTCGATACGTCGTCACGCCGAGCGCATGGCGCGCCTGGCCGACGACCTCTACGACATGAGCCGCCTGGAGAGCCACACGCTGCTCCTCAGCCCTCGTCCCGTCGAGGTGGCTCACGTCGTCGACGACGCGCTGGCGTCAGTGTCCGATCCCGATCAGGTCGACGTCCGCGTGCCGGCAGGCATCACGGTGCAGGCCGACCCCCGACGGCTCGAGCAGGTCGTCGGCAATCTGGTGGACAACGCGCTGCAGCATGGCGCCCCGCCTGTCGTCGTCACCCTGGTCCGCACCCACGCCGACGGCGCCGTCGAGTTGGCGGTCATCGACCACGGCCACGGGGTCGAGCCCGAACTGGTGCAGACGATGTTCTCGCGCGTGCACACCCTCGGGCGAGCCGCCCGCGATCGGTCGCGGGGGACGGGTCTCGGCCTCTCCCTGGTGCGGGGACTGGTCGAGGCGATGGGCGGACGCGTCTGGTACGAGCGCGAGCCTGACGGCGGTGCTGCCTTCCACCTCACGCTGCCCGCGCCGAAACGCCCCTGAGGCACACCCAACTCAAGCCTGGGGTCACTTGGGCCCGAGGGCGGCCTCGACGTTGTCCATGAGCCGGGCCGTGCACGTCGCCATCTCGACGGGCGGGACGGCCTCGGTGACGACCTTGTCGGCCAGTGCCGCGTAGGCCTCGGCCACCGGCCCCTCGCCGAGGGCCGCGGGCTGACCGGAGTCGCCGCCGGCCGCAACCGCAGGGTCGATGGGGATGGACCCGAGAAGCGGCGCGCCGATCTGCGCGGCCAGCCGGCGTCCGCCTCCTTCGCCGAAGAGGGGGTAGGCCTTGCCGTCGTCGGCGACGAAGGCGCTCATGTTCTCGATGACACCGGCGACGCGGAGGTACCCCTTGCGCGCCATGTCGGCCGCACGCGCCGCCACCTTCTGGGCCGCTTGCGCCGGCGTCGTCACGATGAGCATCTCGGTGCGCGGCAGCATGCGCGCCAGCCCCATCTGCACGTCGGCGGTACCGGGCGGCATGTCGATGAAGAGGTAATCCATCTCGCCCCACGCCACGTCCTCGAGGAAGTGCTGGACGGCGCGGTTGAGCATGAGGCCCCGCAGCATGACGGCTTGATCCTCCTCGGCTCCCTCGATGGAGCCCATGGAGACGATCTTGAGCAGACCGGAACCGATGGCCTTCTTGATGGGCTGGATCTTGTTGTCGCGCGCCTCGACCCGTGCCGACACGCCGAGCATGCGAGGGATGGAGTAGCCGCCGATGTCGGCGTCGAGCACGCCGACGGTGAAGCCGCGCGATGCCAGCACCGCGGCGAGATTGGCGGTCACGGACGACTTGCCCACGCCACCCTTGCCGGACGCGATGGCCACGACACGCGTGGTGGCGGGGATCTCCGTCGCGGGCGGATGCTCGCGCGCCTTCCACCGGGCCCGGGCCATCAGAGCGGTCTTCTCGTCGCCCGTCATCTCGCCCATGGTCACCTTCACCGACGTGACCTCGGGGACGCTGCCCACCCGCACCTCGATGTCCTTGGTCAGCTGGGCTCGGAGCGGGCACCCGGCCGTCGTGAGCGCGACCTGCACCTCCACCGCCCCGGCGTCCCCGATGGTGATGCCCCGAAGCATGCCGAGATCGACGATGTTGTCGCCCAACTCGGGGTCGATAACGCCGTACAGGGCACCGCGAACGGCCGCATCAGTGGGCACGCTGTGATTTTACCGGGCGCCGACGGTAATATTCAGCTGGCATGGAGCGCCTCCCGGTATTCAAGGCTCTCGGGGACAACACCCGGTACGCCATCTACCTGGAGCTGGCCCGTTCACCTCACCCGCTGGGCACGAGCGAGGTGGCCGACGCCCTCGGCCTGCACCCCAACACGGTGCGACCGCACCTCGAGCGCATGCGGGAGGTTGGCCTCCTCGAGGTCGAGACGGACACGAAAGGGCAGGTCGGGCGGCCCCAGCACCGGTACTCCCTGGCCCCCGACGCCCCGTCCCTCGGTCTCGAGCCCTCGGCATTCCGGATGCTGGCGCGGATGCTGGCCGGTGTCGCGGCCAAGGCCGGCCTCGACGCCGACGACGTGGCAGACGTGGGCCGGCTCCAGGGCCGTGCCGACGCCGCCGCCCACCGTCCTGGGCGGACGTGCGCGGCCGCCCTCATGGCGGAGCTGAGCGACCTCGGCTTCGATCCCGCATCCGTGGACGAGGGCAGCACCACCACCATCGCCTTCACCCACTGCCCGTTCCAAGAGCTGGCCGAGGTGTTCCCCGAGCTCGTCTGTCATCTGCACCGCGGCATCGTCGAGGGGTTCGTCGAGGCCAGGGGCGGAGCCGAGGTCACCGGGTTCGCCACCCTTGCCGACCGCGATCCATGCCGGGTTGCACTGACCAGTAGGTAGGATTGATGCCGATGAGCGCGACTGACACCACCCAGACGATCACCCTCAGCGAGACCGCCGTGGAAAAGGTCGGCGAGCTGCTGGCGCAGGAGGGCAACGACGAGTTGGCACTTCGCGTCGCGGTCCGCCCCGGCGGGTGCTCCGGCTACAGCTACGAGATGTTCTTCGACAGTGAGTTCGCTGCCGACGACATGCTCACCGAGATCGGCACCGTCAAGGTCGTCGTCGACCCCGCCAGCGCCCCGCTGCTGGTGGGCGCCACGCTCGACTACAAGGACGGCCTCCAGGGCGCCGGGTTCCACATCAACAACCCGAACGCCACCCGCAGCTGCGGCTGCGGCCAGTCCTTCTCCTAGCTCACCCAGATCCACTCCCGAGGGACAAGGCCACCCTTCCGGGGGTCTTGTTCCTCCGGACAGGGAACGTCAGCCCGCGAGCAGCTTCTCCATCGCCTGGCGGAACTCGACGCGGTCGTACGGACCAGCCAGCCGCTGGCGGACGATGCCGTCGGCGCCGGCGAGAAAGAGGAAGGGTTCGCCGGGCAGCTTGTAGGCGTCGACGGCGGGCGTCGTCGTCTTGGTGGTCCGGTCGGTGTAGATCTCGACGTGGAGAAAGCGGGCGCGGTCCGCAAAGGGCTTCATCTCCGCCAGCATCACGTCGAGCACGGGTCCGCACGTGTTCGTCTTGCAGAACGCGGGCGTGCCGAAGAGCAACGCGAGCGGCCGCTTCTCGGCCAATGCGGCGTCGAGGCTCACGTCGTGCAGCGGGCACTGAGGCGACGCGGTGCAGATGGGATCGACGCCGCGGTGATCCGACGGCGTAGGTGTCGGCACCGAGGTGAGCGGCTGGCCCGGCCTCGGCGGACCGTCGGCTGCAGGGTCGACGGCCTCGAGCGCCGCCAGCACGTCCTTGCCGTCCACCGTCGCCTTGATGGCGTAGTTGCCAGGCGCAGGGAAGGTCGCGCGCGCCAGGTAGTACGGACGGGGGAGGCCCTCGCCGTGGCGCTCGGCCGTGACCGGGCCCACGGTGGTGCCCACCGTCTGACCTTCGACCTTGCCGAAGAGCACCTGCACGGGCCCCGAGTCGGGCACCGCGTCCTCGCCGCGCAGCAGGAGCAACGCGACGCGCTCGTCGGTCGTCGCGGCGAGCACCGGCACGGACGCCACCAGCATGTTGAGCTGCGTGCTCGGCTTGGTGCTCGTGACCGACACCGAGGGACGGGACGACGAAGCCTTGTCTTTCCCGCACGCGGCGGCCGCGAGCATCGCCGCGCCGCCCACGACGAAGGCGCGCCGGCCGACGGGGGGGAACATGCGGTCAACCTATCGTGAGGCTGTGACGGTCCAACTGCAGGTCGACGGGGTCCAGGTCGAGGTCGCCGACGACGACGTCTCCCTCCTCGAAGCCCTGCGCGACCGGCTCGGCATCCGCAGTCCCAAGGACGGCTGCAGCCCGCAGGGACAGTGCGGATGCTGCACCGTCCTCGTTGACGGCGCGCCCCGCGTCGCGTGCGTCACGCCGCTCAGGCGTGTCGCGGGCAGAGACATCACGACACTCGTGGGTCTGCCGGAAGGGGAGCGGCAGGCATGGGCCGACGCGTTCGTCGCGACCGGGGCCAGTCAATGCGGTTTCTGCACCCCGGGCATCATCATGCGCCTCGCCGCCCTCACCGATCGCAGCCCGCAAGCCGTGGAACAGGCCCTGCTCGCCCACCTGTGCCGGTGCACCGGTTGGCGGACGATTGTCGACGCGGCGGCGGCCGTCGGAGGTGCGCTGCCCGCACAGCGCGACCTCGACGAGGCATCGAGGCGGGCCACCATCGAAGGAGGCGTGCTCCAGCGGGTAGGACCGGACGTGGCCCTCGGCGAAGGCGGTTTCGCCGATGACACCGCGCCCGTCGACGCACTCGTGGCCGTCCCCGACACCGCCGGAGGCTGGGCCGTTGGTGAGACGCTCGCCGAGGCGCGGGCTGCGGCGGGCAAGGTGCAGGGTCGCCGCACCACCGTGCCGCTCAGCCACCCCCTCGCCGTCCCGCCCGGTCAGTGGGACATGACGTTGCGCACCGCATGGGTCGAGCCCGCGTACCTCGAGCCCGACGCGTCGTGGTGCCGCCCCGGCGGGGAGCCCGTGTCACCACTGGCCAACGGGGGCGCCTTCGGCGGGAAGACCGCCAGTCCCGCGCCTGCCGCCGCGCGCGCGTTGGCCGACGAGCACGGACGGACGGTCCGCGTGCTCCTCTCCCGCGAGGACGTGGTGCGCATGGGCCCGAAGCGACCGCCGATCGCGGCGGGGATCAACCGCAATGGCACCGGTGTCGTGCGCGTGGTGGCCACTCCCGGCATCCGCGACCGCATCGCCGCGATGTCGTCCGACCTCACGATCGAGGAGGTCGACGTGCCCGGGCCACCGACGTCGTGCGCGCCGCGAGCAGCGGGGTGGGCGGAAGCGGCCGTCCTGCGCGGTGCCGCATCCGGCGATCCCGTGGTGCACGCGCCGAACGGGGCACGAGCCGAGGCCGAGCTCCGGGAGGACGGGTCGCTGCTCGTGCGGGTGTCGTGCGGGCAGCCCCTCGACGAGGTGGTGCTGCGCTCGTACTGCATCGGCGCCTGCCACATGGGCCTCGGCTGGGTGCGCAGCGAGGGCGTCGGTGTGGATGACGACGGCGTCCCCCAGGACCTGACCATTCGGTCGTTCGGCATCCTGCGAGCGCGCGACATGCCCGCGGTCGAGGTCGACATCGACGACGATGGCGGTCCACCCGTCAACGGTTCGGATGCCGTCTTCGCAGCAGTAGCACTGGCGGCGTGGCGAGCCGAGGGGTTCATGCAGGACTGGCCGACACAACGGAGGACGAGCCGATGACGACGCCCGTGGGGCCGTACACACCGATCGTGCGGGCGGGGGAGTGGCTGGTGGTGTCGGGCCAGGTCGGCCTGCGCGACGGGCACCTGACCGAGGGGGTCAAGGGTCAGACGACCCAGGCCATCGCCAACGTCCGCACCCTCCTCGAGGGCGAGGGCGTCACGTTGGCGTCTGTGGTGAAGACGACGGTCTTCCTCGCGCACATCGGCGACTACGCGCCCATGAACGAGGCCTATCTCGCCGCCTTCGGTGATCACCGCCCCGCCCGCTCCGCCGTCGCGGTGGCCGCTCTGCCGCTGGGCGCCCTCGTCGAGGTCGAGGCGTGGGCCCACGTATGATCACCCCGTGCTCGGAGGCATCCTCATCGCCGTCATCACCGCCGTGCTCCTGCCCACCGCGTTCCTGGTCGGCGGCCACGTCATCTGCATGATCATGGGCTGGTCGCTGTGGAAGAACGGCGAGGCGACCCACGAAGGCTCTGAGCTCATCGACCTCAACACGTAGCTCCGCCAGGAGACGGCGGCACCGCGGCGAGGCCAATCCGGCGGCTGTGCACGCGCCGAAGGCGCCCTTTCAGATGCCGGCCCCCGCGAGCGCAGCGAGCCCCCAAGTTCGCCCGAACGGAGCGAGCGTCAGCGAGCGAGTGAGTGGCGAAGGGTTCAGATACCCCATCTTGCTTGGCCGAAGCGATAGCCGACGGAGCGGACGGTGGAGATGAGGCCGGCGTGCTCCTCGCCGAGCTTGGCGCGCAGACGGCGGACGTGGACGTCGACCGTTCTGGCCCCGCCGTAGTACTCGTAGCCCCACACCCGTGAGAGCAGCGTCTCGCGCGTGAAGACCTTGCCCGGGTGGGTGCCGAGGAACTTCAGCAGCTCGTATTCCATGTACGTGAGGTCGAGCGGGCGGCCGTCGATGGCGGCCTGGTACGTCTCCAGATTGAGGACGAGGGGCCCGTACTCCACCAGCTCAGGGCGCGTGCCCCGACCGGTGCGCCAGAACAGATGCTTCAGGCGCGCCTCGATCTCGCGCGGGTGCGACGGCGACAGGCAGAAGTCGTCGAACAGGTCCTCACGCAACTCGAGGTCGCCGACGGCGCTGGCGTCGATGACGAGCAGGAGGGGCTCGAGCGGCAGGTCACGTTTGCGCAGGGCGCGACAGAACGCGAACGCGCCCTCGGGGTCACCCTCGGTCGAGACGACCGCGCCCGCCCAACCGTCGTCGGGTTCGACGCGGGTCGCAGCGTCCGCGGACCCCGCCGCCTTCCACGGGTAGCCGCCCAGGTCGAGCGCCTGAGCGAGGACGGGCGGAGCCGGATCGGGAAAGAGAAGGAGAGGTTCCATCGTCGTCAGAGCGAGGGCAGGTAGCGGTCGAGCTCGAACTGACTCACCTGGGTCTTGTACTCGGCCCACTCGGCCCGCTTGTTGCGGATGAACCATTCGAAGACGTGCTCGCCGAGCGTCTCGGCAACCAGCTCCGAGCTCGCCATCTCGTCGACTGCCTCGTTGAGGTTCCCGGGCAACGACTCGATGCCGTCCGCCAGCAGCTCCTCGGGTGTCATCTCGTAGAGGTTGGCGGCGGCTTCGGGCGGGAGGTCGTAGCCCTCGTCGATCCCCTTCAGCCCGGCGGCCAGCACGAGGGCGAACGCCAGGTAGGGATTGCAGGCGGGGTCGGGCGCCCGGTACTCGATGCGGGTGGACTCGGCCTTGCCGCGCTTGGCGACCGGCACTCGCACCAGGGCGGACCGGTTGTTGCGGGCCCACGACACGTGCACCGGCGCCTCGTAACCCACCACGAGGCGCTTGTACGAGTTCACCCACTGGTTGGTGACGGCGGTGATCTCGCGAGCGTGGTGCAGCACGCCGCCGATGAACCCCTTTGCGACCTTGGACAGGTTGTGCTCGTCCCCGGGGTCGTGGAAGGCGTTGGTGTCGCCTTCGAACAGGGAGAAGTGGGTGTGCATGCCCGAGCCCTGCTTGCCCTGCAGTGGCTTCGGCATGAACGTGGCGTACACGCCCCGCTCCTGAGCGATCTCCTTGACCACCAGGCGCACCGTCATCACGGTGTCGGCCATCGTGAGCGCGTCGGTGTAGCGCAGGTCGATCTCGTGCTGGCTCGGGCTGTCCTCGTGCTGGCTGTACTCGACGGGGATGCCCATGTCCTCGAGGGTGAGGACGGTGCGCTTGCGCATGTCGCCGGCCAGATCGGCGACCGTGAGCTCGAAGTACGACCCGGTGTCCAGGGGTTGCGGTGCTCGACCGGGATCGGCGTTGGCGAAGTAGAAGTACTCCATCTCCGGTGCCGCGTAGAACGTGAAGCCCTTCTCCCGCGCCCGCTCGAGCGTGCGGTTCAGCACGTTGCGGGGATCGCCCTCGAACGGCGTGCCGTCGAGGTTGGCGATGTCGCAGAAGACGCGGGCCACGGGTGCGTCGTCTGCCTTCCAGGGGAGGATCTGGAACGTCTTCGCGTCGGGCCGCGCCAACACGTCGCTCTCCTGCACGCGGCTGAACCCGTCGATGGCGGAGCCGTCGAAGGTCATCCCCTCCTCGAGGGCCAACTCGAGCTCAGCCGGCGTAATGCTGAAGGCCTTGGGCGTGCCCAGCACATCCGTGAACCACAGCTGGATGAAGCGGATACCCCGCTCCTCGACGGTTCGGAGCACGTAGTCCTGCTGGCGTTCCATCGACCCAGTGAAGCACCCCGAAACCCGATCTTGCGCCCGTTCACACGCCGTTCACAAACACGGAACGAAGAAGAAATCCGTACCTGCGACCGTCTCGGTCATGAGCTACAAGGCTGAATACATCTGGATCGACGGCACCGAGCCGACGCCGTTGCTGCGGTCCAAGACCAAGATCGTGGACGACAAGGCCGAGCCGCCCATCTGGGGGTTCGACGGGTCGAGCACCAACCAGGCGCCGGGCAAGGCCTCGGACTGCGTGCTGCGTCCGGTCTTCGTGTGCCCGGATCCCATCCGCGGTGGCGACAGCAAGCTGGTCCTCGCCGAAGTGCTGCTCACCGACATGTCGCCGCACCCCACCAACACCCGGGCCGAGGCCGCACTGGTCGCGGCCCAGTACGCCGACCAGGAGCCGCTGTTCGGCATCGAGCAGGAGTACACCCTGTTCGAGGGCACCCGTCCGCTCGGGTTCCCGGTGAACGGCTATCCCGGGCCGCAGGGGCCGTACTACTGCGGCGTCGGTGCCGATGACGTCTACGGCCGGCCCATGGTGGAGGCCCATCTCGACGCTTGCCTCAACGCCGGCCTGTCGATCTCGGGCATCAATGCCGAGGTCATGCCCGGCCAATGGGAGTTCCAGGTCGGTCCCCTGCCCCCGCTCGATGTCGCGGACCAGCTGTGGGTGGCCCGGTGGCTCCTCAACCGGGTCGGTGAGGACTTCGGGATCTCCGCGACGCTCGATCCCAAGCCCGCTCGCGGCGACTGGAACGGCGCCGGCGCCCATACCAACTTCTCGACCAAGGCCATGCGCAACAACTACGACGCGATCATCACCGCGGCCGAGGCGCTCGGGAAGAACCCCGAGGCCCACGTCGCCGGCTACGGCCACGGCATCGAGGACCGCCTCACCGGCGCGCACGAGACAGCGCCGTTCAACGAGTTCAGCTACGGCGTCTCCGACCGCGGTGCTTCCGTGCGCATCCCGTGGCAGGTCGCCCAGGAGGGCAAGGGCTACATCGAGGACCGTCGGCCCAACGCCAACATGGACCCGTACGTCGTGACGAGGCTCATCGTCGACACGTGCTGCGGCGCTCTCGTCGACGCCAAATAGTCGTTAGTGTCCCCTCGTCCGGGCTCCGGCCCGGGCGAGGGGGCCTTTTTTTGTTGGCCTCCTAGGCGCCCGAACAGAGGAGGCATCCGTGGAGGAACGCACCCCGGCTGAGGTCCTGCGGCTGGCCCAGGACGAGGGCATCGAGATCGTGGACTTCCGCTTCTGCGATCTGCCCGGTCTGATGCAGCACTTCTCGGTACCCATCGGGCAGCTCACCGAGGACGCCTTCGAGGAGGGCTACGGGTTCGACGGCTCGTCGATCCGGGGCTTCCAGGAGATCCAGGAGTCGGACATGATCCTCGTGCCCGACCCCAACACCGCGGTGGTCGACCCCTTCCGCCAGCACAACACGCTCAACCTCAACTGCTTCGTGCGCGATCCGATCACGGGCGAGTCGTACACACGCGACCCCCGGTACGTCGCCCGGAAGGCCGAGGACTACCTCGCATCCACGGGGCTGGCCGACACCGCCTACTTCGGCCCCGAAGCGGAGTTCTTCATCTTCGACGATGTGCGCTTCCACCAGGACCAGCGCTCGGCCAGCTACTCCGTCGACTCGGTGGAGGGCATCTGGAACTCCGCCAAGGACGAAGGGCCCAACCTCGGCTTCAAGCCCCGCTACAAGGAGGGCTACTTCCCGGTCCCGCCCATGGACCACTTCCAGGACCTGCGTTCGGAGATGGCCCTCACCATGGAGCGGCTCGGCATCGAGATCGAGGTCCAACACCACGAAGTGGGTACCGCCGGCCAGGCGGAGATCGATATGCGCTTCGACACCCTGTTGCGCGTTGCCGACAAGCTCATGCTCTACAAGTACATCGTCAAGAGCGTCGCTCGGGCCCACGGCCGCTCGGCAACCTTCATGCCCAAACCCCTGTTCCAGGACAACGGTTCCGGCATGCACACCCACCAGTCGTTGTGGAAGGGCGGCGAGCCGCTCTTCTACTCGGAGACGGGTTACGCCGGCCTCTCCGACATGGCCCGCTGGTACATCGGCGGTCTCCTCAAGCACGCCCCGTCGGTGCTGGCGTTCGCGGCGCCGACCACCAACTCCTACAAGCGGCTGGTGCCCGGGTACGAGGCGCCCGTGAACCTCGTGTACTCGCAGCGCAACCGGTCGGCCTCGGTGCGCATCCCCCTGTACTCGAAGAGTCCCAAGGCCAAGCGCCTCGAGTTCCGTTGTCCCGACCCGTCGTGCAACCCGTACCTGGCCTTCTCCGCCATGCTCATGGCCGGCCTCGACGGCGTGCAGAATCGCATCGAGCCGCCGGATCCGGTCGACAAGGACCTCTACGACCTGCCGCCGGAGCAGCTTGCCGCGGTACCGCAGGTCCCGGCCTCACTCGAAGAGGCGCTCGCTGCGCTCGAGGCCGACCAGGACTACCTGAAGGCGGGTGGCGTCTTCACTCCCGACCTCATCGACACGTGGATCAACTTCAAGCGCTTGTCCGAGATCGACGAGGTTCGTCTGCGCCCGCATCCGTGGGAGTTCATGCTCTACTACGACATCTAGAGCACGCGGCTCCGGGCCGCACCGGCGGAGCGCGACGAGGTTGCCGGTGGCTGCAGACGACGAGCGAGACGACCACGATTCGGCGGGCGCGTCCGACGCGTTGTTCCGCAACGTCTTTGCCAACGCGCCGCTGCCCCAGTGCACGGTGTCCGCGGACGCCACGTTCATGCACATCAACCCGGCCGGGTGCCGGCTCGTGGGCTACGACGAGACGGAACTGGTCGGCCACGGCCTGGCGCTGGTCATCCACGAGGACAGCCTCTCCGGTGCCATGGACGCCTTCCTCTCGGTGCTGGGCGGCGAGCAGGAGTCGGTGAACGTCGAGGTGACCCTTCGCCGCAAGGACGGCTCGGCCGTCGAGGCGGAGATCTACGCGGCGGCCGTGCGGGACGACCACGACGAGGTGCAGTACTTCGTCGCCGTCGCCCACGACGTCACCGAGCGGCGGCGGGCCGAGCGCGAGTACCGCCACCTGGCAGCTCACGACGCATTGACGGAGCTGCCCAATCGCGCGTGGTTCACCCAACGGCTGGATCAGGCCATCGGCCGCGCCCGTCGCTCCGGCTCGCTCGTGGGGCTCTACTTCGTCGACCTCGACGGGTTCAAGCCCATCAACGACCGCTTCGGGCACGACGCAGGGGACCAGGTGCTCTACACCCTCGCCGGCCGTCTCGACCGCGTCGTGCGACCCGGGGACACGGTGGCCCGCTACGGCGGCGACGAGTTCACCATCCTGTGTGAGGACCTCCCGGGCGAGGACCAGGCGGCTGAGATCGCAGCCCGCATCCTGGAGACGGTCGGTCGCAAGCTGAGGATCAGTGACGCCGAGGTGCAGCTGACCGCGTCGGTGGGCGTGGTGCTGGCGGGCTCGGACACGGTGACGCCCGCCGATCTGATCAGTGCCGCCGATGCTGCCATGTACGAGGCCAAGCAGGCGGGGAAGGCGACCTTCAGGCTGACGCGCCTTCCCTGACGCTCAGCCGAGGACGCGGATGGTCCCCGCGGCAGGGTCGAGCTCGACCTGCGCGCCATCGGGCACCAGCCGGGTGACGCCGGCGACGCCGATCAGCGTTGGGAGGCCGAGCTCGCGCCCGATGACCGCGGCGTGGGACAGTGGGCCGCCTTCCTCGGTCACGACCCCACCCGCGACCGCCAGCAGAGCGTTCCAGGCGGGGCAGGTTCCCGCCGTCACCAGGATGTCGTCTGGTTCGAACCGAGCAAGGGCCTCTGCCGGTTCGATGGCGACGCACGCCCGGCCGACGACGCGCCCGCCGCCGATGCCGAGTCCGGTGAGTGGGGCCCACTCGCCGGCGTCGGTCAGTCCAAGGTCGCGGAGCGTCAGCAGTGCGCGGGTGATCAACCGCATCGCAGTCGGAAGGGCGCGAAGAGGGAGGCCGAGATCAGGACCGAGTGACATCGGCGCCGCCTGTGCGGACAGGTGGCGTCGGGCGACTCGACGTGCCCTCGCGTCCGCGCCGTCCGGCGCGGTGGGCTTGCCCACCAGCGCGCCCGCGAGCTCGTCCACGGTGAGCTCGACGGCGTGCTCGGGATCCTCCAACCCACCTCGCCCTACCAGGCGCCGGCCCGCTTCGAGCATGGCCCGGCGCATCAACCCCACCGGCCACGCAGCCGTGAACAATCCGTTGTCGTCGCGCAGGCCGTAGGTCGCCCGGGCGTCCGCGAGCAGCACGTCCCACTCGGCCCGGTCGGCCTCGGGGACGAGCGCCAGCAGCGAGGCTTCCACCTGCGTGTCGGCCGTCGTGGGCGGCCGCACCTGCACGTCCCGCGCAGGGAGCTCCACCCCGCACCGCTCGTCGAGGTCGTAGCCACTGACCAGGCGCCACGCGGGCAGGTCGACGTCGCCCCGCGACGACGGTGAGTATCCGGCCAGGAGCGCGGCCGCCGCAATTGGGTCGAGACCCCAGTCGATGCTGCGTGCGAGGAACAACGCGGTGGGGATGAGGTCGGGACCGTGCAGCCGGAAGTGGTCGCGGTAACCGGCATGGGCGTTCGCGCGCACCGCGTGCAGATGCTCAACCAGGGCCAGGTCGTCGAGCGCGGAGGGATCGACCGCGTCCAGGACGGCGTTGCGCATGGCCCAGTTCGGGCGCTCGGCGGCGTACCACGCCTCTGCTTCCCGCAACCACGGTCGGTGCACCAGGGTGCGCTGGGCCGCCGCGGCTCGGCGACGGAAGGCGGGCACGAGGCGAACGGCCAGCCACAGCAACGGTGTGGGCGGGAGTCGGTTGGTGGCGGGGCCCATCAGCGGCGCAGCGGTGACGAAGACCCGGCCGTGGACGAACGCTGGCTGCAGGGTGCGGGCGGGAAGCCCGTACTGCTCGAAGTACAGGGCCTCGCCCTGCTCCATGCCCTGCGCGAGCAGGGCCTGGTACTCCGGCGTGAGGGCGCGGGGGAAGTGGTCGTGCAGGGCGCGCCAGTCACCCTTGCCCGGTGGTGCCCACACCAGTGTCGGCGTCGCGGTCATGGTTGGCTCGCCTTCGTCGCACGATGCAGCACCTCGACCGCCCACGCGCACCACGACGCCGCGTCGTCGACCGGTACCCCGGCCTTGTCACGCAGCTCGAGCAATGCGGTCGAGGACGTCAGTACGTCGGCCACACCCAACAGTCGGCGCCCGTCCGGGCTGTCGGGATCGATCCCGTCCGCTTGCAGCAGCTCGGCCATCAGCGCGTGCTTCGCTTCCCAGCGGCGCCGGTGCAGGTCGCGGCCGACGGGGGAGGCGAACTGATTGCGCACGAGCGGCAGCTGCGCCTCGAGCTCTCCCCACGCCGCGCGCAGGCTCGGCTGGACCTCGTCGAAGCGGCGAGGGAGGCGGCCCGCCGATGTCGTGACGACCCCTTGCGCGGCCGCGTCGAGGAGCGCCTCCTTGGTTGGGAAGTACCGGTACACCGTCGCCACGCCAACGCCTGCCCGCCGGGCGACGTTGGGCACGGAGATGGTGGCCGGGTGCTCTTCGGCCACGAGGGCGGACACGGCTCGGACGATGCGCTCACGCGTCGCGGCTCGGTGGTCGTCGTGCACCGTCGTAAGAGGAATCGTCTCAGCCATGAGACGAATCATCCCACCCGGCGCCGGGCCCGTCCACGGGGTTCGGTCCCAGCGGGAAGACTCGTGCTCCGACGGTCGAGGGAGGAGAGGTGGCCCAGTGATCGTGGTGGACGGCAGCAACGTCCGGGGGACCCGACCCGACGGGTGGTGGCGGGACCGCCCCGGCGCGATGCGGCGCCTGTTCGAACGCCTGCGCCACTATCGAGCGCGCGTCGGCGAGCCGATCGTGCTCGTGCTCGACGTCCCCCAGCCCGACCTTCCCGAGGGAGACCACGACGGCGTGGAGGTGATCCACGCCACTCGACGCGGCCGCGACGCGGCCGACCACCGCATCCTGCAATGGCTCGACGATCATCCGGGTGTCGAGGCGGAGGTCGTGACGTCCGATCGGGCCCTCGCGGAGGCGGCGGCCCGCCCGGGGGTGGAGGTGCTTGGGGCCGGTGCCTTTCTCGAACGGCTCGACGAGGCGGCCTGTTAGGGGCCCTTGACGGTGCTGAGGACGGCGCCGTCCGCTCCGAGGGCGGACACGGACTTGGACCGTACGTGGCCGCGGCGTGCCAGCAGATACGCGTGGTCCGCGCCGACGGTCGTCTCGGTCAGCTGTCCGTCGATCCACTCCACCTTGACCCGTGCCCCGTCTGCTCGGCCGTAGACGACTGACAGGGCAGGAACGCCGGCGCCGCCGCGCGTCGCGGCCCATGCGGCCGCCGAGCGCGCCGGGGGCGCCGGCACCTCGACGCCGTGCCAGCCTTCGTCGCGGTGGTACGCGACGAGGATCTGCACGCGTGCCTCGCGTGCGAGCAACAGCACGCGCACGCCGTCGACTGAAGTCCGAGCAACGACACGCGCGCCGCGCGGGACCACCTCCTCGGCAGAGGCCGCACCTGTGGGGAGGGCAGCGAGACCGACGAGCGACGCGAGGAACAGCGCGGCCGCGGCGAGCGTGAGCCCGCGGCGCCATCGGGCGGTGACGACGTGACGGGGTGATCGCACCGGCAAGACGTGGAGGTTACGCGCGCGTGCATGCGCCCCGGCGCGGTTCAACCCGCGCCCACACCCCGGTAGGGTCGATACGTCACCGATCCGAGTACCACCAGGGTTCCGCCCGGAACCTCGACGTGAGAGAAGGAGACGAGACCCATGGCGCTTCGCACATGGCACCCGTACGCCCCCGATCAGGCCTTTGGCTGCCGGGCCGCCCAAGATGAGGATCTGGTCGACGCGACCCTGGCCCGCCTCGATCGGCAAGCACGGCCGGCACCAAGAGCTGGGAGCAAGGCCGTCCCCTCGCCGGTCGAGGTCGCTCGCGGTTGGGAACCGAGCGACCAGCAAATGGTCTGGCTGGCGTCGGCGGCCGACGCCGAGCCAGTGACGATGGCCACCGCTCTCGACGCGGCGGCTCGGCTGCACGCCGACTGACGCGGGCCTACGGTCCGCAGATGATCAAAGACTTCAAGGCGTTCCTCTTCCGGGGCAACTTGCTCGACCTTGCGACTGCGGTCGTCTTGGGCGTGGCGTTCAACGCGGTCGTCCAGTCGTTCGTGAAGGACTTGCTCACTCCGTTGATTGCCGCTGTCGGGGGAAAGCCGGACTTCGGTTCGCTGACGCTCGGCATCGGGAAGGGAGTGATCCACTACGGCCTGTTCCTCAACGCCCTCTTCAACTTCCTCGTGATCGCGACGGTGATCTTCCTCCTGCTCAGGGCAGCAGCACGCGCCCAGAAGCTGCGGGCGTCGTCGGACGCTCCCGAGGACATGCCGCCGCCGTCCGACGAGGTGATCCTGCTCAGTGAGATCCGCGACCTGCTCCGGACGCGCGCGTAGTCAGGTGAGCACGCGGTTCTTGAAGCCGCTGATGCCGGCCCATCCCAACAGGACGGTGAACCCGACCATCGCGCCGTAGACGCCGAGCAGTGGCATGTGATGCACGACCGGCGTGAGCGAGGCACGGAAGCCCTCGCTCATGTACACGAGCGGATTGACGAGCACGGCCCATTTCAACCAGGCGATGGGTCCGAGGCGCGACCACGGGTAATACGTCGCACCGAGGAACGTCATCGGGATGACGATCACGCTGAAGATGAGGGGAACCTGCGTCGGCTGGGCCCGCGTCCCGATGGCCAGCCCCAAGGTCGCAGCCAGCACCGCGGCCAGTGGGCCGATGGTCAGGAGCAGTGGCCAGTTGAAGTCGAGATGCACCGGCGTCGCGGGGATGAACTTGGCGAGCGGGAAGACCACCAACCCGGCCAGCACGGCCTGCACCGCGCCCGCGGCGATCTTCTCCACCGCCACCGCCCACACTGGCAGCGGTGCCATGACCCGATCCTCGATCTCGCGGGTGTAACCGAACTCGGTGACGAGGGGCAGGGCCACGGCCTGGATGCCCTGGAAGATGGCTGCCGTCGCCACCATGCCGGGCACGAGCAACGTCGAGAAGAAGGCGCTGCCGGTGCTCCCACCGACGCCCTGGCCGATCTTCGGGAACACGTAGGTGAAGACGAAGACGACGAGGAGCGGCTGCATGATCGTGCGGACCAGGAACATGACGAGTGTCCTGCGGAGCACGTACACATCGCGTAGGAGCAAGGCGCCGAACGCGGTCGCGGCGGTGCGGCGCTCGTCGCGCAGCTCGGCCAGTCCCGGCCGGGCCCCAGTCGCGGCGGGTTCGATGGACGTCGTCATTCGCGCAGATCCCTTCCGGTGAGGCTGATGAACACGGTCTCGAGCGTCGGCTCGGTCGCTGACAGGTCGGTCACGGTGAAGCCTCCCCGTTCGGCCGTGCTGATGACGCGCGGAAGTAGCCCTGGTCCGCCTCGCATCGAGAGTCGAACGTCGTCTTCCACCACGGTTGCGCTCTCGATCCCTTCGAGGTGCTGCTCGAGATAACCGAGGAGGGCACCGAGGTCACCGTCGGCTCGGAGGCGCAGCTCGGCGTCGGCTCCGAGCGAGCGCTTGAGGCCGTTGGGCGTGTCGAGGGCAAGCAAGCGGCCGTGGTCCATGATCGCGACGCGGTTGCACAGCTGGTCGGCCTCCTCCATGTAATGCGTGGTCAACAGGATGGTCTGGCCCTCGGCGTGCAGCTCGCCGAGGATCTCCCAGAGCGCGAGCCGGCTCTGCGGGTCGAGCCCGGCGGTGGGCTCGTCGAGGAACAGGATGCGGGGACGGTGCAGGATGGCCCGTGCGACCATGAGGCGCTGCGCCATACCGCCGGAGAGGGCGGCGACCTGCGCCTTGGCCCGGTCGGCCAGACGAAAGGTGGCCAGCAGCCGGGTCGCCGCCTCCTTCGCCTCGCGCGCGGGCATCCCGAAGTACCGCCCATGGAACACGAGGTTCTCCTCGACGGTGAGCGCTCGGTCGAGGGTGTTCTGCTGCGCGACCACCCCGATCACCTGCTTGGCCAGGGCGGGGTGGGTCATCACGTCCACCCCTCCGACCTCGGCCCGCCCCGCGGTGGGCACCACGCGGGTCGTCAACATGCCGACTGTTGTCGTCTTGCCCGCTCCATTGGGACCGAGCAGCCCGAAGATCTCGCCGTGGTGCACGGCCAGGTCGAGGCCGTCCACGGCCTTGACTCCGCCCGGGTACACCTTGGTCAGCCCGTTGGTGCGGATCACCGCGTCCGACGTCGTCACCGATCCTCCCGTCCGTAGAACAGCCGCTCCATCACCTGTCGGGCCCGGCGTGTCACCCGGCGGTACTCGTTGCGAAGGTCGCCGGGCGTGACGTCGAGGCTGCGTGCCAGTTTGCCCAGCTGGTCGGCCTGCGCTGGTAGGGCGTCACCAGCCGCGCCCTTGACGAGGAACCATCGATTCCTCGTCAGCTCGCAGAAGCGGTACGACTCGGCCAGCACAGCGGCGTCGTCGGCCCGCAGCACACCGGCGTCGTGCAAGGCGCGGAGCGCGGCCATGGTGCCCGGGCTGCGCACGTCGTGCCGGAGCTGGAGCAGCTGCGCCGTCCACTCGACGTCGGACAGCGAACCGCGACCCAGCTTGAGGTGGAACTGCGGGTCGTCGGCGGCCGGAATGCGCTCTCGCTCGATCCGCGCTTTCATACGCCGGATCTCGCGGACGTGCTCGTCGGTGAGCGGCGGGGCCCATACGAAGCGATCGACCAGTTCCATGAAGCGACTCCCGACCTCCTCGTCGCCGGCCGCGGGTCGCGCCCGGACGAGGGCCTGGCGCTCCCAGATCTGCGCCCACCGTTCGTAGTAGATGCGGTACCCGTCGAGGCTGCGCGCGAGCGGACCCTGCTTGCCCTCCGGCCGCAGGTCGGCGTCGAGCAGGTACACCCGCCCTGCGGGCGTGTCGCCCTTCATGAAGCGCATGAGCCGCTCGGCCGCGTGCTCCGCCTCGCTCACCTCGGCGTTGGTGCTGCCGGTGTAGACGAGCAGGACGTCGAGGTCACTGGCGTAGCTCAGCTCGGCGCCACCGAACCGGCCCATGGCGACGACCGCCATCGGCACCTGCGGGTCGACCGACAACAGCGCCGCCTCGAGCGTCGCCTCCGCCAGCCCGGTGAGGGACGCAGCCGTCTCCTCCACACCGTCGAGCCCGAGGACGTCCCGCTCGGCGGTGCGGATGGTCTCGACGCGCCGCAGGCGCAGCAGGCCGCGAGCCTGATCAGCGGGGCTGCTCCGCCACGCCAATGCGGTCGCGGCGCGGTCGACCAACTCCTTGCGGGACGGGATCGCCAACGAGCGGTCGTCGGCCAGCTCGCCGATGAGCTCCGGTTGGCGTTCGTAGCCGTCGATGAAGAGGCGGCTGGTGCCGAGGTTGAGGCACAGACGGCGGGCCGCCTCCGGCGACTCGCGGAAGGTGGCGACGAGGGGCGCGGCCCGGTGTTGCTGCCCGGTCAGTGTGCGAAGGCCGAGGAGCCCCAGGTCGGGGTCGGGCGACTCCGACAGCCACCCGAGCAGCAACGGCAGCATCTGCTGCATGAGCCGGCTGGTGCGGGTCAGTCCGCCGGTCAGTTCGCGCAAGGCCTGGCGGGTGCGGTCGGCGTCGCGAAAGCCGAAGGCGGTCAGCCGGGCCTCGGCCGCCTCCGGCGACATCGCGCCGTCCGACCCTGCGAACGCCTCGAGCAACGGGCGGAAGTAGAGCCGCTCGTGGATGCGCCTCGCCGTCGCCTGGTGGCGATGCAGCTCGTCCTCGAACTGGTCGAGGGCAGACCCGCCCGGGCGGTCACGGCGGCGCATCACCCTCGCCAGCTGCGTGCGGGCATCCGCGTCCGGCGGAAGGGCGTGCACCTGCTGCTCGTCCACCAGTTGCAGGCGGTGCTCCACCGTGCGCAGGTAGCGGTACGCGTCGGCCATGGCGCTGGCGTCCTCGGTCGCCACGAAGCCCGCCGCCCCGAGCTCGGCGAGGGCGCGGAGGGTGCCGGGCACTCGCAGGGTCGAGTCCTGGCGGCCGTGCACGAGCTGGAGCAGCTGCACGGAGAACTCCACGTCGCGAATGCCTCCAGGTCCTCGCTTGAGCTCGCGGTCGGCCATTCCCTGCCGGATCACCTCACCCTCGGCGCGGGCCTTCATGGCTCGCATCTCCCGGAGCTCGTCGGCTCCCACTGGCCGTCCCCACACGCGGCCGGCCGCCGAGGTGGCGAACTCGGTGCCCAGCTCGGCGCGGCCGGCGACGTGCCGGGCCTTGAGCAGCGCTTGGAACTCCCAGGTCTGTGCCCAGCGATCCCAGTACGCCTCGTAGGAAGCGAGCGTGCGCACGAGGGGCCCATCCCGGCCCTCCGGCCGGAGGTCGGCGTCGACGCGGAAGCACGTGCGGGCGATGTCCATCACGGCTCGGGCGTCTCCGTCGCCGACGAACATGATGTCGATGTCGCTGGCGTAGTTGAGCTCGTCGCCGCCGAGCTTGCCCATGCCGATGATCGCCAGGTCGGGCACCCCGGCCCGCTCCCACGCGCGCTGCAGCACGGCGTCGGCCAGTCGGGCCAAGCCGGCACCGACCTCCTCCAGCCCGTCCCGTCCGGTCAGGTCGCGCGCGGCGATGCGCAGCAACTCGAGGCGCTTCCACCGGGCCAGGTCGTCGGCTTCAGGCGCTCGGTCGTCGGGCGACGCGAGCACCGCGAGCGCGGCGTGATCAGTGATGAGAAGCCGGGTGAGGAAGCGACTGGCCGCGGTGACGGCCACAACTGCATCGCGCAGCGACGGGTCTGCGCCCAACCGGCCGTGGATGCCCGGGTGGGAGGCCTCGAGCTGTTCGAGGGCGAGGGCGACCGAGCGCGGCGCGGCCGAGCGCTCGATGGCGTCGGCGAGCCGGTCGTGCTCCACGGGATCGAGTCTGGCAGGGTCACAACTACGCTTGGATCGTGGCCAAGGTCCGCATCGCGGCATGCCAGATCAATACCGTCGTCGGTGACCTCGACGGCAACGTGACGCGCGTGCTCGACGGGCTCGACCGAGCCGAGGCGGCCGGTGCCGATGTCGCCCTGTTCCCGGAGCTCGCGCTCACCGGCTACCCGCCCGAGGACCTGCTGCTCAAGCCAGGGTTCGTCGCCGACAACCTCGAGGCATTGGAGAAGGTGGCGGCTCGCACCGGCCGTTGCGCGGCGGTTGTCGGGTTCGTGGACAAGGGCCGCGACCTTTACAACGCGGCCGCCGTCTGCGCTTTCGGCGAGGTGAAGGGCACCTACCGCAAGCGTCACCTGCCCAACTACGCCGTGTTCGACGAGCAGCGCTACTTCGCGCCCGGCACCGGCGCACCGACCCTGTTCGTCATCGGCGGGGTGCGCATGGGCGTGTCGATCTGCGAGGACGCGTGGAACCCCAACGGGCCGATCGCCGAGCAGGCGGCGGGCGGGGCCGAGCTCATCCTCAACATCAACGCGTCGCCCTACTACGCCAACCGCCTGGCCGAGCGCGAGCGCATGCTGTCCACGCGGGCCACCGATGCTGCGTCGGCACTCGTGTACGTGAATCAGGTGGGCGGCCAGGACGAGCTCGTCTTCGACGGAGCATCGATCGTGATGGACGCCGACGGTCGCCTGCTGGCGTCGGCCCGGCAGTTCGTCGAGGAGGACCTGGTGGTGGACATCGAGGTCCGGCCGGTGTTCCGCAAGCGTCTGCTCGATCCGCGCGGCCGGGCCACCGCTCCCGACCTGCCCGCGGTGATCGTCACGGACTCCGCGCAGGTCAACGACGAGCCAGCCGCTCCGGTCCTCGCTCCAGTGCTCGACCCCGTGGAGGAGATCTACGAAGCCCTCGTGCTCGGGACGCGCGACTACGTGACCAAGAACGGGTTCACGGACGTCGTCATCGGGCTGTCGGGCGGCATCGACTCCTCCCTGGTGGCGGCCATCGCCGTCGATGCCCTCGGCGCCGAACACGTGCACGGCGTGTCGATGCCGTCCCGTTACTCGAGCGAGGGGTCACGCTCCGATGCCAAGCGTCTGGCCGACGTGCTGCACATCGACTACCGCACCATCGCCATCGAACCCGCCCACGACGCGTTGCTGCAGATGCTGGCGTCGTCCTTCGAGGGACGGGCGGAGGACCTCACTGAGGAGAACCTGCAGTCACGCATTCGTGGCGTGCTCTTGATGGCGCTCTCGAACAAGTTCAACTGGATGGTGCTGACGACCGGCAACAAGAGCGAGATGGCCGTCGGCTACTCCACGCTCTACGGCGACACCGCCGGCGGATTCGCGGTGATCAAGGACGTGCCCAAGACGCTGGTGTACCGCCTGTGCCGCATGCGCAACGCACGCGCGGCCGAAGGGGGTAGCACCGAGGTGATCCCTGAGGACGTGCTCACCAAGCCGCCGTCCGCCGAACTGCGCCCCGACCAACGCGACGACCAGAGCCTGCCGCCGTACGAAGTGCTCGACCCCATCCTGGAGGCCTACGTCGAGGGCGACCTCACGGCCGGTGAGCTGGAGGAGGCCGGCTTCGACCCGGCGGTCGTCCGCCTCGTCGTTGGGCTCGTCGACCGGTCCGAGTACAAGCGTCGCCAGAGCCCGCCCGGCGTCCGCGTGACGCCCAAGGCTTTCGGCAAGGACCGCCGGGTCCCGATCACTAACCGCTATCGCGGATAGCCGGCCCGCCGTGGGCCAGCTCCGGGCCCACGGGGCCATCGTCGCGGCGGCCGTGCTGTTCGGTACGACGTTCGTCGTCGTCAAGGACGCGGTCGTGGACGCGCAGCCCGTGCCGTTCCTGGCCGTGCGGTTCCTCCTCGGCGGTCTCGTCACCCTCCCCTTCGCGCTGCGACGCCCGAGCCGACCCGGCGAGGTGCGGGCGGGGGTCCTGTGTGGGCTGGCGCTGTTGTCCGGGTACGTGTTCCAGACCGTCGGCCTGCAATACACGACAGCGTCGGTCTCCGCCTTCATCACCTATCTGTTGGTGGTGATAGTGCCGGTCATCTCGGCCTTGGTGCTCCGCCGTCCGCCGCGGCCGCCCACCGTCGCCGGGGTGGTGCTCGGCACCGTCGGGCTCTACCTCCTCACCGGCAAGGGACTGGCGCTGGGCCGGGGCGAGCTGTTGACCCTTGGGTGCGCGGTGTCCTTCGCCATCCACATCGTGCTGCTGGCCGAGTTCGCGCCGCGGTTCGACCCGATGCGGCTCAACACGGTGCAGCTCCTCGTCACCGGCGGAGCGTGTTTGATCCCGGGACTGTTCCTGGGCGGGTACGACTTCACCGCCGGTGCGTGGGCGGCGGCCGGCTACACAGCGGTCGCCGTCTCGGCCCTCGCCCTCGGGCTGCAGATGTGGGGACAGCGGTCCGTCGGCCCGACGCGCACGTCGCTGCTGTTGATGATCGAGCCGGTGTCGGCCGCAGTGCTCGGTTATGCGCGCGGGGAACGCCTCGGGGCGCGGGGCGCGGTCGGTGCCGCCGTCATCCTTCTCGGCATCGCGGTCGCCGAGGCGCCCGTCCTGCGCCGGGCCTCTCCTTGACCGCGCGGTCAAGGATTGGGATATTGAGACATGGCCGACCCGAAGAAGCCCCGCCCCGCCTTCGCCCCCTGGGACCGGCGTGAGCTGCCCGGGGCGTTCACCGTCGAGGAGACGGCGAGACGCGTCGGCAACTACAAGTGGGTCGAGATGCGCCTGTTCGAGGCGTTGGGCGGCTGGGTCGCCACCGTGCCCGAGCTCGACGTCAAGATGCGCCTCGGCACCCATTGCTACAAGCACGCGTGGCACTCGGAGCTCTGGCACAAGCGGCTCCCCGAGTTGCGCGAGATGAACCCGGAACGCCTCACGCAGCCGGCCAACGACGACATCGTTGCCTTCATGGACGCCATGACCGAGCCCGAGGGCCCGGACAAGACCATCGAGAAGCTGGTCGGTGTCTACCGAGTGCTCATCCCGCACAAGATCGCGGCGTACACGTACCACCTCAACAACACGTCCACCATCACCGACGCGCCGACCATCCGGTCGCTCAAGTTCGCGCTGGCCGATGAGTTCGACGACTGGCGGGACGGCGAGATGCTCATCCAGTCCCTCATCGAGACGGAGGAAGACGTGGAGCGTGCCGCCCGCCACCAGGTCCGGCTGGAGTCGATCATGGTGCGGGCCGGCGGCATCGCCGGGCCGGGATCCATCGGCGACCCGACCGTCAAACAGGAGGTTCCTGTATGAAGAGGATCCTGCCCGTCGAGGAGCTGGCCCGCGACGAGCGCTTCGTGCGCGTCCGGATGGAGGAGCGGTTCAACGACCCGCGCGCGGCTGCCGGCGGGACGGCAGCGCGCGTCGGCCGCGGCTTCAGGCCCGAGGCGCGCAACGCACCGGACCGGGCGAGGGCGCTGATGCACGGCATCTTCGTCGGCGAGATCCAGGCCCTCGAAGGAGCGGGCCGCACGGTCTGGGACTTCGAGGTCGGAAAGGAGCGAGATGAGGTGCCGTTCGAGCTGAAGCTCGACATGGCCCGGCAGTGCTGGGACGAGTCCCGGCACTGTGAGATCTCCGTGAAGCTCGGCGACTGGATGGGCACCGAGATCGGCGAGTTCGCCGAGTCGACGTTCCTCTACGAAGCGGCGTGCAACCCCGACCCGGTGCTGCGCCTCACCGGCGTCAACCGGGCCCTCGAAGGGTTGGCCATCGACGTCTTCAACACGATGAAGGACTTCGGTGCGGGCTCGGGCGACCCGGTGCTCGAGTTCTGCGAGGACTGGATGCTGGCCGACGAGGTCACCCACGTGAAGATGGGCTCGGACTGGCTGCGGAAGATCACCGAGAACGACCCGGCCCGACGCGAGCGGGCCCTGGAGTTCCAACGGGTCGTCGACAAGCTGTTCTCGTTGGGCGGCTTCCGCGGCGAGGGCGACGACAGCCCGATCAAGCTGGCTCGGCGGTTCCGGGAGATGGCCGGGTTCACCACCGAAGAGGTCGACGAGATCTCCGACCTTTCGAAGCAGGCCGGGGAGGAAACCCGCGCCCGTCTGGCGGCCAACGCTTAGTGGCCAAGGTCGTCGTCACACCAGAGGAGTTCTCCTTCGTCAAGTTCGACGCGGGACGCATCAGCGAGCTGACGGCCAAGATCGCCGACAAAGTCGGGCTTCCGGTCGACGCCGAGATCCGCATCGACATCGACGAGGGCTCGCCGCTTGGCCGCACACGGCTCGTCAGCCTCGACCCGATCACCGTCAGCGTCGAAGGTGGCGCAT